>NZ_ABCS01000003.1 GCF_000170895.1 Plesiocystis pacifica SIR-1 | reverse complement strand
ACCTCGCCCTGCTCGCCGTGCTCGAGCACTCGAGGCCCAGCCGGCGCCCCGGAGCTCGGCTCGAGGCGGCCTGGGTAGATCCGAGAGTGCACCTTCCGGTCCTTGACGCCCGTTCCCCGCGCTCCCCGTGCTCGCCGAGGCCGCGGCCGCCCGGCGCCTGGCCCCGGCCCGCGACGCGGTCGTCGCTCGGCTGGCCGACCGCGAGCGCTCTGCGTCCGCGCGGGCCCTGCTCTCGGGCACCTTCCCCGAGCTGCTCGGGCGCCTCGGCGAGCTCGGCCACCAAGGCGGCGAGGGCTACCGCAGCCCCGCGCGCGTCCCCCGGAGCCTCGTCTCCCTCGACTCCCAGCGCGCCCCCGAGCCGATCCGCGCCCTGGTTGCGAGCCACCGCGCGGGGACCCGAGCGCAGCGCTTTGGCGCCCTCGCCCAGCTCGGCGCCGCGCCAGCGACCGTCGCCGCCACGGCCCTGCTCGGCAGCTGGGCCGGGCTCGCGGTGCTTCTCGGCGGCCTCTCGGTGCTCGCCGTGCAGCGCCGGCTCCGGGCGCGCTGCGTGGTCGCCATGCCCTTCGGCCCGACCCCCGCGTGGGTCCGCGAGATCGCCGACAGCCCCGACGCGCCCCTGCCCCTCGGCGATCGCTCGGCCCCGCTGAGCCCCGAGGCCCTCGAGCTCTACCTGTGCTGCGTCCGCGCCGAGCAGGCCCTCGCCCGCGCCGAGCTCGACGAGGCCTGGGCGCAGATCGAGTGGTGGTTCGTGCACCGGGACTACCGCAAGCCGCCCAAGCTCTCCCTCGAGCCCGTGGCCTCGGCCCTGCTCCGGGTCGCCGCGCTCAGCAACCACGCCGCCGACGCCCGCGCCCTCGCCGAGGTCCTGCGCGCCCAGCCGCGCCAGGCCAAGCCGCCCCGTCGGCTGACCCGACGCACGGTCCACGGCGACGCGCCCCGGGCCCTCGCCCTGTCGACGGCCATCGTCTACGCCCGCGTGGGCGCGTGGTCCGAGGCCGCC
Organism: Plesiocystis pacifica SIR-1; assembly: GCF_000170895.1. Classification (GTDB taxonomy): domain Bacteria; phylum Myxococcota_A; class Polyangia; order Nannocystales; family Nannocystaceae; genus Plesiocystis; species Plesiocystis pacifica. The sequence continues at coordinate 205,573 of NZ_ABCS01000003.1, read as the reverse complement.
CGCGCCCTCGCCGAGGCCGAGGGCACCCGCGGCATCATCACCTCCGAGCGCGACGACGTCCTCCATGCCCTCGTCGCTCAGCGCGTGCGCGCGATGATGCCGAGCGTCGATCCGCGGCTGTGCGCCATCGCCCCGCGGACCATCGAGCGCGTGCGTCCGTGGCTCGTGCGCGTGTGGCCGCAGCTCGTCCCACGATCTGGCGACTGAGCGGGTGACCGCAGTCCCTCTCTCGGCCAGAGCGGCAACCAGCCCCGCTGGTGCGCGCGGACGCCCCAAACGCGCGGCTGCCGCAAGCTTCAAATCCAGCTCGGTCCGCCCAAAACATGCAGTTCGCTCGTAGCCCGCTCCACCCAGCTTTCAACACGCTCCACGGCGTCGAAAGGATCGCTACCGTAGATGGGTTGTGGACGGTCAGGATGGCAAGCTGAGCGCGGACGTGGGTGCGACCGTCCGCGGGCATCGCATCGTCTTGGTGGCCTGGATCCTCACCGCCGTCGCCCTCGTCGCGCTCGGCTCCCGGGGCGTGCCCGCCGGCATGCTCACCATCGTCCCCGTCGTCGCTACCTCGTGGTTTCTGGGCCTGCGCGCGTCGGCCTACGCCGGCCTCGCCTCCCTGCCCTTCACCGCGGCCATGCTCGCCCTCGGCGGCTACCCCCCGGCCGACTTCCTGTTCGAGCCGTCGACGGTCTTCGGTCACCTCGCCACGGCGGGCATCGGACTGCTGTTCGGCTACTCCAGCGACCTGCGGCGACGCCTCGTGCTCGAGACCCAACGCCGGGCCCAGAGCGAGCGCGCCGCGGTCCAGGCCGAGATGGAGGCCCAGCTGCTGCGCACCAATCGGCTCGCCACCGTGGGCACCCTGGCCGCGGGCGTCGCCCACGAGATCAACAACCCGCTGACCTTCGTGCTCGGCAACCTCGAGCTCGCCAGCGAGGACCTCGACGAGCTCACCCGCAGCGGGCCCAAGGACGCCAACGCCGAGGCCCTCGACGCCGTCGCCGGCTCCCTGCGCGAGGCCATCGAGGGCGCCGAGCGCATCAAGGACATCGTCTCGGAGCTCAAGCTCTTCGTCCGCCAGCCTCGCTCCCAGGACAGCCTCCAGGGCATGCGCCTGAGCCAGGTCCCCGTCGACCTCGCCGAGGTCCTGCGCTCGGCCCTCAAGCTCTCGCGCCACGAGCTCGCCGAGCACCTGACCCTCGAGTGCCGCCTCGACGAGGTCCCGCCGGTGCGCGGCGACGCGGGCAAGCTCGCCCAGGTCTTCGTCAACCTGATCGTCAACGCCGCCCAGGCCATGCCGCCCGAGCGCGGCCCCGGCAACATCACCCTCGAGCTCAGCGCCGAGGGCGATCAGGTGATCGCCAGCGTCATCGACGACGGCCCCGGCATGAGCGAGGCGCTGCGCGCCCAGGTGTTCGAGCCCTTCTTCACCACCAAGGACGTCGGCGTGGGCACGGGCCTGGGCCTGGCGGTGTGCGAGAGCATCACCCGCGAGCACGGCGGGCGCCTCGAGCTCGACACCCGAGAGGGCGAGGGCACGATCTTCCGGTTGGTCCTGCCCGCCGCAGACGACACCTCCCTGCCCTCGACCATGAGCCTCGCCCCGAGCGTCGAGGGCTCCCTGCGCGTGCTCGTCCTCGACGACGACGACGGCGTGCGTCGAACCCTGACCCGCCTGCTCGAGCCCGAGCACGAGATCCTCGCCCACGGCGATCCCCGGGCGGCCCTCGCCGTGCTCACCGACCCCGAGCGCGACTTCGATCTGGTGCTCTGCGACTTGATGATGCCGCAACTCACCGGTGATCAGGTGCACGCCGAGGTCGCCGGAGTTCGCCCCGAGCTGGCCGAGAAATTCTGGTTCGTCACCGGCGGCGCCCTCAACCACGCGACCGAGTCCTTCCTCCGGACCCACCGCCGCCGTCGCATCGACAAGCCCCTGACCCGCGACAGCCTGGCCGTCGCCCTGCGCTGGGCCGAGAGCCACCGCCAGCGCCTCGCCACCAACGCTCGGCTGTCAGCTTGAGCCATCGGAATTGCGGCCCTCCCAACCTCGCGGTGTGGTAGAGCCGATGAATGGCATCGACGACGCGGGCGCTAGCGAGCTGCCCCTCGTTCGTCGCCGCGGGGGTCCTGGTCGCGCTGTGCGGCTGCCCTGCCGGCGGCGGTGAGGGGGGCGGTGACGACGAGATCGGCCAGGACACCAGCTCCGAAGACGAGGACACCGGCGACGAGACCGAGGGCGGCGAGGACGAGGGCGAGGGCGAGCCCTCGGGCAACGCCCTCGACCAGGACCAGCTGTTCACCTGCGTCGACGCCCCGGCCATGTCGCCCGCCGACCTGCGGCTCATCGACCGCTACTCGTGGACGCGCAACGTCGGCAGCTGGCACGGCACCGACCTCGACCGCAACCCGCTCTACGCCCGCCCCGAGCACCGCTACTCGAGCTACGCCGAGGACGAGACCCTCGACCCCAGCGTGCTCTCCCTCTACCTCGACAGCGTCGCCGGCATCGGCCTGCCCTGGGCGCAGACGGCCAGCTGGCAAGAGAACGCGATCACCACCGTCACCGGCGACCCCGAGCTGCACTGCTTCATCGGCGACGCGGCCCCCAGCCCCGAGTGCACCCAGTACTACGTCGAGCGCCTGCTCGAGCGCGGGGCCCACTACCGCCCGCCCACGGACGAGCAGGTCGACCGCCTGGTCGAGTTCGCCCAGGCCGCCCTGGCCATGGAGGCCGACCCCGCGGCGCGGACCGAGACCATCGGCTCCATCGTGACCGCCTCCTACGTCACCGTCGACGCCCTGTTCCGCAGCGAGCTCGGCGACGGCCGGGACAACGCCGCGGGCGACCAGCTCGAGGTCGACGCGCACGGCCGGCTCCGCCTGAGCCCCCACGAGCTCGCCCAAGCCATGGCCTACGCCATCGCCAAGACCGCCCCCAACGCGCCCAGCGTCCGGCGCAAGCACATGTTCCAGTCCAAGGGCGACGTCGACGGCTACCTCGCCGGCTTCACCGACGCGGCCCTCGACGGCTCCCTGTCCGATCCCGCCGTCGTCGACGAGCTCGTCCGCGAGTACCTCGGCGGCGTCGACGAGCTGCGCCAGGACCTCTACCTCGAGCGCGCCGACGATCGCCACTGGGACAACCGCAGCGAGTACTGGATGGGCATGGGCGTGCGCGCCTTCTTCCGCGAGTGGCTCGACTACGGCGATCTCGCCGCCAAGCCGCCCAAGGTCGAGGTCGCCCACACCTCCGCCTACGAGGGCGTTGGTTCCGTCGAGAAGAGCTACCAAAACCAGGTCGACCCCTTCTACGGCTACGAGAACTCCTTCGTCGAGCACCTCGACGACATGATCGCGCGCATCCTCGAGTCCGACACCGCGATCTTCGAGCAGCTGCTGACCTCGCGCATGTTCTATACGCCCGCGACCGCCGGCTACCAGCAGGGCGAGTCGACCATCTGGCAGTCGACGGCGGACATGAACAAGGCCTACAACGTCGCCGGGGTCACCGAGGCCACCCGCGAGGCCCGGTGGATCGAGCTGCCCGCCAACGAGCGCGCCGGCGTGCTCACCCACCCCGCCTGGCTCGGGGCCCACGGCCTGTCCTTCGAGAACGACCCCAACCTGGTCCACCGCGGCAAGTGGATCCGCGAGGAGCTGCTGTGCCAGGACATCCCCGACCTCCCGCTCAACGTCGACGCGGCGCTGAGCGAGGAGTCCAAGGAGCTCTCGGCCCGCGAGCGCATCTCGACGCAGATCGACGCAGACCCCTACTGCTGGAGCTGCCACTCGCTCATGAACCCCCTGGGCTACCCCTTCGAGATCTACAACCACGCGGGCTTTTTGCGCGTCGACGACCACGGCTCGGCGCCCGACGGCTCCAGCGAGCTGACCGCCATGCCCTCCCCCGAGCTCGACGGGCCGGTGAGCTCCGCCATCGACTTCAACGAGCGCCTCGCCGCCTCCCCCTACGCCAAGCGCTGCTTCCTGCGCCAGGTGTTCCGCTACTTCGTCGGCCGCGAAGAGACCCTCGCCGACGCCTGCACCCTGGTCGCCATGGAGCAGGCCTACGTCGACAGCGAGGGCTCCTTCGCCGCCGTGCTCACCGCCCTCTTCACCAGCGACAGCTTCCAGCTGCGCGTCCAGGACTGAACCGACCATGAAGCGACGCGACTTCCTGACCACCTCGAGCCTGCTCGCGGGCACGGCGATCTTCACTGGCGCGACCCTGGGTAAGCGCGGCGGCCCCCGCCGCCAGCCCCACCTCGACGACTGCCCCAAGCGCTTCGTCATCTTCCTCGAGGGCAACGGGACCCGGCCCAAGTGCATGCGCGACCCCGAGACCCTCGCGACCTTGGAGGGCATCGCCGGGACCCCCGTCGAGTCCAACCGCGACTACGCCCACGAGGACCCCGTGCTCGTGCCCGCGGCCCCGCTGAGCGAGGCCATCGCCCTGAGCGCGCTCGCGGGCGACCAGGACGCGGTCTCCCTCGTCGACCGGGCGGCGCTGGTCCTCGGCCTGTCCGCGACCAACCTCGGCGGCGGACACTCCACGGACCACGGGGCCCTGAGCGCGAGCAAGTCCTCGGGCGGCCCCACGGGCCCGACCATCGAGAGCGTGCTCAGCCAGATCCCCGGGGTCCGCGGCGCGACCCCCTTCGACGCCGTGCGCGTGGGCACCGGGGCCGGGACCTCGCCGCTCAACTACTCGAGCTGCGCGTTCGCGGCCGGCAAGCCCGCGCCCGTGCTGCTCGAGCCCTCGGCCTCGTTCAGCACCCTGTTCGGCTCGGTCTCCGCCGGCCAGGCCGCGGCCGACTTCCAGGCCCGCAAGCAGCTCCTGGCCTTCGCCCTCGAGGACGTGCAGGCCGAGCTCGCCGCGGGCGTGCCGTCTTCGCGCGGGCGCGTGAAGCTCGAGACCTACGAGACCTCCGTGCTCGAGCAGATCGCCCGGGATGAGCAGCTCGAGGCCATGCAGGACGCCCTGAGCGCGGCCAAGCCGGCCGAGCCCGGCGAGCTCGACCCCGACCCCTACAGCTCCGACTCGCCCCTGGCCAAGCTCGGCATGCAGGTCGACATCGCCATCGCCTCGCTGCTCGCGGGGCTGACCAACGTCGTCGTCGTGACCATGGGCGCGGGCGCCTACTATTGGAGCCAGGAGTACCCCTCGCTCGTCGACCTCTACCCCGGCGGCCAGATGCTCGCCGGCCACGACCTGCGCCACGGCGAGGGCGAGGCCTACTACCAGGTGCTCTACGCGCTCAGCAACCGCTACGTCGGCGAGATGTGCCGGGTCGCGCGGGCCCTCGAGGCCGTCCCCGAAGAGGGCGGCACCATGCTCGACAACACCCTGCTGCTCTACCTCAGCGACACCGGCGAGAAGCACCACTCCAACGCCGAGGAGTTCGCCATGCTCCTGCTCGGGGGCAACAACATGGGCTTTCAAACCGACGGGCGCAGCGTCAGCTACCCCAAGGCCGGCCACGCCAACAACCGCCAGCTGTCCAACCTCTACAACACCATGTTGCACGCCGCGGGCCAGCCCACCGACGACTTCGGCCACGCCAACCCGGCCTCGCGCGTGGCCGAGGGGCCCCTGAGCGAGCTGTGGCTCGCGCCCTAGTCAGCTAGCCCTCCTTCGCCCGGCGCTCCGCGATGCGCTCGACGCAGTCGCGGGTGAGCGTGAAGCTCCCAGACAGCGGACCCCCGGAGATGGCCATGACCCCCGCGACGCCGTCGAGCTGGCTGCGGAAGACACACGGCAGCCCGAGCACGTCCATGCGGTACTCCGCCCGGGTCGAGCACGGCTCGACGTGGCCCGCGTAGGGTCCGAGGGGTCGGGCGAAGCCCAGGCGCGGCGACCAGTACTGCTGCCCCTCCACCGTCAGGCTTGAGCCGTCCTCACCCAGGTGCATCCGCTCCTCGCTGCGAAACAGGGTCACCCCGGCCTTGGTCATCACCGTCAAGTGCCCGACCGTCGGGGCGTCGTCGTCGTAGTCGACCCGGGTCCACAGCCGCGCGTCGCCGAGCACGGCCTGGCTGACCAACATCCCACGCAGGCGCCACTTGTTGGCCGCGGGCAGCTCAACCGAGCCCAGGTCGCGCGCCTCGAAGTGCACCCGCCAGGTCCACTCGCCCCGGTTTCGATGGAAGTAGCGGCGGTGAGCGGGGCGGTCCATACCCCGAGTCTAGACCCGGAGGTTGGGCTGGGGCACAGTACGGGGAGACATGGCCAACCCCATCGCCGAGAGCACCGCGCAGTTCCTGGCCACGCTCGACGCCGCCGAGCGCGAGCACGCCGAGCACGTCATGCTGCGCGACTCCGTCCGCCCCGAGGGGGTGGCCATGGATCTCGCCGACGAGATCAACCTCGCCAAGGCGATCAAGACCGTCGCCGGCGCGGACGGGCTGAGCCGCGAGGAGCTCACCGGCCTCAAGTTCCTGCTGATCATCTCGGGCCTGCCGCCCTCGGCCCAGCGCCACGTCCTCGACTACGACGCCTCGACATCCCGTGTCGACGACGTCGCGGCGCTGTTCCCCCCCGCCAGCCGCAAGGCCTGCTACGTGCTCTCGGGTACGACCACCGTCGCCGCCCTCGACGGCCTGTCCGAGGACGAGCGGACCACCTGCCTCGAGCTCGGCGCCAGCCTCGGCCTGTCCCCCGCCCTCGTCGAGCTGCTCATCGCCGAGGCCCGCGCCACCGGCCTGGCCATGCACGAGGGCAACCAGGCCATCGTCAACGAGCTCCTGCGCATGCGCGAAGCGCTGTACGATTTCGCGTTCGAGAAATAAGTCGAGCCCGACCTCAGTCTCGGGTTCGCTCGCCCTCACGAGACACCATGTCGGTCAATCCCTACGCCGCCCCGAGCCCCCCGCCCACCTCCGACGACGCCGCGGCCCCGCCCGAGCAGTTCACCGGCCGCCTGAGCGCCTGGGAGGCCATGCGCTTCGGCGTCGGCGAGGTCGGCATGGTCAACCTGCTGATCGCCCTGGTCCTGATGATGATCCCCATCGTCGGCCCCATCGCGCTCATGGGCTGGCTGTCCGACATCCACCGCCGCCTGGCCCGGCGCGAGTCTCCCGCGGTCGAGCGCATCGGCTTTGACGACCCCATGGAGCCCCTGCGCGCGGGCCTGGTGCCCTTCGTCGCGCAGATGGTCGCGAGCATGGTCATCAGCCTGCCCGCCACGGCCCTGACCCTGGCCGTCGTGTTCCCCTTGGCGGCCCTCGACGACCCCGGGGCCGCCGTGCTGATCGTCTTTGGCCTGGCGTTCACCCTGCTCATGGTCGTCGCCTTCATCTTCGGCGCGCTGATCATGAACCCGGTGATGATCATCGCCGAGCTCACCGGCAGCTTCTCAAAGACCTTCGACCTCGACCTGGTGTGGCGCATGGGCAAGGCGACCTGGCTCCCGGCCCTGCTCGCGTCCCTGGTGTTCATGGCCCTGGCGATGGTGCTGATGATGCTGGGCGTGGTCGCCTTCTTCGTCGGCATCTACATCGCGGCCATGATGCTGCAGTTCGCCAGCGCCCACCTGCGCTGGCAGATCTACGAGCTGTGGCTCGCCCAGGGCGGCGAGGCCCTGGACATCGAGCCGGGTAAGGGCGCCTCGCTCTGAGCCCTCCTGACAGCCGCTGACTTCTGACATCGACCGCGCGGGTGTACACTCGCGCGGTGCCGGAGCAGACTCCCGAGCAAGAGCGCTGGGCAGAGGTCTATGAGCGCTTTGATCCGCTCCAGCCAGCCGACAACCCCGGCTGGCGCGTCGAGCGGAAGTACAGCCCCGCGAACGCGATCGTGCGAGAGCTGAATCGGCCGATGGGCGGGCACAAGCGCTTCATGATCCTGGGAGGGATCGGCAGCGGCAAGTCCACGGAGCTGCTCGCCATCGCCGCGCAGCGGAGCAAGCAGGGTCCGGTCGTGTTCATCGACCTGGTCAACCACTTCGAGAAACGAGTCGGCGATGCCGCCGCGCTCGATCGCATCCAGCCATGGGAAGTGGTCCTCCTCGTCGGGCTTGGCATCTACAAAGCGGCACAAGCCCACTTCGGCCACAGCTGGGAGCGACGCGAGACGAAGTCGCTCGAGAAGGCGGCCAAGGCCTTCATCGACGAGGAGGACAGCCCGACCTTCGACCTCGCCAAGCTCGCGTCGACGGTCGCCGTGCTCGCTGGCGGGGCCATCGGTGGGGTTGTCGCTGGACCCGCCGGAGCCTTCGCAGGCGCGAGCCTCGCAGCTGTTGGTGAGACGGGCAAGTCGATCCAGTGGCGCTTTCCGCTCGGCATTCCAGGCCGGGCTCTGCGCAGCGATCAAGATCAGCGAGTTCAGCAACTACTCGGCGCCGTCAACGGGCTCATCGGCACGCTCCAGAGCGAGTACGAGACCAAGCTCAGCGTGTTCATCGACGGCCTCGACCGCATCAAGGACCGCGCCCGCACCAAGGCCTTGTTCGTCGAGTCCTCCCTGCTCGGCAGCCTCGAGTGCGACGTCGTGTCCACGGGCCCCATCGCGCTCCACTGGGGCTCGCTACGCAAGCACGTCCGCAAGTTCACGACCAAGACCCTCGCCAACGCGCCGGTCATCGATCGTACGACACCTGAGAGCTGGGAGCCCGGAGGCCCAGGCATCGATCTATGCATCGAGGTGTTCCGCCGGCGCACAGCCGACCTCGATCCCGGCGGGGCCCTCATCCCCGAACCCGCGCTGCGCAAGCTCGCATACTACTCGGGCGGTCGCATCCGCGAGTTTGTCCGGTTGATCCGTGAGCTCTCCGGGCCCGCGTGGGACGACAGCCTGAGCAGCGCGACCGATGCGATCGTCGATCAAGCCATCGACAGCCTCCGCGCCGAGACCGAGGCCGGGTTGACCCGCGGCCACATCGGGATCTTGCGAGCGCTCATCGAAGAACCAGGCGAGCTCCCAGACGACGAGCTCGTCTCGGAGATGCTCGACGTGTGCCTGATCCTCCCTTACCCCAACGAGAGCGAATGGTTCTTCCCCCACCCTCTGCTCCTGAAGGTCAAGCTCGCGGACGCGATCGCTGGCTGAAGGATATCCGTCGCTGGCTGCACCTCGGGCACGACGGGGTACTGATCGCCGTCCGAGACGCGAAGCTGTGGGGCCTTCGCTCGCTGGCGCGGACGCTCTCCGAGGTCGATCCAGACCGGCGCTTGCTGCTCGACGCGCAGGAGCTCACCACGCTCGAGCCCGGCGCGCTCGCCCTGCTCATCGTCCGCGCCGAGGATCTCGACTGGCTGAACCTGAACCGACCAATCTTTGCCCAGCAGAAGCTACGCGTCGTCCTTTGGGTCGAAGAAGCACTTGGTATCCCCTTCAAATTCCAGAGCCCCGACCTGCACGACTGGGTATCGCACTTCGTCCCCTGCCCCGACGGCGTACCTGACTTCGCGTTAGAGGGGCTTCGGGTCGGGTCGACTTGGTGGCCCGGCGTCGCATGGACTGGCCCTGGGCTAGACCTTGCTCTCACAACCCTTGAAACACAAGCGCAAGTACTCGACCCTGCGCAGAACTACGACAGCCTCGTTCAGCACCTCAAACAAGACGTCCAGGGTACGATCCGCTGGATAAACATAGACTCAGTACGTGCTCTATGGCGTGTCCGTTGGGCAGTTGCAGAGGCCAGGCACCGAGGCCTTGGTGTTCTCGACAACGCAACACTATATACGCCGGGGTGGTTTCCTGTCACTGCCCAACAAGGTCCTCTGCACACCGCTCTCGTACTCACCCGGGGGGACATCGACAGGGCCATCGACGCGGAGTTCGAACGTGCAGCGCTCGCATCCCCGGACTCGACTGTGCTCAGCCACCAGCACCTTCCTCGCGTCGGCCTGTTGCGAGAGCCCGGTCCACATACTCGGAAGTTCCACCACTCCCCAATTATTTGGAACTGGCGAAAGTCTCTCATGCGGAGGATGACGAAAGAACGAGGCACTCTTTGGTCATGGCCAGAACTAGCTCTCTTCGCGTCCCTAGCACGAGATCGAGTCATCTGGCCCTTCAAAAATCTTCAGACGGCAATCTATTTCAACAATGAGCACGGCCTGCGGACCATCGCACCCGACAATTATCCCGACGTGCTTGGTGTTGCCGCTGCATATCTTGGCGACACGGAGCTGGTTGACCGTTGGGGTTTCCCTGATGCTCAGGGTGACTTGACTCCCGAATCGATCATCAGTCATCTTTTCGGCTCCCAAGATGAAGACTACTGGCAGGGCGTTACAATCGAACATGTAATAGAGACCGGAAGCAACTTTGGATGGCACACGCCATACATAATTCGCGCGGCCTCCCGAGCAGTCCTCAACGCACCAGATGTAGCCTGGGACAACAACAGTCCAGCCTGGAAGATTGTCAGTCGGGCCGAACTCGACCTTGGACGTGACCACTCAAACGTGGTCCAACTACACTCGATTGCGGCGAGTGCCATGGCGCTAACCCACAGTTCATTCGAAGCACGCACTCACTATCTTTACTTGACATCAACCGCCTTGGGAGAAACACATAACCACCTTCAACATGAACTCGCAGCCATCGATCTTCTATGTAGTCTTTTCGGATCCGCAGCGGAAATTTTCCAACGCTCCCCTGTCGAGCGAGAATCCCCTGAGTTCCACCTCTACATCGCCGCCCTCCGAGCCGCTGGCGAGCACGCCAAAGTCAAAGAAGTCCTCGGCGACGACGCCGAGGACTTCCCCATCGAAGACCCGCAGGACCTCGCCCGCGAGTACCTCATCGAGCGCCTGCGCGCCCGTTAGCCAACCACCGTGCCGGGCGTCCCGCCCAGGCAGGTCCACCGGAAGTTGTCCAACAACACCGCCGAATCCACGATGTTGTCCTGGATGTCGAAGATCGCAAAGATCACCTCGATGGTCTCCCCAGAGGTCACGCCCACGTTGGTCTCGAGCCACTTCGTCGCGCCGCGGCCCTCGAGCCCGGTGCCCTGGAGCTCGGGCGCGTCGCAGGGCAGCGGGCAGTCGATGAAGTTCGGCGCGTCCTTGTAGTCGAGGAAGCCGGCGTTGAGGGACAGGGGCTTGCCCTGCTCGTCGAAGGTGATGTTGCCGGTCCAGTTCTCGGACTGCAGCCAGGCGACGTACATGTCGTTGTAGTCCCAGCCGTAGAAGTCCGGGTACTCGAAGGACATGAACGCGACGTTGTAGGCCATGCCGCTGACGGCGATGGGGACCTCGATGCTAAAGCGCATCTCGGCGTAGTCGAAGGCGCCGGAGGTGCCCTCGAACTGGGCCTGGATGGTGTTCGAGCAGTCGCCCATGCCGATCAGGGCGGGGTTCATCTCGCAGTCCTCGGTGTCCGAGACGTTGTCCGAGCTCATCGGCGCGGGCAGGTTGCCCGGGTCGTTGCCTGGCAGCGAGGTGTCGCCGTCGCCGTTGCCCGGGGCGACGACGTCGAAGGCGTCGCCGGTCGAGAGGATCACCATCTTCTCGCCCTCGAGCACGGGGTAGGTCGGCGGGTCGTAGGTGCCCAGCTGCCCCTCCTGGACCATGAGCGCGAGGTAGTGGCCGTTGTAGTCGATGTCGGCCTGGAACTCGCCGGGGCAGTTGAGGCCGAGGGCGCGCCAGGCCTCCTGCTCCTCGTTGGGGTAGTCGAGGTGGTCGCAGGGGACGTGGTCCGGGACGACGCAGATGTCCGGCGAGTCGGGCATGGTCGCGACGTCGAACTTGGGATCGGGGATCGGGCCCTCGTCGTCGCCCTCGGTGGTCGACTCGCCCTCGCCCGAGGTCGACTCGCCGTCCTCGGTGGTGTCGTCCATGGACTCGGTGGTGGCCTCGTCGCCCGAGGTCGACTCGGGGATGCCCTCGCCGCCCACGTCCGTGTCTCGACCGCTGCCGTCGTCGGAGCACGCCGCGGTGCCGAGGGAGGTCGCGGCCAACAGGCCCATCAACAGGGGAGCCCCGAAGGAACCCAGGGGGGTGCGAAGGTCAGCAAGAGTAAGGCGCATGGGCTCGGCGATCGTCACGTGATCCGCGGGTCAAATTCAAGCGCTCAGGCAACTTTCTCTCGCGCCAGACCCGCATCGTGCCCGCGGAGTGAAGCGCTCCGGCGCGCGCCTTGGACCCAGGCGCGGTGACGACCAGGCTACACTCCAGCTCCCTTCCCTCGCCCCACCGGGCGACGGGCTCCGACGGCCATGAAGTACCGCACCCTCCCCGGCACGGATCTCCAGCTCTCCGCCATCGGCATGGGCTGCTGGGCGATCGGCGGCAAGTGGTGGGGCAAGGTCGACGATCGCCAGTCCCTCGCGGCGATCCACGCCGCCCTCGACCACGGCATCAACTGGTTCGACACCGCGCCCCTGTACGGCCACGGCCACGCGGACGAGCTCCTGGTCGAGGCCCTGGGCAACCGGCGCCACGACGTGATCATCGCAACCAAGGTCGGTGTGCGCTGGCGTGGGCTCGAGGGGCACGCTTACAGCGATCTGACCCCGGACCACATCATCGAGGACTGCGAGGCCAGCTTGCGCCGTCTTCGCCTCGACACCATCCCCCTGCTCCAGGTCCACTGGCCGTGCGAGCGCGACACCCCCCTCGAGGCGACCCTCGAGGCGCTCATGGCCCTGCGCGATGGCGGGAAGATCCGCCACTTCGGGCTGTGCAACTACGGCAGCCAGCCCCTGCTCCAGGCCCTCGCCTACGCCCCCGAGCTGGCCAGCTTGCAGACGCCCTACTCGATGCTGCGCCGGGAATTCGAGTACGCGCTGCGCCAGGTCACCGCCCCGGACGAGGTCCCGCGGCTGGGCGTGCTGGTCTACGAGACCCTGTGTCGGGGGCTGCTGACCGGCAAATTCCCCAGCCTGCCCCGCTTCCCCGAGTCCGACCTGCGCCACCGCGACGACCGCTTCCGCGAGCCAGGCTTCTCCCGCTCCAAGCCCCTCGTCGACGCCCTGCGCGTGGTCGGCAACAAGCTCAACGTGCCCCCAGCCGCCCTGGCCGCCGCGTGGGCCCTGCGCCAGCCCGGGGTCAGCGTGGCCATCGTCGGCGCCAAGCGACCCGAGCAGATCGCGGACAACGTCCAGGCTCTGGACGTATTGTTCCGCGAGAAGGTGTGGAAGGCCCTCGCGCCCCACATCGCCCGCGTGCGGCTATAGTCAGGCCGTGTCCCCGCCCCTGCGCATCGCCCTGATCGGGCACTCGAGCGTCGACGAGGACTTCACCTACGCCTTCGGCCTGTACCGCATCCAGGCCTACCTGCTGAGCCTCGAGGGCGTGCGCGAAGCCGGGCATCGCGTCGAGATCCTCGATCGCAAGGTCACCTCGGACGAAGCCGAAGATCTCGAGCTCGTGCTGGCGACCCAGGCCGACATCGTCGGGCTCTCGGCCTACCTGTGGAACCTGCCCCGGGTCGTCCGCCTGGTCAGCGCGCTCCGAGCCCGGCGCCCCGAGCTGCTCATCGTCGTCGGGGGGCCCAGCTCCAAGGGCTACGAGGACCTCGCCGTCGACGACAGCCGCCCGGACTTTTTGGTCGTCGGCCCGGGCGAGCAGACCTTCGCCAACATCGTCGAGCGCTTCGCCGCCGGGACCCTCGACGCGCACATCCCCGAGCTGGGCAACCTGCTCAGCTACCGCGGCGTCGAGCCCGGGGAGCCGCCAACCACGCACACGCCCACGACCCGGCCCAAGTCCCTCGACTTCCTGCCCTCGCCCTACCTCATGGGTCTGGTCGAGGTCGACACCAAGACCCTCTACGTCGAGACCGACCGGGGCTGCCCCTACTCGTGCGCCTTTTGTGTCGAGAGCACGGCCCCCAACAAGGTCGCCGAGTTCTCCATGGACCGGGTCGAGGCCGAGCTGCGCTGGGCCCTCGCGCGAGACTTCGAGCACATCGAGATGTGCAGCGCGATCTTCAACCGCGACACGGCGTGGATGGAGCAGTTCATCGAGCTCGTCGAGCGCCTCGACCCCGACAAGACCCTGAGCTTCTCGGCGGCGCTCTACAGCACCTACATCAACGAGCGCCAGGCCGCCCTGCTCGCCCGCTTGAACCTGCGCTCGGCCCTGTTTGGGCTCAACTCGGTCAACAGCGAGACCTTCAAGTCGGTGCGCCGGGTCGTCCGCCTCGAGCGCTTCAAGCAGCGCATGGAGCTGCTCAAGGAGGTCCTGCGCCCGGAGGTCTCGCTGATCATGGGCCTGCCCGGGGACACGCCCGCGGGCTTCGCCAAGACCCTGGACTACGTCGCGACCTTGGACGTCAACGTGATGGTGTTCCGGTTCATGGTCCTGCCGGCGACCATCTACTACGAGCAGCGCGAGCGCTACCAGCTCGAGATCGACTTCGCCAACGACAACCGCATCCTGAGCACGCACAGCTACTCCGCCGAGGACTTCGCCCAGATGGAGGCCATCGCCGAGGCCGCGGGCTACGTGCAGGTCAACCCGGGGCAGTGGTCCAAGCGCCGGGACGAGGGCTTCGTCGCCCCCAAGATGGACCAGCGGACCTGGAACTTCCTGTACCTGAGCCTGCGCGAGATCGGCCTCGACAGCCTCGCGCTCCCGGCCAGCTGGCGCTTCGACAAGGTCGTGCTCGAGCTGCGCTCCCACGTCCAGCTAGTGTTCCTCGACAACGACAACGACAGCGACAGCCCAGGCGCCGAGCGCCCCTCGGGCCTCGACGTGTTCGTGTCGATCCGCGACGACGACAGCCCGCGCTTTTCCCACTCGCGCTACTTCAACGTCGCCTACCGCGAGCACGAGCGCCGCAGCGCAGACGAAGACGCCAGCGCCAAGGCGCGGCGCTCCGAGGGCTACCGGCCCCTGCTCGAGCAGATCACCGCGGCCCTCGCCGCCGCCGAGCGCAGCGTCTTGACCCGGCGCAAGCGCGGCGGGGCAGGAAGCGCCAAAGCTTCGCCTTGACCTCGGCGAGGTCCGGGCGACAATCCAAGCCATGACCGTGACCGCGCCGAGCCCGATCACGCCCCGGGAGCAGCTCTCCTTGCCCTACCGCTTCGAGTTCGCCGCCGACGAGCACGGGGCCATCCTCGACTGCTTCCGCGAGCACGGCTTTGCGCTCATCCGCCAGATGGCCCCGCCCGAGGTCGTCGCCGACCTGCGCGACGCCGTGTGGGAGGTGCTCGGCGCCGACGATCCGCCGGCCCACGGCCACAACCGCACCTCCCCGGAGTTCGTCGAGCACAGCCCCAAGGCCATCCGCCTGCTCGACGCGAGCGCCTACGTCGAGCTCAACCGGACCCTGTTCGGCACCGACGCCCTGACCATCCACCGCTCCTTCGCCGTGCTCAAGAACGCCGGCTCGCCCCCGGTGGGCTGGCACCGCGACTACCACCACACCGTCTACGACGCGCCGAGCGAGCCCGACGAGTTCCTCGACGCGGGCGACCACGGCTTCCGGGCGCTGTGGTACCTCGACGGCTCCTACCCCGACAACGGCGGCCTGTGGCTGATCCCCGACTCGCACCGGGACGACTGGGCGGGCCTCGAGGGCTTCGTCTTCACCGAGGGGCGCAAGTCCTTCCACCGCGTCGGCGAGCCCGTGGGCGACTACGAGGGCTTCGACGACCCCCAGATGCTGCCCCTCTACGTCGACCCCGGCGATCTGGTGCTCTACGACCTCAAGACCTACCACGCGGCCGCGGCCCAGACCCACAGCCTGCGCCGGGCCTGCGCCCTCATCCTGCGCCCGAGCGAGCCGGCCATCGCCGTGCCGTGGGCGCAGACCGAGACCACCCGCCGCTTCCTCGAGCGGACCCCGGAGCGCTTCGCCTCCTTCCTGCGCAACTACGTGGGCATCGACTACGGGTGGGAGATCGACGCCGCGGGCGAGCGCATCGCTCCTGGGCCCGGCCCGGCGGGCGGCCAGCGGGGCACCCCGCTGCGCGGCAGCTGACGAGCGCGAGCGGAGAAGCGCGAGCGGGCGGGGTGGGCGACCCAGGGCGACCCACATGGTCATCTGCTCCCGTATGTCCCGGCTCGCCAGCCAGCGCCCAGCGATTTCGCGCCCACGCACCCACCTCGGACCCCGTCCGCGCCAAGGCGAGCTTGGGGACGACCAGCCGGGGAGGTCGCGTGATTGTGGCGATTTTGCCTGAGCCTCTGTACCCTGGTTCCCGTCCGCGCCGCGACGGAACTCCATGGCTCAAGTCAATCTGCACCAGCTTCTCAAGGCCATGCTCGAGCAGGGAGCGACCGACCTGCACGTCACGATGAACTCGCCGCCGATGCTGCGCCTCGACGGCCGCCTCGTCCCGCTGCGCACGCCCCCGTTCAGCGCCGACGACTCCCGCACGCTCTGCTACTCCATCCTCTCGGACAAGCAAAAGCACCGCTTCGAGGAGAGCCTCGAGCTCGACCTCTCGTTTGGTGTCAAGGGTCTGGCCCGCTTCCGCGCCAACCTCTACATGCAAAAGGGCGCCGTCGCGGGCGCGTTCCGGTTGATCCCCTACGAGATTCGGACCTTCGAGACCCTCGGCCTGCCCGAGATCGTCCGCGAGCTCGCCCGCAAGCCCCGCGGGCTCGTGCTGGTCACCGGGCCCACGGGCTCGGGCAAGAGCACGACCCTCGCGGCCATGCTCGACATGATCAACAAGACGCGGCGCGAGCACATCATCACCCTCGAAGACCCGATCGAGTACATCCACAACCACCAAAAGTGCCTCGTCAACCAGCGCGAGATCGGGGCCGACTCGGACAGCTTCTCCAACGCGCTCAAGTCGATCCTGCGTCAGGACCCCGACGTCGTGCTGATCGGCGAGATGCGGGATCCCGAGACCATCTCGGCGGCGCTGACCGTGGCCGAGACGGGCCACCTGACCTTCGGCACGCTGCACACCAACAGCGCGCTGCAGACCATCAACCGCATCATCGACGTGTTCCCGCCGCACCAGCAGAGCCAGATCCGCGCCCAGCTGAGCTTCGTGCTCGAGGGCGTGCTGTGTCAGGCCCTGCTGCCCAAAAAGGGCGGCGGTCGAGCCCTCTCCCTCGAGGTCATGGTGCCCACCCCGGCCATCCGCAACCTCATGCGCGAGGACAAGGTCCACCAGATCTACTCGCAGATGCAGGTCGGCCAGGGCGAGCACGGCATGCAGACCTTCAACCAGTCCCTCGCCGAGCTGGTGCTCAACGGCACCATCGAGCGGGACATCGCGCTCAAGCGCTCCAGCCAGCCCCAAGAGCTCATCTCGATGCTCAAGTCGGGCAAGGGGCTGTCTCAAGTCCAACGCAAGAAGCGCGACTACTAGCGGCCTCCAGGACCACCAAGGACCACCAACATGGCAGCATACATCTGGGAAGCGACGACCCGAGGCGGCGAGCACCGCTCGGGCACCATGGAAGCCGACAACGAGGCCGCCGTCCGCGACCGCCTCACGGCTCAGGGCCTGGTCGTCAACAACGTCAAGAAGAAGCCCATGGAGCTCCGGCTGCCGACCATCGGCTCCGGGGTGGCGCTCAAGGACCTGGTCGTGTTCACGCGGACCTTCTCGACCATGGTCGACGCGGGCCTGCCCCTGGTCCAGTGCCTCGACATGCTCAGCTCCCAGGCGGAGAACCCCCGCTTCGGCGAGATGCTGGGCAAGATCAAGGCCGAGGTCGAGACCGGCAAGTCCCTGTCGGAGGCCATGGGCCTGTACCCCAAGGTCTTCGACGACCTGTTCCGCAACCTGGTCGCCGCCGGCGAGGCCGGCGGTATCCTCGACCTCATCTTCCGGCGCATGGCGACTTACCTCGAGAAGTCGGCCAAGCTGCGCCGCCAGGTCAAGGGCGCGCTGGTCTACCCCGTGGCCATCATCGTGGTCGGCCTGCTCGTCATGGTCATCATGATGACCTTCGTGCTCCCGACCTTCGAGGACATGTTCAAGGATCTGGGCGCCGGCTCCCTGCCCGGCCCGACCCGGATCGTGCTGGCCATCAGCCACTTCATCACGGGCCACTTCCTGCTCCTGACCATCGTCGGCATCGCCCTCGGCGTGGGCTTCTCGGCGGCCATCAAGACGCCCCAAGGCCTGCTGATCTTCGACACGATCAAGCTCAAGCTGCCCGTGATCGGCAACGTGGTCCGCAAGGGCTCGGTCGCCCGCTTCACCCGGACCCTGGGCACCCTGCTCGCCTCGGGCGTGCCCATCCTCGACGCCATGGACATCGTGGCCAAGACCTCGGGCAACGTCGTGATCCAAAACGGCATCCTCTACGCCCGCGAGAAGGTCGCCGAGGGCAAGGACATCGCCTCGCCCCTGCTCGAGACCGGCATCTTCCCGCCCATGGTCGTGCAGATGATCGGCGTCGGTGAGCAGACCGGCGCGATGGACGACATGCTCCAGAAGATCGCCGACTTCTACGAAGAAGAGGTCGACGCGGCCGTCGCGGCCATGAGCGCCATGCTCGAGCCGCTGATCCTCGTGTTCCTCGGCGTCGGCGTCGGCGGCATGCTGATCGCCATGTACCTGCCCATCTTCGACGTCGCCGGCGGCATCAAGTAGGGGCTCTCCCCACCCCAACGCGAGGGCTGCAGCCATGGCCGAGACGGAGCAGCCCCCCTCGCTCGGCGGAGACCTCAGCGTCGACATGCTGCGGCCCGCAGGGGTGCGCACGCGCCTGCCCGACCCCAACGTCGAGGCGCACCGACGGCGCATCAGCTACTTCATGCTGCTGCGCTTGTTGCTGCTGGCGGCCTTCTTGCTGTTCACGGTGACGACGGTGTGGTTCGACGCCGAGCACGACATCGCCGTCCGCGACACGGTCATCTGGGTCATCATCGGCGGCGGCTTTTTGTTGACCATCACCTCGGGCTGGATGCTGCGTCAGCGCGAGGGGGTCCCGCTGCGCCGCAAGCAGCTCGACCGCATCGCGGCCCTCCAGAGCGCCGCCGACGTCGTCTTCGTCTCGACCGCGGTGTGGCTGACCGGGGGCGTGCTCTCGGGGCTCGTGTTCCTGTTCCCGATCGCCGTGCTGGGCGCGGCGATGATGGGCGACCGCCGCCAGATCTGGCTGACCGCCGCGACCTGCGGCGCCTTCTTCGGCCTCGTCAGCCTGGCCCAGTTCCTCGACTGGATCCACCTGGGCCTCGGCGCGGGCGAGGCCGTCACGCCCCAGACCCTGCTCATCGCCCTCCTGCGCGCGACCGGGGCCATCGGCGCCATCGCCCTGCTGTCCTCCCGGCTCAACACCCAGCTGCTCGTGTCCGAGTCCCACGTCGAGGGCCTGCTGACCCTCAACGAGAACATCGTGCGCTCTTTGACCTCGGGGCTGCTGACCGTGGACCACACCGGCCGGGTGCTGTTCATCAACCCCACGGGCCGCGAGCTGCTGCTGCGCAACGACGTCCTCGCCGGCCTCGACTGCGAGGAGGTCCTCCCGGGCCTGGCCAAGCACCTCGCCGACTCCGGCGTCCACGACCACCGCTTCGAGCTCAGCCACGAGCGCCCCGACGGCCGGACCATCAACATCGGCCTCAGCTGCAGCCCCCTGCTCGACGAGGAGGGCAGCTTCCTGGGCCACGTCGTGAACTTCCGCGACGTCACCGAGCTGCGCGAGATGGAGCGGGTCCTGCGTCGAAGCGAGCGCCTCGCCGCCCTCGGGGGCCTGGCCGCGTCCGTCGCCCACGAGGTCCGCAACCCCCTCGCCGCGATCTCCGGCTGCGCCGAGCTCCTCGACACCCTCGACGCCAACGACGAGGACCGCCGGCTGATCCGGGTGATCCGCCGCGAGTCCGTGCGCCTCAACGAGATCGTCACCGAGCTCCTCGACTACACCCGCCCGCGCAAGCTCGAGCGAGCCCCCGTGGACCTGTGCCAGGCCCTGCGCGAGCTCGCCGAGGCCTTCGAGGCCGACCCCCAAAACGCCGCCATCGACCTGGCCCTCGAGCTGCCCCCGACCCCCGTCCACGCCGAGCTCGACAGCTCGCAGATCACCCAGGTGCTGTGGAACCTGGTCCGCAACGGCGCCCAGGCCATGGCCCACGAGGGCCGGCTCGAGCTCGGCGTCGTCGCCAGCCTCGAGTTCGTCCACATCCACGTCCGCGACCAGGGCCGGGGCATCCCCGACAAGGACCTCGAGCACATCTTCGAGCCCTTCTTCTCCACCAAGGACGGCGGCTCGGGCATCGGCCTGGCCCTGGTTCAGCGCATCGTCGAGGACCACGGGGGGGACATCGAGGTCTACTCCAGGGTCGGCGAGGGGACGCGCTTCATGGTCAACCTGCCGAAGTTGGGGTGAGATCCCCCCGGGCAGCTCACTCGCACTCCCCCAAGTAGACCCGCCAATAGCTCTCCCCGAGCTCGGTCTGACTGTCACAGTCACCGGTCACGACGAGATCGACGAGGCCGTCCCCGTCCAGGTCCCTCACCCCATAGATGTAGGGGTCGCAGGTGGACCCCGCGATCGATCCCGCGTGGACTACGGCTGGCGTCGACCAGATGGTCGGGGGGTTGGCGAAGCCGGATCCCGTGTTGTCGTAGACCCACCACTCTCCGTCGCCGAGGGGGCTTTGGGTGTCGCAGTCGCCGGTGACCACGAGCTCAAGCTCTCCGTCGCCGTCGATGTCGAGGACCGCGTCGGTGTAGGGATCGCAGTAGCCGCTGTTCAACGCTCCCACGTCCGCGGGGGTCGACCAGGCCGAGGCCAACGGCGCGAAGCCGCTGCCCGTATTTTTGTAGCTCCACCACTCGCCCTCACCGAGCGGGGCAGGCTCATCGCAGTCGCTGACCGCCACGAGGTCGAGCAGGCCGTCGCCGTCGAGGTCCATGAGCGTGTCGGCGTAGGGGTCGCAGTAGCCGATGTTGAGCGCTCCGACGTTCGGGGGGGTGGGCCAGCTCATGGGGCTCGGAGCGAAGCCAGTGCCAGTGTTTTCGTAGATCCACCACTCCCCCTCGCCGAGGGCTTCGGGGCCGCCACAGTCGGTCACGGCGACGAGTTCGGGCAGCTCGTCGCCGTTCATGTCCATGACCATGTCGGCGTAGGGATCGCAATAGCCGAGGTTGAGCGCCCCAGCGCTCGTGGGGGTCGTCCAGATCGTGGGGGTCGGCGCGAAGCCCTCGCCGGTGTTCTCCCACACCAGCCACTGACCCGCCCCCATCATTGTCCCGTTCACGCAATCGTCCACAGCGGCGAGGTCGAGCAGACCGTCTCCGTTGAGGTCGAGGAGCACGTCGGCGTAGGGGGTGCAGTAGCCGACGTTTGGCGTGCCCGTGCTCGGGGGCGTCGCCCAGATCGTCGGGATCGGTGCGAAGCCGTCGCCGGTGTTCTCGTAGACCCACCATTGGCCCTCTCCCAGCGAGGTCTGGTCATCGCAGTTGTCGGTCGCCACGAGCTCGATCGAGCCATCTCCGTCGAGATCTAGGGTCATGTAGCTGTAGGGAGCGCACAGTCCACTGCCGAAGGAGGCCGGTTTGACCGAAGGGGGGATGTCCCAGATCACGGGCAGGGCAGCAAAGCCCGTCGCAGTACAGGCGGGCTCGCCGGTGCTCTCATCGCCCTCGCTGCTCCCATCCTCGCTCGTGCTCCCGTCGCCGCTCGTGCTCCCGTCGCCGCTCGTGCTCCCGTCGCCGCTCGTGCTCCCGTCGCCGCTCGTGCTCCCGTCGCCGCTCGTGCTCCCGTCGCCGCTCGTGCTCCCGTCGCCGCTCGTGCTCCCGTCGCCGCTCGTGCTCCCGTCGCCGCTCGTGCTCCCCGTGTCGCCAAGTTCGTCGGCGCCGTCGCCATCTGCTTCGGTGCAAGCGACTCCCAGAGCGATCAACATGAGCCAGGGAGCTACTCTATGGGGAACGAGGGGTACCGGCTTGGTGTTCATGCTCGGAGTCTACAAGAGACCTCTCCCCTCGGCCGCCCTAGCGAGCTCTAGAGACCCCCTAGCAAAGCGGGGCAATTGACTCGGCGGGAATGAAGTCGCCCTCACCCCCGCCGAACAGCCCCAAAGGGGCGACTCCAGGATCCCTAGAAGGTGATCGCCGGGCCCAGGTTGATGTCGAACAGCAAGCTCGACGAGTTGGGGAAGTAGCCCCCGACGTGCAGCTCGCCGAACAGGGCGAAGTTCTTGTGCAGCTGGTAGTTGAAGCCGACCAGCGCGCCGAGGAAGCCGGGGCCGATGCGCACGACGTCGATGCGGTTGGCCGCGCCGTCGGCCCCCTGCGCGACCTGGAGCGCGAGCACGTTGTCGCCCTCGGTCGGGCCCTGGTCGCAGGCCGAGTTGTAGGGCCACACGGGGAAGCAGCCCTGCCCGTTGAGGTCGGTGTCCTGGCCGATCTCGACGTCGTCCGGGATGCTGTTGCCGTTGCGGTCGTTGGCGAAGCCCATGTCCACGCGCAGGCGCGCGTTGCCGTAGCCCGCGAAGGCGCCGACGTAGGGGCGCAGCTTCCACTGCTCCTTGCCCAGGAAGTACTGGAACTTGGCCCCGACCGTCCACGAGAACGCGATCTTTTGCTGCACGCCGCTCGGGGTCGCCGAGCGGATGTCCTCGTTGAAGGAGGTCGCCACGTCCTTGTTGGGATCGTCGCGGAACACCTGGGCGCCGGTCACGACCTGCAGCCGGGAGAACACGCCCAGAGAGATCCGCTCGCCCAGGCGGAAGGAGAACTCCGGGGCGATGTGGAAGGGCGCGGGGGCCAGGCCCGTGGACACGGGGTGGCGCTCGGAGCAGGCGTTGACGTTGTAGGCGTTCTTCATCGCCTCGGTCTGGCCGGCGGGGCCGAACTGCATGAACGCCGCCTCGAGCTCGTCCGCGCCGACCTCGCTGACGTCGCGGTTGCCGGCGACCCAGCGGGCGATGGCGCAGCCGGCCTCGGCCGCGCCGTAGGCCTGGGAGCCGCGGGGGAAGAACTGGCGGTAGGTGTTCTCGGCCGAGCCGCTGGCGATGCCAAAGCCCGTGCCGAGGCCGACCTTGATCCAGCCCTTGGGCAGCAAGGTCGTGGGCTTGGGCGGCTCCTCGATCACCTCCTCGACCACCTCCTCCTCGGGCTCGCAGCTTTGCTCGAACACCTGGGGCTGTTCTTGGAGGCCGAGGTTGGCGACGGGGTTTTGGGCCGCGTCGAAGCCGTAGATGAAGAACTCGATGTTGGCGTCGCCGTGCTCGGCCGCCGGGATGTCGACCTCGGCGACGTTCGAGAAGGCCGGCATGTCCGCGCCGGTGAACTCGCCCTCGTCGCCTTGCTTGCGCCAATAAAGCGCCGCCGCGCCGCCGTCGGGCACGCTCAGCAGCACCTCGAAGTGCAGGTCAGCCCCGCACGCGGGCTCCGGGTCGCGCAGGGTGATCGGCTGCGGCGCCGACATCCCCGAGTTCGCCCGCGCCTCTTGCATGTAGGCCGCGAGCTCGTCGGAGCGCATCTCCACGGGCACGACGACGTAGTAGTTGAGGATGACCGCGCCCTTGAGGTCCGCGATGATCCGGTCCTTGGCGGCGTCGCCCTCGGCGGAGAAGGTCAGCGCGGCGCGCAGCATGTACAGCGACGCGAGCACCGGGTCGTCCCCGCGCTCGGCGTTGATCGCCGCGGTGATGGCGTTGTTGATGGTGGACAGCGCCGCGTCGTACTCGAGGTTGTTGAACTGCTCGAGCGCCTGGGCGTAGGCGGTCTTCATGTCGTCGCGAGGACCGGCCCACGCCTGCGAGGGCGCGAGGCTGATCAGCGTCGCTAGAGCGCCCGCCGACAGGAGGCCGGCGGTGCGGAACCGAGCCTTTTGAACGATCAGAGAAAGCATGGGGAAACGTTGCGCTCCTCTCGGAGCTGGAGCTCCGCGGATTCCCCGCTCTTCCTCTTGGGGGGGCAATGGAGGGGGGAAGGTGATGCAGACCGGGCGCCGACCGAAGCGGGCGCCCGGGCGGGTCACTTCTGGTTGTTGCACTCGGGGTTGTCGGTCCGGAGAATTTCCACGCGGCGGTTGTTCTCGCGGCCTTCCTTCGTGCGGTTGGTGTCGACGGGGACGTCCTCACCGTAACCCTTGAAGGTGATC
Source organism: Plesiocystis pacifica SIR-1 (assembly GCF_000170895.1). Lineage (GTDB taxonomy): Bacteria > Myxococcota_A > Polyangia > Nannocystales > Nannocystaceae > Plesiocystis > Plesiocystis pacifica. Next base: position 181,651 of record NZ_ABCS01000003.1, on the reverse strand, counting down.
CGGGACCCATCGATGCCCTTGTCGACCAGGTACTCGCGCACGCTCTTGACGCGGTTCTCGGACAGCCGCTGGTTGCTCCGGCTCGAGCCCTTGCTGTCGGTGTGGCCGCCGATCTCGATGGTGATGTCCGGGTTGGTGTTGAGCACCGTGTAGACGTCGTCGAGCAGCTTGGAGTTCGAGTCGGCGAACTTGCGGCTCTTGAGGTCGTACTTGCCCGAGTCGAACATGATCTTGCCGTCGAGCTTGATGGCGCAGGGATCGACCTTGACGGCCAGGTCCGGGCAGCCGTCCTCGTCCTCTTCGCCGTCGATGTCCTCGGGGTCGAGGGGGCACTGGTCGTCGACGTCGAGGATGCCGTCCTTGTCGTTGTCGAGCTCGGGGCAGCCGTCCTCGTCCTCGAACTGATCGATGTCCTCGGGGTCGATCGGGCACTTGTCGTCGACGTCGAGGATGCCGTCCTGATCGTTGTCCGGATCCGGGCAGCCGTCCTCGTCCTCGAACTCGTCGATGTCCTCGGGGTCGTTGCGGCAGTCGACGCCGTCTTTTTGGTCGTTGTTGGTCCAGACGCCGTTCTCGAACTCGGCGGCGTCGAGGACACCGTCCTTGTCGTTGTCGCGGTCCGGGCAGCCGTCCTCGTCCTCGAAGGCGTCGAAGTCCTCGGCCTCGTCGGGGCAGCTGTCGACGTCGTCGTCGTAGCCGTCACCGTCGCGGTCGCCGGCCTTGGGCTCGGCGGCGGCGACGACCTGGCCGGGCGCGTGGCAGCGCACCGGGTCGGTCTTGAGCTCGGCGATCTCGGTGTACTTGGCCGCGAGCTGGACGTGCTCCTTGCCGCGGTAGTACTCGCCCATGCGCAGGGCTTCCTCGGCGAACTTGACGTTGGCCTCGGCGAGCGCCGTCTCCTTGGGCGCGCAGCCGATGGTCTTGGAGCCGTCGGCGATCGCGTCTTGCAGGCGGGTCTGGGTGCCGAGGACGTCGCCCTCGAGCTTTTGACCGGCGCACGAGGGCAGGAGCAGGAGCAGCGCCAGCGAGGGCACCGCCAGGTTGGCAAAGCGCTCGCGCATCACTTGTCTCCTCCGACCTTGAGGCTGCCGCCGACGGAGCCCTCGGCTTTACCGTCTCCGGCGTCGCCTTCGGCCTTGGCGTCCTTCTCGGCCTTGGTGTCGGCCTCGTCGGTGGCCTCGTCCAAGGTCTCGGCCTTGTTGCCTTCGGAGTCGATCATGTCCGTGGGCGCGGCGACGTCTTCGTCACGGACGACGGAGCCGCCCTTCTTGACGCGCTGGGCCTTGACCTTGGCCTCGTTGGCGAGGTCCTTGGCGCGTTGACCGAAGTCGAACGAGCGCTCGTACTCGCTGTAGCCCATGAGCACTTTCGCCTGCTCGAGATAAGCGACCGCTCCCCAGTATTCGTAGGGGGCGTACTCCTCGGCTCCGGCCGCTTCGGCTTCGGCGACGGCGCGGGTCGCATCCGTCGCCACCTTCTTGAGGTATCCAAAGGGGCCGCAACCCGCGCAAGCGACGACGGCCACGAGCGCGATGAGTCGGGAACTGAGTCGGGCAGTGGAACGGGGCACCGATGACTCCTTCGTGCCGGGTTGCTTGGCTCAATCACCGCGCAACCTGGCGAATTCGGCGGCGAAGATACCAGGGCCGCGCGCGCAGGGTCAACAACTCGGCGCAGCTGGCAACATGCGGATGTGTGACGAGATCCTGGACAAACGGCTTTCCGGCTCCACGCGCCCACCGCGCTGGTGGTGCCCTGCGGGGCCTGATAGGGTGCGAGGGTGACGGTCCACGGGCGGATCTTCGAGCGGAAGGCTCGACCCCTCGAAGGGGTCCAAGGGCCCCCTGGGACCCGGTCTCAGCGTCGGCAACGCCGACTTCGCCGCCGCGCGCCGAGCCGTCTCGCGCTGTTCACGCTGAGTTTCGTGGCCGCGATCTCGGGGGCCTGCGCGGAGCTCGGAGACGAGGTCCGCTTCGAGCCGAGCGCGGAACCCGTGGAGATCACTTCCTCGGTCCCGGCGGCCGGCTCCCTGGCCGTCGACCCCGGGGCGCGCTTCGACTTGTGCCTCTCGACGGAGATCGATCCCCAGATCCCGGACGACTTCGACCTGAACCTGCGCTCGTCGACGCTGACTTTTGACACCGAGCTCTCAGTTCAAATGTTCAGCTGGCGCGCCCCCGGCCAGCAGGACGCGATCGCCGCCGAGCGCTGGTGCCCCGGCTCGGTGCTCTCGATCACGCCAAAGTCTCCCCTGCAGCCGGGCATCACCTACCGGGCCCGCCTGCGCGCCATCGACGGGCTCGGCTGGCGCGGACAGGGCATGGACCTGAGCGCGCCCGGGTGGACCGCCGACGAGGAGGGCAACGTCACCCGATGGTTCGACTTCACCGTCGCCGGGGACATCGGCGACCCCGCCCCCGAGGAGGTCCCGACCCTCGAGCCCGGGCCGACCCTCGCCGAGCTGTTCACCGACGACGCCGTGTTCGACCCCGAGCGCGGCGCGTGCAGCTGCCACCAGGGCAGCGACGAGCTCGCCCTCGCCCGCCTCGACCTGCGCACCGCCGAGCTCGCCTTCGAGTCCCTCGTGCTCCGCGACGGCCTCGAGCCCACCGGCGTGCCCATGGTCACCCCCGGGCGTCCGAGCGAGAGCTACCTGCTGCACAAGCTCCACCGCACGGCGAGCGGCGAGGCCCTGCACGGCATCGCGGGCGCGGCCATGCCTCCGGGGGAGCCCCTGCCCTTCGCGGACTGGGTGGCCGTAGCTCGCTGGATCGCCGACGGCGCTCAGCCGTGAATGGGCACTCGCTGAACGAAGAGCGCTCCGCCCGTCCAAAAGGTGGCGAAGTCCTCGATGGAGATCGTCAGGGGCTGGTGCTCGCGGGCCGACCAGGGGTCCAGGAATTCAAAGCCGCGACCTGTCCGGCCAACGAGGCAGATGGCGTGATAGGGCAAGGGGCCTGGGGACAGCTCTCCGTGCGGAGACCGTGCTTCGAGCCGACGCAGCGCTGCTCCGAAGGGACCCGACATGCACTCGACGATCGCCCATCGATCATCCGAGACCTCGGCAGCGAGCAGCTCCGAGCTGTCGGGGTCGTCCACGGAAAAGTACCGCCACTGGCCCACGCGCCCGTCGAGGGCTCTCAGTGAGCACAGGCCGTTGGAGGCGAACTTCGAGAACAGCTGCTCTTGCCGTCGATCCGTGTCGACGCTCGAGGCTCCTCGCCAGCGCTCGACCATGACGATGCAGGCCGGCACACAATAGCTGTGCCTCAGCTGCGAGACATGTCGCTCCACTCGGCGACGACTCCTCAGGCAGACACCAGCTCAAAGCCGGCAGAGACTTCGACGTCGCGCTGAACCACCGAGGAGCCTCGCCGCCCCTCGATGGTCACCGTCCACCCTGCCGGGGTCTTCATGGCGCTGACGGACCGGCACGAACCCATCCCAAGGGTCCAGCCGTGCGCCTCGGCGCGGGCGCGCGCGAGGCTCTCGGGCTCGAGCAGCGCGGCACCGCGGGCTCCCAACGCCGCGATCTCCTCGGACATGGGCACGCGGAGGATCGAGCGTGCTTGCACCGTGTCGAGCACCCCCACCTCGACGGCCTCGACGACCCGTCGGCTCAGGAACTCCCCAGGCAAGCCCGGCGAGAGCGCGGCGTCTGGGTGCGGCCTGACATCGGGGCTGCGGCTCCACGTCTCGAGCAGCTCGGCCTTGTCCTGCTCGGACAACCCAAACTCGTGGCCCAAGCGGTGCACTGCCATCGTCCTGCCGACGCCGAAGACACGACAAACTTCATCAACGATGGTGCCCGTCACGGCGTTCGCTCCCACGAGGGCCCTCAGCGACTGACGCGGGACGAGGAAGTAGGCCGCGAACGCGTTCGCCCGACTCTCGAGCTCCGCGAAACGCTCGACCAGCGACCAGTCCCCGCGGTCCTTGAGGCTGCCCTCGGGGCTCAACAGATAGGGCCGAGCGCGCGTGTCGAACAAGACGTGGCACATCTCGTGGGCCAAGCTCGCGCGCGTCCGCCACCAGCTCTCGCGCCCGCCCACGAGGTTGATGAGCAGCCCGGGTCCAGGCGCCGCCGTCGAGGCGCCCTCCACCGTCGAGGACAGCTCGTCGGGGGTCACGAAAAACACCGACCACCCCAGGCGCTCTCGGAGCAGCGCGAGCATGGAGGGGATCGGCGCGTCGCCAAGCCCGAGCTCCCGCCGAACGTACTCGGCGCACGCTCGGCCGCGGACCCAGGGAAGCTCTTCGCCGCGGGAGGGGTCGTCGAGCTCCAGCTTGGGGCGGCCTCGACCCATCGCCACCTCGAGCTCATGGGCATCCGCGACGCACGAGAGGAAGCGGCCGAGCACCCGAAGGTCCGACGGACCCAACGCCTGGGACAAGTCTCCGCCCTGCTCGAACGCGGAGCGAAACAGCAAGGCAGACGGCGCATTCACCGCCCCGTCGCGCAAGAAGCGTTCGACTCGACTGCCGAAGACCGTCGCGTAGGCACGCACGGTGGATGTCGGCGGCCAGCGAGCCTCCTCCTCAAAGCTCCGAATCGCATCTGCAGGCACACCTACGAGGGCCCCCATGGCCTCCAGGCTCAAACCCGCCTCTGCGCGGGCCTCTCGCAGTCGCTGTGCGATGACCGACATCCATGGCAGTCTAACACTCGCGTCGAGACCCCCTGTGCACGCCATGCCGCGTCGCCGACGCCCCGAGCTCATCCCATGCGTCGCCCTCTCCCCTGGACTCGCCTCGCCCCTGCCCTCCTCGCCCTCGCGCTGACCAGCGCCTGCATGGAGAACGGCAACGACTACTACGCCGAGGGCCTGCGCTTGCTCGGCGAGGCCGAGCGGGGCGCCTGCGACCTGGGCTTCGACGCCGCCTCGGGCCAGGCGGTGATCAACGCGAGCCGCATCTCGACCTGCCTCGAGAAGACCAAGGAGGGCCTGGCCCAGCTCGAGAAGGCCAAGGAGCTCGGCGTGGACCACCGCGAGTCCAACGAGCTGCTCGAGAAGACCCGGGCAGAGGTCGCGCAGATGGAGTCCATGCTCAAGATGGTCTCGCGCATGGAGAACACCCAGCACCTCGACTGACGCGCGCCGCCCAAACGCGAACGAGCGAGCTCATGGCGTCGCATGCATTGGCGATCGAGTGCGCTGAACCGAACGGAATCGATCCAAACCCCATCGCGCGTCACAGCTTCGCCTGCGCCCGAGCCTCGCACTCGCCGTCGCCCTGGGCCTGACACACCTGCAGCAGGCGCGACCAGTTCGAGCGCTTGTCGGCCGCGAGCTCGACGGCCAGCTCGGCCAGCTCGCGCGCCTGTTCGAGGCCGCCCTCGTCGCGCGACAGATAGAGCGCCAAGTTGGCGGCGGCCGTCGAGCGCTCGGGGTCGAGCTCGAGGGCCCGGCGGGTGAGCTCGATGGCGCGGCGGGTCTCGCCAAAGCGATCCTCGGCGGCGGCCAGGCCGATCAGCGAGCGCGGGTGGTCGGGGTCGACCTCGTCGAGGATCAGCCCGTAGCCGTCCCGGGCCTCGAGCCAGCGCACGGGCGAGTCCGGCGAGCGGGCGAAGCGACCGTGGACGGCGAGGGCGAGGGCGTCGGCGAGGCGCTGGCGATCGACGGGGTTGTCGAGGCGCCCCGACCAGCGCGCGAGGGTGGCCCGCAGGGGCGCGAGGGGGTCCTCGCCGGGGGCCCGCGCGGTGGCCGGGAGGGCGTCGCGCGGCGGCGGGAGCAGGCTGACGGCCAGAGGCAAGCGCGCCGCGTCGCCCGGCAAGGCGGGCAGGGCCACGCCCCCGAGCGCGCCGGTGGTCGGGGACTCGAGGACCACGTAGCCCTGCCACGCGTCGAAGGCCGCGAGCACCCGGCCGCGCTCGCCCTGGCCCTGCCAGCGGCTCGACTCGACCTGCTCGGCGGCCATCCACACCGAGGCGCGGCGAGGCTCGGCGAGCTGCCAGGGCGTGGGCTCGCGGTAGAGGTGCTGGGCCGGCGCGGTGACCAGATCGGGGCGCGCCCCCTCGAGGGCCCGGGCCGCCGCCAGGCCAGCGCTCAGATCGTCGCTCTGGCTGAGCAGCAGGGCGTCCTGGGGCGCGTCGGCCAGGGCCGCGCGGGTCCAGGCGTGGGGCGCCCACGAGCGCGTGACGAGCAGGTCCGAGGCGCTCTCGTAGGCCGGCGGCAGCCACAAAAACAGCGCGAGGACGCCGAGACCAAACAGCCGGCGCTTGCGGGGGCCGGGCGCCTCGCTGGCCCGGGGACCGCGGGCGCCGTGCTCGAGCCAGCGGTGCAGCGCCAGGCCCAGGGCGACGGTCAGCACCACGGCGAGGGCCAGCCCGGTCTGGCGATCGCGCCCGCCCATGGGGTTGATGGCCACGGCGTAGACGAGCTCGACGAGGGCCAGCCAGCCGAGCCAGCGCGCGAGGCCGTGGTCGGCGTCGAGGAACTCGCGCAGCGGCCGAGCGTCGCGGCTCTCGGCCTTGGCCAGCTCGCGCTCGCGGGCGTGGGCGGACAGCGGGCGGGTCAAGCCCAGGGCCAGGGCGCCCACGGACGCGAGCAGGCCGACCGGGCCCAGGTCCTCGGTCAGGCGCAGCAAGCTCTGGCGCGCGTGCAGGCCCCAGGCGCGCGAGCCCATGCCGGCGAGCTTGACCGCGAAGCTGTCGCGGATCGCCGTGGCCTGGACGTGGGCCCAGACCGAGGCCGCGTCGACCGGGTGCCCCCAGTCCGCCGCGGGGCCGCGGGCCGCCGCGAAGGGCAAGGTCAGGACCACCGTCGACGCCAACGCCACGACCAGCGGGGCCCAGCGCGTCCACGCCTCGCCCCGGCGCCACGCGAGGATCCACGCGAGCACCACGGCCGGCACCAGGGCCAGGCGCAGGTCGCCAAAGCCCCAGGTCGCGACCACGGCCGCGAGCACGCCCACGCTCCTTCGCGCGTCCCGGCGCGCGTCGGCGACCGCCGGGTCGAAGCCCCACAGCGCCGCAGCCAGGAGCAGGGCCGCGAAGGCGTAGATCTCGACGACCCGCGCGTTGCGGGCCAGGGTCAGGCCCAGCGGCATCCACAGGCCGAGGGCCCACACGAGGCCCCAGTGCGCGCCGCGGCGCTCGAAGATCGCCAGCACCAGGGCGATCGCGCCGGCCATGCACAGGCTCGAGCACAGGGCCATGCGAAAGCCGAGGCTGCCGACGGGCAGCGCGGTGGCCACGTGCAGCAGCGGGATGTAGCCGGGCACGCCCGTGGGGTGCATGACGCCGAGCTCGGCCCCGGCGGCGGCGATCTCTCCGGAGTCCAACCAAAAGTGCGCGGGGGAAGCCCCGATCATCAGGAAGACGAAGGCGATCCACGCCACCGCGAGCACGTGCCGCACCGGCGGAGCATAGCCTGGGCGCCCGCGCGGGCCGCCGACCAGCGCCAAGAGCGCGGCCCGTCGAGGCCGCCGCCCCGGGCGATCGGCCCATCTAGGCGCTGCCCGAGGCGCCTGCTAGGTTGCGCCTGCCTCAGCCGCATGCGCGTCCTCGACCTCTCGTCCGCCCCCACGCCGCCGGACTCCCCGACCCCGCCCACGCCCGGAGCCCTCCCGGCCGACACCGCCGTGTGCCTGGGCACCTTCGACGGCATGCACCGCGGGCACCAGGGCCTGATCGCTCGGGCGCGCAGCCTCGCCGGTCGCGTCGCCGTGGTCACCTTCGAGCCCCGCCCCGCCGACGTGCTCGCCCCCGGCAAGGCCGCGCCCCGGCTCCAGACCCCCGCGCAGCGCGTCCGCGTGTGCCGTGAGCTCGGCGTGGACGAGCTGGTGATGCTGCGCTTCGATCCCTCGGTCTCGACCATGAGCCCCCAGGCCTTCGTCCAGGCCTTCCTGCTCGACGGCCTCGCCCCCGCGGCGGTGATCGTCGGCTACGACTTTCGCTTCGGCGCTCGCCGGGCCGGCGGGCCCGAGGAGCTCCGCGCCCTGCTCGAGCCGGCGGGCGTGCGCGTGTCCGTGGTCGAGAAGATCGAAGGCCGCGGCGAGCTGGCCGGCGAGAAGCTCGGATCCACGGCGATCCGCCGCTACGTCAGCGAGGGCCAGGTCGAGCGCGCCGCTCGGGTGCTCGGGCGCCTCTACGCCGTGGAGGGCGAGGTGGTCCACGGAGACGCCCGCGGCCGCGGGCTCGGCTTCCCCACCGCCAACGTCGCCGCCGCGTCCTTGCTGCCGAGCTCCGGGGTCTACGCCTGCTTCCTGACCGACCTGAGCGATGGCGACGCCGGGGACAGCTGGGCCGCCGTCGCCAACCTCGGCACCAACCCGACCTTCACCGGCGCGCGCGAGGACGCCCCGCTGCGCCTCGAGGTCCACGCCCTCGACGTCGACCTGGGCGCGCGCCTCTACGGCCGGCGCGTCGAGGTGGCCTTCGTCGACTACATCCGGGGTGAGCAGCGCTTCGACGGGCCCCAGGCCCTGCGCGAGGCCATCGCCGCCGACATCGCCCGCGCCCGCCCCCTCCTCGACGCCGCCGCCGAGGCCCGCCGCCACGCTCGGCCCGTGGCCGCCGACGCGGCCCTTCCCCCCTTCGAACAGGCCGAACGCAGCGAGGTCCAGCCGTGAGTGAGCCCCTGGCCAGCCCCACCCTTGCGCTCCTCTACCTCGCCCAGGGCCACCCCGAGCGCGCCCGCGCGACCCTCGACGAGGTGCTCGCTGGCGACCCCACCAACGGCCACGCCCTCGCCCTCGTCGAGCGCCTGCGCGTGCGGCCGCAAGCTCGGTTCAGCGCCCGCTTCGTCGCCGGCGCGGTCGCCAGCGCTGGCGAGATCGAGCTGCGCTGGGAGGTCCCCGAGGCCCTGCTCGACGAGCTCTCCCCCCTCGACGACGAGGCCAGCCCGCTCCGCCTCCACGCGATCCTCGGGACGACCCGGCTCCACGACCCGCGGGTCAGCGCGGGGCTGCGCTACAGCTCCGTGCGCTGCGAGGCCCTCGCCGGCTCGCGGCGCATCAGCGCGCCCCTGGGCCCGGCGTCGGCGGCCGTCGCCCTGGTCCACTCCGTGCCGCGCGGCCCTTTGAGCCTGATCGCCGTCGCCGAGGCGCTGAGCTGGTAAAGCCGCCCGCGTTTGAGCCGTCCTCGACCGTGAGTTAGTGTCCCGCAACGATGTCGGACACGGCCAAGATCTTCCGCGGCGTCTTCACGGCCCTGATCACCCCCATGGACGCGGAGGGCCGCGTCGACGACGACGCCCTCGCCAAGCTGGTCGAGGCTCAGATCGCCGGCGGCATCCACGGCCTGGTCCCCTGCGGGACCACGGGCGAGGCCGCGACCTTGTCCCACGCCGAGCACATCCACGTCGTCGAGGTCGTCAACCGCGTCGCGGACGGGCGCGTGCCCGTGCTCGCCGGCGCCGGCTCCAACTCCACCCGCGAGGCCATCGAGCTGGCCCGGGCGTGCAAGGAGCTCGGGGTCACCGCGACCATGCAGGTCGTCCCCTACTACAACAAGCCCCCGCAGTCCGGCATGGTCCGCCACTTCACGGCGATCGCCGACGCCGTCGACCTGCCGATGGTCGTCTACAACGTGCCCGGGCGGACCGTCGCCGACATCCAGGCCGAGACCCTCGGCGAGCTCGCCCGCCACCCCAACATCGTGGGCGTCAAGGAAGCCACGGCGGACATGTACCGCGCGGCCCAGGTCCGCGAGCAGTGCGGCGAGGCCTTTTGCCTGATGTCCGGCGACGACTTCACCATGCTGCCCTTCTTCGCCGTGGGCGGCGACGGGGTCATCTCGGTGGTCTCCAACGTCGCGCCCAAGCTCATCGTCGACCTCTACGAGGCCTTCGCCGCTGGCCGCCTCGACGCGGCCCGGAGCCTCCACTACCAGCAGCTGCGGCTGACCCGCCTGCTGTTCGCCACGGCCAACCCGATCCCGGCCAAGGCCGCCCTCCACCAGCTCGGGCTGTCGAGCCTCACGCTCCGCTCGCCCCTCCACGACATGTCCGTGGACGACCCCCTCTACGCTCAGCTCGGCGCGTGCATGCGCGAGCTCGGACTGCTCGGCTGAGCCCCATCCGTCCCCGCTTTCCACAGGATTGCCACCATGAACACCCGCATGATCTCGATTCTCGTCGTCGGCGCCCGCGGCCGCATGGGCACCGCCCTCATCCGCGAAGTGATGGACTCCGAGGACCTCACCCTCGGCGCCTGCGTCGACCGCTCGGGCGGCCCCGGCATCGGTCAGGACGCCGGCCGCCTCGTCAACCGCCCGGAGCTCGGCGTGCTCGTCAACGACGAGCTCCGCCCCCGCCGGGGCAGCGTGGTCGTCGACTTCTCCCTGCCCAAGGCGACGGAGACCAACGTCAACCGCTGCGTCGAGGCGGGCGTGCCCCTGGTCATCGGGACCACCGGGCTGAGCGGAGAGCAAGAGCAGCTGCTGATCGACGCCGGCACCAAGATCCCCGTGGTCTACGCCGCCAACTTCTCCGTGGGCGTGACCTTGATGCAGCGCCTCGCGGCCGTCGCCGCCCAGGCCCTCGGGCCCCACTGGGAGGCCGAGATCGTCGAGCTGCACCACCGCCACAAGCGCGACGCGCCCTCGGGCACGGCCCTGCGCATCGCCCAGGCCGTGGCCAAGTCCCGGGAGCAGGTGTTCTCCGACGTGGCGATCACCGATCGCTCGAGCCGTCGGGAGGTTCGCCAGGAGGAAGAGATCGGCGTCTACGGCATGCGCGGCGGCGACTCGGCCGGCGAGCACACCTTGATGTTCTTCGGCGAGGGCGAGCGCATCGAGCTCATCCACCGCGCCGGCGACCGGGCCATCTTCGCCCGCGGGGCCCTGCGGGCCGCTCGCTGGGCCGCCAACGCCGAGCCCGGCGTCTACGACATGTTCGACGTCCTCGGGCTGTGATGCGCGCGCGCCAGTGCCTGTGCGCGGCGGGCCTCGTGCTCCTGGCCGGCTGCGCCCATGGAAGCTCGAGCTCGGCCAAGGCCAGCGCGCGCCAGGCCGTGGTCGAGGCCAAGTTGCCCGAGCTGCAGAGCTGCTGGTCCGAGCTCCCCGCCGACCAGCGCACCCGCGCGGGCTCGCTGCTGTTCGCCGTCGACATCCGCCGCAACGGCGCCGTCGACTGGGTCACCCTCGAGGTCGACGAGCTCGGCGTGCCGGCCCTGTCGGCCTGCGCGGTGCGTCGAATCAAGCGCTGGCGCTTCCCCGAGGATCGCCGCCAGACCATCCAGTTCGGCGTCGGCTTCGCGCCCTGACGACTACCCTGGCGACTGCCCCGGGGACTGGCTCCGCAGCCAGGCCGCGCAGCGACCCGAGCGCGCCTCGAAGGCGGCGGACAGCGCGATGTCGAAGGCGCGCACCCTCGCCGGCATGTAGCGGCGGCTCGGGAACAGGGCGTGGATCGGCATGGGCCCGCTCGAGTACGCCGGCAACACGCGGACGAGGCGGCCCGACTCGAGGTCGTCGATCACGTCGAACAAGCTCTTGAGCGCGACGCCTCGCCCCTCGCTCGCCCACCGACGGGTCAGGTAGCCGTCGCCGCACAGGTTGCTCTCGATCTCGAGCTGGCGCGGCCCCGCCTCCGAGCGCAGCGACCAGCTTCGGTTGGGGATGCTCGAGAGCTGAAGGGTGAGCAGTCGGTGGTCGGCGAGCTGTTCGGGCCGCTCGGGCTGTCCGTGCTGCTCGAGGTAGGCGGGAGACGCCACCAGGACGCCCGGCCACTGCGCGAGCTTTCGCGCCGTCAGGGCGCTGTCTTGCAGGGGGCCGTAGCGGATCGCCATGTCGATGGCGTCTCGGTGGAGGTGGTGCACCGCGTCGCTGGAGTGGACGACGATGTCGAGCTTGGGGTGGGCCGCGGCCACCTCGACGGCGACCGGCGCGAGGACCTGGTAGCTCGTGTCCGCGGGCGCCGAGACGTGGATGCTGCCCGCGAGCTCCCGCTCGGCGCCGCGGATGCCTTCGAGGGCCTGCTGCCACCGCTCGACGACGTCCTGGCAGCCTTCGAGCACGAGCAGCCCCTCGTCCGTGGGCTGCACGGAGCGGGTCGTGCGATCGAAGACCCGAACCCCGAGCTCGGCCTCGAGCCGCTTCACGGAGGCGCTGACCGCCGCGGGGGTTCGGTTCATCTGGCGGGCCGCCAGGGTCATGGACCCCGTCTCGGCGACGCGCAGGAGGAGCTCCATCTCGTCTAGCCTCATAGATTGTCAATCAAAAATTGAAAGTGATGTGAACGTTCTTTGTTTCTCAGGCGCCGGGAGCGACTCCATCATGCCTTCGGAGGCCGCACAGAGCAACACTGTCCAGTCGGCGCCCCGTCACCTGTAACCTAGATTTGTCGAACCGAGGAAGTCCCCATGTCCGTCGCCAGGCCCACCCGAGCCCCAGCCGAGCCGAGCGCCTTCGACCGCATCAATCGCGGCTACGCCTCGGTGTTCCAGCCCGAGCGCCTGACCCTCGGCCTGGTCGTGCCCATCGAGCGCTACGCCCAGGGCCCCGTGCCGACCATGGCCGACCACCTCGAGCGGGTGCGTCTGGCCGAGGCCCTCGGCTTCGCGGCGGTCTGGCTGCGGGACGTCCCCTTCAACGTGCCGAGCTTTGGTGACGCGGGCCAGCTCTTCGACCCCTTCGTCTACCTGGGCCTGCTCGCGGGCGCGACCGAGTCCATCGCCCTCGGCGTGGCCAGCGTGGTGCTCCCCCTTCGCCACCCCGCGCACGTCGCAAAGGCGGCGGCGAGCGCCGACGTGCTCAGCGGCGGTCGCGTCCTGCTCGGGGTGGCCTCCGGTGACCGGCCCGAGGAGTACCCGGCGCTCAACCTGCCCTACAACGATCGAGGCGAGCGCTTCCGGGACAGCTTCGAGTACATCCGGCAGATGGGCGACGCCCGGGCCGCGTTTCAGAGCGCCCACGGCAGCCCGGGCGGGGGCCTCGACATGCTCCCGAAGCCCTCGGGCGGCAAGCTCCCCCTGCTGCTCACCGGCGGGAGTCAGCAGGGGCCCGAGTGGCACGCCCGGCACGGCGACGGGTGGATGATCTACCCGCGCTCGGCGAGCGCTCAGGCGAGGATCGTCGGCGACTGGCGTCGGCGAAGGCTCGAGGCCGGGCGCGCGCAAAAGCCCGCCATGCAGCCGCTCTACGTCGACCTGCTCGAGGACCCCGACGCCCCGCCGAGCCCCATCCACCTCGGGCTCCGAGTCGGCGTGAAGGGCCTGCAGCGCTACCTCGAGTCCCTGCGCCACGCCGGCCTCAACCACGTCGCGCTCAACCTCCGCTTCAACGCCGCCGAGATCCCCCCCACCCTCGAACGGCTCTCCCGCGAGCTCCTGCCCGCATTCCACGACTGAAACGACCCGACCATGTCCAAGACCATTCTCATCACGGGGGCGACCTCCGGCATCGGCTTCGAAACCGCCAAGGCCCTGGCGGCGCGGGGGCATCACCTCCTCGTACACGGGCGCAGCCGCGCCAAGCTCGACGAGCTCGAGGCCCTGCTCCGGGTCCTGCCCGGCGCCGGACCGGTCCAGGGCTACGTCGCCGACCTGTCCCGCTTCGACGCCGTCGAGGCCTTCGCGGCCGCCGTCGTGAGCGACCACGCGCGGCTGGACGTGCTCATCAACAACGCGGGGGTGTTCAAGACCTCCCGGCCCATCACCGACAGCGGCCACGACCTGCGCTTCGTCGTCAACACCCTCGCGCCGCTGCACCTGACCCAGCGGCTGCTGCCCCTCCTCCCCCCGAGCGGACGGATCGTCAACCTCTCGTCGGCGGCGCAAAACCCCGTCAGCCTCGACGCGCTCGCCGGGCGCAGGCGGCTCGCGGAGTTCGACGCCTACGCCCAGAGCAAGCTGGCGATCACGGCCTGGTCGCGGTGGCTGGCGAAGTCCCTGCCCGAGGGGCCGGTCGTGGTCGCGGTCAACCCGGGCTCGCTGCTCGCGACCAACATGGTCCGCGAGGGCTTTGGGGTCGCGGGCAACGACGTGCGCGTCGGCGCCGACATCTTGATGCGGGCGGCGCTGAGCGAGGCCTTCGCGGACGCCTCGGGCAAGTACTTCGACAACGACGCCCACCGCTTTGGGCCGCCGCACCCCGACGCCCTCGACGACGCGAAGGTCCAACGCATCGTCGACGCGCTCGAGCGCGAGCTCGACAACTGGGGCCGACCCTCTGCGCCCCTCGGGTAGACTCGCCTCGCTTTGATCGACCAGATCATCGACGAGGCCGCGCAGCTCGACGAGGCCAGCGTGTTCGCCGACGAGCTCCTCGCCCGCGGCGACCCCCGCGGGGAGCTCCTCGCCCTCGAGCTCGCCTCGGTCCGCGCCGCGACCCCCGAGCAGGCCCGGGAGCTCAACGAGCAAGCGCGCGAGCTGGCGACCGAGAGCCAGTTTTGGCCCTCGTCCTTCGCCCCCGCCCTGGCCAAGATGCGGGCGGGCTTCGTGGTCGACTATTCGGGCGCCGCCGAGGGCCAGCTCAAGGCCTGCGCGCCCATGCCGGCGCTGCGCGGGCTGTGGAAGCTGGAGGGCTCGCGCATGGACGAGCTCGAGCACGAGTTCGCCCGGGTCAACCCGGCGTGCGTGTCGACGACGCTCAACCGCACCACCGCCGACTGGGACGACCTCGGCGTGTTGATGAAGCTGCGCCGGCTCGTGCACCTGAAGCTGCAGGTCCACGGCGGGGTCCACCTCGACGCGGCCCTCGAGCAGCTCCTCACCCTCCCCCAGCTGCGCGGCCTCAGCCTCCCGCACCACACCCAGCCTGGGCTCGAGCGGCTCCGGGGCGCGCCCTTGACCCACCTCCAGCTCGGCTCGCTCCAGATCCGGGAGCTCCCCGCCCTCGCCGAGCTGCCCCAGCTGCGCCACCTCCACGCGTGGTTCAGGACCGCCGAGGCCCTGGGCACGCTGACCAAGCTCCGGCTCGACTCGCTCAGCCTTCAGCTCGAGGCCGGGCCCCAGGAGTGGGCCGAGGTCCTGTCCGAGCTGAGCCTGCGCCACCTCCAGGTCGAGCCCATGGGGATCCGCGCAGCCCCCGTCATGCGCTGGCGAGAGGCCCACGCCCAGCTCGACGATCGCCTCGAGAGCCTCGAGATCCCGCTGCGCCACCTCGACGTCGCGGACACCTTCGCCTGGCCGGCGCTGCGTCGGCTCGTGCTGTGGGGTGAGGGCCCCGTCGAGGCCCTGCCCCGCCTCGAGCACCTGGGCCTGAGCGCGACCACCCTCGCGAGCCTGCGCGAGCTGCCGAGCCCCTCGCTGGCCGTCCTCGACGACGGCCTCGACATCGTCGACTGGCAGCACCTCGCGTCGATCCAGCGCGCCGTCCCCCTGCGCGTCCTCGACCTGCGGCTCCTCGGCCTCGAGCCCGAGCCCCCCGACGCGGCCCTGCGCGCCCTCGAGCAGCTCGAGCACTTGCTCCTCCCGGAGGTCCCCAACTCGGCTCAGGTTCGGCTCCTCGAGGCGCTCCCCTGCCTGCGCCGGCTGACCGTGATGGACATGCGCCCTGGCCACCACCGCGAGCTCCGCGGCCGCTTGCGCGAGGTCCTGGTCGAGTCCACGCCCCACTGGCCGCGCATCCCCGCCGCCGCTTCGACGAGCTGACCCTCCCGGTCAGCAGATCCGCGGGAGCTGCTCAGACGAGAGCAGGTCGAGGATCCGCCGCCCGCCCAGGGCTGACTCGGCGAACACCAGCGGGTCCGCGCTCGCGGGCCCGAGCGCGCCGATGTGCGCGGCCTGTTCGCAGCCGCTGCGGCGCAGACACGCGAGCGCGTCGTCCACCTGGGCCGCGGGCACGAAGGCCACGAAGCGGCCCTCGCAGGCGACGTAGAGGGGGTCGAGGCCGAGCAGCTCGCAGGTGTCGGCGACGGCCGGGCGCACGGGAACATCAGCCTCGCGGATGTGCATGCTCGAGCCGCTCGCCGTGGCCAGCTCGGCGAGCACCGAGGCCAGGCCCCCGCGGGTCGGATCGCGCAGGCAGTGGACCTCGCAGGCCTCGACCAGGGCGAGGGCCGCCGCGTGGACCGGGCCCGCGTCGCTGACCAGGGGCGGCTCGAGGCTCAGGCCCTCGCGCGCGGCGAGGACCGCCACGCCGTGCTCGCCGATCGGTCCGCTGACCACGATCGCGTCCCCGGGGGCGAGGCGCTCTGGCCCCGGGGGCGGGTCGACGAGCAGCTCGCCCACCCCCGTGGTCGTGATGAACACCCCGTCTCCCTTGCCGCGCTCGACGACCTTGGTGTCGCCGGTCACGACCTCGACCCCGCAGCTGCGCGCGGCCGCGGCCATGTGCTCGACGAGGGTCGCCAGCTCGCGCAGCTCGAGGCCCTCTTCCAGGATGAAGCTGGCCGTGAGCGCCAGCGGCCGGGCGCCGCACATCGCCAGGTCGTTGACCGTGCCGTGGACCGCGAGGCTGCCCAGGTCGCCGCCGGGGAAGGTGCGCGGGCTGACGGTGAAAGCGTCGGTGGTCACCGCGATGGGCCCGCGCGGCCGCAGCACCGCCCCGTCGTGGCCGCGCTCGAGCGCCGCCCCGCCAAAGGCCGCGACGAACAGGTCGCGGATCAGCCGCTGCATCACCCGCCCGCCGCCGCCGTGGGCGAGCACGACCCGCTCGTAGTCGGAGAAGGGCAAGGGGCAGGACGGGCCCTCCTCAATATCGGTATCAGGCATGACGCGCTCGGTGGCGGTAGTAGGCGGCGCAGGCTCCCTCGCTCGAGACCATGGGCGCGCCCAGGGGTCGTTCGGGGGTGCAGCCGCGGCCAAACTCGGGGCAGGCCAGGGGTTTGAGGCGACCGCGGAGGACATCGGCCGCGCGGCAGCTCCCCTGCCCACCTTCGGCCGCCACACCCCGCTCATCCGGGCGCAGCTCGAAGCGCCGCAGGGCGTCGTGGGCCGCGAACTCCGGGCGGATCGCCAGGCCCCCCTGGGGCACCTCGCCCAGGCCGCGCCAGGGCGCGTCGACGACCTCGAACACCCGCTCGAGGGCCGCTCGCGCGACCGGATTGCCCTCGGGACGGACCGCCCGGCGGTACTGCACCTCCAGCCTCGGCCGCCCGGCTTCGAGGGCACGCACGCAGCGGAGCACGCCCGCGAGCAGGTCGAGGGGCTCGAAGCCCGTGACCACGATCGGCGCCCCGTAGCGCTCGACCAGGGGCGGATAGTCCTCGGTCCCGACCACGGCGCACACGTGACCCGCGGCCAAGAAGCCCTGCACGCGGTTGTCCTCGCCTGCGAGGATCATCGCCATCGCCGGAGCCACGCGCACGTGGCTGGCGAGCACCGAGAAGTTGGCGACGCCGCCCCGCGCGGCCGCCTCGATCGCCGCCGCGCTCGCGGGCGCGGTGGTCTCGAAGCCCACGGCGAGCATGACGACCTCGCGCTCGGGGTGGGCCTGCGCCAGGCGCAGGGCGTCGAGGGGCGAGGCGACGGCGCGCACGTCCGCCCCTGCGGCCCGAGCCGCGAGCAGGTCCCCGGTGCGCCGCTGCCCCGGCACGCGCAGCATGTCGGCGTAGGTCGCCAGGATCACCCCGCCCTCGACGGCCAGGTCGCGCGCGGCGTCGAGGACCTCCCCCGGGGTCACGCACACCGGACAGCCCGGGCCGTGGACGAGCTCGAGCTCCGGCGGCAGGAGCTCGTGCAGGGACCAGCGCACGATCGCGTGGGTCTGCCCGCCGCAGACCTCCATGATCGTCCACGGCTGGGTGATCGCCTCGGCGATCGCCGCGCTCGCGGCCCGGATCGCCGCCGGATCCCGGAACTCCTCGACCCACTTCACGACTCGCCGCCCTCCTGCTCGGCCATCTCCAACCCGATCTCCAACCAGTAGCCGAGGGCCTCGCGGGCCGCCGCCTCGTCGAGGATCTGGATCGCAAAGCCAACGTGCACGATGAGGAAGTCGCCGACCTGGGCCTCGGGCGTATAGGCCAGGCACACCTCGCGGCGGACCGCGCCAAAGGCCACGCGCCCATGGGCCAGACCCGTCGCGTCCGACCAGCGCTCGAGCAGGCGACCGGGGACCGCTAGGCACATGCGCCGACCTCCTCCGATCGAGTGGCGACCCAGGCTTGTCCCAGGGCGAGGCCGCCGTCACCCGGGGGCAGGCGCTCGGGGCTGAGCACCTCGACCCCCCCGCCGCGCAGGGCCTCGCTCGCGCCCGCGAGCAGCAGCGCGTTGGCGAAGCAGCCCCCCGACAGCGCGACGGTGCGCGGGCGGTGGCGGGCGACGACGGCCAGGATCATCGAAATCAAGGTCGCGTGGACCCGGGCGGCGACCAGGCCAGGGCGCGCGCGCTCATCGATGGCGCCGACCAGCGCGGGCCGCCAGTCCAGGCGCGCGCCGTCGAAGCCAAAGGGGTAGGCCGGCGCGGGGCCGTGGGCGGCCGCGGCGTGCTCGAGGGCGCAGGCGGCCTCGGCCTGATAGCGGCTGCGGCGACGCAGGCCCACGAGCGCCGCGAAGGCGTCGAAGAGCCGACCGACCGCGCTGCTCGACGGGCTCAAGCGAGGGCGACGCGCGATGGACAGGAAGCGGGCGAGGGCCTCGTCCTGCTCGCCGCCCAAACGCGGCGCGGGCAACTCGGCGGCCGCGAGCATGCCCGCGAGCACGCGCAGGCCGTCGCGGGCGGCCGCGTCTGCGCCGGGCAGCGGGAAGGGGCGAAGGTGGGCCAGCCGTCGGAAGCGGGCGCCCTCGACGAGCAAGAACTCGCCGCCCCAGCTGCTGCGATCCGTGCCCAGCCCCGCGCCGTCCCAGCTCACCCCGAGGGCCGCCGCCCGACCGTGCTCGGCGAGCACCGCCGCGACGTGGGCGTGGTGGTGCCAGACCCGATCCACGCGCAAGCTCGGGTCGCGGCGCTGGGCGGCCTCGGCCCAGCGCGTGGTCGCGTAGTCCGGGTGGGCGTCGCAGACCACCCGGGTCGGCGCGCGCCCGATCGTCGCGCACAAGTCCGCGAGGCCCTCGCCCATGGCGACGCGGGTCTCGGCCTCGTCGAGGTCGCCGACGTAGGGCCAGACCAGCGCCAGGCCCTCGCCCGCGTAGGCCGGGGTGTGCTGCAGGTGTCCGCCCAGGGCCAGGAGCGACGCGTCGGCGCTGCCCGGGAGCTCGAAGCGCGCCGGGGCCAGGCCGCGGCCGAGGCGGAGCGCTCGCGGCCGGCCCTCGACGACCTGCACCACGGAGTCGTCGCAGCGCCGGAGGATCGCCCGGTCGTGGACCAGCAGAGCGTCCGCGACCCCGGTCAGCTGCGCCCGCGCCTCGTCGAGGGTCCGAGCCATGGGCCGCCCGTGCACGTTGCCCGAGGTCGCCACGATCGGACCGCCAAAGGCAGCGAGCAAGCGCGCGTGCGCGGCCGTGGTCGGGAGCATGAGGCCCAGCCGGGGCTGCCCGGGCGCGACCCCTTCCGCGGCTTGGGGGCCCCTCCGCGGGAGCAGCACGATCGGCCCCGCCGGGCTGTCCAGAGCCGCTGCCGCGGGCCCCGTGAGGTCGACCAGCTCCGCCGCCGCCCGCAAGTCCGCGACCATCACCGCGAGCGCCTTGTGCGGTCGACGCTTGCGCGCGCGCAGGGTCTCGACCGCCGCCTCCGAGCGCGCGTCGACGAGGAGCTGAAAGCCTCCGACGCCCTTCAACCCGAGGACCTGCCCGCGCCGCAGGAGCTCCGCCGCAGACTCGATCGCCCCCTCGGGACCGGCCAGGCCTCGACCGTCGAGGGCCTCGAGGCGCAGGCGCGGGCCACAGTCGGGGCACGCGATGGCCTCGGCGTGCCAGCGGCGATCTTCGGGATCCTCGAACTCCCCCTGGCAGGCGGGGCAGGCAGGAAAGCTGGCCATCGCGCTGTCGGCCCGGGCCCAGGGCGAGCGCGCCGTGATCGTCAGCCGCGGGCCGCAGGCCGTGCACGCGTTGAGCCCGTAGCCAAAGCGGCGATCCTCGGGGTCGCCGACCTCGGCCAGGCAAGCCTCGCACACGCGCAGGTCGGGGCCGATCGCCAGCACGCCTTCGCCCCGAGCCTCGCTCGCCCGAATCACGAAGCCGTCGCCGAGCCCTCCCTCGACCTCCATCCAACGCGCCGCCTCGATCTGCGCCGCTTCGGGGGCCTCCTCGGGCAGGCGCGCCGCGAAGGCGTCGAGGGCCGCCGCGCTGCCTTCGATGGCCACGATCACCTCGCCCCCACGGTTCTCGACGTGACCGCGCAGGCCGAGCCCACGAGCCAACCCCGCGACGAAGGGCCGAAAGCCCACGCCCTGAACGATGCCCCGAATCTGCCCGCGCCGCGCCGCCATGGTTCAACCCAGCCGCAGCTCAGGGCGCGGACTTTGCCAAGGGCCGCAGCGACAACCCGGTGATCTCGATACCGCCGGGGTAGTCGGGCTCGGCGCGGATGTCGAGCTCGACCCCCGCGAGCCCCCGCCGCGCGCACTCGTGCTCGAAGTGCTCGCGCAGGTGCGCCGGCGAGCCCCCAGCGAGGACCCCCAGGCGCAGCTCGATGCCGACGAGCTGCGCCCGCCGGGTCGCGGCCTCGGCCTCGGCGGTGTCGATGAGCGCTTGGATCAGACCCGATTCGTGCATGACGCTCTCTCCTGCTCGAGCTGCTCGAGGGCATCGCTGGCCGCGGCTGCAAAGCGGACACAGGCCGCGCGCATCGCCGGCGAGGGCTCGGCCCCGAGCTCGAAGCGCTCGCCCTCGAGGCCCACGAAGGTCCCCCGCGGCAGGACGCGACCCAGGACCCGACCGAGCTCGAGGGCCTCCCCCGGGCCAAAGCCATGAGACGAGACCTGCTCCTCGGCCAGGCTCCGCGACTCGAGCTCGGCGAGCGGAACTCGATGGACCGTCCCCGGCGACGCGGCGCTGCGGACCACGTCGAGGAGCAGCACCGGCGCCGCCGTCTCGAGCAGGTCGAGCAGGCCCGGCCCCGGGCGCCCGGCCAGGCGCAGCTCGACGCGCTCGCCGTAGCGCTCGCCCAAGCTGGCCCCGAGCTCGAGGGCCAGGGCATCGTCCCCGCCGTGGGGGCTGCCGAGGGCGATGACGCGGACGGCCATCAGCCCCGCTCGATCTCCAGCTTCAGGAAGTGGGTCGCGCACGAGATGCACGGGTCGTAGGCGCGGATCAGCTGCTCGCAGCGCCGGGTCGCGGCGCCGTGGTCCATGGCCAGCAGCTGCGGCGCCAGGCCGACCAGGTCGCGCTCGATCCGGGCCTGGTTTTGCGAGGTCGGCGGGACGATGCGCGCGTCGACGATCAGCCCCTCGGCGTCGGTCTCGTAGCGGTGCCAGCACAGCCCCCGGGGCGCCTCGGTGCCCCCGCTGGCCCGCCCTGCGCGCGCCCCCGCGGGCGGCAGCTCGACGAAGGCCGGCTCGACGCGGCGGGTGTAGTTCGTGACGATGTCCAGGGCCGTGGCGAAGGCGTGCACGACCTCGACGGCGCGCACGATGATCGACTGGTAGGGGTTGCGCACGGGCAGGGCCAGGCCGCTGCGCTCGAGGGCCCGCGCGGCCCGGGGGTGGAGGCGATCGGCGAACAGGTTGAGCCGCGCCATGGGCCCGACCAGGTAGGGCGTGCCGTCGCGCAGCCGGCACTGCAGGGCGTTGGAGTGGGCGA
The DNA here is from genome assembly GCF_000170895.1 of Plesiocystis pacifica SIR-1. Lineage (GTDB taxonomy): Bacteria > Myxococcota_A > Polyangia > Nannocystales > Nannocystaceae > Plesiocystis > Plesiocystis pacifica. The sequence goes on along the minus strand of NZ_ABCS01000003.1, from coordinate 160,144 downwards.
CGTGGTCCTCGACGAAGTGGTCGAGAAATTCATCGACGTCGACCCGCTCGTCCCGGCCGCGCCCGCGCACGAGCACCTCGTCGCCGAACTCGATGGGGTAGTCCTCGCTGGCCAGGGACACGAACACATAGTCGAGCTCGAGCGCCGGCATGGGCAGGCCCGCGCTCCACTCGACGACCGCCTCGGCCTCCTCGAGCGCGGCCTCGAGGCGCGGGCGCAGGGCCGCGAGCTCGGCCACCGTCGGCGTGCGGCTAAAGCCACCCACCTTCGGCGAGACCGGGTGGATGGCCCGGCCGCCGAGGACCTCGATGATCGCGTTGCCGACCTTCTTGAGGCGCAGGCCCTGCTCGACCCGGGCGCGGTGGTCGGCGGCCATCTCGATGGCGCTCTCGTAGCCGAGGAAGTCCGGGGCGTGGAGCATGAACACGTGCAGCACGTGGCTCTCGATCCACTCGCCGCAGTAGAGCAGGCGCCGCAGGCTGCGGATCCCGGGGCTCGGCGGATCCACGCCCAAGATCCGCTCGAGGGCCCGCACGGCGCCCATCTGGTAGGCCACGGGGCAGATCCCGCAGATCCGCGCGACGATGTCGGGGACCTCCTCGAGGTCTCGGCCGCGCAGGAAAGCCTCGAAAAAGCGCGGCGCCTCGAAGATCGCCAGCTTGGCGTCGGCGACCTCCCCGGCGGCGTCGAGGCGCAGCCAAAAGCGCCCCTCGCCCTCGACCCGCGCGAGCATCTCGACCTTGTAGACGCGCTCGTCCGCGCCGAGCTCGACCGCGCTCGGGGGCTGCTTGTGGTCGCGCTCCTCCTCAGTCGTCATGGCGCTCGCTCTCCGCTCGAAAGGCCTCGGACCAGCCCGTGAACAGCCGAAAGCGACGCACCAGCGAAGCCGCGCTCACGCCCTCGGCCTGCATGTGGTCGGCGAGGGCCTCGGTGTTGGCCCGCTCCCTGGGCCCGTAGCAGCCAAAGCAGCCCCGGGAAAAACGTGGACACAGGGCCCCGCAGCCCGCGTGGGTCACGGGCCCGAGGCAGGGCTGGCCGTGGGCCACGGTCACGCACACCTGACCCGCGCGCTTGCAGGCCATGCACACGCTCTCGTCGGCGATGTCCGGGCGGCGCCCGACGAGCGTCGCCGAGATCAGCTCGAGCAGCTGGCCCTTGTCGATGGGGCAGCCGCGCAGCTCGAAGTCCACGCGCACGTGGGCGGCGATCGGCGTCACCTGGGCCAGGGTCTCGATGTAGGCCGGCGTGGCGTAGACCGCCCGGACGTACTCGCGGTGATCGGCGAAGTTGCGCAGGGCCTGGACCCCGCCCGCGGTCGCGCACGCCCCGATCGCCACGAGGGTCCGCGACTGGGCGCGGATCGCCCGGAGCTCGTCGAGCTGCGCGGGCGTCGAGACCGAGCCCTCGACGAGGGTCAGGTCGAAGCGCCCGTGGGGGTCCATGTCCGAGCTGGCCTCGGGGAAGTGGACGATGTCGACGGCCGCGGCGATGGCCAGCAGCTCGTCCTCGAGGTCGAGGAGGGTCAGCTGGCAGCCGTCGCAGGACGCCAGCTTGAACACGCCCAGGCGCGGTCGGGCGGCCATCAAAAGCCCTCCCGGCCGAGCAGCCCCGCGATCGCGTCCCAGCGGAACACCGGCCCGTCCTTGCAGATGAAGTGCGGCCCGTACTGGCAGCGCCCGCACATGCCCACGGCGCACTTCATGTTGCGCTCCATGGACAGCCACACCTGGTCCTGGGCCACGCCGATGGTCTCGAGCTCGCGGAGCACGAAGCGTATCATGATCTCGGGGCCGCAGACCAGGTAGCGGGCGTGGGCGGACAAGGGCTTGCGGCGCATGAGCTTGGTGACCACGCCGACGTGGCCGGTCCAGCCCGGGGCCGCGCCGTCGACGGTCACGTGGACCTTGACGTGGCCGGACTCGAGCACCGCCGGGGCGGTCGTGGGCGCGAAGCGGATGCTGCGATCCCAGCTGAGGATCTCGTCGGCGAACAACAGCTCCTCCGGGGACCGGGCGCCGTAGAGCAGGCGCACCGAGGGGTAGCGCTCGGGGTGGGCGACCATCTCGCGCAGCGCCCCGCGCAGGGGCGCCAGGCCCAGGCCGCCCGCGATGACCACGACGTTGTGCCCGCGCAGCTCGGCCAGCGGCCACGCGCTGCCGAAGGGCCCGCGCAGGGTCAGCCGGTCCCCAGCCTCGAGCGCGACGAGGGCCCGGGAGGCCGCCCCGACGGCGCGGATCGTGTGCAGCAGCTCGCCCCCCGCCTGGCCCGAGATCGAGATCGGGACCTCGCCGACGTCCGGGAGGCCGAGCATGTTGAACTGCCCGGGCGCGTGGCTGAACACGCCGACGGGCTCGACCGCCAGGGTCACGACCTCGCGCAGCTCCTCGCGCACGGACACGACCCGGGCCAGCTGCGGGTGCATGGGGTCGCCGGCGAGGGCGGGGACGGTGGTGGCGGGGGGGAGCGCGACCGGCTCGGCGTCGTCGGGGGCCACCGGCGCGGCCCGGATCGCCGCGACCTCCTCGGTGATGTCGATGCCCACGGGGCACCAGGCGATGCAGCGCCCGCAGCCCACGCAGCCGCTGGTCCCGAACTGGCTGACCCAGGCCCCGAGCTTGTGGGTCATCCACTGCCGGTAGCGCTCGCGGATCTGCGGACGAAACTGGGCCCCGTGAATGCGCGAGTGCTCGTCGGTGAAGCACGAGTCCCAGTGGCGCACCCGCTCGCTCGTCGGCGCGTCGAGGGGCGCGCGCTCCTCGACGCGGTGGCAAAAGCAGGTCGGGCACACCAACGTGCAGCTGCCGCAGCTGAGGCAGCGCGCCGCCAGCTCGTCCCAGCGCGGGTGGTCGAGGTTGGCGAACAGCAGCTCGGGCAGGCCGTCGAGGTCGAGCTGGCGTTCGCGCCCGTGCAGCTCCATGGCCGCCGCGAGCACGCCCTGGGTGCGGGCCGCGAACAGCTGCGCGGTCGAGGGCTCGGCCAGCTCGCCCAGGCCATCGATCAGCGCCTGGCCGCGCTCGCTGCCGACCTCGACCAAAAATTCCTCGCCGAGCTCGGTCAGGCGCAGGTCGAAGCTCGCGCCCGCCTCGACCCCCGGGCCCGTGTTCGTGGACACGCAAAAGCACAGCTCGCCCGGCTCGAGGCAGTCCACCGCGATGATCAGCGCCCGCTCGCGCCGTCGGGCGTAGCGGGGATCCACGAAGGGGCCGCCGGTCCACACGGCGTCCTGCACCGCCATCGCCGCGAGCTCGCAGGCCCGCAGCCCGATCAGCGCCAGCGGCTCGCCGTCCTCGTCCGCGGCCTCGACCCCCTCGGGCGTACGCGGCCCCTGCTCCCGGCGCGGGCCCAGGCGGATGCGCACGAGGGTCTCGACGGGGGGCGTGAGCTGGCGGCGCGGACCCTGGGGCCCGAGGACGTAGCCAAAGTGCGCCCGGTCCCCGCGCTCGCGCAGGCGGTAGCGCCCGGGGGCCTGCTCGTCGGTCCACCCGATCGGCAGGTCGTCGGCGCCGGCGATCGGCCCGTAGACGATCGCCCCGTCGGAGATCGTCGGGCCGACCAGGGCGTAGCCCGCCTCGCGGACCTGCTCGAGCAGGCGGCGGAAGCCGTCGTGGGTCAGGCGCGCGCTCACGGATCAGCAACCCTGGCCGTACATGTCCACCAGGCGCACCCGGCAGTCCGACAGGTCCCTGGCGACCCGATCGAAGGCGTGGCTCATGACCCGGTAGCCCAGCTCGTGGTCGAGCTCGCAAAGCTCGCGCAGCGCCGCGCCCGAGCAGCGCAGGCACTGCGTCGCCTTGCTCGCCACCGCCGTGATGTCCCGGCGCGAGTCCACGCGCAGCGCCTCCCAGCCAAACAGGTCGCCGCGGCTGAGCGAGGCGACGATGGTCGGCGCCCGGCCGGGCACCTGCAAGGTCAGGCTGACCCGGCCCGAGACCACGGCGTAGAACCACTGGGCCTCGTCGCCGGGGCGAAACAGGGTCGTCTCGGCGGCGTAGTCCTCCTGGCTGGCGATCTGCGCGAGCAGCTCGAGGTGGCTGGGCTCGAACACCTCTGCGAGGGGCAGCTGCTCGAGCTTCGCGAGATGCGGGGACTTGCCCGGCGGCGGCGCGACCATGTTGGCGAAGCTAGCAGCCTCGCTCCGAGCGCTCCGCGAAAAATCTGCTCACCGCTGTCGTTCACCGATCCCTGCGGTCGTTCACCGAAGCGAGCTGGGCCCGACCCCGAGCCGACACCACACTCGGCCCATGACCCGACTCTTGCCCGCGCTCCTCGTGGCCTCCCCCTCCCTCCTGGCCTGCGTCAGCCCGGCGCCGCAGGCCGCCTCCGACGTCGAGCACTGGCGCTCCCAGGGCTACGGCTACGTCCTCGAGGTCGAGGACGGCGCGGCCTCGGTGCTGCACGTGACGGCGCAGACTTGCGTCCGCGACGAGGCCCTCGCCGGCGCGGACGTGTCCCTCGCCGAGCTGGGCGTCACCCCCCAGGCGGACGCGCTGATCTACACGGACTCGACCACGCAGATCACCTTCGAGCGCGCGCCGGAGCTGCCGCCCCCGTGCGCCCCCGACCGCATCCTCGACGGCGCCGCCGATCCGCGGGCCACCTTCGACCTCGTGTGGCACACCGTCGACGAGCACTTCCCCTACTTCGACGTGGTCGGCGTGGACTGGGACGAGGCCCGCGACGCCCGGGCGCAGGTCACCGACGCGGGCAGCTTGTACGCGACCCTCGTCGAGCTCCTCGCGCCGCTGCGCGACGGACACATGCTGCTCAGCGACGGGGTCGAGTCCTTCGACGGCGCGAGCGCGACCCTGCGCGCGCGCCTGGGCCCGCAGTTCGAGGCCCAGAGTCACACCCAGGACTTTGGCGAGTACGTCGAGCTCGCGGCCCAGCTCAACGCCGAGCTCGTGTTCGCGGACTACGTCACGCCCCTGGGCGTCGGGGCCAACGACCAGATCTACTGGGGGACGATCGACGGCGAGGTCGGCTACGTGCTCATCCTGGGGATGATCGGCCTGTCCGCGGACATCGACCTCGAGACCCTGCTCGCGGGCGGCGGGGGCTGGACCCACGGCGACGAGCTCGTCGCCGCCGAGATCGCCGCGGCCGAGGCGGCCATCGACGCGGCCATCGACGAGCTCGGGGACGCCCAGGCCCTCGTCGTCGACGTGCGCTTCAACGGCGGCGGCCTCGACTCGGTGTCCCGCGCCATCGCGGCGCGCTTCGCCGATCAGGCCCGCGTCGGCTACCGCAAGGCCGCCGTCCACGAGGGCGCGCTCCTGCCCCCTCGGGAGTACGTGATCACCCCCGTCGCCGAGCCGTGGTCGGGCCCCGTGCGCGTGCTGTCCAGCCCCCTGAGCGCGAGCGGTGCCGAGGTCTTCCTGATGACCATGCGCGAGTTCCAGCACGTCCAGCTCGTGGGTCAGCCCAGCCTCGGGGCGCTCTCGGACTCGCTGAGCAAGCCCCTGCCCCTGCCCGGCTGGTCGTTCAGCCTGAGCAACGAGGTCTACACCACCCCCGCCGGGGAGCGCTTCGAGTTCGTCGGCGTGCCCGTCGACACCGAGGTCCCCGTGCTCGTCCTCGACGAGCTGTCTGGCCCGGACCCCCGCGACGCCGCCCTCGAGGCGGCGCTCGCCGAGCTGCACGAGGCCCTGGGCTAAGATCGCCGCGCCCCGACATGCCCGCGCCCGCCCACCACGCCTCCGCCGAGCCCCTCGAGCCTCCCCGGTCGAGCCTGGACCGGGGCATCGAGCACCTGCCCGCGCTCGCGCACCTCGGCTTTTGGGCCCTGGCCTCGGCGACCATCGCCGCCCTCGCGGCCCTGTCCGCCGACGGCGAGCCCTGGCGCCTGGCCCTCGGCGGCGCGGCCCTGGGCGCCCTCGGCTTCGCCCTGTCGACCGTCGCCATGCGCCTGCTCCAGCCTCCGAGCCCGGCGCGTGTGCTCGCCGTGATCGCGGGCCTGAGCCTCGCGTGGACGGGCTCGATCCTCGCGTTCGACGACGACCCCGGCGCGCCCATCGATCACCTGGGCACCGCGGTGTTCGTCCTCGTTTTGTCGGCCTTTTGGACCTCGGTCATCCTCGCGGCCCGCCACGCCGTGGCCCTGCACCACGAGCAGCGCAGCCACGCCCTCGCCCGGGCCGAGCGCCGAGAGGCCCTGCTCCAGGCCCTCCAGTCCCAGCTCGAGCCCCACTTCCTGTTCAACGCCCTCAACACCCTGGCGGTCAAGATCGACGAAGACCCGCCCCAGGCCCAGCGCATGCTCGAGCTCCTCGCGCAGCTCCTCCGCGACGCCTTCGACGAGGGCGCCGGGGCGACCATGGCCGACGAGTTCGCCCGCCTCGAGACCTACCTCGAGTTCCAGCGCCAGCGCTTCGAGGACACCCTCGACGCCGAGCTGAGCCTCGACCCCGCCCTCGCCGGGCATCACTGCCCGCCCTTCCTCCTCCAGCCCCTGGTCGAGAACGCGATCCGCCACGGCACCCGCGACGCCCAGGGGATCCAGCGGGTCCGCGTGAGCGCGCGGGCGGCCGGGGCCGAGGCCTGCTGCGAGGTCCGCAACTCGGGCGCGCTCGCGGGCGAGCTCGAGCTGGGCACCGGCCTGGACAACACCCGGCGCAGGCTCGCCACCTCCTACGGCGAGCGCGGGGTCCTGCGCCTCGACGCCGCCGACGGCCAGGTCCAGACCACGCTCCGCTTCCCCCTGCGCAGCCCCCCGGGCGAGGTCCCGAGCCCGTGAGCGCCGCCCTGACCGCCCTCATCGTCGACGACGAGCCCCCCGCGCGCCGCCGCTTGCGGGCGCTGCTGGGCCAGCTGGGCGTCGCGGTCGTCGGGGAGGCGGGGAGCGCCCGGGCGGCCGAGGCCCTGCTCGCGCGTCACCGCCCCGACGTCGTCTTGCTCGACATCGAGATGCGCGGCGAGCACGGCATCGACATCGCCCGCTCGTGGGCCGGCCGGGTCGGCGTGGTGTTCGTGACCGCCCACGCCCAGCACGCGGTCGCGGCCTTTGGCGTCGACGCGATCGACTACGTGCTCAAGCCCGTGTCCGCGCCGCGCCTGCTCGAGGCCCTCGAGCGCGCCGCGGCGAGGCTCCCCCGACGCGGGCAGGCTCCCCCGCGCCTGGTCGTGCGAAGCACCGAGGGCATCGCGTGGCTCGACACCGACTCGGTGCTGCGCATCGAGAGCGCCGGCGACTACGTCGAGTTTCACCTCGCGGGGCCGCAGCCCTCGCTGCTGTCCCCGACCACCCTGGGCCACTGGGAGGCGACCTTGCCCGAGCCCTTCGTCCGGGTGCACCGCCGCCACATCGTGCGTTGGACCGCCATCCAAGCCCTCGTGACCGGGCGCGAGGGTCGACGCCTCGAGCTCGCGGGCGGCGGCTCGATCCCCGTCGGCCGGCGCTACTTCGAGGCCGTCAAGGCCCGCGCCTCCCGGTTGCCTCGGGGGCTGTGAACGAGCGCGTCGAGGACGACGCCCCGCCCTCCGCAACGACTTCACGCCCCCTCGAGACACGACCCCCATTGCCCCACGGCCCAAGCGGAGGAGCGGACAGCGACGAAGCGCCCCCGGCTCGAGCCCTCTGCGGGGGCAAAGTCAAAACCAGTGCGGCATGGAGCCGTGGGGTGCCCGGAAGTAGCGGTTCGGGCTCACGAACAAGAAGTTGCTCACCCGGCTCGTATACAGGCACGCGTAGTTGACCAGCTGCTCGCCGAAGAAGCTCGCGTCGTAGCGCTCCGTAAACACCGAGCCCCAGTAGTGGTTGAAGGCGCGATCCACCTGGACGCTGCGTCGCTTGACCGCCTCGGCGACCTCGTCCTCGTGCTCGCGCAAGCGCTCGAAGCGAGCCTTGGCCTCGGCCCGGAGCTCCCCGAGCATGACCTCGGCGTTCGCCTCGCTCAGCACCTCTCCGCGCGCGGCGTAGGTCTGCGCGACCAGGGCCGCGTCGAGCTGGCGCAGGCCTCGCTGGAGGTAGCGCTGCTCCGAGACCGCCTCGCTGAGCACCTCCCACAGGTCGGACTGCGAGCGGATCTCGTCGAGGGCCGGCTGGTAGTCCGCGCGCACCCTCAGCTCGCGCTCGAGCTCCTCGACGATCAGCACCGTCCGCCAGCCCGAGGTCTTCTTGCTGTGCACGATGTCGCCGTAGATGTGGTCGCCGACGTAGATGACCTGGTCGGGGCGGCAGCCCATGACCGCCTGCAGCCCGGCCTGGTTGCCGCCCTGGAAGACCCGGTTGCGCTGCGGCTGCGCGCGCGGGCCTCCGTGGACCTCGCCCGTGACCCGATCGATCTCGAGGAAGGGCTCGGCGTCGGAGAAGAAGCTGGGCTTGCGGCTGCCGACGATCATCCAGTCGAAGTACTGCGTCCAGTCGCCGTAGGCCTCGAGCGCGCCGTCGAGCAGGTAGGCCATCACCGCCTGGGTGTAGGGGTAGTAGCTGTTGGTCAGCAAAAACAGCTTCTTCCCGGCCGAGCGCAGCTTGTGCAGGGTCGGGGCCAGGTCCGGGTCGCGGTCGAAGTAGGCCGCGACGTCGGCCTTGATCCGCGACTTGATGCTGTCGTCTTGGTGGGCCAGATCGATGGCCTTGCGGACCGCGTCCCAGGCCTCCGCGTAGCTCGGCGCCCCCGCCCCCCACAGCTCGGGCTGGGCGTCGATGAGATCGACGACGGCGGCGTAGAGGGTGACCTCCGGGAGCGCGAACAGGGTGTCGACGTAGGCAAAGCGCGAGCGCTCCCGGCCGACCCGCTGCGAGCTGTACAGCGCCTTGCGCTCGGGCCGGCTCAACATCCTGCGCCCGTGATAGACGCGGCCGACGTAGCCGTGGCGATCCATCTTGAGCAAGTTCCCGTTTCGGGTGTCGACGACGAGGCCGCGGATCGCAAACTCCGGATCGGGCTGGACCCCGCGCAGCTGCTCGGGCCAGCCCCGGTCGATCAGCTTGGCGACGGTCGCCTCGAGGGACAGGGCCTCGAGGGGGTGCTGGCGGTAGCGCGCCAGGGTGTAGTCCATGTCGAAGCCGACGACCGGGATGCTCTCGAAGTCGAGGTCGCGGTTCGTGAAGACCCGCCGGGTCCGCGGGCTGTCGTGCTGGTGGCCGACCTGATGCAGCAGGTGGCGAATGGGCTCGGGCAGATCCTGCGCGCCGGACATCGCGCCGATCTTAGCAGGCGCGGCGCTCGACGGCTCAGCCCGGCGGCGGCAAGGGCCGGTCGCCGGGCGGCGGCATCGCGCCTGGTGGCCGCTTCCCAGGGCCTCCAGGACCGGCCGTGGGCGCCCCTGGCCGCGCTGAGGGCACCGGCATGGCCGGACCGCCCACGGGGCGCGGAGGCGGCTCGGAGATGGTGCTGGGCGGGCGCTGGAAGTCCTCGACGGACGGGCCGTCCTCGCGCTCCTTCCCGGCCACCGAGCGCTCCGCGGGGCCGGGCTGCGCCGCGACGGGCGGCGGGGGTGGGGCCCCGGCCTCGGCGCCAGACTCGACCGCCGGCTCGGGCGCGTGCTGCTTGTCGATGGGGATGCGCCAGTCGGCGTCGGCCGGGTCGAAGGCCTCCTCGGCCTGGCCTCCCAAGTCCGGGTCGAGCTCGGGCGCGAGCGCGACGGCCTCCTCGCCCGCGTCGAGCTCGGCCGCCTCGCGCTCGGCCGCCGTCACGTCCGGCGCTCCGCGGATGGCCGTGTAGGCCGCGTCCCGGTTGCACCCCGTCGAGGACAGGCTCGAGAGGGCCAAGAGCGCGACCCACAGGCCCGCGCTGTGGGCTCGAAGCGAAGGGCTCACAGCGGAATCTCGAGGGGCGAGAAGCCGTCGAGCTCGGACGAGCCCGTGACCACCGAGGTCACGCCACCGACCGGCGGCGCGGCGACGTTGGGGTCGCAGGGCGAGGTGCTCGGGGCACGCAGGATCGCGCCGCAGTTGCCGTCCTCGCAGCCGTGACCGACCTGCGAGACCGAGACCTGCGAGAGCGCGCCGCCGGTCCCGAAGCCGTCGTTGGGATCGTTGGGCAGGGTGTAGTCGGTCTGGAAGTCGAAGGCTTGGCCGCCCTCGACCGCGAGCCGGAAGGTCAGCTCGTAGGTCGCGCCCTGGTCGAAGATCCACTCCTTGGTCTCGGGGTCGAACCACCGCGAGTCGCAGCTGGAGTCGCCGGGCTCGTAGACCGTGTAGGTGATGTAGAAGACCTCGGCGTTGACCTGCTGCACGCCGTCGGACACGCCGGTGACGCGAATCATCGGCGCGCGCAGGGGGCGGGCGCGCTTGGAGAACACGCGGGTCTGCGACTCCTCCGAGCCGTCCGGGTACTGGATGTGACGCGTGCGCTCGATCTGGCTGAGCGGCAGGCGCATGAAGTGGGCGTGGCCCCCAGGCTCGGTGACCGCGGCGTTGCCGGGGATGTCGAAGCCCTTGTTGGGATCGTCGCGGTGGTCGTCGGCGATCAGGTAGATGCTCGAGTGGAACGCGTTGTCCTCGTCGCCGCCGTCGATGGCGTCGTCGTTGGCGTTGCCGCTGACCAGCGCGAGCAGGAACATGTCCCGCTGCCCGGCATCGAGCGCGCCGCCGTTGCCGTTGATGGGATCGATGCGGTTGTTGGCGACCACCGCGGGCGAGAAGGTGAAGGGCTCGCCCTTGTTGCCGCTGGCGCTGATCGCCCCGACGGTGCAGCTGAACTCGCCGGCGCCCTCGCAGGCCGGGAAGCGGAAGGCCTCCTTGCCCACGTAGTAGCCCTGGCTGTTCTTGGTCCAGGTCCCGCCGCTGTCCGCGACGTGGGGGAAGGACTCGACGTCGGAGCCCGCCGTGGCGAGGTCCCAGCGGAACAGGCGGCCGGCCGGGTCGACCCAGTAGGCCTCTTGCATCTCGCCCCAGTAGCGCGACAGGCAGTGCGAGGTCACGGCGACGTCGCCGGCCTGGGTCACGTCGGCCTTGACGTCGTAGGTGGTGTCTTGGTTGACGTTCTTGATGATGGCGCGCTGGGTGACGGTCTCGCCGGTGGCCGCGTCGACCATCCAGACCACGCGCCCGCGCTTGCCCCAGCCGGCGCCCTCGCGGTAGCCGCTGCCGAACACCAGGTAGGCCTTGGGCTCGACGCCCATGGTGTCGTTGGGCACGGCGTAGGTGATCGCCGGGCGCGACCAGGTCTCGCCGAGGGTCTGGTCGTAGAGCCCCGAGATGCTCGCCGTGTCGCTGGTCCACAGCACCTCGACGGGGTCGTCGTCGGCGAGCCGAGCCATGTGCGAGACGTCCAGGGCCACGATCTCGTCGCCGCCCGGGCCGAAGCCGAACACCGCGAGGTGGCGCCAGGTCTGCTCCTCGTCGTCGTAGATCCAGCCGGCGTTGACCGTCGACGCGATGCCGTAGACGTGGCCCTCGAGGCCCTCGCCCTGACCGAAGTTGGTCGCGCCGTTGATCGACAGCACGCGCGAGTTGTTGATCAGCGCCCGCGGCAGGAAGGCGAACAGCTCGTTGCCGCTGTCATAGTGGAAGGCGTGCAGCAGGCCGGCGTCGTCGCCGATCAGCACGGCCTCGGCGTACTCGTAGTGGTCGCCGTAGCCCGCGCCTGAGCTGAGGCTCCAGGCCTTGCCCGCGTAGGCTTGCAGCGAGCTGGGGACGTCCTCGCCGAGGACGTTGCGCCGGCCCGCGCAGTGCGGGTCGCGGATGCCCACGCCGGGCAGGAAGTTCGAGTCGTACTGCGGCACGCGGCGGATCAGGATCGGCGCCGAGTTGGCGATGCCCGCGAGCTTCCAGCCCTCGTTCCCCGCGGCCCCGGCCAGGTACTGCGCCATGGCCCGGATCTCGTTGCCCTCGTTGCCGGGGGTCAGGGGCGGATCGATGAGCCCCTTTTGGTTCATCTCCATCACGATCTCGGCGAAGCCCGACGTGGCCTCCCCCTCGTCGAGGATGCGCACGAGCTCGTTGTCGTCGTTGTGGGTGTAGAGCCGGCGGTCCTTCCAGTTGGTCGCGACCAGGCACTCGCCAGCGTCCCACACGCGGCCGATCGGACAGGGGCCGAAGCTCTCGTCCTCCTCGGTCTCGATGGGCAAGGTCGCGGCGTTCTTGCAGTAGTCCGCGAGCTCGCCGGGGTTGTCCGGGTCCTCGTCGAGGCAGGCCTCGCGGGCCACGTGGCCGCGCCACGAGGGCGCCTCCGTGTAGGCCCGGATCGCGGTCTGGACCGAGGTGTCGTCGGCGTTGGGGTCCTCGACGTCCGAGCTCTGGAAGTCGTTGGCGAGCGTCGGCGCCCCCGAGGGCATCTCGCTCTCGATGGTCTCCTCGATGATCGTCCGCAGCGCCTTGGCGAGCTCCTCGTCGTTGGCGGCCAGCCACGCGCACCCGTCCTGGGGATCGTCCGGGTTGGCGCAGGTGTCCCAGTCGTAGTCGTTGCTGCCGTTGCAGGGGTAGTAGACGTCGTTGGCGCCCGAGGCAGCGCACGCGATGTGGTGCATGCGCTCCCACTTGAGCGGGTCGCTCCACGAGCCCTGGGAAAAGCCCACCATGTAGGTCTTCACGCCCAGCACCTGCCGCAGCTTGCGGAGGCGGTCGTAGAGCTTGGTGCCGCCCTGCTTCCACCACGGGTCCGGCTGGCCGTCGGTCACGAGGATCGCGGCCGTCGGGCGGCACACGTCGTCCTCGTTGTGGACGGTCATGAAGGACAGGTAGGAGGCGACGGTGGTGTGCGAGAAGGCGGCGTTGCTCTGGGTCAGCGCGGCCTTGGCCTCGAGCTCGCCCTGGGCGTTCTCCTTGACCATGTAGCCCACGTCGCCGATCGCCACGGCCCAGGGCGTGCCGCCGCTGAGGTCGATGCCGCCGGCGAAGGCCTTGGAGGTCAGGCCCTCGATGGTGGTCAGGCCCTCGCCGACGCTGAGCGGGCCCTTGGCGCTGGCCGGGATGTCCGGGTCGTTGAGCACGGCCTCGGAGTAAAAGGGCGCGTAGAGGGTCGCGCCCTCGTACTGGTTGCGGCGGTTGGTGCCCAGGCGGTGCGACGCGCTGTTGGTCGACCAGCACTCGCCGTTGTCGTCGCACTCGACGTGCCACATGTCGTCGAAGCTGTAGCCCGAGTAGAAGGAGTAGCCGGGGTTCCCGTCGACGTAGGGCCAGTAGTAGAAGTCGCGGCCGCAGATGTTGGACTCGCGGGCGCTGTCCGACTCGCCCCAGTCGCCGTGGGAGCCGTTGACGATCGCCTTTTTGTTCGGGTCGCCGCAGTCGAGGTTGAAGCGCCGGCCGAGGTAGCGCGGGAAGAACTGGACCCGGCGGGTGAAGTTGGCCCCGTCGTAAAAGGCGTTGATGTCCGCGTGGGTCTTGACCAACGGCTCGGTGTCCGACAGCGCCTCGGTGCTGTTGTTGGGCATCGAGAAGCCGCCCAGGTCGTCGTGGCGCAGGTAGGGGAAGGGCCGGTTGTCGCCGCACAGCGTCCACGAGCCCTGGGTCCCGAAGGCGTTGGTCAGCGGCTTCCACACGTTGCCGTAGGGCTGGTTGGCGTAGCTCACCCAGGTGAAGCGCATCCACTTGCCGTGGTCCCACGAGTAGCACTCGTAGGGGACCTCGCTGGCGCTCGCCGGCGGCTTGGCCATGCCGAAGCTCATCAGGCCGAACTCGGCGGTGCCCTCGTTGGCCTCGACGATCGAGCGGATGACGTTGCGGGCGGCGTGCATGCGGCTTTGCAGCAGGCCGGCGTCGCCGTCCTCGCAGTTGTCCCAGCTGCACTTTTTGTCGGGCCAGGGCTGCTCGAAGCCCATCGAGCCCGAGGTGTCGAGGACAAAGAGGATGCGCGGGACCACGGCCCCGTAGCTCTGCCCGTGGACGATATAGAAGGGATCGACGCGGGCCTCGGTGGAGCCCGAGTAGCCGACGACCCCGGCGACCAAGAGCAGGGCGCCCGCGAGTTGGACCAGCCAGCGACGCACGCGGTGCGCACGAGACAGCTTCGAGTTCGAACGAGTATCCATTGCTAGCCCTCGTGCCCGGCGAAGTTCGAGAGACACACGTCAGCCATGACGTTGTCGTTGTTGTGGCCGCCGCCGTAGCCGATGTCCGGGGACGTCATCGACCACGCCTGCTTCTCGGAGCCCGGCGCGAGCACGTACTCTTGCTCGACCGCGACGGTGGTGTTGCGCAGGGTGGCCATGGCGGTCAGCACCACGCGGCCGTCGCCGTCGGCCGTCCAGCTGCCCCCGCCGTTGTTGGTGTCGATCGCGTCGGAGGCGTTGTTGCGGATCCACAAGGTCACGCGGGCCTCGGGGTCCGCGTTCTCGAGCAGGTCGCGGAGCGGAACCTGGACCCAGTCGGTCGGGTTCCCGTTGGCGTCCGGCAGCCGCGCGATGGCCCCCTGACGCATGCAGGGTCGACCGGCGCAGTCCGACTTGCCCGTGATCCAGCGGTTCTTTTGCCCGGTCACCGGCACGTCCGGATCGCCGCCGCCGCCGGGGATGCAGTCTTGGTAGATCGTCTCGCAGATGGCCGGGTCGCCGCTGGGGTTGTAGCCAGTCAACGCGCTGCCGAGCACCGTCTCGACGCCCGCGTTGTCGATCGCCACGCGGAGCTGCGCCGCGCCGAGGTCGACCGCGGCCTGCGCGGCCATCAGCGCACGCTCGCGGGACACCTGCGCGTTGGCCTGAGACACCTCTCGGTTCGCTGACCGAATCACCAGTGCAGAGATGGTCAACATCGAAACCGTCAGCAGCATGACGCTCACCATGGTGGCGCCGCGTTCACGCCGCCGCTTGGACAGGCGTGAATCGAAAGCAGCTTCGGGCTCCCGGTATCCTTTATGTTTGGCGAAAGGCATATTCATCCACCAGCGTCGACGCACCACAGTACTGTCTGACTAACAGATTTTTTTGTGAGCGGCATTTCGTTTTGTGCAAAAAATTTATGTGAGTCATGATGGCGTTCGCAGCGCGATCGAGTGCCCAATTTGGTCACCTGTCCCCCGACAGAGTCCGATAACTGCAATGCGCAACAAGCGCCACCCTGTCCTCGAGATGTGGCCGCTCGAGCCCATATGCTCTATGGGCATAAATGCGAACATGGCACGATTAAAAATATGCACAGTCACGAATGGCGATTTCGCTCGCGTCGGAATTGGACACTCCGCGACCCCCTTCCAAACTCCCATAATCACGCTTTTGAATGCTTCTCACCAACCAGACCATTGTCCTTTTGACCACCCAATGCTGTTGCTCGATCAAGCACCATGGAATTTTTATGGTGTCAGTGTTTGCCCGCGCGCACGGATCGCAGCCCTACCTGTTTTCGCGCATCGACCTCGCCGCGCGCCAACGCCCGCGCTCATGGCCTGATCGGAATCGCCCACCGCCCATTCTCGGCGGTCCATGAGATCCCCCGTGCCCAAAAGCGTCACCCCCAGCGCAGGAGCCTGCGCTGGGGGCGTGGACGCTTGGACCGATCCTGCGCGGCAATCGCAGGCTCGGAGTAGCTCGCTCAGAACAAGTTCGGGTCGCGCCAGCGGCTGTTCCGGACTTTGAAGCGCTCGGTCAGCGTCTGGTACTCGCGGCGGCCCACGACCGAGTCCATCGTCGCGCGATCTTCGATGGCCACGAGCTCGTTGAAGAAGGGATCGACGACGGAGTCGGTCCCGCCCGCGATCACGTCGTGCTTGGCCAGCAAGGTCACGCGCACGACCTGGGGGCTCATGCGAAAGCCTGGAGCGTCGGCGGTCTCCGAGGCCGGGCCCGAGGTCGCCCACTCGGCCGCGTTGCGCTCGCCCGTGCCCCACGACACGCAGTCGGGCGCCCAGGTCTCGTTGACCGCGTTGCCGATCCACTCGTCGTTCTCGCGGTCGTCCGTGCTCGCGCGGTCGTCGACGCGGCGGTTGGCCTGGTTGGCCTGGCCGCCATCGCCGGGGCCCTTCTCCTCGAAGCCTGGGTCGGGCGCGGGGATGGTGCCCTCGGTCACGGGAGCCGAGTTCGGGTCCCAGCCGTCGCAGCCCACGGCGATCTGCATGTCCTCGATCATCGGGCCGATGGCGACGCGGGGCGGCTGGTCGGCGACGCTCGGGAGGTAGAGCGTGGGCATGCGGCACACGCCGCCGGTGCAGCCCGGGTAGTCGCCGGCGACGTTGACGGTGGGGTCGCCGTCGCGCCAGCCGATGATGTCGGAGCGGACCAACATCGGGCGGTCGGGGAAGGTGAAGTCGATCTCGTAGCGAGACCAGCGGACGCGGCCGAGGGGGATGAGCTCGAGGTTTCCGCTGAAGGTCGCCGGCTCCCAGTCGGCCCCCCACTCGGCGCCGTTCTTGGACGTCACCGTGCTCTTGTCGGCGTCGGTGGGCGTGGCCGAGCCGGCCCCGCCCGCGATCAGATCGAGGTCGAGGAGGGTCTCGAGGCTCGCGTTGAACTGCGAGGTGTTGGCGATGGGCAAGCTCCAGCTGGTCACGCCGCCGCCCGGCTCGACCTCGCCGGTGACCTGGACCAGCGCGCACTGGTACTGGCGCTCGGGCACGTAGCTCTCCTTGCCCGTCGCTCGCGGCACGACCAGCACGAAGGAGCCGGGCGCGAACAGCTGGCGCACGGCCTGGAGCTGCGTGGCGTTGGCGTTGTCGAGCAAGCTGCTGCTCTCGAAGGTCAGCGCGACCCCGGCCCCGCTGTTCGCCGGCAAGTTCTGGACCTCGAACAGGCCCGAGCCGGGGACCGCGTTGAGCTCACCGCGGAACACGTCGAGGCTGTCGGCGGCGCTCGTGGGCGAGGCCGAGGTCGCCTCGGAGCCGTCGATGCTGCCCACGCCGGTGCTGCGCCAGTGCGCCTGCACGCCGTCGCGCAGCACCCAGTAGGGCTCCTCGGTGACGCCGTCGATGTAGACGTTGGCGACGTCCGTGGCGTCGACGGCCCCCGGGTTGATCAGCCGGTTTTGGTTGGCCGAGAACACCCGCACCTCGCTGCACACGCGGCCGAAGCCGAGGCTGGCCATGCGCAGGTCCGTGCCGATGGAGTGCATCGAGCCCTCGAGGGCCTGCTGGACCACGACCTGGCGCTGCTGCAAGCGCGCCGTGTCTTTTTGGATCGTCGCAAAGGCGAACACGCCGACGAGCACGATGGACGAGACCAAGATCGCGACCATGAGCTCGATGAGGGTGAAGCCGCGGGCGCGCTGGGCCCTCGTCAGTCGCTCGAACAAAGCAGGTTCGATGGTCATCTCAGCTATCCTGGACGCGAACGGTGCGCAGCTGGACGCCGCGGACCCAAGGCAAGTAATCGGGCGACGCGGGGTCGAGGTTGTCGGGGGTGAGGTCCTCGGTGTCGATGTCGGCCGGCGGAGGGAAGGCCGGGTTGGTGAAGTCGATCCACAACACGGTGACCTCGAGCTGCACGGCCTCGGGGGTGCCGACGCCGTTGGTCGGCCAGCGATCGACCTCGCGGCCGACCCAAAAGAAGTCGGTGCGCAGGCCCGGCGGGCGCTCGCCCGTGGCGTTGGGCACCTCGCCGTAGTCGCGCATCACCCAGGTCCCCAGGCTCAGGTCGTCGTAGGGCAGCGCCGGCGTGGGGTTGCCGTCGAAGTCGAACTCGACGAGCTCGGAGAAGTTCGTGGCCAGGAGCTCGGCCATGACCTCCTGGGCCAGGCGCTCGCCCTCGCGGGTCTCCATGGACGCGCGCTGGGCCTCGATGCCGCGCTTCTCCATGGCCACCAGCCCGACGACGGCGACGATGAACACGATCAGCGCGACCATGACCTCGGCCATGGTGAAGCCAGCTTGGCTTCGCCGTCGCCGAGCGAGTTGTTGAGTGTCGATGACGCGTGCGTTCATGGGGGTGTCTGTCCGTCGAACTTGCGGATCAAGCCGCCAGGGAAGATCTCGATGATGGAGTACTCGACGGCGTCCGAGTCGGTGTCTCGAATCACCAGCGTGATGCCAGCGTCGTCGAAGGGGTTGGTGGGATCGATGAAGCTCCCGTCGGGCTGGAACACGATGCTCTGCGGGTTGAGCAGGCACGCCGTCGGCAGCACGGCGTTGTTGTCGTTGATCTCGCTGGGCGCCGAGATGCCAGCGGAGAAGCCAGTGATGCACGCGCTGTCGCCGATCAAGCCGCCGTCGATGCGGTCGCGGTAGTTGCCCCACAAGAACTCCTCTTGCTTGGTGTCCGGGTTCGTCCACCACACCTCGAGCTGATCTTGCTGAGCCTCGACGCGGACCGTGGTCTGATCGTCGATGGCCCGGTTGCGCGACTGCACCAGGGTCCCGAGCAGGTCATCGGTGAAGCGCAGGTAGGCGCCCTCGTACTGGTTTCCGCGGATGCCGATGAACGCGACGACCGCCACGATGCCGATCACCAGGACCACGACCATCAGCTCGGTCAGCGTGAAGCCACGCTCGCCCTCGCGGGTCGCGAGATCGCCTCGAGACCGGGCTTCGACGGGGTCGAAGGGGTTCGAGGCGAGTCCAGACTGCCCTATGAAACTTTTACGTAGGCCCTGAAAAGTGTTGGGATTCGTTGACACCGAGACACACTCCAGCGTTGCCCGTTGCGTTGGCGAAGAGCTTGGAATTACACCAATTTCCCGCCTCACGCGCACGCCGCTGGGGTCGTCCCCGCGACATGGATGAGTAGGCTCCATCACATCGAGTTTCCTCTGCAAAGTCAATGCCGCGAATCGCTCATCGGGTTCGACAGTTCGATTTCGCCCAGTGATGAACTGCCAGTCGTCAGCGAGCTAACAATCTTGCCCGCTTTCGTAACCATCAGTACCATCGAGGGCGAATGAGCGGGCGCAAGAAGTCACAGGACCGGGGCCAGGACGAGAAGCGAGTTCTGTGGCACCTGCGCAAAATTCCCCTGCTGTCGCAGGTGACGCCAGCCAAACTCCAAGAACTGGTCTCGCAAGTGGAGCTGCGCGAGATTCCCCGACGCCAGGTCATCTACTTGCCCGGCGATCCCGGCGAGCAAATCTTCTTCATCAACGGCGGTCGCGTGAAGACCAGCAAGGTCACCCGCGACGGCAAGGAGCTGACCTTGGCCTACCGCGGCGCCGGTCAGATCTTTGGTGAGCTCGCGGTCATCGACGGCTCGCCTCGGGAAGAGATGGCCGAGGCGATGAAGAACGCGATCATCACCGAGCTGCCCATCGAGGTGTTCCGCGAGCTGCTCATGGAAGACACCAAGCTGTGCTTCGCGTTCATGAGCGAGGTCGGCCGCCGCCGCAAGCAGCTCGAGACCAAGCTCGAGCACCTCGTGTTCAAGGACGTGCAGGCCAAGCTCGCGGCGCTGCTGCTCGAGCTCGGCGACGAGTACGGCCAGGAGACCGAAGACGGCCTGCAGATCGGCCTCAAGATCACCCACCAGGAGATGGCCAACCTGATCGGCTCGACGCGCGAGACCATCTCCTTGACCCTGGCCCAGTTCAAGAAAAAGAAGCTCTTGAACATGAACGGCCGGACCGTGGTGCTCCTCGATCAAGAGGGCCTGCGCGCCGCGACCTGAGCGTCGCAAACCCCATCATCGAACCGATGCGGCCCCATCACGGGGTCGGCAAAGAGGGCGTGTCATGCAGCTCGACTTCCACTACGCGGTCACCTACATCGTCGCTCGCTGCGCGGGCTTTGACCCGGGCGCGGCCAAGATCATCGCCCACTCGGCGCAGTACGTCGACGACGCGACCAACTCCGGCACGGTCCACTTCGACAACGGGGCGATGTACGAGCGCACCAGCTCGGCGCACAAGACCTTCGACTATCGCAACTTCAAGGAGCTCGCCAACCACAAGGTGTGGATCCCCTTCCACTTCTTGCCTGGCAACGGCGGCTCCCCCCCGGGCGAAGATCCCGACGGCAGCTTCATCGAGAAGCTGGTGTGCCGACCGGCGACCGACAACCATGTCGCCGACGACATGATCCGCAGCGCGATCGCGGACCGCCACAAGGCCTACGGGCTGCACCGCTTCGGGATCACCATGCACGTCTACGTGGACACCTGGGCGCACCAGGGCTTCGCGGGGGTCAACCATCCCATCAACTCTGTCCGCGAGTTCACGACCGGCGACATCCAAAACGCGGACCTGCGCTCGCGCCTCGATCGCTTCAAGGATCGCCTGGCCCGCTTCACCGGCGGCGCCGCGCCGCCGCTGGGTCACGGCGAGGCCCTGAGCGCCCCCGACAAGCCGTGGCTGGTGTGGTCCTACGTCAACGGCCTCGGCCAGCTCGTCGAGCGCGACAACCCCCGGGACTTTGCGACCGCGGCCCACCGCATGTGCATGGCGATGCAGCGCTACCTCGCCGGCGACGCCGAGGCCGCGGTCACCGGGCTGACGCCCGAGGACGCCAAGCAGATCGCCAACATGCTGGAGATCCTGACCGGCGATCAGGAGGAGCGGACCCGGGCGTGGGGCGAGGCCCTGGCCAACGGCATGTTCTCGTGCGGCGCCGAGGCCCTGCCCGCCTACATCGCCAAGGGCGCGGGCTCGTGGAAACACCTCGCCCTCGGCACGGAGGCCGAGCACGACCGCGGCAACGAGGTCTTCCCCTACCGCCCGGAGTTCCTGCGCTCCGACTGGAAGCTCTTTCACGATGGCCTCCAGGCGCACCGCTTCGACATCCTCCACGACGTGCTCCCGCCCTACGGCATCTGCGCGGCCTGAGCGTGCCCTGAGCCCCGATCTCAGAAAAATCTCTGGGGGCCGCTAACACTTTGCTGGGCCGCTCGTCTGGACCGTCCGAAGATGGGGGCGGTGGCCAAGACCCAGACCGAGGACGCGCCGAGCGGGCGCGGGCTCGATGCCCGCGACACGGTCGCGCTGGTGAGCCGAGCTCGGGCCGGCGACCGGCGGGCCTTCGCCGCGCTCTACCGCCGGCACGGCCGCATGGTCCACGGCGTGCTCCTGGCCCGGCTGCCGCGGACGGAGCTGCGCGACGCGATGCAGGAGGTGTTCACCTCGGCCCTCGCCAAGCTCGACGGGCTCCGCGACCCGAGCCGCTTTGGCCCGTGGCTGGCGACCATCGCCCGCAACTGCGCGCGCGACTGGTTCAAGCGCCACGCCAACACCCGCGAGCTCGCCCATGAGCCCGGCGCCCTCGACGACCGCCGAGCCGCCCACCCGGGGGCCGACCTCGCCGACACCCTGACCTTGCTCGCCGGCCTGCGCGAGCTGCCCGAGGACTACCGCGAGCTGCTCTCGCTGCGCTTCGCCGAGGGCATGACCGGGCCCGAGATCGCCGCCCAGCTCGGCATGACCCCGGGCTCGGTCCGCGTGAAGCTGCACCGCGGCGTGGCCCTGCTGCGCGCCCAAGTCGAAGCGGCCGACACGGAGGACAGCCATGACTGACGAGTACCTGTGGGACGGCAGCGGCGAGCCCGAGGCCTTCGTCGACCGCCTCGAGCGCGGCCTCTCGCCCCTCGGCGACGAGCTCGACGCCGTGCTCGATGAACTCGATGCGCTCGGCGAGTTCGGCGAGCTCGGCGAGCTCCAAGACGGACGCGCGCGCGCGGACCTCGACGAGCCCCCGGCGCTCGAGGACGAGGCCGTGGTCCTGCAGCTCCCGGTTGCGAACGCGACCGAGCCCCGACGCACCCGCCCTCGCTCCTCGTGGCTGTGGATGAGCGCCGCCGCGGTCTTGCTCCTGAGCTTCAGCACCTTCGCGCTCTCGGGGCGAGGGCAGCGCAGGGGCCCCAGCCCGGCCGCGCAGGTCGTGGGTGAAGGCGCCGAGACGGCGCGGCTGACCCTCGCCGTCACGGCGGTCGAGACCGACGCGGGCGCCTCTTCCTTCGACGCGCTGCGCGAGCTCCGAGCCGTCCACGACTCCCTCGCCCGCTGCTCGCTCGCGCTCGAAGCCGGCGCGCAGCTCGAGCTGCACGTGGAGCTTCGCGCCGAGACGATCGAGCTGCGTCGAGCGACCTCCCGCCACGGCGAGCTCGACCGAACGACGCGGCGCTGCCTGGACCGGGCGCTCGCCCGCTGGCAACCCGAAGGCCTCGGCCTTGGCGAGCTCGGCGTGCGCATTGAAATCAAATGACGACGACCACCGCCCCCTCGAGCGGGCAGTGGAACTGGTACTGGAACTGGAGATGGAGCAGAGTAGATGGACAAGAACGAAGTAGCGCAGTTGGGTCTCGCCTTTGCCGTCGGCGTGTCGCTGTCGGCGGGCTATGTATTCCTGGGGGCTCAGGTCCAAGGTGACGATCCGGCGGTGGTCGTGGTCCAAGAGCGGTGCCCCGAGGTCGACGAGGGCGAGGGCGCAGCCCGGACCCCAGCCGGCGCCCTCGAGCTCGCGTCCTTGCCCGGCGAGCAGCCGGTGCCCGAGGGCGTCTCGATCTGGGTCGGCCTCGACGGGCTGTGGCTCGACCGCGGCCCCGAACAGGGCGAGCCCCTGCTCGAGCTCGACCGCGGCCGCTTCGCGCTGCGCGACGTCGAGCGCGGCCGAGTCCCGGCCCTCGTCGACGCCATCGCCGAGCCGAGCTCGAAGACCGCGGTGCTGTGGATCGACCACCGCGTCCCCGGCCAGACCCTGATCGAGCTGCTCGCTAGCCTCGCGCGCCTCGGCTTCGGCGACTACGCCTTCGCCGTCGAGGGCAACGGCGCCGGACCCCGGGCCTACGCCTTCGTCCCCGCCCGCTACGGCGATCCCAAAGGCAGCGACGAGCAGTGGTCCCTCGGGCTGTCCCTGCGCGCGAGCGAGTACGGCGGGGTCGCGGCCTGGGCCCACCCGCAGATCGCGGGCCAGGTCCGCCGGGGAGCAGCCGCCGCCCTGCCCCTCGACCTGGGCGAGGGCGAGTGCATGCTCGCCGAGCGCGACCTGCCCTCGTCCGCCGCCGTCGCCGAGCTCGAGCGCGAGCTGTGCCAGTTCAACACCCGCACCCGCGAGGCCGAGCTCGGCGTCGAGTTCGTGGTCGCGCGCAAGCGCAGCGTCGGCGAGTTCCTGCGCCTGCGCGACAGGGACGCGCGCGTCGGCGAGTGCGCGGGCCCGAGCTACATCTCCGGCCCCTACGAGCGCCCGGCCAACGAGTGCGCCGCCGCCCTGCCCTTCGACGCCATGCTCACCCACTTCGACGAGGCCGAGCCCGGCAACGCCTTCCGGGCCCCGAAGGCCGAGATCATCGGCCAGCTGGAGAAGGACCAGATCCGAACGGTCGTGCGCGCCAACATCGACGGCGTCCGCCGCTGCTACAACGACGCGCTCCGGTCCGAGCCGGGCCTCGCCGGGACGGTCGTCGTCGAGTTCGTGATCGACGAAGACGGGGCCGTCCGCGACTCCATCGTGGGCTCGGGCACCGATCTGGGCGCCATCAAGACCGAGCAGTGCATCGCCGAGGCGGCCAAGGACTGGGTGTTCCCCAAGCCGAGCAAGGGCACGGTCAAGGTCACCTACCCCTTCAACCTGTCCCCAGGCTAGGCACCCAGGCCGAAGCGGCGGCGCCAGGCCGCGGGCGTGACCCCCGCGACCTTGAGGAAGGTCCGGCGCAAGGTCTTTTCGTGGCCAAAGCCGCAGGCCTCGGCGATAGCGGGCAGCGGGGCGTCGCTGTGGGCGAGGGCCCGCTGCGCCGCCTCGACCCGCGCCCGGGCGACGTAGGCCCCCGGCGTCTGCCCGGTCTGGTCGCGGAACACCCGGGCGAAGTTCCGCGGGCTCATCCCGGCCCGGCGCGCCAGGCAGGACACGCTGTGGTCGCCCGCGGGTCGCTCGTGGATGCCCGCGATCAGGTCGTGCAGGCGCTGGCCGGTGCCCGAGCGCACCCGCACGGCGCTGCCAAACTGGGACTGCCCGCCGGGGCGCATCGCAAACACGACCAGGCTGCGGGCGACCATCAGCGCCATCCGGGGCCCGCAGTCCCGGCGGATCAGGTGCAGGGCCAGGTCGATGCCCGCGCTCGCACCCGCCGAGGTGAACACGCCCTCGTCCTCGGTGAACAGCGCGTCGGTCTGGACCTCGGCCGTGGGGAAGCGCGCGCGCAGGTTGTCGAGGTCCATCCAGTGGCAGGTGCAGCGGCGGCCCTCGAGCCAGCCCAGCTCCCCGAGCACGAAGGCCCCGCCGCAGATCGCGACGACGCGATCGGCCCGGTCGGCGAGGCGGGCGACCTGGCGGCGCAGCTCGGGCTCACGGTCGACCTGGCTCGACGACAGCGCGCCCCCGACGACGAGGGTGTCGACCCTGCGCACGCGCGCGGCTGGGCGCGTGGCCAGGCCGAGCCCGGTCACCGAAGCGGTCTGCTCGTCGAGGCCGCAGACCAGGACCTCGTAGACCGGCGGCCGACCCTGGTGGACGCGCAGGCGGTTGACGGCGTCGAAGGCCTCGATGAAGCCGATGATCCCGATCAGCTGGGCCCCCGGCGGCACGAACATGACCACGCGCTGGGGCTTTGGCAGGATCTGTCCAGACTTCGTCATTTCAGACAGGGTAGGTCGCGGCTAGCTTCGAGTCCAGATCGAAGCCCGCCCGATTGGAGCTCGATCGAAACGAGATCACCGATGACCGAACGCTGGACCCTCTACGCCGCCCCCATGACCTGCGCCATGGCCGTTCACGCCGCCTTGCTCGAAGCCGGCCTCGAGCCCGAGCGCGACTTCGAGGTCCGCTGGGTCCACCGGGGGCCGGGCCGACAGATCGCCGAGGCCGAGTTCGCCGCGCTCAACGCCAAGCGCCGCGTGCCCTGCCTGGTGACCCCCGACGGCGAGCTGCTGACCGAGATCGTCGGCGTCCTCGCCCACCTCGACACCCTCCACGGCCCGCCGCGGAGTCCGGCCGAGCGCCGTCGGCTGATCGAGTGGCTGGCCTTCGTGGCCACGGAGTTCCACCAGGCGATCCTCGGGCCGATGTTCGACCCCCAGTCCCCCGAGGCGGCCAAGGCCGACGGGGCCCAGCGCCTGCTCCCGCCCCTGCTCGAGGTCGTCGCCGCGCACCTCGAGACCCGAGACTTCGCCGTGGGGGCGAGCCCCTCCGGCGCCGACTACTACCTGGGCTGGGCCCTGGCCCTCGCCCGCTTCGGCGCGCGCGAGGCCGTCGCGCACCCGGCCCTGCTGGCCTACCTCGAGCGCCTGAGCGCGATCGAGGGCTTCCAAAAAGCCCAGGCGATCAACCTCGAGCGCTACCGGGCGCTGGCCGTCGCCTGACGTCGACGCGCGCGCAGCAGCCCGGCGAACACGAGCAGCGCCAGGGGCAGGGAGCCCGAGCCGCCGCCCGTGCTCGCGCACCCGCAGCCGGCCTCGCCGTCGGCCCCCGCGTCCTCGCCGCTGTCCGTGCCGCCATCTGAGCCGGCTTCGTCGCCGCCGTCCGAGCCGGCTTCGTCGCCGCCCGAGTCCGACCCGCCGCCGCCGTCGTCCGGGGGCTCCTCGGGCGGCGGCTCCGTCGTGTACTCGTAGGCGCCCACGTCCGGGGCCGCGGCGTCGCGCTCGACCCCGTCGCGGTCCTGGCTGCTCCAGTCCGTCGCCGGGACCCCGGCGCCCACGGCCTGGGAGTCCTCGAGCAGGTGGAAGTCGCCGCCCTCGGGGTCGACGAAGCCCAGCTCCGCGATGGGCACGCCGGTGATGTTGCCCTGCGCGTCCCAGTCGACGTCGTTGGCCGCCGCGATGTCGGCCTCGCCGGACTCGAGCACGAGGTTGTTCCAGCCGAGGTTGTCGGCGAGGGTCGGGCCGAACACGGCGATGCCCCACTTGCCCGAGCGCAGCACCGTGTTGTGCACGAACACGTAGCTCGAGCCGTCGAACTCCGGGGCGTCGTTGAGGTTGGCGTAGATGCCCGTCTGGGCGAAGTCGACGATGAGGTTGTCGTGGACGACGGTGTCCGGGGAGATCTGGATGAAGATGCCGTTGGTCGGCCCGCGCTCGAGGCGGTTGGCGTAGATCTCACAGCTCGACGCGCCGATCTGCATGCCCTGCTGCTGCCACATCACCCCCTCGAGGCCCACGTCGCGGATGGTGTTGGCCCACACCGCGCAGTCGACGGGCGAGACCCCGACCTGCATGCCGTCCCAGCCCGTGTCCTCGATGAGGTTGTGGTGGATGTCGACGCCGTGGTGCTCGTGGGGGTAGAGGGTGACGGTCTCGCCGTCGCAGTCGTAGTCGCGGCCGCCGTAGCCCGTGCTCCCGAAGTAGATGCCCTCGCCGCGGGGGTCGTGGATCCAGTTGTGGTGGACGCGGGTGTCGTACTGGACGAAGTTGCCGAGGTTGGCCGAGCCGTCACAGCGCGGCTCGGTCTTGAGGTTGAAGCCGGCGAAGCCGCTGTCGAGGACCTCGAAGTGGTCGAGCTCGTAGTCGCTGCTCAGCCCCGACACGACCACGCCGCTGGCCGAGTAGTCCGGGCCCGTGCGCGTGGCTCGGACGCGGATGCCGTACTCGTGGTCCGGGTCGCCGCTGCCCGTGATCCGGAAGTAGCGCGAGCCCTCGGCGGTCAGGCCGTAGCCGCGGTCGTCGTTGTCGATCTCGACCACGCCCTCGCAGTTGCGGATCTCGATCCACGCGTCGGAGCTGCCCACGAAGTCGTAGAGACGCAGGAACTCCCGCTCCCCGCCGCGCACGCACACGCTCTGCCCCGGCGTGACGCCGAGCTCGGCCCCGTTGGCCGTGGCCGCGTCGGGTTCGATGACGTGGTCGCAGTCGCACTCGCCTGCGGCGTCAGCCGGACGCGGTGTGAACACGAGCGCCACGCAAAGCGCGGCACCCAAGGACAGGCCCAAGGTCGATTCGCCCACAATAGACATGGATACGCGAACATTTTAGCAGGGCCGCCGGTCTCACAGGACGCGGGCGAGCCATCGGCCTGTGACGCTCTCGGGACAGGCGGCGATCGCCTCTGGGCGACCCGCGGCCACGACCTGCCCGCCCCCGGAGCCGCCCTCGGGGCCGATGTCCACCACCCAGTCGGCGCACTTGATCACCTCGAGGTCGTGCTCGATGACCACCACGGTGTTGCCCTCGTCGACGAGGCGCTCGAGCACCTCGAGCAGCTTGCGGACGTCGTCGAAGTGCAGCCCGGTGGTGGGCTCGTCGAGGACGAAGAGGGTGTTGCCGGTGCTCTTGCGGGCCAGCTCCCGGGCCAGCTTGATGCGCTGGGCCTCACCGCCAGATAGGGTCGTCGCGCTCTGGCCGAGGCTGATGTAGCCCAGGCCGACGTCGCGCAGGACCTCGAGCTTGTGGCGCAGGTTGGGCTGGTGGATGAAGAAGTCGCAGGCCTCGGCGACGGGCATGGCCAGGACCTGGGCGATGTTCTTGCCCCGGAAGGTCACCGCGAGGGTCTCCCGCTCGTAGCGCTGGCCCTTGCACACCCGGCAGGTCACCCACAGGTCCGGGAGGAAGTGCATCTCGACCCGGCGCTGGCCCTCGCCGCGGCAGTGCTCGCAGCGCCCGCCCTTGACGTTGAAGCTAAAGCGCGAGGCCGTGAACCCCCGGACCTTGGCCTCGGCGGTCTGGGCGAAGAGGTTGCGCAGGTCCGTGAACAGCCCGGTGTAGGTCGCGGGGTTGGACCGGGGCGAGCGGCCGATCGGCGCCTGGTCGACGGCGACGACGCGGTCGCAGCGGTCGAGGCCGTGGATGGCGTCGTGCCCGAGGCCCCAGGCGTTGGCGCCGTTGAGCCGGCGCTGGGCCTCGGGCAAGAGGGTGTCGACGACGAGGCTGGACTTGCCCGAGCCGCTGACCCCGGTGACGCAGGTCAGCTGACCCACGGGGAAGTCCACGTCGACGCCGCGCAGGTTGTGGCCGCGGGCGTTGAGCACCTCGATCCACGCGCCCTCGTCGGGTGCCTTGCGCGGGGTCGGCCGCTCGATGCGGCGACGGCCCGACAGGTAGGCCGCGGTCGTCGAGCGGCGATCCTCGAGCAGGGCCTCGACGCTTCCCGTGAACACGATCTCGCCGCCGAGCACCCCCGCCCCCGGGCCCACGTCGACGACGTGGTCGGCCGCGCGGATCGTGTCGGCGTCGTGCTCGACGACCAGGACCGTGTTGCCCAGGTCGCGCAGGCGCTCGAGCATGGCGATGAGCCGGTGGTTGTCGCGCTGGTGCAGGCCGACGCTGGGCTCGTCGAGGACGTAGGTGACCCCGGCCAGGGCCGAGCCGATCTGCGTGGCCAGGCGGATGCGCTGGGCCTCGCCCCCGGACAGGGTCATGGTCGGGCGATCGAGGTCGAGGTAGGCCAGGCCGAGCTCGATCATCGCCGCGAGCCGGGCGAGGGCCTGGGCGAGGATGGCCTCGGCGATCTCGCCGCGCTCGACGTCGAGGGACTCGCGGTCGAGGCCGGCCAGGAAAGCGTGGAGCTCGGCGATGGGCAGGGTCGCCAGCTCGTGGATGGTCTTGCCCTCGATCTTCACGTGCCGGCCCTCGATGCGCAGGCGCTGGCCGTCGCAGGCGCTGCACCGGACCTGGCTCATGAAGGGCTCGAGCTCGGACCCCGCCGGGGCGTCCTCCCCCTCGGCCCGGCTCTCGACCTCGCGCAGGCGCTGCTCGAGCATGGGGATGAGCCCCGGGAAGGGCTCGGCCTCCGCCTCGAGCTTGGACCGCGCGCGGCCGGTCTTCTTGGCGCGACCCTTGCTCTTGCCCTTGCCATCGTCTGGCGCCGGCGGGATGGCCTCGTCGCCGCTGCCCTGGAGGATGGTCATGCGGTGGAGCGCGTCGAGGCTGTCCCAGGGCGCGTAGAGGTCGAAGCCGCAGTGCGCCGCCAGATCGACGAGGCGGCGCTCGATGGCCTTGCCCGCCTTGCCCGAGAGCACAGCCAGGGCGCCCTCTTTGATCGAGAGCTTGGGGTTGGGGACCAGGCGCCCGGGGTCGAAGACCCGGCGGTGGCCCAGGCCCCCGCAGGTCTCGCAGGCGCCCTCGGGGGAGTTGAAGGAGAACAACCCGGGGGTGACCTCGGGGTAGCTCAGGTCGTGCTCGAAGTCGGTGTAGCGCTCGGCGAAGTCGAGGGGCTCGCCGCGCAGGGGCAGGATCCGGACCTTGCCGTGGGCCAGGCGCAGCGCGACCTCGATGGAGTCGGCCAGGCGCGAGCGGATCCCGTCCTTGAGCACGAGGCGGTCGACGTAGACCTCGACGTCGTGGCGGGTGTCGGGGTCGAGGACGATGTCCTCGTCGAGGTCGCGCAGCTCGTCGTCGACGGCCACGCGCACGAAGCCGGCCCGGCGCAGGTCCTCGAACAGCTCGCGGTGATCGCCCGGGGCCCCGCGGACCACCGGGGCGACGACGGAGAACTTGCTGCGCTCGGGCAGCGCGAGCACGGCGTCGACCATCTCGTCGACGCCGTGGCGGACCATGGGCGCGCCGCTGCGCCAGCTGTAGACCACGCCGATGCGCGCGAACAACAGGCGCAGGAAGTCGTAGACCTCCGTGCTCGTGCCCACCGTCGAGCGCGGGTTTCGGCCGCGGTTTTCCTGGGACAGGGCGACGGTCGGGCTCAGGCCCTCGATGAGGTCGACGTCGGGCTTGGGCAGCTGGGCGAGGAACTGCCGGGCCGAGGCCGAGAGGCTCTCGACGTAGCGGCGCTGGCCCTCGGCGAAGATCGTGTCGAAGGCCAGGCTCGACTTGCCCGAGCCCGAGGGACCGGTGATCACCACCAGCGCGTCCCGGGGCAGGTCGAGGTCGACCTCCCGCAGGTTGTGGGTCCGCGCCCCGCGGACGCGGATGACCCGGGGCGCCCGCGTGGGCCCGAGTCCGGCGGAGGGGGGAGCGCTCGCCATCGACGAAGACTCTGGCTCAGCGGAGGGTCTGGGTCTGGGCCCGCGCGCGGCTCATCGCCCGCGCGAGCTCGATGGCCGCGCGCATGCTCGAGGCGTCGGCGACCCCGCGCCCGGCGATGTCCTTGGCCGTGCCGTGGTCGGGCGAGGTGCGCACGAAGGGCAGGCCGAGGGTCACGTTCACCCCGTCGCTGAAGTGGGCGAGCTTGAAGGGGCCGAGGCCCTGGTCGTGGTACATCGCGACCAGGCCGTGCACCCGGCCGCCGCGGTTGTGGTGAAAGGCCGTGTCCGCGGGCAGCGGACCGACGAAGCGCGCGGGGATCTGCGCCTGCGCGGCCCAGGCCCCGAGGGCCTCGATGGCCGGCGCGATCAGGGTCTGCTCCTCGTCGCCGAGCAGCCCCCCCTCGCCGGCGTGGGGGTTGAGCCCGAGCACCCCGACCACGGGCTCGGCGACGCCGTAGTCCTGGACCAGCGAGCGCGCGAGCAAGCTGCCCGCGCGGACGATCGCGGCCTGATCGAGGGCGTTGACTACCGCGCGCAGGGGCAGGTGGATCGTCGCCAGGACCACGCGGATCGTCGAGCCCGCCATGAGCATGGCGAAGTCTTCGACCCCGGCCCGCTCGGCGAGGTACTCGGTGTGCCCGGGGTGGCGCAGGCCCTCTCGGCTGGCCACCGCCTTGTCGATGGGCGCGGTCACCAGGGCCGCCGGAGCACCTTTGCGCACATCTTCGAGGACACGGTCGACCCCGCGCTCGAGGGCCTCGAACTGGCCGAGGGGGGCGCTCGGATCCCGCTCGGCGAGGCTCGGATCCAAGAGCGGCTCCAGCTTCGCCCAGCCCGGGGCCGCCCACTCGGCGGTCAGCGACTCGGCGAGCCCGCGCAGCTTCGCGCGACCCGCGAACACGCGATCTTCGGGGAGCAGGACGCCCTCGGCCGCCATGCGCAGGAGCAATTCGGGGCCGACGCCGTCGGGATCCCCCTGGGTGATGACGAGCTGTGTCACAGGCTGACCCCCGACGGTGCAGCTTCTCTTCGCCGCTGCGGGACGAGCATCCTACCATTGAGGGGCATGACCGCTGCCCGCCCCGACCCCCGCGACGCCCGTGCCCCCCGCAGCTCCCGCGACGCCCGCGGGACCGGGGGGCGCCTGGCACGAGCGAGCGCGACCCTCGGAGCCGTGGCTGGCCTCGCCCTGTTGATGGGCGCGGGCTCTCCCCCGCGCCCCAACGGCCCCGGGCCCGAGTCCAAGGACGACGGCCGCGACCAGACCCACATCGCCCGGCAATCGGTCGCCGAGGCCCGTGAGCACGCCGCGCGGGCCCAGACCGGCGCCGGCCAACAGCAGGCTCGGACCCGAGCGAGCCGCGACGCGAGTCGCCTTCCGCGCATGCACAGCCCGACCGTGCAGGTCCGCGAGGAGCAGGCCGACCAGGCCCCCGTGGGCTGGAGCGCCAGCCTCGACGCGCCGGAGTTCAACGACCGCCGCCGCCGCTTCCCGCCCACGCGCATTCCCGAGCCCTACGTGCACGCGGTGCGCGTGGGCGAGCGCTTCGTCTTCGACGTGTTCATCGCGGGCAACCCCGCCGGCATGGCCGAGGCCGGCGTCACCGAGTACATCCCCGACCCGCGCGGCGACTACCCCCAGGGCAGCGGCCGCTACCGCATCGAGGGGCGCGCGGTGACCTCCGGCGTGGTCTCCCTGCTCAGCTCGATGGAGGACCGCATCAACACCACCATCGACGAGCACACCGGGGCCGTGGTCAGCTCCACGAACACCCTGGTACGCAGCGGCCTGGGCACCAGCAAGTACAAGCGCCGGGTCGTCGAGACCGACTTCGAGGGCCGCGGGCACATCCGCATCGTCGACACCCGAGACGACAAATCTGCCACGCTGACCCGGGATGTTCCCCGCGACACCTTCGACGCGATGTCGGCCATGGCGTGGGTCCGCTCCCTCGATCTCGACGAGGGCGAACAGATCTCCTCCCACGTGCTGGACGGACGCACCCTGATGCGCGTGGACGTCGTCGGCCGGGGCAAGGCCAAGCTCGACCCCATGCCCAGCGTGGCCACGGGGCTCGGGGTGACCAACGACGACGTCTACCTGCTCGAGGGGACCCTGTCCCGGGTCGACCGCCATGGCGTCGTGCGCGAGGACAAGCGCAAGTACACCTTCCGCGCGTACGTGACCCGAGGCGAGCGCCGCCTGCTCCTGTCCATCGAGACGGACATGTGGATTGGCGTGCTGCGCCTGGTGCTCAACCGCTACGACCCGCCCGCGGCCGGCTGAGCGCCTCGGCTCCGCCCAAATCCCCGCCAAAATTGTTCCAAGCCGGGGATCCAGGCGTACAATCACGGCCACCGCCCCATGGCGCAGAACTACACACCGCTCTACCGTCTGGCCGCTGGCGGCATGGCCGAGGTCTGGGTCTCCCAGTCCGTGTCCGTCGCCGGGTTCAAAAAGAAGGTTGCGATCAAGCGCATCCTCCCCGGGCTCCTGAAGGACGAGCGCTTCGTCCGGATGTTCCTGGACGAGGCTCGCCTCAGCCTGCACTTCAACCACGCCAACGTCGTCTCCGTCTTCGACCTCGGCAAATCCGACGAGACCTACTTCATCGTCATGGAGTACGTCGAGGGCACGACCCTCAAGCGCGTGCTCGAGTTCCTGCAAGAGCAGGGGCGCCGCGTCCCGCTCCCGCTGGTCATCTGGATCCTCAACGAGACCCTCAAGGGCCTCGACTACGCCCACAACCTCCCGGACCCCGAGACCGGCGAGCACCTCAACGTCGTCCACCGCGACATCTCCCCGCCCAACCTGCTGATCTCGTGGAACGGCGAGGTCAAGCTGACGGACTTCGGCCTGGCCAAGGCGACCTCCCAGCTCGAGTCCACGGACCAGGGCGTGGTCAAGGGCAAGTTCAGCTACCTCTCCCCCGAGGCCGCCCACGGCCGGGCCGTGGACGGGCGCACCGACGTGTTCGCCGTCGGCATCCTCGCCTACGAGATGCTGACCATGAAGCGCCTGTTCCTGGGCGAGACGGACTACCAGACCGTCGAGATGGTCCGCGCGGCCAAGATCCCGAGCATCCGCCGGCAAAACCCCGAGGTCCCGGCCGAGCTCGAGCGCATCATCCTCAAGTCCCTCGCGCGCCACGAGGACGATCGCTACGCGACCGCGGCCGACTTCGCCGACGACCTGCTCAGCTTCCTGTTCTCGCACCGCCTCAAGGTCTCGACCCGCGATCTCCAGCGCCTGCTCGCCGAGCTGCGCCAGATCGAGGAGGCCAAGCTCGCGGCCAAGCGCGACAAGGAGGGCCCGGCCAACCTGATCATGCAGCTGATGGCGGAGGAGATGGCCAACTTCCGGTCCATCGACGACGACAGCGACGGCGGCAAGGCGCCAGCCGGCTCGGGTTCGCTGCTCGACGACGAGGATCTGGGGGGCTTCGACGCGACGGCGCCCCTGGTCGACGGCCTCGACGACCTGCTCGGCGCTCCGCCGCCGCCCGCTCCAGGCCCGCCGCCCAGCCCCAGCCCCAGCCCGCCCGTGAAGTCCAGCGGCGGTCCGGCGCGCGCCGTCCAGCCTCCGCAGAGCGCGGCCCCGGCCGACCTCCCCGACCCAGACCCGAGCGGCATCACGGAGCACTCCATCGCGCACACGCGCCTGCCGAGCCCCGCGCCCAAGCAGGAGCCGAGGAGCAACGCGATGGTCTGGATCCTGATCGGTCTGACCGCCATCGGCGGCGGCGTGGCGGCCTACTACTTCCTCGTGCTCGCGGCCTGAAACCATGGCCGAGCCCACAGACCCTCCGGTGACCCTGGCGACGCTGGAGGGGACTGGCGGGGCCATGGGTAAGAGCTCCGGAGAGGGGCTCGCGGCCCTGGCCCAGAGGCTGCTGCGCGCCTACCCCGGCCGCCGCGACGAGGCCCTGGGCGCGCTCAACGGGGCCGTCGGCGATCGCCTCGCAACCCACGGCTCGCGCCTGGCCGTGCCCATGCGCCTGTACGAGCTGCCCGAGCCGACCCGCGACGATCCCTCGCCGCTGCCGCGGCTGCTCGAGAGTCCACCAGTGGCGGTGCCCGGGGCGGGCCCGGCCGCGTGCCTGTTCGTCCACGGGCTGATGGGCTCGCAGCTGGCGTGGCGCTTTGGGGTCGGCCGCGACCGAGGCGACGAGCGCGTCGACATCCCCGCGTCCATGGCCCGCGACCACGGGCTGACCCCGATCCTCGTCGGCTACAACACCGGCCGACACATCTCCGAGAACGGCCGCGAGCTCGCCCACTTGCTCGAGCACCTGTTCGCCGCCTACCCCTTCGAGTCCCTGTCGATCGTCGCCCACAGCATGGGCGGGCTGGTCACCCGCAGCGCCTGCCACTACGCCCTCGAGGCCGGGCTGACTTGGCCCCGTCGGGTGTCGCAGGTCTTCCTGCTCGGCGTGCCCTCGCGCGGGGCCGACCTCGAGCGCCTGGCCAACATCACGGCCTTCACCCTGCGCGCGCTCTGGAACCCGTGGACCATGCTGATCGGGGCCGCGATCTCGCTGCGCTCGGCGGGCATCAAGGACCTGCGCCACGGCTTCGTGCTCGACGAGGACTGGCGCCACCTCGACCTCGACCGCCCCGCCGCGTCCGTGCCCAGCCCCGCGCGCTTCCCCGAGCAGGCCGAGTGCTACGTGCTCTACGGGACCCTGAGCGACGCCCAGCCGACCGCCGAGGAGGCGCCCGAAGGCGAGCGAGGGCGCCGCGCCGACGAACCCACGCGCCTCGCCGACACCCTCGGCGCGGCCTTTGGCGACGGCCTCGTGCGACCCGCGAGCGCCAAGGGCCAGAGCCTCGACCCGCGCGCGCGCCAACGCATCGATCCGACCGGCGTCGCCCACTTCCCGCGCACCGGCCACCTCGCGCTGATGACCGACCCCGGGGTGCTGCGCCAGCTGTCGAGCTGGTGGCGCTGACGCAGCGCTAGTTGCTCTCGCCCGAGCCCTCGCCCCCCTCGCCTCCCTCGCCCCCCTCGCCCCAGTCGCGCAGCAACACCTTCACGACCTCGAGGACGATGCGCAGCTCCTTCTCGTCGCGACCGCTGAGCAGGTCGGCGAGCTCGCGCTCCACCGGCAACATGCCGATCTCGTAGCTCGCGAGGATCGTCGACAAGCGCAGCTCGAGTCCCCGAGACAATCGGACGAGGGTGGTCAGGCTCGGCGAAAAAGTCCCGCCCTCGAGGCGCCGAATCGTGTCCCCAGACAGGCCTGCCTTGCGCGCCAGCGCCTCTTGGGTGAGCCCGCGGGTCTTGCGCAGACTCCGGACATGGCGCCCAAAGCGCCGCCCTTCGACCTCGTAGACGTCCGTCATCGGAGTTAAAGCAGGGCCCGCACATGAAGCGTTCAAAAAAATCCCATCCGGCAGGCGGGCCGGGTGTCGCCAGGCGGTTGTTCGTAAACGAGCCAACAGAGCGCAGATACGGCGTTCTGGCAGTTTCGAGCTTTGATCAGTCCCAACCCCCAGGTTGGGGTGACCCAAGTAAGATCTCTCCATGACCAACAAACTCGCCCTCTCCAGCGCCCTCGCGCTCACCGTCACCACCCTTGCAGCCCTTGCGGCGTCGGGCTCCGCGCGGGCCAACGTCCCCGTGGGTGATCCGTCGAACGTCCAGCTCCGCGACCTCTGCGACAGCACGCGGGCGGTCTGCGAATACACCGGCCCGAACGCGCCCGTCCTCGACGCGGCGGTGTGCCTCGACGGCATGGGTACCGTGCGGCTGCAAACCACCGGCGGCTGCCCCCTCGGCTCCGTCGCCTTCCACGCTCGCTACGGCGAAGTCTACGACCCCGGTCAGAACCTCGTGGTCGCCTACATCCCCCTCGCCAACGCCTGTAGCCAAGCGGGGCTGTGCGAGACCGCCGAGATCACGCCCGGCGCCTCCGCCATGCCGATCTGCTGCTGGGGCGCCATCTGCTGGCCCGGCTCGGACTGCGACGGCACCTTGTTCTGGTGCCACGACGGCGTGTGCAACGAGGACGGGACCGTCACCTGCTTCGACGGCCAAGAGGTCTTTGATTGAAGCTTGCGCGACGTGTCGCCAAGCGGCGACGCAGCGACGAGGTCCCCTCGCGCTGCGTCCCTTCGGGACGAGGCGAGCCTAGCTCTCGCCTCGCTCCGGCTCGCGGGTGCGGCCGCCCAGCTGCAACGCCAAGCGCAGCAGCGACTCGCGGTCTTCGGCGCCCGTCTTGGTGAAGATGTTGTGGAGGTGCCACTTCACGGTGGCGCCGCTGATGTTCAAGTCCTTCGCGACCTGGCCATTGCGCCAGCCCGCGAGCACGCCCTGAAGCACGTCGCGCTCCCGCGGCGTCAGCTGGTAGCGATTGCACAATCGGTTGACCGCCCAGCGCAGGCGGGCGGGGCCATCGCCGTCGCCGAGCTCGCGCAAGACCGTGAAGCCGAGGGCCTCGAGCAGGGCCTCGATCTTGGCGGCGTCCTCGTCCGACTCGACCCAGATGCGAACCTCGCGACTGTCCGACTTCTCGCCTTCGTCGCTCGAATCGCTACTGGTCACCCAGACGCCTCCCAGTCCCGCGCGCTCGGCGAGGGCTGCTGTCGGTAACGCGATCGCAACTCGGCGGCGCACTTCGCAAGGCTGGCTGAAATTGCATCGTCGCACCCTCAGAGCCGAGTTTGGCTGCGGTCCTGGACCCCTTCGGGTGACCCGCTACCCGTCTCACTCCAAGCTCATACCGACCGCCGAAGGCGGTGTGTACTAACCTCAAAGCGGGTTCTGACCCCGACTAGAGTCGGGCCCGGTCACACGCGGGCCGGCCTTCGGAAGAGCCCCTACCCCGCCCTGCGATTGGCGATTCTGCCAGTGGCGGCGCGATTGCAGCCGAACAGTCGCCGCGGGCCCCCGTTCGCGTGCACGGCCAACGGCGGGCCTGCCTCCAACCCCGCCCGGCCCCGTGGACGGCCCCCTCGGAGGGTAGCGATCCGCTGGTGCAAGCCGAGATCCGAGCCCGCGGCCTCGCTCAGCGGCGCTCGCCGGCGGCCAATCCCACCGGTCGAGGCGCCGGTCGAGGCGCCCCGCCGGGCCGCATCTGCCCCTCGATCCCGGCTTGGGCGCGGGCCTCGAGGGCCCCGTCGTCGACTTCCTGGGCGAACAACAGGGCGATGTGCCAGCCGAGCAGCGCGACCTCGCGGGCGCTCGGGCGCGC
The DNA here is from genome assembly GCF_000170895.1 of Plesiocystis pacifica SIR-1. Classification (GTDB taxonomy): domain Bacteria; phylum Myxococcota_A; class Polyangia; order Nannocystales; family Nannocystaceae; genus Plesiocystis; species Plesiocystis pacifica. The sequence continues at coordinate 123,389 of NZ_ABCS01000003.1, read as the reverse complement.
GCTGGCCTCGAGGCTGCTGGCGACGTGGACCGCGACGCCGACGAACTCGGCCTCGCGCCCCTCCGCCGCCGCGACCGAGACCCCGCGCACCAGCGCCTGGTAGACGACGTCATCGTCTCCGCGGTCGAGGCCGTCGAGGGCCGCGCGCATGGCTTCTTCGGTCTCGAGGGCCCCAGCCGCGCGGCCTTGCGCCGCGTCCCGCACGGGCGTCGGCGTGCTCTCGCCCGGGCTGGGCGCGATCGCGACGAGCAGGGACACGGTCACGGTCACGCAGGCCAGCGCGGCGCCGTAGGTCCGGGCGTGACGCCGCAGCGGCCCGCCCTCGCGCAGCTCTTCCAGCAGCCGCGCCATGGTCGGCCAGCGATCGCCGGGCAGCGCGGCCATCCCCCGACGCAGCGCGGCACGCAGGCGCCTCGGGATCCGCTCGCTCCCGCGGACGGGCCCGGCCTCGATGGCGCGGGCGCGCTGGACCATGGCGCGCTCGAAGTCCGTGTCCAACTCCTCGGGGCGCACGGGGCCGAAGGGGTTCTCCCCGCTCAGCGCTTCCCACAGCGAAACGCAAAACGCGAACTGATCCCCGCGCTCCGTCCCCGCCCGACCCCGCAGACATTCGGGGGCCAAGTACGCAACCGTGCCGCACACGACCGTGGATCGACCATCGCCGAGGCTCGACGGCTCGTCGCCCGCGAGGGATTCGCCGTGTCGGGCCAGCCCAAAGTCCAACACGACCGCCGACCCAGCGTGGTTGAGGCGCACGTTGTCGGCCTTGAAGTCGCGGTGGACCAGGCCGCGGCGGTGCGCCGCGTCCAGACCCTCGCCGGCCTCGAGGTAGCGGGCCACGACCGTCGCGGGGTCTTGGTCCATCGCCCATTGGCGCAGGGTCGGGCCGTCGAGGAGCTCCAGCACGAGCCAGCGGTAGTCGTCGCGCGCGCCATGGTCGTAGATGCGGACCACGTTGGGGTGCTCGAGGGCCGCGAGCATCTTGCCCTCGCGCTCGGCGACCTCTGGATCGTCGAGGGGCATGACCTTGACGGCGACCTCGCGATCGAGCTCCGTGTCGTGCGCGAGGAAGACCGTCCCGAAGCTGCCCTCGCCGATGCGATCACGCAGCACGAAGCGATCGGCGATGCAGACCTCGCGCACGAATTGATCGATGCCCGCGGATCGATAGATTCGCGCGCGCTCGAAGGCGAGAGAGATCGAGAGCTCGAGCATGGACATCTTCACGGTCGAACCCCACCATGGTAAACGACCATGCACCCATGCAGGGATGTGATCAGCTCGGATGCGCTGTTGTCCCATCGGACGCAGATCTCCTGCGAGCGCTGCGATCCGGAGATCAGCGCGCCGCGGCGCAATTGATCGATCGCTATCACGCCTGGGCCCTGGAGTACGCGCGTAAAAAGGGTGCCGGCCAGGACGCTCGGGACATCGCCCACGACGTCCTGGTCGCCCTGCTCGAAAACCCGCCAGAGGACCTCCACAGCGGCTCACTGCACGCTCTGCTCGGCGCACGGCTCCGCTTTCGGGTGCTCGACTCGCAGCAAGGTCGGCGCGAAGGCGCGCGCGAACTGTCTTCAAAGCTGCGCGCCAACGAGACCGCCCCCAGCGACCGCGCCCGCCGACGCCGGGCCGCTCGCCAGGCCGTCGAGGCCCTCGACCAGCTGTGCAGCACCGAGCGGAGGCTCCTGCGGATGCGCTACATCGACGACATGCGGGCCGTTGACATCGCCGAGTCCACGGGGCAGAGCGCGGCGGCGGTCCGCTCCGCGCTGTTCCGCGCGCGGGCGTCGTTGCGGTTGTTGTTGGGCCTCGGGGCCTAGTACCGCGTGTCTTTGGAGCGGCACTGGAACCCGAATGGCTGTGTCGCCGCTCCTCGCAGTGGGGTCGACCACAGCGTCGTCGCGGCTCCTTGCCCTCGGGTCCCAGCGATGCCCCAAACCCGGCACGGACTTCAGACACGCGGTACTAGCTGTCGCGAACAGGCCCGTTCTGGGCCGCCCATTTCGAGCTCAAGCGGACAGGCCCGCGTCGGCGAGGGCCCGCTGGAGGCAGGGCTCGCACAGACCGTGGCTGTAGATCGCCCCGGCGGGCACGAGCTCCTCGGCGGCCTCGAAGGGAAACCACTGGTCGTCCGCCGACGCGACCTTTCGACAGGCGCTGCACATCTTGACCACCGGGCGCCGCCCGGTCTGGACCTCGGTGTGGAATTGAATGAACTCGGGGATCTGGGCGCGGACCGGCTCGGGCAGACGCTCGAGCGCGGGCTCGTCCGCGGGCGTCAGGCCAAAGCGCTCGGAGGCCGCACGGACCACGCGGCTCGCCTCGGCGAGGTGGATGACCGCGGTGTACTCCTCGGGCGAGCACAGCCCGCGCAGCAGGTGGCGCGCGACCGCGTCGTGGGGTCCGCCGTTGGTGACCAACCACGCCAGCTTCAACACCCGGCTCCAGTAGTCGTGGCGCGGGACGTGGTCCGGGAACTCGAACACCGCGCCGATCTCCCGGCCGTCGATGCGCTCGAGCCGGGAGCTGTAGATGGTGAAGCAGTAGGGCACCGAGCAGCGCAGCGCGAAGGCGGCGAGCATGCCGAACATGATCTCGCCGCCGAGCACCTGGGCCCCGGCGAGCATGTTCCGGATCGCCGGCCAGTGCTCCTCGAGTTCGCCCTTCGCGTGCATGCGCGCGAGCACCGTCGGCACCCCGCCAATGATGGAGCGGACCTCTTCCAAGAGCGGATCAGACACCGCACTCGAGTCTACCAGGGACGCGTCGCCGCGGGCTGCACCCACCTTCCGGCTGGGGCGAGGCCTGCTACCCTGCGCCGGTGATCGAGCCCTTCGACGGCAAATCTCCCCGCATTCACCCCGAAGCCTTCGTGCACGCCGCCGCCGTGCTCATCGGCGACATCGACGTCGGGGCCCAATCGAGCATCTGGCCCAACGTCACCCTCCGCGGAGACGACGGGCCGATCGTGATCGGCAGCCAGACCTCGATCCAGGACAACTCGTGCATCCACGCGACCGAGGGGCTGTCGCGGACCACCGTCGGCAGCCGCGTGACCGTGGGCCACAACGTCGTGCTGCACGGCTGCACCATCGGCGACGACGTGCTCATCGGCATGGGCTCGGTGATCCTCGACAACGCCGTGGTCGAGTCCGGGGCCATGGTCGCCGCGGGCACCCTCGTGACGCCGGGCAAGGTCGTCAAGGCCGGGACGATGGTCGCCGGCAACCCCATGCGCGTGCTCCGGGAGCAGCTGCGGCCCAAGGACACGATGATGATCGACTTCTCGTGGCGGGCCTACGTCAAGCGGGCGGCCCAGTACCTCGCCGCGCGCGGGTCCTGCTAGCGCGTCAGCAACCCGAGCATCACCCGACGGACCCGGGCGTCGAGCTCGCGGACCCGGGCCTCCTCGTCGCCCGCGTCCGCGCCCAGCGGCCACTCGGGCGGGGCCACCTGCTGGACCAGCTTGACCGGGAAGGCGAGCAGGCCCACGCCCACGGGCAAGGGCAGCGGCAGCGGGCGGTTCAGACCGAGCAAGCGGCCGACGCGTCGGCCCGCGCCCGTGCCGAACTCCCAGCCGTCGTTGGCGATCCAAAACAGGTCGTCGGCGGCGGGGCAGCAGGTCGGGATCACCGGGACCTTGGCGCGGACGGCCATGCGGGCGTAGCCGCGGTGCTCCCCCCAGCGCAGGGTCCGACGCTGCCGAGACGAGCGCGACCACTCGAGCGCGCCGCCGGGCATGCACACGGCGAGCTCCCCCGCGGCGAGCAAGCGCGAGGCGTTGTCGCGGGTCCCGTCGACCACCCCGAGGGTCGCCCAGATGTCGCGCACGCCGGGGACCGACCAGACCAGGTGATCGGTCAGCCCGCGGACCACTCGCCCGTCCCGCTCGAGCACCCGCTTCATCAGCAAGATCGTGCCCAGGGGGTAGAAGGGGTGGAAGCCGACGAGCAGCCCCGCGCCGACGCGCGGGACGTGCTCGAAGCCGCGAATCTCGAAGCGGTGCAGGCGCTCGGACACGGCCAGCGGGCCGAGCAAGGCCCTCGCCCGGGCGGGATCGGGGGGCTCGACGCGGTGCTCGTCACCGGGGACGTAGGCGCGGACGCTGTCGATCCAGGCGACCTCGGAGCGGGGCGGCACGGCGAAATCCTATCAGCTCGTCGCGGACCCGAGCTCGAAGCGCGCGAGGGCCTCGACGGCGTCGGCCCGGGCGCGCCACTGCGGACCAAAGCGCGCCTTCAGGGTCGGGCTCGTCGCCAGCACCAGCGCCGCGGGCTCGTAGGCGCGCCCGGCATCCCGAAGCCCAGACCCCTCAGGCTCGAGCACCCGGCCGTCCTCGACGGCGCGGCTGGCCTCGTCGATGGGCAGCTCGCCCGCGGCGGCGCGCAGCGCCCGGAAGCGGCCCTCCGCGAGCGGATCCAAAAAGCGCATGCGCCCGTGCCAGCGCGCGGCGACGTGGAAGTGCGAGGGCACGACCACGATGCCGTCGAGGCCCAGGCGCTCGCAGATCATGACCATCAACAGCGAGCTCTCCTCGAACAGGCCCAGGCCCGGGTGGGCCTGGCCGGGCAGCGCCACCCGCCCGCCCTGCCAGCTCGCGCGCGGGTTCTGGAGCAGCAGCCACTCGATGCGCAGCAGCTCGAAGCCCGGGGCGGTCCGTCGATCCCGGCTGAGCCGGGCCTCGACGAGCAGGTGCTCCGCCGCGCTCCCCTCGCGAGTCTGCGCCCGCCCCCACACGCGCACCGTGTCGCCGGCGCTGTCTCGCCGCCCCCCGTCGACGACCATCTCGACCCGCGGCTCGTAGCCCAGGTCGCGCAGGCGCGCGAGCAGGCCGTAGCGCTCGAGGCCCAGCTCCACCCCAGACAAGGTGTAGTAGCCCAAAAAACGCGCCGGGCCCGGGTCGGGCGGGGCCACGCCGAGCAGGTCCGACTCGTCGAACACCAGCTCGCCCGGGGCCGTGCCCGAGAGCTCGCTGGGGTCGAGGACGCCGGCGAGGTCGCGGTAGCGGCTGAGGGTGATCGCCTCGGTCGAGGGCAGCCGCGGCTTCGCGGGCCCGCCCAGACCCGCGATCAGCCCGCGCGCCGAGTGCCGCCACGCCCCGCTCCCGTAGCCGCCGGCGAGGAGCCAGACCACCGACTCGACGCCCCGAGCCCGGAGCGCGTCGAGCACGAAGCGATCGCGAGCGAGCATGGCCTCGGCGCTGATGTGCCAGTTGCCGAGCGGGTCGTCGTCGGCGGGGTCGCAGCCCGCGAGGTAGAACACCAGGCTCGGCCGGTGGGCGTCGAGGGCCCGGGGCAGGTGGCTGCGCAGCGCCCCGAGGTAGTCGCGGTCGCCCACGTCGTCGCCGAGGGCGATGGCCGTGGAGCTGACGGCCTGGGTCGGGGCCCAGTGGCGGTTGTGGATCGAGAAGGTCCACACCGAGGGATCGTCGGCGAACATCAAGCGCGTGCCGTCGCCGTCGTGCAGGTCGAGGTCGACGACGCTGATCGGCCCGGTGAAGCCCGAAGCGCGCAGCTCGGCGATGGCCACGGCGACGTCGTTGAGTAGGCAAAAACCTCCGGCCCGGTCGCGGCGCGCGTGGTGAAAGCCGCCGCCGAGGTTGACCGCCAGCTTGTGCCGACGCCACGCGGCCCGGGCCGCGAGCATGGTGCCGCCGACCATGGCCCGCTGCAGCTCGACGATGGCCGTCGCCGGACCTGGAGGCACGACCTCCCCGAAGGCCTGCTCCATGACCGCCGCCGACTCGAGGCGCTCGAGGTAGGCCTGGTCGTGGACGCGGGCGAGCTTGACGAAGGCCGCAGGGGTCGGCCGCACGACGCACTCGGGGCCGACGAGGCCCTCGCGGACCAGCGCGCTGAGGATCCGCTCGCCCCGCATGCCGTCGACGGGCACGCTGGGGAACTCGTGGCGGTAGTGGTGCCCGTGCACGACGACGACGCGCTCGCCCCACACCCGCGCCGCCGCGCGCTGGACTCGCCGTCGCCACGCCAAGGGGACGGTCGAGAGCTCGCCGAGGGCGGGCACGCCGGGGACCCACGCCCGCCAGCTGCTCTCCTGTTTCGCGGGTCCTTGCCCCGCGCGCCGTGTCGACCAATCCAAAAGCTCGCTCTACTCTCGAGTTAATCTAGCCCGAAAGAACAGCGTTTCCAGCGCACGTTGGTGGCATTGTCTCGCACCCTCTGCGGCCCCGAGCACACGCCGGAGCCAGCGCCCCAGCGCAGCGAACGCAGAGCCTCCCCGTGCTATCGTCGAAGCCGAGCGCGCCGTGACCGGGGGATCGTCCATGGGTGCAGGGCCAGGCCCCTGCTCGAGCGGGAGGTCGCCGCGATGAACCGCGCCCTGCCCCTGGTCGAGCTGCGCGTGCCCAAGGCCAAGGGTCCCGGCGAGGCCCTGCGCGTCGCGCTGATCAACCCGCCGACGATCACCGCCCCGCGCAGCTTCAGCTACTACGGCGCCGTGCCGCCCCTGGGCCTGGCCTACGTCGCCGCCGTCGCCCGCGAGGCCGGCCACGAGGTCCAGGTCATCGACGCGACCGGCGAGGCCCTCGGCTCGACCCTGACCCGGCAGACCGCCGCCGGGCCCCTCGACGTCACCGGGCTGAGCATCCCGCAGATCGTCGGCGCCGTGGATCCGCAGACCCGGGTCATCGGCATCTCGCACATGTTCCTGCACCAGTGGCCGCTGCTCAAAGACCTCGCCGAGGCCCTGAAGCACCGCTACCCCCACGCGACCATCGTGCTCGGGGGCGAGAACGCGTCGTCTTTTTGGGCGCACATCCTCGACCACTGCCCGCAGATCGAGGCCTGCGTCCTGGGCGAGGGCGAGCACACCTTCCTGCGCCTGCTCGACGCGCTGGCGCGGGGCGAGGCGCTGACCGGCGTCCCCGGCCTGGCGATCCGCGCCCCTCATGACCACCCTGACACGGGCCGCAGCGGCGCGCCCATGAAGACCGCCCCGGCCGCGCGCATCGCCGAGCTCGACGCCCTCCCCCGCCCCGCCTGGGACCTGTTCCCCGTCGACGCCTACCTCGACCTGCGCCGCAGCGGCGGGGTCGACCGCGGCCGCTCCATGCCCCTGCTGACCAGCCGCGGCTGCCCCTACAAGTGCAGCTTCTGCTCCTCGCCGCAGATGTGGACGACCCGCTACCAGCGGCGCAGCCCCGAGCGGGTCGTCGACGAGATCGAGGGCTACGTCGAGCGCTACGCCATCACCAACGTCGACCTCAACGACCTGACGGCGATGCTGACCAAGGACTGGATGATCGAGTTCGCCAAGGCGATGATCGATCGCGGCGTCGAGGTCAGCATCCAGCTGCCCAGCGGGACCCGCTCCGAGGCCGTCGACGCCGAGGCGGCGCAGTGGCTGTACCGGGCCGGCGTGCGCAACTTTTGTTACGCGCCCGAGAGCGGCTCGGCCCAGACCCTCGAGCGCATCCACAAGAAGGTCAAGCTCCCGCGCCTGCGCGCCTCCCTGGACGCGGCCATCGAGGCCGGCCTGACCACCCACGCGAGCATCATCATCGGCTTCCCCCACGAGGGCCCGCGGGAGCTCCTCGACACCTACGGCTTCGTGCTCCGGCTCGCCCTCGACGGCCTCGACACCGTCGCGGTCATGGTCTTCGCGCCCTACCCCGGCAGCGAGGAGTACGAGCGGCTGCTGGCCGAGGGCAAGATCATCCACGACGAGCTCTACTTCTACTCCTCGCTGCTGCGCTCGGCCGGAGCGACCCGCAGCGTCCACCCGCGCTGGACCGCCGAGCAGCTCGCCCGGCTGCAGCTGGGCTTTTTGCTCAGCTTCTACGGCCTCGCCTACGCCCGCCGACCCCAGCGGCTCGTGGCCGTGGGCAAGCGCGTGCTCGCGGGGCGCCAAGAGAGCGTGATGGACCAGTTCCTGAGCACCAAGCTCGCCCAGCTCAACCCCTTCGCGCGCAAGCCCAAGGCCGCCTCCAAGGGCGCGCCTCGTGCCCGCCCGAAGGCCGCGAGCCCCGCCTGAACGTCCCCCACCGTCCATGGCCTCCACCCCCCGCCGCGTCCTGTGCGTGCTCGGCACGCGCCCCGAAGCCATCAAGTTCGCCCCCCTCGTCCGCGAGCTCGACTCCCGCGGGGCCAGCTTCGCCGTGGGCGTGTGCAGCACGGGGCAGCACGCCGAGCTCTTCGACGTCGCCGCGCGCTGCTTTGGCCTGCGCACGGACTGGCGCCTGGACCTGATGGAGCCGGGCCAGAGCCCGAGCGAGTTCCTGGCCCGGGCCCTGCGCGCCCTCGACCCGGTCATCGCCGAGTTCAGCCCCGACATCGTGCTCGTCCAGGGCGACACCACCAGCACCCTCGCCGGCGCCCTCGCGGCCTACTACGGCCGGCGCCCCGTGGGCCACGTCGAGGCCGGCCTGCGCAGCGGCGACCCCTGGGCCCCCTTCCCCGAGGAGCAGCACCGGCGCATGGTCGACCAGCTCGCGCGCTGGCTGTTCGCGCCCACGGCCAGCGCCCGCCAGAACCTGCTGCGCGAGGGCCACCCGCCCGAGCACATCCACGTCACCGGCAACACCGGCGTCGACGCCCTGCGCTGGCTCGAGCGCCGCGTCGCCGAGCCCGAGCGCGTCGCCGAGCTCGACGCCACCCTCAGCCAGCTCGGCCTCCCGAGCACCGCCGCGCTGCAGACCAGCGAGCGGAGCCTGGTGCTCGCCACCGTCCACCGCCGCGAGCACGGGCCCGAGGCCCTCGCCGGCATCTGCGAGGCCCTGCGCGCCGTCGCGGCCTTCCCCGAGGTCGACCTGCTGCTGCCCGTGCACCCCAACCCGCGCGTGCACGCGGCCATCGCCAGCGCCCTCGAGGGCAGCGCCGTGCGCCGCGTCCCCGCCCTCGACCCCGAGCGCTTCGTCGGCCTGCTCCGCCACGCCCGCCTGGTCATCACCGACAGCGGCGGCGTCCAGGAAGAGGCCGCCACCCTCGGCGTCCCCGCGCTCATCGTCCGCTCGCGCAGCGACCGACCCGAGTCCGTCGCCAGCGGGGGCAGCCGCGTGGTCGGGCACGAGGCCGCGTCGATCATCGCCGCGGCCGCGCGGGTGTTGGACCGGGAGCCGCGGGGCGCTCACGAGCTGCGCGAGCCCTTCGGCGACGGACAGGCGGCCGTGCGCATCGCCGACGTGTTGGCGCTTTAGTTACGTTCCTCGAGCAGCGCTTCCACTTCGCGGCGCAACATCGACTCCGGCACCAACCCGATGTGCTGGTGGCGAATCACCCCCTCGCCATCGACGAGCACCAGGTGGGGAATCCCGCTGACCCCGAAGGCCCGGCCCACGGAGCCGTCGTCGTAGACCTGCGGAAAGCCCACGCCCAGCTCCCGGGTCATGGCGATGACCTGGGGGCGCCGGGTCTCGAGCGCGCCCCGGTCGAGGTTGACCCCGTAGACCCACAGCTGCTCGTGCTCGTCGTAGAGGGCGTCGATGCTCGGGAGCTCCTGGCGGCACGGCCCGCACCAGGTCGCCCAGAAGGTCATCAGGGTCACGTGGCCCTGGAGGTCGGCGGCGCTGAGCGCCGTGCCGTCGTCGAGGGTGGTCTGGAAGTTGGGTACGGGCTTGCCGGCCTGGGCGGGCTCCGAGCCGCCGAAGCTGCAGCTGACGTCCGCGCCGCTGAACATCAAGGCGCCGACGCCCACGAGGACGGCGAAGCAAGCGGCGAGCTGGATGCGGGCGGAGCGGATCTCGTCGGGGTCCATGGGCGCGGAGCGGAGGGCAAGCGGGGTACCCTCGGGATCATTCCACAGCAATGAACAACCGGTACCCGATGGCTCCATTTCGGGTTTGAGGAGGGACGGGGGAAGTCGAGCCGTCATCGGGCCGCCGGCTCGGGCGCCACGGGCCGGCTCGTCAGCTTCGCCGTGAAGGTCGTGACGCCGATGCTAGGGTCCGGACCGATCAGAAAGTCGACGCTCGATCCAGCCTGGACCTTCACGTCGATCGAGTAGTCGACCGGATCATTGCGCATCGCGGTCGAGAACAGCAGCTCGCCATCGACGAGCACCCGCGCCTCGCAGCCGCCGCTCCAATTTTCTCCCCACGGCATGGTCTTACCCGCTCGACCCGAGATCGAGATCTCCGCCGCCACCGGACTCTTCCAGCGCCGCACGGCCCAGTGCTCGACTTGCTCGTGAGATCCCAGCGGCATCGCGGCGTTGGGGTGCCCGCCCTCGGCCCACAGCGAGGTGTAGACGCGACCGTCCTCCAAGTACCACAGCGGCCCGGTGACGAATTCAGAGTGCGCGCTCAGGCCGTTGATCGGATCGTCGCCGAAGTGCTGCAAGAGCTGGAAGTCCTCCCTTGGCGAGTAGCGCCCATCGGCGTCCGCGGATCGATCCCAGTACCCGTAGAACCAGCCGTGCTCGCCCTGCTCGCCCGAAAAGTCTGAGACCGAGTCGGCCGAGACCTCCCCGGGCGACGCGCGCTCCTCCGCGGGAGCTTCGACCGAGGCTCCCCCAGGACGGTGCTCGCTCGCCGCATCGGCGCCGACGCAGCCGACGCACAGCGCGAGCGTCCACCCCCCAACCGAGGACGCGATCTGCCGGGAGTGAACTAGGCGGGAATGAATTCGGCGGCAGCGATCCTCGACCTCGTCGAGGAGGGCGTCGATGCTGCGCACGAACAAGAGGCGCTCGGCCATGGAGAACAACAGGTGCGGCTCCGAGCTAGCGAACGCCCAGGCGCGTCAGGGCGATGCGCTTGACGATGCGCAGCCCGTCGCGGACCCGAGAGAAGTCCGTGGTCCCGGCCTCCCGCGGGCTGCGGACCACGGGCACCTCGACGACCTGCCCGCCGCGCGCGACGATCTGGCAGAGCATGTCGGTCTCGATGTCGTAGTGCCGCGCGTGGATGCGCAGGCCCTGGAAGGTGTCGCGGCGCAGGGCTCGAAAGCCCGCCTGGGTGTCGGTGACCTTGGCCCGGAAGGCGAGGTTGAACAGGCCGTTGATGGCCTGGGTGCCGACGCGGTTGAGGCCCGAGATGGCGCCGGGCTCGAAGGTGCCCAAAAAGCGCGAGCCGATCACCAGCTCGACCTCCTCGGTGAGGGCGTCGACGAGCAGGGGAATCTCCGAAGGGTCGTCCTGGCCGTCGGCGTCGAGGAGCACGACGACGTCGCCGCGCAGGTAGGGCTGGGCGTAGGCCAGGGCCGCCCCCTTGCCGCGGTTCTCGGCCAGGCTGAGCACGCGGGCCCCCGCCTGAACGGCGATCTTGGCGGTCTCGTCCCGGGAGCCGTCGTCCACGACCACGACCTCGTGCAGGTCCGGCGTGTGCTCGAGGCAGCCGGCGATGACCGAGGCGATGGCCTCGGCCTCGTCGTGGGCCGGGAGCAAGACGGTGACGGAGCGGGGCATGACTCGGGCCAGGTCATGAGTATCAGGGGAGTTTTCGCGGGGCCAGGGTTCGCGCGCAGTGGCGTCGAGGCAAGCCTCGCGGGCACTCCCGGGGAGCGGGCGACACTGCGACGACGCCGCGCCCGTACGCGCGGAGCGGTTCGGGCGAGTCAAGCGAGCCAGGGATCGGCGAGACCGATCCCTGGCTCCGCGCGAAGCTGCGCAGCCAGGACCGTGCGCAGGGCCTGGACGGCGAAGGCGGTGCACCAGCTGTTGAGGTCGGGCGAGGCATCGGGCCCGGTCCCAACTCCTGGCTCGAGGTAGCTCAGGGCGCCCAGCGGATGCTGACGCCGGGCGAGGGCCTCGACGCCCGCGGCGATGGCCGGGGCGTGGGCCCGCGGATCGACGGCGGCCCACAAGCGCACCGCCTGGGCGATGACGTCCGAGGGTCGACGCCCCGCTTCGAGGGCGCTGTCTTCGGGGCTTCGGCCCTCGCTCAGGACCCAGCACGGCAGCGCGCCGTCGGGCTCCTGGATGCTCGCCAACCACGCGGCGCCGCGGCGCAGCTGCGCGTCGAGGGGGTCGCTCGCCCCCCGGAAGCGGCGCAGGGCCAGGGCGCCCTCGAGGGCGTAGCAGCTGGCGTGGACGTAGCTGCGCCCGTCGTCGTCGGCGAGGCCAAAGCGACCGCCGCGCTCGAGCTGAAGCAAGGGCTCGAGCTTCGCCAGCGCGGCCCCGGCCTCGGCGGCCAGCTCGGGCCCGAGCTCGAGGCGGACGCGGCCCAGGGCCCAGGCCAGCTTGAGCTGGTGGCAGGCCCAGCGATCGCTCCACCGCCGCGAGCCCGGCTCGACCCCCGAGCCCGGCCAGCGCGTGGCCACGGCGTGGACCAGCCCGCGCGCGAGGCCGCGAAGCGACGCCTCGTCGACCGCGACCCCGGCCGCCCGCGCGGCGAGCAGGCCCGAGAGCGCCATGGCCGAGTCGAAGGTGTAGAGCCGCCCCGCCCGGCCGACGTAGCCCCGGCCCTCGGCGTCGACGTGGATCCGCGCGCTCAACCACCGAGCCGTGCGCTCGAGGGCCGGCGAGCCCGGGCGCGCCTGGGCCACGACGCTGAGCCACAAGCCCGCGGCCTCGGGGTAGGCGTAGCCCGGGTGCGCCGCGTTGACCCACGAGGGGATGGCCCCGCCGTGGTCGAGGGCGAGCTGCTCGAGCCAATCGAGCATGGCGGCCACGCGCCGCTGGAGCTCCGCCGTGTCCATCACCGGGCCCTTCACCGAGCGAGGACCAGCCGGAGCGAGCGTTTGGCGGTCTGGGAGAGCGTGTGCGCGGGGTTGCCCGCGAGGGCGGGGTAGGCCTCGCAGGGCGTGAAGCAGCCCCCGCACGCCAGTCGCTGGACCTCGCCCCGGGCCTGGGCCACCTCGTCGCCGTGCCACAGCGTCGCGAAGCTGTGCTCGCGCAGGTTGCCCAGCGGCCGATCCCACACGTGGCAGGGGTAGAGCTCGCCCTCGGGCGAGATGAACGCGGTGCTGCGCAGGGACTCGCAGGGGATGCCCGAGCTCTCGCCGCGCTCGACGAATTCGAGGTTGATCAGGAAGGCCAGCTCCATGAGATCGACGAGGGACTTGGGCGGCCCGCGGCGCTCGACGTGCTCGCGCACCGCCCCGCCCCGCGGGCGCCCGGGCGCGGGCTTGAGCTCGGGCGCCAGGCCCTCGCGGTCGCCGTTGCCAAAGAAGTGCTCCGAGATCTGCAGGCGGTTCCAGTGCCACTCGCGGGCCTCGAAGTCCGGGAAGCGCTCGCGCAGCGCCGCCCCCAGGGCCTCGAGGGTGGGCTGGCTCTCCCGCGTCAAGGTCGTGCCCACGAACACGTCGACCCCGTCCATGGCCCGCAGCGCGGCGAAGGTGTCCATGGCCCGGGCGAAGGCGCCCTCGCGCCCGCGGATCTGGTCGTGCACCGCCTCGGGCCCGTCGACGCTCACCGTGACGATGAGCTGGATCTCCGGGCGCTCGGCGATGAGCTCGGCGCAGGTCTCGACCACGCGCTTGGTGAACCATCCGTTGGTCGGGAAGTGCAGCACCGTCAGCGCCTGGGCCGTGCGCGCGATGGTCAGCATCAACGCCTTGGCGTCCTTGCGCAGGAAGGGCTCGCCGCCCGTGACGTCGAGCCAGGTCAGGCGCGGGAGCTGGCGCATGATGTCCGCGATCTCGGGGACCGAGAGCTCGTCGCGGCGCGGGTCCTCCCAGGTCCGGCACATCGAGCAGCGCAGGTTGCAGCGCCGGGTCACGTCGAGCACCAGGCGGTTGGGCGAGTCCGGCCGGCGCACCCAGGTCTCGGTCAGACGACCGATCATCTCGGCGCGCTTGCCCAGGCGGGCGAGCAGCGAGGCCGTGCGGGCCGGAGCCTGGGCGGGGGAGTCCAAGGACCGTCAGCATATCAGCCGCGCGCCGCCCCGGCTCCCGCCCGCCCGGTGTGCCTTTGCGTCGGACTCGGGCATCATGGGCCCGCGCGATGGAGTCCAGCGACACGAGCAACGCGAAGCCCGCAGGGCTCGTCGGCGTCCTGAGCCGCTGGTCCGTGGTCTGGGGAATCACCGCGCTCTTCGTCGTCGCCGGGCTCGCCCTCGGCCTCGGCGGCCGGGCCCTCCACGACGAGGGCGTGCTGACCTGGCACTACGCCAGCATCCTCGCCGCCGAGCCCGTCGCGGGGCTGTTCTTTCAAAAGCTCCGCCCGGTCCTCGCCCTCGTCTACGCCCCCGTCGCGCTCCTTGGCTTTCGCGCCTTCGTCGTCTTCCACGTCCTCGTCGCCGCCGCCGCCATCCCGCTCTCGGCGGCCACCGCCGCCAAGCTCGGCCAACGCCACGTCGCCGTGCCGGCCCTGGTCCTCGCGACCTCGCCGCTGCTGCTGATGACCGCCGCGGGCGGGCACTCCAACGCCGACCTCGTCACCGGCCTGCTCCTGGGGCTGTTCCTCATCCACGTCCGCGACCGACCCGTCGCCGGAGGGGCCGTACTCGGCGCGCTGCTCCTGGTCCGCTCCGAGGTCGCGCCGATGCTCGCGGTGATCGCCGCGGGCGAGCTCGCCCTGGCCTGGCGAGCGGCGGACAGCCCCTCGCGCGAGGCCCGACTCGGCGCGCTGAAGACCGGGCTCGTGCCCGGGCTGGCCATGGCGATCGTGCCCGTCGTCTACGTGCTCTTGGGGGTGCTCTACCACCGCGATCTTTTGTGGGCGCTGCACTACCCGCCCACGCTCACCGCGCCCGCCGACAGCACCTGGGTCGAGAGCGGAGACTTGCCGCGGCGCCTCGTCGAGAGCGGCGAGGCTCTGCTCGCGCTGAGCCCGGCGTGGGGGCTGGCGCTGCTGTTGCGGCCGCGGGAGCTGGTCGTGCGCGAGCGGTGGATCGGCCTGGGTGTCGCGGTGTGCGTGGTGTTGCTGCGCGGGCTGCCGATGATCGGGCTGTTCAACTTCGACACCTCGCCGCGCTACTTGATGGTCGCGCTGCCTGGCTTGGCGCTGATCCTCGGGCGGCAGCTCGAGGGCTTTGGGCGCCACGCGGGCAGCGACGATGGCGACGGGACTCGCCCTGTGGCGTGGGGCGGCGTGGTCAGCCTGCTGCTCCTCGGCCTGCTCGCGGCCCTCGCCTTCGACACCCTCCAGCTCCGCACCGAACGCGGGGCCGCGCCGCCCCTGCTGGCCTTCGTCGGCGTGTGGGCGCTGTGCCTGGCGCTGTCCTTCCTGCGCCCGCGCGTGCGCCCGATGGCGGTGACCGTGACCTGGGTGGTCGCGGGGCTGAGCGCGGCGCCCTTGCTCGGGCCCGGGACCGGGCTGGTCGTGCCGCGGCGCACCCTCGACGGCATCGCCACCTGGTGGGTCGAGTCGGGCGCGCACGCGGACGGGTTGCCGGTGATCACCAACTTCCCCCTGACCCGGCCGTGGCTCGAGCACGAGGGCTTGCTCGACGATCCGGACCGCGTCCAGCTGATGCTCCAGCACGACATGGTCCACGAGCTCGACGCCCTCCTCGACGCGGAGGTCGGCCAGGACGAGGCGATCCTGCGCGCCCTCGACAGCCACTTTTACGGCCGGCCGATCCTGGGTCGGGAGCGAGACGGCAGCGAGGTCGGCGAGGGCCGGCACCCGCGGGACTGGAGCGAGGGGAGCGTCGTGATCTTCGTCGACGACGAGCGCCTCGACCGGACCATCGACCTGGAGCTGTGGCACCGACACCTCGACATCGAGGTGCAGCAGAGCTCGGGCGGCAACGCGGGGCTGCTGATCGGGCGCATCGTTCACTGGCCGCGGCCGCCTGCGGAGGAGGGCAGCGGTGACTGAGTGGATCGACCGCGCGGTGGTCGGGCTGGCGGTCGCGCTCGCGCTGTTTTGCCTGGGCCGCTACGCGCAGATCAGCTTGGCGATCGACTTGGAGACGCACGAGGTCGTCAACGAGGCGCCGCCGCGCCCGCCTCCGCCGCCGCCCTATGGGGAGGAGGCGCGGGCGCTGCTGGGTGGGCTCGAGCCGGGCACCGAGGTCGCGCCTGGGTGGGAGGTCTTGCGTGTCGAGGGGCCACTAGATGATGGGGCGATCCGCGTGGTCCACCGACGTGAGGCGCAAGAGGTGAGCGTGTGGCTTCGGCCGCGGGGGAACGATGAGCGGCCGCCGCCGGCGCATACGGAGAAGTGGGATGTGTTCTACGACCGGCCGAATCCGCCGGAGCCTCGGATGGCGCGAGAGGCGCTGACTGCGATGATGAACAACGTGGTCGAGCGGGTCGCGGCGAACGAGTAGGCCCCTGGCGGCCGTCTGTTGGCCTGGAAGGCGGATCCGCTCCTGGACTGGCCAACCATTCGGCCGCACGCACGATGATCAAATGGTCTGACCAGTTGACCATAAAACCTCGAGGTGACATGGTCATTGAGATGTCCCTCGAGCTCGAGCCCGTCCCCCGCAGCTCCCTCTCCGACGGCGTCTTCGAGCAGCTGTGCGCCTCGATCCTCACCCACCGCCTCACCCCCGGCGACACCCTCCCCTCCGAGCGCGAGCTCGCCACCACCCTCCAGGTCAACCGCGGCGCCATCCGTGAGGCCCTCAAGCGCCTGTCCCAAGCCGGCCTCGTCGAGCAGCGCCACGGCGGCGGCACCTTCGTCCGCGACTACCGACGCAGCGCCGACCTGAGCCTCCTGCCTCGCCTGCTGTTCTCCCCCGACGGCGAGGCCAACCTGCCCGTCGCCCGCTCCATCATGGAGATGCGGGCCGCCCTCGCCCCCGACATCGCCCGGCTGTGCGCCGAGCGTCGCAGCCCCGAGCTCCTCGCCAGCATCGACGAGCACGTCGCCCAGCTCGCCCGCGCCTTCGAGGCCCTCCCGGCAGACCCCAGCCTGGCCGCCCCCGCGGCCCGCGAGCTCGAGCCCCTCCAGCTTTTGTCCCTCGAGCTGTGGGACCGCATCGTCCAGGGCGCCGACAACATCGCCTACCGCCTCGCCTTCAACACCCTGCGCCAGACCTACGAGCAGATCCGCGACGCCCTGCTCCTCCCCCTGGCCAAGGAGCTGTGCGCCATCGACCGCTACATCGAGCTGCTCGACGCCATCCGCCACCAAGACGGCTTCGCCGCCCACCGAGCCGCCACCGCCATCGTCCAGCTCGGCAGCGGAGGCATGAACGCCGCCTTCGAGCTCCTCGAGCACATCCACACGGAGGACCGCCCATGACCGCCACCGGCCGCCGCACCGTCCGCGACCGCGACCTGAGCCTGGCCCAGGCCTTCGCCGCCTTCGCCCGCGAGCTCACCCCCAAGCTCCTCACCCTCCACCTGCTCGCGTGGCTCGGCTACCGCGTCCAGGTCGCCCTCGGCGATCCGCTCAACGCCCTCACCTGGGCCGACCTGGCGATCGTCGCGGCCATCCTCGCGGTCCACCCCTTCGCCGAGTGGATCATCCACGTGTTCATCCTCCACCACCGCCCGCGCACGGTCACCGTCCTCGGCAAGCCCCTGCGCTGGGACTACGACGCCGCCCGAAAACACCGCCTCCACCACCGCGACCCATGGGACATCCGCCATGTGCTGATCCCCCTGCCCATCCTCGCCTTCGGCCTGTCCCTCAACGGCAGCGTCGCCCTGGCCGTGCTCCCCACCCCGGGTCTGGCCGGCACCTTCGCGGCCACCATCGCCGCGATCGTCCTCTACTACGAGTGGATCCACTTCCTCGTGCACACCAGCTACCGACCCCGCGGCGCCCTCTATCGCCGGCAGTGGCGGCTGCATCGCCTGCACCACTTCAAGAACGAGCGCTACTGGCTGGGCGTGACCCGGCACTTCGGCGACCGGGCCCTCGGCACCTTCGCCGACCCCGAGAGCGTCGAAACGTCCAAGACCGCCCGCACGCTGTTCGAGTGATCGCTATCATCTCCGCGTGACCCAAAAAGTCGTGCGCTCGATCGAGCTGTTCTTCCAGGAGCAGCCCTCTGACAAGGTCTACAACGCCAAGCTGCTCGAGACCGACAAGGGCTACACCGTCGCCGTCGAGTGGGGCCGCCGCGGGGCCAAGCTCAACTCCGGCACCAAGGCCATCGACGTCCCCCTGGCCAAGGCCGAGAAGGCCTACGACAAGGTCGTCAAGCAAAAGCAGCGCAAGGGCTACGAGGTCCTCAGCGACGACAACTTGCCCGCCGAGGTCGCGCCCGAGCAGGGCCAGGGCTCGGCGAGCAAGGCGGGCATCGAGCGGCGCGGACGCGTGGGGCCCATCGCCCAGCTGCTCAACAACGCCGACGGGGACGCCCTCGACGGCTACTTCGCCGACGCCGAGATCGTCGCCCAGCAAAAGCTCGACGGCATGCGCCTGCTCGTCCACGTCCGCGACGAGGGCATCGTCGCGACCAACCGCGACGGCCAAGAGACCAGCCTCGGCGGGGCCCTGCGAGACGCCTGCGCCCTCGCCCCCAAGGGCACCAGCCTCGACGGCGAGCTGCTCGTCGATCCGCCCTGCTACTGGGTCTTCGACACCCTCGCGTGGGCCGGCGAAGACCTGCGCCAAGAGCCCTACGCCAAGCGCCACGCCGCGCTGAAGCGAAAGCGCAAGCTCTTTGCTTCCCCGCTGCTCGAGCTCGTGCCGCTGGCCAAGACCGAGGCCGACAAGCGCAGCCTGTTCGCCACCTTGCAGGCCCAAAGGGCCGAGGGGATCGTGTTCAAGCGCAAGGACGCGCCCTACATCAGCGGCCGCCCGCCGTCCGGGGGCACGCAGCTCAAGTACAAGTTCGTCAAGACCGCCGACGTGTTCATCACCGCCAACGCCGGCAACGCCTACCAGATGGCCGTCTACGACGACGCCGGCAAGGCGCGGCAGGTCGGCAAGGTGTTCGCCGGGACCACCAACGACAGCCGCGCGGACCTCGACGCCATGCTCAGCCGCGGCGAGACCCCCGTCGCCGAGGTCCGCTACCTCTACGCGACCAAGGACGACATCCTCTACCAGCCCGTGTTCGTGCGCGCGCGGACGGACAAGGCGGCCGAGGCCTGCGTGCTGAGCCAGCTCGAGTACACCGACCGCAGCAACGTGGCGAAGCTGTGACGCGAAACGAGCGGCCCGCACCGCGGACCGCCCGAATTCGCTGCGGACCGCGCTGGCTCAGTTGACGATGATCCGCGCCTTGCGGACGTCGGACAGCAGCTCGACGGTCTTCGCCGCAACCGTCAAGTAGCGACCTGCATCGATGTTGAACTTGTCGGTGATCCACGCATCGACCACGAAACGCTGCGACTCCCGGCTGGGCTCGAAGGTCGTGTCCGTGACGAGGTTGATGACCACCTCTTGCTCTTCATGTGCCCCCTCCAGGGTCTCGTAGACACCGCCTTCGGACAGCACAATTTCACTGCCCTCCTCGGCCGAGTAGTTTGGCGGAACGATACCCTTGGGCAGCTCACTGGCCTTGAACTCGTCTTCCTTACCCTCCGGAGCCAGGTTCATCAGCTTCCCTGTCTTCCACAGCTTGAAGTAGCCGCACCCCATGGGCGGAGGCTCAGCGTGTTGGTCTCCGTGGACCGAGGGCACGTGGCCGAACGCAGCGACGTCGCGAGTCGCTTGGACCAGCCCGGCGACGTCGCGAGCGTCGCGCATCGAGGCGATGGCGTAGACCCCACCGAGGGTCTTGGGCCCGTTCATGGCCGGGTGGAAGGAGGGCCGCCCGTCGACGCACTTCATGAGCCCGTCGCCGCCGACGTCGACGATGTCGCTGACCTCGCTGCGGGGCACGATCGTCGCCGTCCAGCCGCGCGCCTCGAGGGCCGCCTTGATGTCTTGAGGGGTCATGGGCGCATCATACTGCCCCCGCGGGTGGGTGTTGACCCAAATGGCGGGGGCTCGGGTCCGGGCTCCGCTACCATCGCTGCGCACCATGGGCATGATCTCGCGCAAGAAGCAGCCCTACCCCATCTCCCCGGGACTGCGCGCCTACCTTCGCCGGCACCGGCGCGAGGTCGAGCTGCCGATCCGCTACGAGGACCTGACCTACTACGGCGATACGATCCCCGTCTACGACAAGCGCGGCCGGGACACGCTGTGGGAGAGCGTGCTCTACCCCGCCCACGAGCGCCGCCGGATCCACCGCGAGCTGGTCGGGACCTACGCCAGCTTGCGGGTCACGGGCGAGCGCGGGCTGATGGAGCACCTGGTCACCGACCGCGTCGACGTGTGCTCCTACGGCAACACCCAGCCCTTCCGGGTCCGCATCCTCAACACCCTCAACGAGAACTTCGACTACTTCTACGTCAAGAAGGCCGACGCCTCCCGGGTCTACGGCCTCGAGCTCGAGCACATCCTCTCGCCCAACCGCCTCGAGTTCATGACCTGCGGCGACACCCTGGTCGAGGAGCACATCGCCGGCATCCCCGGCGAGACCTTCATGCGCGAGTATCTCGAGGACAAGCACCTCGACGAGGTCCGCCTGGCCAAGGAGTTCGTCAAGTTCACCGAGCGCTGCTTCGTCCGCCTGCTCGGCGACATGCACTCGGGCAACTTCGTCGTCGACATCACCCCCGACTTCGACGAGACCAGCTACCGCCTGCGCGCCATCGACTTCGATCAGCAGAGCTACGAGAGCAACATCCGCGTCTACCAGCCGAACTTTTACATCGAGAACAACCCGATCGTGTTCCTGGGCATGAAGTGCATGGAGCCCAAGACCACGCTGCAGTACCAGCAAGAAGAGCGCAGCCTGATCCGCCACCGAGCGCGGACCGAGGCCGCCCGCCTGCGCGATCTCCTCGACACCATGAAGGCCGACCACCTCGCCCCCGAAGAGCACCTCATCGCGCTGCGCGACGACCTGGCCACCCACTACGACGACCCCAGCTTCCGGGCCTGCGCGAGCATGGGCGCGCTCGTCGAGGCCTCGCTGGCGACCCTGGGCTGGGAGCCGAGCCGCGGTTCGCGAGCACAATCGGTCGAGATTGGCTGAGACCGGCTGAGATTGCTGCGGCGTAACGTGGCCCGCAGCTTGGGAGCCATGGCAGCGATCACGCTTCATCCCCAGCAACACATCGTCATCACCGAGCGCGGCACCGGCCGCGTGCTCACGGGCCTGGACAAGGGCCAGCCCGCCCAGCTGCGCGAGTGGACCGGCGCCCCCAACCAGCAGTGGGTCATCGAGAACATCGAGGGCCGGCTGCGCAACGTCGGCACGCAGCTGTGCCTCGACGTCAGCGGCGCGTCCAAGGACGACCGCGCCGCGGTGATCTGTTGGGACGACAACGGCGGCGCGAACCAGCGCTGGCGCCTCCAGACCCTCGAGGGCGGCGGCTCCCGCCTGCTCGCGGGGCACACCGGCAAGGCCCTGACCCCGGCGGGCGGCGAGCTCGTTCAGGATCACTGGACCGGGGCCGCGAATCAGCGCTGGGAGGTGGGCGCCGTCGTCCACGACAACCAGCGCGTGGCCTTTCGCTCCCACCACGGCAAGGTGCTGTCCGCCAACCCCAGCGGCGCGCTGAGCAACCTCGTCACCCACGTCAAGTCCTGGGAGCACTTCACCCTCGACCGCATCGGCGGCGCCGAGGATCGGGCGCTGAGCTACGGCGACCAGGTCAGCCTGCGCAGCCACCACGGCGCCTACCTCTCGGCCCAGCCCGACGGCGGCCTGGTCGCCGATCGCTCCGCGGTCGACAGCTGGGAGCGCTTCACCCTGACCCGCACCAACGGCGACGCCTCGCCGGGACCGATCCGCATGGACCACGTCATCGCCCTGCGCAGCCACCACGGCAAGTGGGTCATGGGCCACAGCGACGGCACCGTCAACGCCCAGGCCCCGAGCCCGCGCAGCTGGGAGCACTGGCGGCCCCTGCCCATCGACGGCTTCCCGCTGCGCTTCGAGCACGTGAGCTGGGCGAGCGCCCACGAGGCCATGCTCGTCTACGTCTTCTACGCCCACTGCGTCCGCCCGGCCGTGGGCATCGAGGTCGACGTCGCCAACTTCTTCTCGGACGTCGGGGTCTACATCGCCAAGTTCGGGGCCTCGGTCGCCTTCGAGGGCGCGCCCAAGCCGGGCCTGCTCCTGGCCGCCGCGGGCGGGGCGATCGCGGGCGGGGCCGAGATCGCCAAGTGGATCGACTCCGACCGCGACCAGGACGACCTCTTCGTGCGCCGCGGGGGCAAGCGGATCTGGCCGTCCGGCGAGGACTACGAGGGCATGAAGGGCGGCGACGCCCGCGACCTCGACCTCCAGGTCGAGTTCACCGGCTCCGTCGACATCGAGCTGATGGACTACGACAGCGGCAGCGCCGACGACGTGCTCGGGGTCCTGCGCGTGAAGGCCGAGGGCCTGGAGCTGGTCAACGGCGGCTCGCAGCCGTTCACGGCCTTCGTCGGCTCCAAGGCCGAAGACTCGCTCTACGAGCTGGTCTACGTCGTCGCTCGGGCCTAGCAACGAGGCTCGGGAGTGGGCCCCCAGAGAATTCTTCCGCGGCGAGTGTAGGGATCCCGAAGGGCTCAACACCATGGAGAGTGAGCGCCGCGGCACACACCGACGCGGCGCCGCCCCCAGCCACAAAGACCCGAGGAGCAAGGAAAATGGGAGACTTCGTTCAGTTCTACACCAACGGCGGCCTGTTCATGCACATCATCACCCTGACGATCGGGGCCGCGGTGGCGATGCTCGTCTACGAGTCGGCGCTGAAGCGTCAGGACAGCAAAGAAGGCGAGCCCCAGGGAGACGAGGCGCCCTCGCCCTACCTCCACCTCGCCGACCGCCTGGCCTGGATCGCCGTGGGCCTCGGCGTCGTCGGCTCGCTGTTCGGCTTCTTCGACATGTGCGCCGCGCTCCAGAGCATCGACCCCGAGCTGCGCGTGGACGCGACGCTGCGCGCCTCGGGCATCGTGCCCACGACCCTGGCCTGGGGCTTGATGACCGCCCTGCCGGTGTGGATGGCGACCACGGTCCGCGGCCTGCGTCGGGCCCGGGCCTGAGCGCCAGCCCTTCAGTCACCACGCATCGGCCGCGGGGCTCTGTCCCCGTGGCCGATTGCGCGTGCAGCCGTTCGGCTCAGGGACTGTGAAGTTTTCACAGTCCCTATCTATTTTAGCCGTCGTGGACGACGCCACGCCCTCCCTGCCCCACGTCCTCGACTCACTTGGGCCGCGGGAAGCTCAGGTCGATCTCCAGAGCCACCGCGTCGTCCGCTAGCTCCGCCTCCATGCCGGCGTAGGTGATGCCGAAGGCCTTGGCGCTGATGTCGAGGGAGGCGCTGGCGCGGACGAACTCGGCCTCGCGCTCGAGGGTCGCCTCGAAGCTGAGCTCCTGGGTCACGCCGTGCAGGCGCATGGGGCCGGTGACGGTGTAGTGCCCGGGCGTGTCGGCGACCGGGGTGATCGCCGTGGCCTCGAAGCCCGCCTCGGGGAATGTCTCGGCGTCGAAGAAGTCGGCGCTCTTGAGGTGGTGGGTCAGCCCGGGCTGATCGGCGACGACCGAGCCGGTCTTCACCCGCACGGCGAAGGCCATGGGCTCGCCCTTTTCGTCGAGGGTCAGCGCGGCCGAGAAGTCCTCGAAGCTGCCGATGTGGCCGATGGTCGCTCGGGCGACGGCGAAGCCGACCTTGCTCGTCTTGGGGTCGGCGCGCAGGGCCACGGCCTGCTCGATGTCCCCGTCCCCGCCGCTGACGACCTCGTCCGGCGCTCCGACGTCGCCGCCCTGGCCCGGGTTCTCGCCGGGGCTCGCTTCAGCAGCAGGCGCGGGTGCCTCGGCCGCTGCCTCCAGCTCCTCGTCCTCGTCTCCGGGGCATCCCAGGGGTCCGAAGCTCGCGAAGAGCAGCGCGCCGCCCAAGGTCACGATCGCCATGCGCATGTCCAGACCCTAGCAACGCCCGCGCCCTCGCCCCAGAGCCGGGCGCGGGCAAGGACTGCGGCGTTGGACTCAGCCGACGCGCAAACGCAGCGCGTCGACCTGGAGCTCGAAGCGCGCCGGCAGCTGGCCCACGGGCTCGCCGTCGACCTCGATGGGGACCACGGCCTGATCCCACACCGGGCGCATCTCGACGCTGCGCGCCCGCCCGTGCTCGACGCCGCGGACCCGCAGGTGGCGGCCGTCGAAGACCTTGGCCAGGGTCGCGACGAGGGTGCGGCGGGACATGCCGGTGACCTCGACGCAGTCGAAGGCGCCGTCGTCGATGGCCGCGTCGGGGCACACCCACATGCCCGCGCCGAAGTACTGGCCGTTGGCGACGATGCCGAGGGTCAGGTCGACGCGGCGCTTGGGCCCCTCGTCGCGGCGGACCTCGACCTGGACGTTGCGCCAGCCCGAGATGCCCTGGAGCGTGCCCAGCAGGTACTTGAGGGTCGGGCCGAGCTGGGCGTCGGAGTCGTTGACCCGGCGCACGACGTCGCCGCTGACGCCGACGCTGGCGACGTTGAGGAAAGGGCGCAGCTTGGGCTCGCCGTCGCGGCCGACGTAGCGGGCCACGCCGTAGTCGACGCGCCGGGCCTCGGCCGCGCACAGCCGGTCGACCTGGCGCGAGAGCGAGGACCGCCCCCACATGCGCTGGAAGTCGCCGCCCGTGCCCGCGGCGAGCACGGCCAGGGTCGCCTCGGGGAAGCGGTTGCGGCCGGTCTCGGGGTCGACGAAGCCGCCGAGCACCTCGTTGGTGGTCCCGTCGCCGCCGACGGAGATGATCGTCGAGGCCCCGGCCTCGAGGGCCTCGCGGCACAGCCAGGTCGCGTGCTCTGGCGCCTCGGTGTAGCGCGCGCGCAGCCCCGGGAAGCGGATCCGCATGGTCTCGCGCAGGGTCTTCCAGGTCTCCTCGGCCCCGCCGCTTTGCGCGTTGGGGTTGACGATCGCCACCGTCGGGCCGGTGGTCGCGGGGAGCTTGGCGACTGCGCTCATCGAAGAGACCTCGGGCTCGACAACCTCAGCGGGCGGGACGCAGCACCACGACCCCGCGCGCGCGCAGGTCGGCGACGGTGTCCGCGAGGGTCAACATCGGATCGCGCGCGGACCAGCCCAGCTCGTTCTCGGCGCGGGTCGAGTCGACGTACCAGTAGTACTGGGCGAGCTCGATGCTGGCCTCGTCGGGCAGGGCGTCGTCCTCCCCGAGGATGTCCTGGGCCTGGCGCACGAACCACTTCGTGACCCGCTTGACCGCCTTGCGATCGGGCAGCGCGAACACGGCCCCGCCGAGGTCGGCGACCCGCGAGATGCGGTTGACGAAGGTCTGGATGGTGCAGTTGCAGGACACCAGCAGGTAGCGGCGCCCGGCCTTGCCCGCGTCGAGGGCCTGGATCATGCCCCGGGCCGCGTCGCGGGCGTCGACGAAGGCGTAGCCGCCCGCGGGGACCACCGGCATGCGCTGCTCGAGCACCCGGCGCACGTCCTCCGTGGAGCTGCCGTGCAGGTCGCCCGGGCCCAGCAACAAGGCCGGGTTGACGATGACCACCTCGAAGCCCTCGACGTTGCGCTCGAGGGCCGCCTGCTCGCCGTAGTACTTGGAGCGGTAGTAGGGCCAGCGGTTGATCAGCGACAGCGGCGGCGAGTCGTCCTCGTTGGCGACCTGGTCGGGGTCGTCGCTGACCCCGATGGTCCCGCTGGTGCTGGCGACCACGGCCCGGGTGACCCCGGCGGCCTTGCACGCGTCGAGCACGACCTCGACGCCGCGGATGTTGACGCGGGTCATCTCGACCACGTCCGTGGAGCCGCGCGAGACCTTGCCCGCGCAGTGCAGCACCGCGACGCAGCCCTGGGCCGCGCGCTCGATGCTCTCGGCGTCGAGCACGTCGCCCTGGGCCAGGGTCAGGCCTGGCAGCTCGCGCAGGCGGGCCGCGGAGGCCGAGTCGGGGTCGCGGACGAGGGCGACGACCTCGCGGGCTTCCCCCCCTGCCTCACTGCTTTGAGCGCCAGAGGTCAGCGCGACCGCGACGTGGTAGCCCAAAAAGCCCGTCGCGCCGGTGAGCAGGATCTTGCCGGTGTCAGCCATTCGCTCAGCTCCTCACAGGTTGAAGGCCCGCTGGAAGACCTGCAGCAGGGCGATGTCGTTGGACTTGACCTTGCCGGCCACGAACTCGGCGACCGAGGGCGTGTAGCTCTCGCGCACGATCTTCTCGAAGATCTCGACGGAGGTCTTGAGCACGCAGTCGGCCTTCCCGCCCTCGGGGCGCCCGGGGACGAACTGTGCCGCCTCGGCGGTGAGCTTCAGGGTCCACTTCCCGTCGGGCGCGCTGCCCAGGGAGAAGTAGAAGCTGGTCGGCTTGTCGACGGCTCCGGCGACGAAGCGGCCCTTCAGATCGTCGAAGATCTTGGCCGTGGCCGAGGGCCCGGTGTCGACGGCGATGGGCGCCGCCGCGGCTGCCTTGACAGCCTCGGCGTCCCCGCCCGCGGCGGCGACGGCCTCGACCCGCGCGGCGGCCTTGACGTTCTCGGTCTCGAGGTCGAGCTGCCCGCCGTCGCGCAGGGCCGCGACGGCCGCGTGGGCCAGGCGCGCGACCTCGCGGTAGGTGTCCGAGCGCTTCATGCCCTTGGTCCGGACCTGCAGCTGCTCGACGGTCAGCGGCGGCCCGATGCGGACCTCGACCTTGCGGCTGCGCGGGACCGTGGCGCCCTTGGGCAGGGCCTTGTGCGTGCCGCCGAGCCACAGCGGGAGCAGGTCGACCTGGTGGGTCATGACCAGGTGGCCGATGAGCGGCATGAACTCGCGCATGACCCCGTCGGTGCTGCGCGTGCCCTCGGGGAAGATCAGCACCGTGCGGCCGCGGTCGAGGTGCTCGCCGGCCTGCTCGAGGGCCTTGCGCAGCCCCGAGCGCCGGTCCAGCGCGGCCATGTTGGTGAAGTTCTCGAAGTAGGCTCGGGCCCACTTGTTCTTGAAGAAGTAGTCCTCCGCGGCCAGGGCCACGATGCCCGCGCCGTAGCTGCCCAGGCCGTACTTGGCCAGGCCCATGTCGAGGTGCGAGGCGTGGTTGCAGACCACCAGGGTCGGGCGGTTGTGGGGGATGTTCGCCTTGCCCCGGATCTTCACGTTCATGAAGGTGTCGTAGAAGCTCAGCTGGCCCACGGTCAGCGCGGCCTTGGCCGGGTCGCGGATGAACTCGGGGACGTAGAAGCTCTCGTCCTCGTCCTTCTCGATGGTCCGGGTGCGCGAGGGCTCGGGCTTGGCGGCCCGCCCCGACACGCGCAGGAACACCTCCTCGAGCTCGCCCACGGTGCGCAGCTCGGACAGGTTGACCTCGGCCAGCTTGGGCGCCGAGGCCTCGAGCACGGAGGTCAGCTCCACGACCATGAGCGAGTCGAAGCCCAGGTCGTTTTGGATGTCGTGCTGGGGCTGGACCTCTTCGGGCTTGCGCTTGGCGATGGACGCGATCGCGCTGCGGACCACCGAGGCGGCGCTGCCCTTGCCGCCCCGACCCCCGCTGACCTTGGCCGCGGCCACGGCCTCGGCGGCCGAGCGCAGGGTCTCGAGGATGCGCTTGACCTCCTTGCGCTTGACCTTGCGGGTGGTCGTGCGCGGAAGGTCGACGTCGGTGAAGTGGATCACCGTGGGCCGCATGTGCCGGGGCAAGTTGGCGATGGCCTTGCGCAGCTCCTTCTCGCACTCCTTGCGCCGGGCGACGCGGTCGAGGGTCTCGCCCTCGAAGCCCTCGTAGTCGGGCACCACGAGCACGGCGACGCGCTCGGCCCCTTCTTTTTCGCGGTCGGGGATGCCGACGATCGACAGCTCCTTGACGAAGCGCGGGAGCCCGAGCATGACCTCGACGTCGTCGGGGTAGACGTTCTCGCCCGAGGCCGAGAGGATGACCTCCTTGGACCGGCCGACGATCTTGAGCCGGTCCTTGGAGTCGAGCTTGCCCAGGTCGCCGGTGCGCAGCCAGCCGTCCTCGAGGACCTCGGCGGTCGCATCGGGGGCGCCCTCGTAGCCGACCATGACGTTGGGGCCGCGGGCGAGGATCTCGCCGACGCCGTCGTCGTTGGGCTCGTCGATGCGCAGCTCGACGCCGGGGATGGCCTTGCCCACGTTGCCGCCCTTGTTGCGCGGCGAGGCCTTGGACAGGGTCAGCACCGGCGCGGCCTCGGTCAGGCCGTAGCCCTCGGCGAGGTGCAGGCCGAGGCCCTGGAAGGTCTGGTGGACGTCCTTGGGCAGGGCCGCGGCGCCGGAGACCAGGTACTTGAGGTTGCCGCCGAGCTGCTGGTGCACGGGCCCGAACAGCACCCGGCCCAGGTCGACGCCCAGGGTCTTGCCGATGTTGCGGTTCAGGTCGAGGGTCAGATCGAAGATCTTCTCCGTCAGCCGGCCGCGCTCGCGGACCTCGTTGACGATGCGCCGCTCGATCAGCTCCCACAGCGCGGGCACGCCGATCATCCCGGTGATCTGCGCGGCCTCGAGGCCCTCGACCATGCGATCGCCGTTGATCTCGTCGAGGTAGACCACCCGGGCCCCGCGCGAGATCGGCAGCAGCATGCCGCAGGTGAACTCGAAGGTGTGGTGCAGGGGCAGGACCGAGAGCACGCGGTCTTGGTGCTCGAGGGGGAACAAGGGCGCGAGCGCGGCCACGAGCGCCGTGAAGTTCTCGTGGGTCAGCATCACGCCCTTGGGGTCGCCGGTGGTCCCCGAGGTGTAGAGCACGCTTGCGAGGGTGTCGTCGCCGATCTCGACCTCGGGCAGCGCGGGCGCGGGGGCGTCGGGGCCGACCTCGGCGGCGACCTCGTGGAGGTCCCAGCGCGGGCACGACTCGGGCTCGAGCTCGACGACGTGGTCGTCGAAGAGCGCGAGCTTGGCCCCAGACTTGTCGAGCACCGTCGCCAGCGGGCCGGCGGCGTAGTCCTTGTCCACGGGCACCGCCGCGGCCCCGCAGCGCAGGATGCCGAAGTAGGCGATGCCCCAGCAGGGGTGGTTGCGGCCGCCGATGGCCACGCGGTCCCCGGGGCGGATGCCGTGGGCCCACAATTTCTCGGCCACGGACGCCGAGCGGCGCTCGAGGTCGCGGTAGGTGATGCGCGTGAGCGTGGGCGGGTCGCCCTCGAGGCGCTGGAACACCAGCGCGTGCTCGTGGCGCTCGCACATGTCCTCGAGCATGGCCACGAGGTTGTCGTGGCGGCGCCGGGGCTTGACCTCCTTGCGCAGCTTCTCCTCGAGCAGCGGGATCGAGTACTCCTCCACGCCCTTGTGGTGGATCTCGAGCCAGTACTCGCGCCAGTCGATGTCCTCGGGGTTCCAGGGCAGCTTGGCCCGGTCCGCCTCGCTCAGCGAGGCCATCATCGCCCGGGTGTTCTTGGCCGAGAAGCGGAACTCGTTGCGGGTGATGAAGGGGATGAAGGCCTCGAACACCATCTCGACGTTCG
This sequence comes from Plesiocystis pacifica SIR-1, assembly GCF_000170895.1. Taxonomy (GTDB): domain Bacteria; phylum Myxococcota_A; class Polyangia; order Nannocystales; family Nannocystaceae; genus Plesiocystis; species Plesiocystis pacifica. Next base: position 94,258 of record NZ_ABCS01000003.1, on the reverse strand, counting down.
AGGCGGTCTTGGCCAGGCCCTCGGCCTGCTTGCGCACCGGCGCGGTCCAGCGCTTGGCCGGGGTCTCGTCGAAGCGGCCGAGCAGCTCGGCGACCTGGTTGGCCCGGCGCTTGACCGTGGGCGAGGACACCCGCTCGTAGCGCTCGAGGGGCACGATGTCCGGCTCGAACAAGGACTGGACCTGGTTGACCAGGGCGTTGCCCTTGCTGCGGTTCTTGTAATAGCGGCGCTTGGCCAGGCCGATGAGCTCGCCAGCGCGGCGGGTCTTGAGCGGGTTCGAGTCCGAGGAGCAAAACTGGTAGCAGACCTCGTAGCGGTCGGCCATCAGGGCCGCGAGCGCGCCGATCATGCCCGCCGAGCACAGGTCGACGGGGATCGCGTCGTAGTAGCAGTGGTCCCCGACCGGGATGTTCGCGTGGCCCTTGTAGGCCAGGTACATGATCGGCGTGGAGGTCGAGATGCCCTCGCACCAGCCGACCTTGGGGAAGCTGATCGCCGACTCGACGATGGCCGGGCGGACGATGGTCAGCTTGATGCCCGAGCGCAGCAGGACCTGCTCGCCGATGCTCTTGGTGTAGGTGTAGATGTTGGGCCAGCCCCAGAAGGTGGCCCGCTCGGCGCCGGCTTCGATGAGCCGCTCGCGGACGAAGCGGCGCTTGACCTTCTCGAGCTCGTCCTCGAGGGCCTTGCCGCGCAGGGGCTCGTGGCGCGCCTTGAGGCTGCGCTTGGCCTCGTCGAGGAGGTGAGACTGGCGCGGGGCGTCCTCGGCCCGGCGCCGCGTCGAGGCGACCAGGTCGGTGCACTCGGCGATCTCGCGCTCGGCGTCCCAGTGGCTGACGTCGAGCTCGTCGGCCCGGGGGAAGGGGAACTCGAGGGTGTTGCGCTCGGGGATGACCCCGTCGCGGGAGCCGACGACGTAGCAGGTGCTGGTGTGCATCACCGGCACGTCGAAGCCCGCCTTCTCGCTGAGCGCCTTGCACAGGGCCACGAGGTTGCGGGCGCCGTGGGCGTTGACCTTGAGGGCGTCGTCCAGCGGCGGGTTGAAGTCGACCACGCCGGCGACGTTGACGATGGCGTGGATGGGCTCGTCGATGGCCTCGACGTCGATGCCCATGTTCGGCCGGGTCACGTCGCCGTTGACGGCCACGACCTTCTCGCGGAAGAAGGCCTCGGACGCGGCCCCGGGGCGGCGCTCGCGGATGCAGTCGAACACCGGCGAGGGCACGATCTCAGTCCACCAGCGCTCTTCCGAGGTGATGGTCTTGCGCGCGCGGACGACCGTGTAGACCCGGCCGATCTGCGGGTAACGGTCCAGGAGCATGGCCAGCCAGACCTTGCCCAGGAAGCCCGTCGCGCCGATGACGACGATGTTCTTGCCCGCGAACACGGCGCCCACGTCGATGGGCGGCAGCTCGCTCGCGGGGGCGGCAGCGGAGGTGGTGTCCAGCTCGGTCACGGCTCAGACCTTCATGTCCGTCATCATGATCGGAGCAAAGTTGGCGCAGGTGATCTGCGGGTCCCTGGGCGCGCTCTCCTTGGCCATGCGGATCGCCTCGGTCATGTTCGGGGCGGTCTCGTAGCCGAGGATCTCGGGCACGTACTCGTTGTCGGCGCCGACGACGATGCAGCGCCCCTGCCAGGCGCGGCCGGCCTCGCCCCAGTACCACATGTAGAAGGGGTGGTTGGGGTGGTAAGCGTTCCCGGTCCGGTACATGCGGATGTAGGCCGGGTTGCGCGAGAACTCCTTCTCGAAGCGCTTGTGCAGCTCGACCGCGTCGCGGGTCTGGGTCAGCAGCTTGTGGAAGAACTCGACGTAGGGCGCGTGCTGATCGTGGTCGAAGCGATCGCTGCACGGGTGGGTGATGATCATCGTCCCGCCCTTTTTGAGCAGGGGCTGACCGCGGTGCAGGTTGTGCAGGTAGCCCTGCGCCATGACCTGGACCAGCAGCGGGTTCAGGAAGGCGTTGACGTTGTAGGGCGAGATGTAGGGGATGCCGGTGATCTGGATGTCGGCCTGACCCTGGATCGGCACGCAGTACTGCTCGTAGCACTTTTGCACCGAGCGCGCGTGGGTCGGCTCGGTCGCGCCGGCGAACACCCCGGTCACCCCGTAGGGCGCCGGGAAGCGCATGAAGATCTCCTCGCGCAGGCCGTTGGGGCACTTGTCGAGGGCGAACAGCACCGTGCGCAGGGCGAGCTTCTCGCGGGTCGTGTACTCGTCCGGGTTCTTGCCCAGGAAGTCGAGGTTGCGATCGAACATCCGGTTGTTGATCGTCGTCTCGATGTGGAACACGTCGAGCTTGTCCTGCACGACCTTGCCCACGCGATCGATGATCGTCTGGATGTGCGAGGTCTCGGGCTCCATGTAGCTCCGAGTCTTGCGCAGGGCGTAGGGGTTGTGGTGCGCCGACAGGGTCTTGCCGCCGCACAGGCCCACGCCCACGGACTTGTGCCCGCCGTTCATGGGCACGAAGTTGAGGTTGACGTAGATCAGCAGGTCGGCCTCGACCGCGGCGCGGTTGAGCTCGACGACCTCGTCCTTGTCCGTCAGCCCCAGCTCCGCCATGTTGGCCGAGTCCTCGGCGTCATGGTTGTAGAGGTGGTCGGGCCAAAAGCGGTCGAAGATCCGCTTGCCGACCATGCGCTGGATCTCGCCCTCGGTCATCCGCCGGTGGTAGGCGAGCGCGATGATCAGATCGATGTCCTCGACCCCGTAGTCGTCGAGCATCTCGAGCACCACGCTCAGCACCCGCTCGCGCACGTCGGGGGTGCGCATGGGCGGCAGCGGCATGGAGATGTCGTCGATGGCGATGGCCACCTTCATGCCCGGGCGCAGCTTGGCGTAGAGCGGCTCGCAGCCCAGGGGGTGGGTGATGGCGTAGCGGATCGCCGCGTCGAGGTCCTTGATGGGCTCGAGGGGGGCGTTGGGGTAGATGCAGCGCGTGCCGACGGGGAGGTCGACCTCGATCAGGGTGTCGCCGCAAAACTGCACGCGCGGGGCGCTGTGCTTGTCGGTGTAGACGATGTTGGGGCTGGTCATGTCGTCTGTCCTAGTCGTGCGCGAGCTCGATGATCGGCCACTGGTAGGTCCGGGCCAGGCGCAGGAGCTGAGCGTCGGGGTTGATCACCGCGGGGTGGCCGACGACCGAGAGCATGGGCACGTCGGAGTAGGAGTCGGAGTAGCCAAAGCAGTCCTCGAGCTCGTGCCCGTGGTCGCGGGCGTGCTCGGCGATGAGCCGTGACTTGGTCGGGCCGGCGACCACCGGGCGCAGCAGCTTGCCGGTGGCGTAGCCCTCGTGGATCTCGAGGCGGTTGCCGACGTAGTGGTCGGCGCCCAGGTCCTCGGCGAGGCGCTCGAGCAGGAAGTCGAGCGCGCCGGACACCAGCACGACCTCGTGTCCGAGGTCCTTGGCGCGGGCGACGATGTCCTTGGCGCCGTCGTAGATGTTGTCCTTCATGCACCAGCCGTAGGCTTCGTCGGCGAGGACCTGGATCCGGTCCTCGGACGTGCCGCGGAAGCACTCGAAGAGCAGCTCGTTGAAACTTCGACGGTCACGCATTTCCGCCACGAGCAGCTTGGGCGCGCGCATCAGCAGGCGTCCGAGCTTCTTGGCAGAGCGCAGCGGGTTGATGTCGTTGGCCATGTACCAAACGGCCGTGTGCATCAAGTTGCTGCTGACCAGCGTTCCGTCGACGTCGAAGTAGCTCGCAGTCATGGGGGCCTCTTCGGCGGCGGGGGCCGAGACGGCGCTCGATAACCCGACATGGCGTTTGGGTCCAGTCGTGAACGGGCCTGCACGAGGGCGAATGGGCTTCGCGACGATGATCCGCGGCCTTTGGAGGGAAGTTAGAGTCCGCGAAAAATCCTGCGCAGGTGCGAAGCTCGACGACGGCAAGAGCAAGCGCACGCAATCCCTTCGACGCCTTCGTGGCACGACGTCGACGCGCGCAGCGTCCGCTCAATCCGGGGCGCGGGCGACCCTGCTCGGCTGACGCTGGCCGCCGCGCCTAGGATGCTGTACAGACGCAGAACCGTGTCCACGGCCAATTCCAGCGCGCGCACCGTCGGCGTCGTCGATCCTTTTGGTGGGCTCGCGGGGGACATGTTCCTCGGCGCCCTCTTGGACCTGCGTGACGGCGAGGGGCAGGCGATGGTCGAGCCCCAGTGGCTGCGCGGGCAGCTGGCCAGCCTCGATCTGCCCGACTGGCAGCTCGAGGTCGAGGCCACGAGCCGGCGACACCTCGGCTGCACCAAGGCAACCTTTGTCGTTCCCGACGAGGAGGGTCACCGCCACCTCCCGGAGATCCGCGCGCGCATCGAGGCCTCGGCCCTCAGCCCGCGGGCCAAGGCCATGGCCGATCGAAGCTTTTGCGTGCTGGCCGAGGCAGAAGCCGCGGTCCACCGCATCCCCGTGGAGCGCGTGCACTTCCACGAGGTCGGGGCCGCGGACGCGATCCTCGACATCTGTGGCGTGAGCGCGGCCCTCGACCGCCTGGGCGTCGACGAGCTGGTCTGCGGGGCGCTCCCCGGGGGCTCCGGCACGATCCGCTGCGCCCACGGAGACATGCCCGCGCCGGCCCCCGCGGTCGTCGAGCTGCTCACCGACTTCGTGGTCCAGCCCGGCGTCGGCGAGGGCGAGATGGTCACGCCCACGGGCGCCGCCTTGCTGCGCGCCTGGGGCCGACCGCTGCGCGCCGGCGAGCTCGCGGGCACCCGGGCGCTCGCGGGCTACGGGGCCGGCACGCGCAGCTCGAGCATCGTCCGCGTCAGCCTCATGGAGCCCCGCGCGGCCGCCCACGCCAACGCCTCCCAGTCGCAAGCAGGCAGCGATCTGCTCCGCGACGAGGTCCTCGTGCTCGAGACCCACCTCGACGACGAGACCCCCGAGCGCCTCGCCTGGCTGTCCGAGCGCCTGTTCGAGCTCGGGGCCGTCGACGTCGCCTACGCGCCGCTGACCATGAAGAAGGGTCGGCCCGGCGTCGCGCTCACGGCCTTGGTCCCGCCCAGCCGGCGCGAGGCCGCCATCGCCTGCATCCTGCGCGAGAGCGCGGCCCTCGGCGTGCGCGAGCGCGTGTCGGCGCGCACCGTGCTCGCCCGGCACAGCGAGACCGTCGCCACGCCCTTCGGCCCCGTGTCGATCAAGCGCGCCGGCGAGCGCTACAAGATCGAGCATGAAGATCTCGCCCGCATCGCGCGCGCCCGCGGATTGAGCCTTCAAGCGGTGCGCGACGTGCTTCGCGGCTACATCGCGGCCGAAATCGTGGCCAAGGTCCTGGGCAAACAGCAGGCCAAGGCCAAGGCCGAAGGGAGCCCGGGATGAACGCGCACCTTCCGCATCCGACCATCGCCGAGGACCTCGCGCGCCTCGAGTCGACCCTGCGCCGCTACGGACCGACCGTCACCGCCTTCTCCGGCGGCGTCGACTCGACCCTCGTCGCCGTGGTCGCGGCCCGGGTCCACGGCGAGCGCGCCCTCGCGGTCACGGGCGTCTCGCCCTCGCTGGCCGAGAGCGAGCGCGCCTTCGCCAGCCGCGTCGCCGCCGAGCTCGGTCTTCGCCACCGCCTCGTCGACACCCACGAGATCGAGCGCGCCGGCTACCAGGCCAACGCCGGCGACCGCTGCTACCACTGCAAGACCGAGCTGTTCGAGCGCCTCGTCGTCTTGGCCAAGGCCGAGGGCTTCGCCTGCGTCGTGTCGGGGGACAACCTCGACGACCTCGGCGGGCACCGCCCGGGCATGCTCGCGGCCGAGGAGAACGCGGTCCGCAAGCCCTTGATCGAAGCCGAGCTCGGCAAGGACCAGATCCGCGCCCTCGCCCGGCACCTGGGCCTGCCCAACCACGCCAAGCCGGCCGCGCCCTGCCTGGCCAGCCGCGTGCCCGCCGGCACCCGCGTCGACGCGAAGGTCCTCGCCATGGTCGAGGCCGCCGAGGCGGGCGTGCGCGCCCAGGGCTTCGCGGTGTTTCGCGTCCGCCACCACGGCGAGGTCGCGCGCATCGAGGTCCCCGCCGCCGACCTGCCCCGGGCCATCGAGCGCCGCGTCGAGCTCATCGCCGCGTGCAAGCGCGCCGGCTACCTGTTTGCGACCCTCGACCTGAGCGGCTTCCGCTCGGGCTCCCTCAACGTCCTCAACCCCAAGGTGCGGAGCTAGAGCGATGAGCGCCGCGGCGACCTCTGCCCAGATCCTCGACGCCCTGCTCGCCGGCGAGCTCGACCGCGACGCGGCCCTGACCAAGCTCGAGGGCCTGCGCCCTTCGGCCCCCTCGGCCGTGGAGGCCCTCGACGACTACGCCCGCATCGACCACGACCGGGCCAAGCGGCGCGGCTTCCCGGAGGTCATCTACGGCCCCGGCAAGACCACCGAGCAGATCGTCGGCATCTTCGGTCGGCTGGCCGCGCACAACCCCAACGTGCTGTGCACCCGGACCACGGCGGAGACCGCCGAGGCCGTGCGCGCCCGCCTGGTCGAGGACGGCGTCGGCGTCGAGGCCCTCGAGTACGAGCCGCGCTCGGGCCTGCTGAGCCTGTGGCGCGAGCGGGAGGTTCGCTACCCCGGGACCATCGCGGTCGTGTCCGCCGGCACCTCGGACCTGCGCGTCGCCGTGGAGGCCGAGCGCTGCGCGACCATCATGGGCAACCGCGTCGAGGCCCTCGCGGACGTCGGCGTGGCGGGCCTGCACCGCCTGCTCGCCGTCCGCCCGACCCTCGAGCGCGCCCGAGTCATCGTCTGCGTCGCCGGCTTCGAGGCGGCCCTCCCCTCGGTGGTCGCCGGCCTGGTACCCTGCCCGGTCATCGCCGTACCGACCAGCACGGGCTACGGAGCGAGCTTTGGCGGCCTCTCGGCCCTGCTCGGCTGTCTGACCAGTTGCGCCGCGGGGGTGACTACGGTCAACATCGACAACGGCTTCGGGGCCGCCTACGCGGCCACGCTCATGAACCGCCTCGGGACCGAGGACCCCTCACGCTGATGCTCGCCGCGCTCACCGGACTGCTCGTTGGAGCCTGGCACGTCGTCAGCGGTCCGGATCACCTCGCCGCCATCGCGCCCCTGGCCAGCGAAGAGGCGAGCGGTGACGAGCGACCGGACTGGCAGGGCGCCCGCGCGGCCACGGCCGTCGGCCTGGCCTGGGGCAGCGGCCACGCCCTCGGCGTGTGGCTGGTCGGCGGCATCTTGCTGGCCTTCTCCTCCGCCCTGCCCGAGCACGCCCTCGAGAGCCTGAGCGTGTGGAGCGAGCGCCTCGTCGGCGTGGCCATCGTCGGCGTCGGGCTGTGGGGGCTGTGGCGGCTCCGCTCGGGCCGCGACGCCGGTCACCACGACCACGACCACGGCGCCCCCGCCCACGGCCGCCGCTCCGCCGGCATCATCGGCCTCGTCCACGGCCTCGCCGGCAGCGCCCACGTCTACGGCGTGCTCCCGGCCCTGGCCCTCGGCTCGACGGCGAGCGTCGCCTACCTGATCGCCTTTGGGCTGGGCTCGATCGTCGCCATGGCCGCGTTCGCGGGCTTGCTCGCCGGTCTGCTCCGGCGCCTGCCGGGCACCCGCGAGACCGTGCAGCGCTGGGCCCTGGGGCTGAGCTCCGTCGCCGCGGTGATCATCGGCGCGGCCTGGGTCGCGCTGAGCTGAACGGCCCTCACCGGCCCTGATCGCCCCCAGCCCGGCCTGGGGCCGCAAATAGTGGTCCTAGGACCACTCTGGCAGAGCTTGACGGCCGATCCAGGGTGCGCCACCGTCCGGACGTGGTGGGCGCTCGAGACGAGACCGCAGACATCCACGGGGAGGCCCTCGGCCTCGCCCTCGACGGTCACGGACCGATCGCGGTGCACGTCTGCGACGCGCCGGGGCTGTTCGTCGAGCGCTTCTCCGAGCTCATCGACGGCCGCGAGGACGGAGCCCGCCTGGTCGCCTCGCCCTGCGCCGACGATGCCTGCTTCAACGCCCTCGACAAGGGCGTGGAGGTGCTGGTCGCGTGGATGGCCGGCGACGCCGAGCTGGGCGCGTCGATGAGCGAGGCCCTGGCCGCGGAGGCGTTCGACGTCGAGTCGCTGACCCGCGTGTTCCCCCGCTTCGCCCGCCTGCCCGTGTTCGCCGAGGCGGCCAGCCCCGCGCCCAAGCTCCCCGGACGCACCGGCCGCGAGCCCCACGAGCAGCGCCTGCGCGGCTTCCGGGCCTTCCGCCGCCTGCTGGTCCTGCTCGGCCGCGAGCGCCCCATCGCCCTGCACCTGCGCGACCTCGAGCGAGCCGACGCCGACTCCCAGGCCCTGCTCGAGGTCCTGCTCGCCGACCCCGTCAACCCCGAGGGCACCGGCGAGGGCGCGGCCTTGCTGTGGGTCCTCGACTACGCGACCGAAAAGGGCGCGGACGAGTCGAGCGAAGCCGAGGCGGTCCGCGAGTCGACGCCGGCCTGGCTCGCCGCCCGGCGCCTGGCCGACGAGGGCGAGCTGATCGTCCTGCGCGGAGAGGGGCCCGCCGCGACCCCGCCCGCCCCCGAGCCCCCCGCGGCCGTGGCCCTCGACGACCTCGACGCCCTCGTCGACGCGGGCTTCCTAGCCCTCGAGCGCCTCGCCTTCGCCCGCGGCCACGACCTGCTGCTCGCCGCCCTCGAGCGCTCGGCCAGCGGGCGCGAGCCCAGCCTCTCGCCCTCGCGCCGGGCCGAGGTCCTCGAAGGCCTCGCCCAGGCCCTCGTCGAGCTCGGCGAGCGCCGCCGGGCCGCCCGGCGCAAGCTCGACGCCGCCGAGCGCCACGCCGCCCTGTCCAAGCACGAGCGCGCCCTGGCCCTCGAGCTCGACGCCGCCGCCCTGCTCATCGCCGACGGCCGCCTCGCCGACGGCTGGCGCGTGCTCGAGCCCCTGCTCGTCCGGCTCGACGTGCCCATCCCCGGCTCCTCTGCCGAGGCCTTGCTGCGCGCCAACTGGCGCCGCGGTCGGCTGCTCATGCGCCGCCGCGAGCTGACCGCCCCGGGCATCCGCGAGCACGCCTCGCCCCAGACCCGCGCCCGCCTCGACGCGCTGTGGTTCACCGCCACCCGCCTGGCCGTGGTCAGCCGCGCGCTCTCGGACGCGCTGCGGACCTACCACCTGGACCTGGTCCTGCGCCACGGCGACGAGTCCGACCGGGCCCGCGCCCTCGCCTACGAGGTCGCCGTCGAGAACCACATCGGCGCGCCCTTCGATCGCACCGCCCGGCGCCTCTACGAGGCCTGCGCGGAGCTGTGCGAGCGTACCCAAGACGGCGTCGACGAGGCCTGGCGCCAGACCGCGAGCGCGTCCAACGAGTTTTGCATGGGCCGCTGGCACCGCTGCGCCGCCGCCTGCGAGGCCGCCGACGCCCGCCTCGAAGAGCACGAGGGCGTCGCCTGGGAGCGCTCCATGGTCGCCAGCTACCACTGGTTCGCGCTGGCGTGGATGGGCAAGTTCAACCGCCTGCGCCCCATGCTGGCCACCGCCGCCGCCCTGGCCGAGACCCGCGACGAGCCCTTCAACCTGCTCGAGGTCTACGCCGGCCAGCCCGTGCTGATGTGGCTCGCCGACGGCAAGGGCGAGCTGGCCCGCGACCGCGCCCAGGCGGCGCTGGCCCGGGTCAGCGCCCCGCCCGGGACCCACTGGCCCGTGGCCAGCTACCGCCGCCAGCACTACTGCGATCTGGTCGCCCACACCCACGCGAGCCTCTACGCCGGCGATCCCTCCGCGGCCTGGGCCGCGCTGCTGCACCAGTGGCGCGAGCTCGAGATGGCCTACTTCGTCAGCATGCGGACCGTCGGGCTCGAGCTGCGCTTTGCGCGGGCCCGCGCCGCCATGGGGCTGGTCGAGGCTCGGCGCCGCGGTCAGCTCGACGAGGCCCGGCTGCACGCCCAGCCAGGCGGCGCCGGCTGGGACCCCGCCCGGTGGACCGACGCGCGCTTGCTCGCCGACGCGCGCAAGCACATCGACGCCATCGCCAAGGATCCCATCGCCTGCTTTGCCCCGGCCATGGCCAAGCTGCTCGACGCGAGCTACGTGAACCTCGAGGGCGATCGGGCGCGGGCGCGGGTGCTGTTGGACGAGGCCGTGCGCGGCTTCAGTGCCGTCGACATGCGCCTCCACCGGGAGTGCGCGCGCTTGGCTCTGGGTACGCTGATCGGCGGGCAGGAGGGCGAGGACGTCCAGGCCCAGGCCCAGGCGTGGATGGACGCGCAGGGCGTCGTGGATGCTCGGCGGCTGGCGGCCTCGCAAGTCGTCGGCTTCGGGCTGTGATCTGCCCCCGCAAGAGTTGGGGGACCGGGGACGCTTCGTCGCTGTCCGATCCTCCGCGGCGGCGGAGTAGTCCCTCGTCGCGGCCCGCTCTACCGATTGGGGTCGAGCGGAAGTGCGCTCTGGGCCGCTTGGCCCGCCGAAAATAGCGACTCGCTCGGCCTCTCGCACTGCGCTTGTCTCTTGAGCGCGGCTTCTCGCCCTCGCTAGCGTTTTGGGCATGGAACGAGATGTTCAGATTCTGGTGCGGGTCATCAACCTGGCCAAGGCCCTCGGCGCGACCGAAGCATTGGGGGTCGTCCTCGAGAACCCCGACGCCATCGACGTGGATACCCTGGTCGTCCCGATCTTGGCCGCGGCGCCCCACGCCAGCGAGCTGACCATCGATCGCGTCCGCTTCGTGGGCAAAGGGCGCATCGAGGCGATGCTCTCCGCGGTGCTCGACAAGGGCGCGGCGCCAAAGGAGGAGGGGCAAGCCCTCGATCCCGAGTTCATCCGCAAATACTTCGGCGTCGAAGTCGACGAGCAGGGCGGGCTGATCCGAGATGGGGAGCGCGTCGAGGGCTGGACGAATGCACCACAGCCCTCGGCCGACGCCTCCGGTGATGGCGGGGAGGGTGATGGCGCAGGAGCGGACGAGGCGTCCGCCGGAGGAGGAGAGGTCCTCGACATCGAGCTGCCCGAGGCGCTGCTCGCCGAACTCGACGGGGTCGAGGGGGGAGGTCCCGCGAACGACGACGGGGGCGCCCGGGAGAGCACCCTGCGGACCATGGCGGAGTTCAGCGCAGGCCTGGGCCTGGCGCTGCTCGGGCGCGACTGCGACGACGCGGCCACCAGGCTCGAGGCGGCAAGCGAGCGCGTGTCGGAGCTCGGGGCCGAGGAGGACGACCCCTTCACGAGCATCGCCGGGGAGCTCGCGCGCGCAGCCCAGGAGCTGCGCGACGGCACCCGCCCCGATCGCAACGCCCTCGCGGAGCTCGCGGGGAACTTCGACGTACAGCTGCGCGTCGAGGCCGAGCAGCCCGAGGCCCAGCAGGGCGACCTCGATGGCATCGACGTCATCGACGCCATCAATGGCACCCTCCGGGCCCTCGCTGGGGACGTCCGGGACCTCGAGGGAGCTCTCGAGCGCCACGCCGAGGCGCCGCGGGTGCTCGAGACCTCCCTGCTCGCGGGCGCGCCTCCTTTCGAGGCGATGGCCGCGGTCCATTCCTGCGCGGCCCTGAACGCCGCGACTACGACCTTGGCCCTGCGAGCCCTCGAGCTCAACAGCCAGCTGGTCACCTTGAGCCCGAAGCTGCCCCTGGCCTTCATCTCGCTGTTCGGCAAGCCCTGCAAAAAACCCGGGCTGATCAGCTGCCGGATCGTCGAGATCAAGGCTTTTCCGCTGACGCGGAGCATGACCTTGGCGGGGGCCTTCACCCTGCCTTCGGGCTTCATCACCAAGGCGACGCAGTTCAACACCGTGGTCCAGGAGATCGTAGACCTCATGAAGAACAGCAAGTTCCCCAAGGTCACCGCGGCTCAGATCGCGGCGATCTTGTCAACGGACACGCTGAAGAAGCTGCTCAACCTGGTGCTCAAGAAGATCATCCCGCTGGCCAAGCTGCGCGAGTACTTGGCCCTGAGGCTGGCGGCGATCCCTGGCCTGGGCCTGTTTGCGGGCACCCTGGCCGGGGTCTACGCGGTCTCGGTGGTCTCGACGGCGGCGGCGCTAATCCTCGCCGAGGCGGCGCTGGGGAGCGCCTCGCTGACCCAGCTGGGCTTTTGCGTGACCATCGAGGTCAAGGAGTGCAAGGCCAACGGCTGGTCCAACGTCGGCATCGGCCCGACCAACCAGATCGTGACCTCGTACCGCCGGGTCAAGCTCAACCCGGTCACGTCGATCGACTCGGGCTCGCCGACCTTCGAGGCGACAAACCTCGGCATCGAGGTCAAGCGCATCCTCTTGCTGCAGTCCCTCAAAAAGCGGCTCATCGAGGCCCAGGCCAAGCGCCGGGACAACTCCCTGACCAAGGCCGAGAAAGTCGCGCTCGCGGCCGAGGTCCGGACCCTCCAGGTCAAGATCAAGGCCTTCGCCGACGCGCAAAAGGCCATCGACGCCGTCGAGGCGGGGGCCCTGAAGTTCCTGTGCGGCAAGGTCACCAAAGCCGGCTCGGTCAAGGGCCTCGACAAAGAGGCGAAGTGCCGTTGAGCGGCGCGCGGCTCAGCTGGCGAGGGCCAGCCACGCACCGCCGATGATCACGGCGGCGCTCGAGGCCAGGCCCCGGACCCAACGCTGCACGGTCTCGCGGGAGCCAGGCACGATGGCGAAACAGCCTCTGGGGAACTGGGTCTGAAGTCCGTCCCGAATCCGAGCCGGTCGTCCCGGCCCTGGGCCGTGCCGTCGCCCCGGCCACGCGCAAGTCCTCGAAACTCCTGCGTCTGTCCCTGGCCCGGACCTCGCAATGGACCGGCGCCATGGACCGCTTCACCGGCGCCCACGAGGGCCTCGTCGAGATCCTCCAGGTCATGCCCCGGCCGCGCTTCGCTGCGCTCGTGTGCCCGCTCGTCGGGATCAACCCAGACGAAGTAGCGACCATCCACGAGTGCCCGAGCAGCGTCCTCTTTCCCCCGAGCTTCAACCCCGCGCCCGGCCTGGCCCGCGGCCTCGTGCGCGGTCGCTCGGCCTACGCCGACCTCGTCGTCGAGCTGCGCACCCACGGGGGCCGACGGCTGCGCGTGCTCATCCTCGAGGTCCAGCTCAGCTACGACCGGGGCAAGCGCGAGCTGTGGCCCCTGCTCGAGGTCGGCGTCTCCCGGTCGGCCGACGTCGCGGCCCGGTTGATCGTCCTGTGCCCCAACCCCGAGCTGCGCGCCAAGCTTCGCCGCTTGGTCGTTCCCCACTGCGTGCGCTCGCCCGTCCTGCTCGAGGCGGAACACATCCCCATGATCTGCAACTACACCCAGGCCAGGGCCCGGCCCTACGAGACCATCCTCGGAGCCGTCTTCCACAGCCGTGAGCCCCGGGTCAACCAACTCGACCAATTTCGCAAAATCGCCGGCCTACGCGCCGCCTACGTCGCGCTAGCGACCCTCGATCCTCTCGCCCAAGTCCGTCTGTCGACCGTCATCATGTCCATCGCCCCCGAACCCCTCATCGAACGAGCCCTCACCGAACTCCGCGACTCCGGCGAGTTCCCTCTCCGCCGCTTCGAGCTCTTCAGCGAGACCGAGCGCGGCGGCCATAGCTTTGCCCGCGGCCACCGGGAGGGCCGAGCCGAGGGGCTCGAGGAAGGTCGAGCAGAAGGTCGAGCAGAAAGCCTAGAAGAAAGCCGGCGAGCTCTCCGCGCCCTCGTCACCAAGCTCCTCGAGCAAAAGTTTGGCCCCCTCGCGCCCGAACACCGGAGCGCCCTCGCTGCTGCCTCCAGCGCCGAGCTCGAGCAAATCGGAGCGCGCTGCGTCGACGCCGTCGACATCACGGCAGTATTCTAGTAGGACATCGGAGAAGTCCTCACGACACCTCGCTTGGTCTTTTCGCCGAGCTCTTTGTCACCAAAACTTGCGGTGGGATCCACCACAGCGGCGTTTGGCTCCGCGATCTCGACGAAAATCCACGGCGCGAGGAGCCGCGATGACTTCTCCGATGTCCTGCTAGCCTCGAACCTCAGAGCTCCATGCGACTGGGGTCGATGTGCTCCCAGTCGTACAACCTCAAGTCCGCGAGCATCTCATCGTCGAGTTCGTCGTTGTCTCGCTCGACCTGACGGCCACCCAAGAACCCTTGGGGGGTGGTCTTGGTCCCCAGTAGAGCCTGGATGTCCCTCTGGATCTCCCGACCGAGCTCGATTTCCTCCTCGAGCGTGAGTTCATGGTCCTCGCCACCGTGAGTCCAGAACCGATTGTGTTTCGAGCCATAGGTCCGAACTCCCCACCTCATGTTTCTCGCGCGCCCGGGTCGTACCCCGTGCTGGAGCAGCATCATGTAAAACAACTCGTCAATCTGCTCTCGCACGTCACCTCGTCGGTTCTTCTCGAGCCCCTGGTCAACCTTGGCAAGGATGTCGTCATAGGGAGGATGCCTTCGAGCTGCCGGGGTCTTGTAGAGATAGTCATGGACAACTGCGGCGCGCTCGTACTTGGGCATGAAGGGGTGCCCCATCGCGGTCCATAGGTACTTTGGGATGCTTGCGCCATCAAAGTGACGAAAATTCCTGGGGACGAACGCGTCGGCTTTGAGCGCGCCGATCCTCGTCGTGAAGTCAAAGACCAACACTCGCTTCCCCGCGTCATCGTGGACGGTCACCGGCCATTTGTGTGTCATCGACACGACTATGCCATGGCCATGGATGTCGAGCCGACTCCGTTCTGCGATGATTTTGCAGCGCTCGGGTCCAGCGACTAACCCGAAAGCCGATGGGTTGCGCCACCACCAACTACAGCGGCAAGTTCGACTCAGGCAGCTGCTTGTAGGCCTTCCCGTCCTTGAGCGCCCGTAGGGCGGCGAATGCTTCCGCGCCGTCGTTCAAGCTCGCCTCCGGGCTCCCCGCCCGCAGCGAAGCGAGGATCGTCGGCGAATCCACGCGCAAGAACGGATTCGTCGCGCGCTCGAGGCCGATCGTCGAGGGCACCGTCGACTCCCCGCGCGCTCGAATCGCCCACACCTCGCGGATGCGCTCAGCCAGCGCGGCGTTGTCCGGCTCGACGCTCCACGCAAAGCGCAGGTTGTCCTGGGTGTACTCGTGGGCGCACACGACCTTCGTCGACTCGGGCAGCCCAGCCAGGCGCTGCAAGCTCGCGTGCATGGTCGCCGCTGGGCCGTCGAAGAGGTAGCCGCAGCCCCCGGCAAACAGCGTGTCGCCGCAGAACAAGAGCTCACCGAAGCGATAGCTGACGTGCCCGTCGATGTGCCCTTCGGTGAGCATGACCTGCCCCTCGAGCGCCCCGAGTCGAACCACGTCGCCCTCGTCGACGGGCTCGCCCTTGGGACCGTCGAGGCCGGGGATGGTGCCCAAGCGCGAGCGGCTCCCCACCACCCGCAAGGCCCCCAAGCGCTCGGCCTTGTCGAGCGCTTTGTGCAGCCCGATGTGGTCCGGGTGGGTGTGCGTGGTCAAGATCGTCGTCAGCCTGAGCCCGTGCGCCTCGACGTACTCCAGCACCGGCTCCGCCACGCCGCCGTCGATCGCCGCCGCCTCTCCGGTCGCCTCGCAGACCAACAGCCACGTGAAGTTGTCCGTCCAAAAGGGCACCTGATGGAGCGTCGCCGCCCCTCCTGCGTCGACACTCATGGGGGCTCGGGGCGCGCTCACGACGTGCTGCATGCCCCGACTCTACCCCTAACTCGGCTCCACCTCGGCCTCCGGGTCCCCGCCCCCGGGGTCCGCGCGCTCCGCTATCATTCCCCGCGCATGGCGAAGCGAGACAAGGACAAGGCCGGCGGCGAGGCCATCAACGTCGGCCAGGCCCTCGACAACCTGGTCCACCAGTTCTCCGATCCCTGGTCCTTCCTGCGCGAGCTGATCCAAAACGCCATCGACGCGGGCAGCTCGGAGATCGACGTGCACATCGAGCACCAGCCGCCGGACGACCCCAGCGGCGACGACCCGGGCTTGATGGTCATCGAGATCGTCGACACCGGCGAGGGCATGGACCGGGACATCATCGACACCCGGCTGACCCGGCTGTTCTCCTCGGCCAAGGACGGCGACTACACCAAGATCGGCCGCTTCGGCATCGGCTTCGTGTCGGTGTTCGCCATCGAGCCCGACGTGGTCTGCGTCGACACCGGGCGCGCGGGCGAGTACTGGCGCGTGCTGTTCAAGGGCGACCGCAGCTTCGAGCGCATCTCCCTGGACATGCCCGTGGAGGGCACGACGATCCGCATCTACAAGCACGCCGACGCCGACGCGGTCGAGGACGCGCGGCGCCGGGCCGGGCGGGTGCTGGAGTATTGGTGCAAGCACGCCAAGGTCGAGATTCGCCTCGACGGGCGCCAGATCTCGCGGCCCATGGCGCTGGGCGATCGGGCCAAGGGCGCCCGGGCGCGCTGCGTGATCCGCCACGAGGAGGAGGGCACGCGCGTGCTCCTGGGCCTGAGCCCCAAGACCCAGGCGCTGCGCGGCTACTACCACGGCGGCCTGACCCTGCACGAAGAGCGCGAGAGCGAGGACTCCGAGCTCGACGCGGCCCTGGCCCACCTGACCTTCAAGATCGACTCGCGCTTTTTGGAGCACACGCTCACCCGCGACAACGTCATCCGCGACGAGAACTACGCCAAGGCCATGGGCATCGTCCTCGACCTCGCCCGCGGGCCGCTGCTGGTCGCGCTGTTCGACGCCATCGAGGCCCACACCCGCGCCCAGGACGAGGCCCGGAGCTCGGGCGGGCTGGTCCCGCCCCGGGACGCCGAGCTCGACGCCCACCTGCGCCGGGCGCTCTACCGCGTCGCCAAGGGCGACCTCGAGCTGCCCAAGGGCCTCGGCGCCCGGCCCATCCTGCCGACCCTCGACGGGCCGCCCTGCTCCCTCGACGAGGTCCGCAAGGTCCACCGCGGGCGGCGGACCAAGGTCTGGGTCGGCGCCGAGGCGTCGCCGGTGACCCGGGCGCTGCGCGAGCGCGGGGATCTGGTCCTGCGCGCCGAGCCAGACACGGCCCTGCGCTTCGCGCTCGAGCGCCACCTCGACGAGGCCCTGCCCACGACCCAGGAGCTGTGCACGGCCCTCGAGCTCGACCCCCAGAGCCCCGCGGCCCAGGTCGAGCGCCCCCGCTGGCAGGCCCTGCGCGCCGCCTTGACCCACCTGCTCGGCGTCCAGGGCCTGCGCGTGTCGGCCCTGCACCTCGGCCACCTCGACTACCCCGGCTCGCCCGTGGCCGAGCGCGTGGCCATCACCCAGGGCAGCTTCGGCGAGCTCACGCCCACCGCCGAGGTCGGCGAGCTCGGCAGCGGGTGGTTGACCAGCAAGCGCTGCGTGGTCCTCAACGCCGACCACGGCACGGTCGCCCACCTGCTCGAGCTCGCCGGGGCCGAGCCGGAGCTCGCGGCCTACCTGCTGCTCAAGCTCTTTTACCTGCACGGGGCCGAGGGCGAAGGCCTGGACTCCACCCTGGACAGCACCCTGGCCACGGCGGCCGCGGAGGCGCGATGGCAGCGCTCGACGCCCTGATGTCCGAGCTGAGGGCCGACGGCGCCCTCGACTCGACCGGACAGTTCACCCTCGACCGCGAGCAGGCCCGGTCGAAGATGCAAAAATTCCAGCTCGCCGACGCGCGCCGCTACGTGCTCGAGCTGGTCCAGGCGGCGGTCCTGCGCGGGGCGACGCACATCGCCTTCGACATCGACGCCGACGACATGCGCCTGTCCTTCGACGGCCAGCCCTTCACCGCGGCCGAGGTCGACGACCTCTACGGCTCGCTGTTCAACGACGAGCAGGGCCGGGCCGTCGAGGGCGTCCGCCAGCTCGCCCTGGGCCTCAACGCCGCCCTGGGCTTGGCGCCCAAGTACATCCAGCTCGACAGCGGAGGCGTGGCCGTGACCATGCGCCCGG
Source organism: Plesiocystis pacifica SIR-1 (assembly GCF_000170895.1). Lineage (GTDB taxonomy): Bacteria > Myxococcota_A > Polyangia > Nannocystales > Nannocystaceae > Plesiocystis > Plesiocystis pacifica. The sequence continues at coordinate 76,508 of NZ_ABCS01000003.1, read as the reverse complement.
GCCAGGAGGACGCGATCAGCGAGCGCGGCGCGGCCCTCGACGGGACCACCGTCCACGTCCGCCAGCGCCTGTCCAGCCGGGTCGTGCTCGACTTCTTCCGCAAGTTCGCCGGGCGCCTCGAGGAGACCCGCTACCTGCGCGAGCGCTGCCTGCACGCGGCGCCGACGATCACCGTGGGCGGCAAGCTGATCTCGGCCGCCGGGGAGACCGGCGCGAGCGCGAGCCTGACCCGCTGGGCGCCCAAGTCCCTGGCCGAGGTCGAGTTCACCGGGGCCGGCTTCCGCGGGCGCATCGCGATCGTCGACGACCCCGACGTCGCGACCTTGCGCCTGGTCAAGAGCGGGGTGTGGATCGACCTGCGCCGCCTGCCCCAGTGCGGCACCCACCTCGTCGCCTACGCCGAGAGCGAGGCCCTGCGCAAGGACGTGTCGCAGGCGGCGATCGTCCAGGACCAGGCCTGCGTCGACATCGTCGACGCGCTGTGGCGAGCGCGCTGGCGTGCCTGGGCCGCGGCCCTCGAGCGCCACGCCGCGGTGCCCAAGCGCAGCAACCACATCCGCCAGCTGGTCCGCACCCAGCTCCTCGACCACTCCTCCCTCGACAACATCACCGGGGATCCCGTGGCCCTCGCGCTGTGCGAGCAGGTGGTGTTCGTCGACTGCCGCCAGGGCGGCGGGCCCAAGCGCGAGGTCAGCCTCGCCCAGCTCATCGCCCTCGTCGAGGCCGACGAGACCCCCGAATTCGCCGTCCAGCGCTTCACCGAGATCGCCCGGGAGGGCGCGCCGATCGTCGAGCTGACCCAGTCCGAGGCCACGCGCCTGCGCCGGCTGCTCGGCTCCCTCCGCGACCGGACCCGCGACCTGCACCGCCTCGAGCAGCGCCTGCACGGCTACGCGCTGTTCAAGAGCCGGAGCGCGGAGGCCGTGGTGCCCACGCGCCAGGGCATGCTGGTGCGCCACGACTTCGAGCTGAGCACCGACCGCGGCGCCGTGCGTGGCCAGCTCGCCGTGGACTCCGACCTGTTCACGGCCCCGGAGCGCGACCACCCCCTGCGCGCGTGGTTCCTCGCCGAAGGCTGCCAGCTCGGGCGCACCGAGTTCGACGTCGCCATCCCCAACCTGTGGCTCGCCGTCGAGGCCGAGTTCACCCCGACCTGGACCTACGACGGCCCCGAGCTCGACGCGGTGTTTTGCGAGGTCATCGCCCGCAGCCTCGCCCAGCTCGGCGGGCTGCTGCGCATGCTCCACGCCCGCGCCGGCAACCAGGACCAGCGCGCCGCCGCCCGCGGCCTGCTCAAGCGCTGGCTCTCGCTGATGCTGGTCCCGGGGCGGCTGCAGCGGGTGTTCGAGATCATCGGCGCGGACGAGTCCGACGCCGAGGCCTGGGCCCTGCCGCGCGCGACCTTGGTGCCCGAGCTGAGCCTCGAGGCCCTCGCCCACCCCGAGCGCGTGAGCCCCTCGGACCAGGTCCAGCCCGCGGACCTGGTCAGCATCCTCGACCTCCCGCTCTTCCTCGACTTCGAGAACAACCGGCTGAGCGTGCGCGCCCTGGCCTTCTTGCTCGAGCGCGACGGCGAGCTGCGCTACCTGCCCTGGCGCACGACCATCGAGCCGCTCCAGGCCCTGCCCGGCGTGCTGCGCCTGGGCGTCGACGACCTGGCCATGGTCAAGGTGCTGTTCGGCGCCGACAAGGTCCGCTCGTGGGCCGACGACCTCGCGCGCCGCCGGGCCAAGCGCGAGCACATGGCCAAGGAGCCCCAGGGCTTCGGGGCCGCCCTCGAGCACTACGTCGAGTCCCTCCGCGCCCAGGGGGTCGAGGCGCCCCCCTTCACGCGCAAGCTCCCAGGGCCCCGCGACGGCTTCATCGCCCTGGCCGTCGACCCGCGCTTTGACTTCTCGGCCCCCGGCGAGTGGGACGAGGCCATCGAGCGCGACGAGAGCGACGCCCGCAAGTCCAAGAAGCACCGCAAGCGCAAGTCCAAAAAACCCGACAGCCCGTCCATCAAAGAGCTCGCGGATACCCTCGACGAGAGCTGGGTCGAGGTCCTCCACGAGCGCCGCCCCCTGTGCGACTTCCCCCTCCGCCTGGGCCTGCCCCTGCTCATCGCCTACGTCGAGGACCCCGCCCTCGCGCCCACCCCGAGCTGGGACGAGGTCGAGCGCGAGACCGAGGCCTTCGTCGAGCTGCGCCTGGCCCTGCGCGCGCAAGGCCTCGCGCTCTTCGACCAGGTCGTCGCCGCCTACACCCCCGAGCGCATCCCCAGCCGCACGACCCGAGACTGGCTGGCCAAGTACTTCCTGGTCGCCGCGGCCATGGAGCTTCACGAGCGCGCCCGCGGTCGCAAGCGCGGCAAGCGACGCAAGGACCGCGGCAAGGACGAGCCCCAGGCAGCAGGGACTCCGGTCTTTGACCGCGTCCGCGAGCTCGCCATCTTCCCCACCGTCGATCGCCGCATGGTCAGCTTCGCCGACGTCCAGGCCGACCTCGCCGCGCAGCTGGCCGACAAGCCCAAGCGCACCCCCGAGCTCTACCTCGTCAGCGACGAGCACCCGTGGGCGAGCCTGCGCGAGCCGAGCATTCTCCGCCTCGACGACCAGCAGCGCGAGGCCCTCGAGCTGATGCTCGAGCACGCGCGCAGCGGCCCCGAGCCGACCTTCATCGACGGCAGCGAGCGCATCCGCCTGGCCTACCTCAACAGCGAGATCGAGGGCCTCCCGCCCATGACCGAGGTCGCCCTCGACCCCGAGTCGGTGTGGGCCAGCGCGCCGATGTCCGACGCGCGCTGCGAGGCCGTCGTGGGCCTGTCTCGGACTCGCCGCAAAGGCATGCACATCGTCGTGGGTACGGCCGGCAAGCGCGTGAGCGAGGTCGGCCACGACTTCGCCCTGCCCCTCGACGCGGTCATCCTCGACAAGGACCTGCCGCTGCTCTCGGCGACGGAGGTCGACGTCCGCAGCAAGCGCTTTCGCAACCACCTCCGCCGGATCCGACGCTCGGCGCCCGGGCTGATCCTGATCCTGTGCCAGCGGCTCCAGGACAGCCCGGCCGCGCGCACGCCCCAGGCCCGCGGCGTCGTGCTCGCGCACCTCGACGACGAGCTGCGCCAGGGCAACGAGCGCCGGGAGGCCCGCGAGCGCGCCCTCTCGGCGTGCATGCGCCTCCCGCTGTTCACGGACCTGTTCGGTCGGGTCTGGTCCCTGGCCGAGCTCGTCGACTTCGTCGGCGGCGAGGGCAAGCGGGTCGACGTCCTCGACATCAAAAAGGGGCGCGACCCCGCCGTGGAGTTCGCGTGGGCCCGGGTCATGGCCATCACCGACGACCAGATCGACGCCGAGGCGCTCGGCTGGCTCGTGCTCGTGCTGACCGGGGCCGAGCGCGAGGTCGTCGCTCGCGTGCTCGAGCCCAAGACCCTGAAGCTGGACCACGAACAGCTGCGCGAGCAGATCCTCGCGCGCGCCCGCGCCCCGAAGGTCACCGTCCCCAAGAAGCTCGACGCCGTGTCCATCGTCAACCGCAAGGCCCAGGCCTCCGGCGGCCTCGACTGCACCCTGTGGCTGCCCCTCGACTGCAGCCCCTTCGAGGCCGCCGCGGACGCGCAGCTGCGCGTGATCTTCACCCGCGGCAAGACCCCGGTCGTCCAGTGGAAGCTCGTGCCCTTCCTGCCCTGCCGGGCCGTGGTCACGGGCGCGGCCGAGGGCGGCTCGATCACCCTCGACGGCCGCTCGCAGGCCAGCCTCGAGCGCCAGGTCGCCGTGCTCTACGAGAGCCTGCTGGCCAAGGCGCGCGGCAACAAGCTGCCCCGCGCCCAGCAGGACCTCGCCCTCGAGTACCTGGTCTTCGTCCAGGACGCGCTGACCAAGCTCTCCCCCGATGACGAGCAGTACGGCCGCATGCGCAAGCGCTTGACCAAGCTCAGCGCGGGCATCGACGAGCTCATCCCGGCGAGCCTGCGGCTGAGCCTCGAGCGGATCCACGCGCCCCCGCAGAGCCCAGCAGAGGCCAAGAACGAAACCGCGGCCAAGGTCGAGGTGAAGGCAGCCGCCAAGGCCCCCGAACCCGAGCCAACGCCCGAGCCCGAGTCGGCGCCCCCCGAGCACGGCGAGCTATTTGGCGGCGCGGGCTCGACCCCCGCCAAGCTCGAAGCCAAGCCCGAGTCTCCAGCCTACGCCAACGGCTCCGAGCGCCTGCTCGCCGCCCTCGAGGAGGGCCTGCGCTGGACCTGGGAAGTCCACGGCGAGAACGTGCTGACCTTCAACGCCCTCCGCGACATCCGCCTGGGCCCCTCGGAGCGCCCCGCCGAGCAGCGCATCGCCGAGACCGACGCCCGGGGCATCGTGGTCAACTCGCTGCACCCCATCGTCCAGCGCCTGCTCGCCGTCGACCTCGCCGAGCCCCTCGACGCCGTCGACCTGACCTTCCTGATCACGGCGATCTACTCGCTCATGAACCGCTTCGCCTCGGCCATCGAGGACGCCCACGAGGAGGCCTACCTCGGGCGCCTCGCCGAGACCCTGGCCGTCGGCGCCCGCATCCAGGGCAACCAAGTCGTGGACGTGGGGCATGGAGGGCGTGGCGTCGTCCACGACGGCTAAAAACATCGAGCACCCCTTCGAACACTCGGGCTCGAACAGACCTCCAGGTCAGTCCTCCGAGGGCAGCGTCAGTGCTACGCTGAGAGCTCCCCGCCGGCGACTGTTGACGGGTGTTGGACGATGGCCCACCTCGACTTCGCACCGCGAGCGCTCCTGCTCGCCCTCGTCGCGGGCTGCCCCCTCCCCGACGCCGAGCTCACCGAGGGCATCGAGTACACGGAGCAGGAGTGCGAGGGGATGGTCTCCGAGCCGGGCGCAGGCGAGCTCGGCCGCTTCGTCCTCCCCAACCACCACGCCCACGAGTGCCCCCCAGTCTTTGATCCCGAGCTGTTCAACGACGTCATCGAGCACGCCTGCATCCGCGAGACCGTCGCCCTGTCCGTCGAGTGCGGGCCCTTTCGAACGGTTGAGCAGGACTGCGGCTACCTCGTGGTGCTCAACCACGCCGACGAGCTCGACTGCCCGCCGACGGGGCCCTGAGCTCGCTCAGAGGGTCGGCCAAAACGAGTTTTGCCCGACCCTCTGTCTACTTTAGCCGTCGTGGACGACGCCACGCCCCCCTGCCCCACGTCCACGACTCAGGGACTGTCAAGGAATCCACGCCCCCGCTTGCGGGGGCGACCACCAGCCTTCTCGAAGGTACGAGCTCCATTGCCCACCGAGCCAAAGCGGAGGAGCGGAGCGACGAAGCGCCCCCGGTCCCAGGCGCCTGTGGGGGCAAAACAGAACTCAGAGATCGCCGAGCGGGTCGAGGTCTGCGGGCGCCCGGAGACCGCCGCGCCGGTGCATCTCCCGGTGCTTGGACGGGTCCTTGGGCCTCTTGGCCTGCTCGGGCTCCCTGTCGGCGCCGGGCTCATCGCAGGGTTCATCCTTGGGTTCATCCACGGGCTCGAGCTCCGGCGGGACGAGCCCACCCTCGACGGGCTCGAGCTCGATGGGCTCAGCCCGGAGACCGCCCGCGACGGCGTAGTCCGGCTCCGGCTCGTTGCTGCCGTCGTCGTCGCAAGGGATCACCTCGTCCGCCGGGACCTCGACGCGAAGCGGGTCCTGCTTGGGCTCGGCGTCGCCGTGGGGGGTGCACGCGGCGAGCAACATGCCGCCGAGAGCGAGGGACAGGCGATGGTTGGCGCGCACCGTCGGGGCCCGGGTCTGGGCCCGAGTCAGCGCCGTCGCGGGCACGAAGGCCGGCTCGGGGCGAAAGCGGATCGAGCCGTCGCTGCGCGGCACGTAGGACACGCAGATGTCCTTGCCAGCCTCGCGGTTCATGAGCGCCCGCGCCTCGGACTCGGTCATCTGCGAGAGCAGGTGCACGTCCTTGGTGCAGTGCTCGCAGAACATCTGACGGTCCTTCGCGCTCACCCCGCTGCGATCGAGGTTGATCGGGCAAGGGCTGGTGATCGGGAGCTGGTCGACCTGGATGCTCATGTTCCCCGTCAACGAGGCTAGCACCGCTGGGCTTGCAGGCAGGCCCGCGGGCGCGATCGCCCCTCAGTGTCCCGACGCGCCTCGTTCACTGCGCCGCGTCGAGCTCGTCGAGCGGGCCGGCGTCGAGGGGCAAGAGCAGGTGGAAGGTCGTCCCGACCCCGGGCTCGCTGTCGAGGCCGAGCTGGCCGCCGTGCTCGACGGCGATCCCGTGGCTGACGGACAGGCCCAAGCCGGTGCCCCGGTCGCGGGGTTTGGTCGTGAAGAAGGGGTCGAAGATCCGATCGCGGACGGCGTCGGGGATGCCGCCGCCGCGATCCTCGACCTCGAAGCGGATCCACCGGCGACCGCCCTCGTCGACCTCGGCCGCGCGGATCGTGATGCGCTTGTCCGGATGCTCGCCGCCAAAGCGATCGTTGAGCGCGTCGCGGGCGTTGGTCAGCAGGTTCATGATGACCTGACGAATCTGCTGCGGGTGGCAGCTCAGGGCCGGCAGCTCGGGCGAGACGTCGACGGTGAGCTCGACGCCGTCCTTGCGCATCAGCGTGCGGACGAGCGGGAGCGTGGAGTCGATGATGCGCTGCGGCGCGATGCGTTCGTGGTCGGGCTCTCGCTCCTGGCGCGAGAAGGTCAAGAGGTCCCGGACGATGTGCATGACCCGCTTGCTCTCGCCGGTGATCTCCGTGGCGAACTCGGTGATCGCCGGCTGGCCCCGGGCCTCGTCGAGGATCAGCTCGGCGTAGCCCATCACGCCCTGGATCGGGTTGTTGATCTCGTGGGCCACGCCCGCCGCGAGGGTCCCGAGGGACTCGAGGCGCTGGTTTTGGCGGACCTGCTGCTCGAGGCGCTTGCGCTCGCTGACGTCGCTGAGGATGGCCAGCAAGCGCCCGCTGCTCGAGTCGACGGGGGCGATGCGGGCGACGAAGCTGCGCCGCTCGCCGGCCTCGTCGAGCAGCTCGAGCTCCCGCTCGCGGATGTCGGCGAGCTCGACGGCCTCGCGGATCGCCTCGCGCCACGCCGGCCGGCTCTCGGCCTCGAACAGCGCCTCGGCGAGCTCACCGACGAGCGCCTGCGTCGAGAAGCGGCCGAGGGCATGGTTGATGAACTCGACGCGGCCGGCCGTGTCCATGACCAGGATCGTGTCCGGGGCCCCGCTGACGAGGGAGCGCCAGCGGGCCTCGCTGCGCTGGAGGGCGTCGTAGAGCTGAGCGTTGTCGAGGGCGCTGGCGGCCTGGGCGACGAGGAAGCGCAGGATCTCGAGGCGCTCGCTGGGGAAGCCGTGGCTCGACAGGCGGTTCTCGAGGACCAGCGCGCCGACCCGGCGCTCGTGCTTGTCGATCGGCAGGCACAGCAGCGAGCGGACCATGTTGGTCGAGATGTAGCTGTCGCCCGCGAAGCGAGGCACGCTCGCGGCGTCGTCGAGGATCACCGGCGTCCCCGTCCGCAGCACGTAGTGGATCACGCTCATCGGCAGCTGGTCGTGGAGCTCGGCGATCGGGACCGGCTCGGGCTCGGTCCGGGTCTCGCGGCCGTCGCTGTGGGCGACCACGCCGAGGACCTCGCCGCGCGCGAGCAGCAGCACGCCGCGGTCGGCTCCGGCGCTGGTCACCGCGCCGTCGAGGACCCGGCCGACGACCTCCTCGAGGCGCAGGTCCTCGCTGATCAGGTTCATGGTCTGCACGACGGTCGTGAGGTCGAAGATGCCGGGGCTGGAGGAATTGCTGCTGCCCGAGAACGCGCTCTCGCTGAACAAGGAGGTGCTGCTGTGGGTCTGGTCGTCGTCGGCGAGCCCGCGGGTCAGGGAGTCCTCGCTCGCCGCCTCGAGCCGGGCGACGACCGCTCGGGCGCCGAGCCGCCGCATGGCCTCGAGGGCGAGGTCGCGAGCCCCGCGGGCCTCGGCGCGGCGCTCGAGCTTGCGCGCGAGGTCGGCGAGGCGCAGGCAGGCGAGGCCCTCGAGCAGGGGGTGGTCCTGGGCGTGGGCGAGGTCGCTGGCCCGGCGGTACGCCGCGATCGCCCGCTCGCCGCGGCCGCGCAGGCGCTCGCTCTCGGCGCGGAGGATCTCGAGCATCGCGCCGAAGTTCTCGGGCGCGGCCTGGCCGTACTGACGCGCGGCGCTCAGGTAGCGACGCAGCCGTCGACGGATCCGACGACGCTCGGCGGTGGGTCGGGCCCGCTCCCAGCGCTCGACCTCGACGATCGCGGCCCACATCGCAAAGGGGATGATCTGCCAGGTGCCGAACAGCGTCTGCTCGAAGCCCTCGACGTCCTCGGCGAGGTCGGCGAAGGCCCCGTCGAAGCGATCCAAGAGCACCTTGGCGGCCATCCGGGCGCTGGTGTCGAGCGCCATCGAGAGCGCGCTGATGTTGGCCTCGCGGCCTTGCTCGCGTCTGATGAGCGCGTCGATGTCCTCGAGCTCGCCGGTCAACAATCGGGCGAGCAGCAGGTGCCGGGCGGTGCTCGAGCGCTGCTCGGCCGAGCCCCAGCGATCGACCTCGACCTGCCAACGCTGGCCGCGCTCGATCACGTCCGCGAGGTGAGCCCCGGCGTAGAAGGTCTGGCCGAGGCCGATGACGATCGACCAGCCGCCGAGGTCGAGCTCGCCCGCCTCGGCGAGCTGCGCCACGAGGGGCTCGAGCTCGTGCTCGTAGCTGCGGAAGGGGCGACTGAGCGGCCAGATGAACAGCGCCGCCGAGGACATCACCGGGGCCCGGGCGGCGGCGATGAAGGGCTGCTCGCACAGGGCCAGGGCGTGGTCGCACAGCTGCGCAGCCTCGACGGGCTGGCGCAGAGCCGTAGCCGCCGCGATCGCAATCTGCGAGAGCGCGATCGGGGCCAGCGGATCGAGCTGCGCGCGGGCGCCGAGGTGAATGTGAACCCCAGACAGGACCACGAACAGGTTCTTGTCCTCGAGGTAGGCCGGGGACTTGAGCGCCTCGATGATGCGGCTCGCGGCGATCGCGTTCGGGTCGCTCAGCGCGGGCCGGGCCAGCCACTGCTCGCGGGTCACGGACTTGACCTGCAGCCAGGCGCGCGCGACCCAGAGCACGACCCGGGGGGTCGAGCAGCGCGCGGGGAGGTGGATGCCGTAGCGACGCAGGCCCGCGAGCCCGACCTCGAGGGCCTCCGCGGCCCGCTGGCGAATGAGCAAGATCGACACCCGCCGCGCCACGACCCGGCTGTGGTCCTCGGACCCGAGCTCGCCCTCGAGCAGGGCCTCGAAGGCCGCGTCGGCCCCGTCGGCGTCGCCCGTGAGCGCGAGCGACTGGGCCCGGCCAAAGCGCGCGCGCAGGCGCAGGGTCGGGCGCGCGCCGAGGACCTGGGCGTCGAGCAGCGACGTCGCCTGCTCGAAGTAGGGCCGGGCCACGGCCCACGCGGCGTTGTCGAGGGCGCGCTCCCCCGCTTCGGTGGCGAGCTCGGCGAGCAGCACCCGCTCGTCCCCCTCCAGCTGGCCCCCCGCCTCGGCGCCGCGGAGGTGGTCGACGAGCTCGAACAGGCGCTCGCCGAGCCCCTCGCGCCCGAGCTCGGCGAGCAACTCCCGGGCGATCCGAGCGTGGAGGGCCGCGCCGCGATCGACGTCCGCGAACCCGCGGGCGAGGACCTGGAGCTGCTCGTGGGCGAAGCGGTGGCTCCCCGAGCCGGCGTCGATGAGGCCCTCGCGCTCGATGCTGCGAAGCGCGGCCGCGAGGGCCTCGCCGTCGAGCTCGGCGACGCGCGCGAGCAAGGTGATGTCGAACGCGATCCCGAGGTGGGCCGCGCAGCACAGCACCCAGCGCGCGTCCTCGGGCAGGCGGTCGAGGCGGGCCGTGAGCAGGCCGAGCACGTCCTCGGGCAAGCTGGCCGCGGCGAGCGCGTCGAGGTCCCAGGTCCAGCCTCGGGCCCCCGGCTCGAGCAAGCGCTCGGACACCAGGTGGACCAGGAATTGACGCACCAGCAAGGGGTTGTTGCCGGTCTTGCGCGCGAGCAGCTGGACCAGCTCGCCGAGCTCCTCCAGCGGCCGCCCGAGCACGTCAGCGAGCAGCTGCCCGAGCTCGGCCTCCGCCAGGGGCTCGAGCGCCAGGCGCTCGACGGGGCGCCCGGCTCGCTCGATCGTCTCGAGCAGCGCGGCGATGGGCCTGTCGCTGGCCTCGTCCTTCCCGCGGTAGGCGAGCACGAACAGCACCGACGGCCCGGGCTGCTGGATCAGATCGTCGATGAGCTCGAGGCTCGCCACGTCGGCGTGGTGGAGATCGTCGAGCACCAGGACCAGGGGTCCGGCCTCGGCGAAGGCGCTGAGCAGGCGCCCGAAGGCCAGCTGGAGCCGGTTGCGCGCCTGCCCGGGCTCGATCGCCGGGGCTGAGGGGCGCTCGCCCAGGACGAGCTCGAGGTTGGGGACGAGGCCCGCGACCACGCCCGCGAGCGGCCCGAGGAGCGCGCCGAGTCGCTCGCGCCAGTGCGCCAGCGCGTCCTCGCTCTGGGTCAGCACCCGACCGACGAGCTCGCCAAAGGCGGACGCGAACCCGCTGTAGAGGCGCGGGGACTCGCCGGCCTCGAAGCGACCCAGGGCCAGCTCCCCCTCGACGGCGAGGACCCTGGCGTCGAGGCTGTGGACGAGCGCGCTCTTGCCCACGCCGGCGCCCCCTTCGAGCGCGACCACGCGCCGGCCCTCCCCGTCGACGACGGCGCGCAGGGCCGCGGCCAAGCGCTCGACCTCGCCAGCGCGGCCGTAGAGGCGATGGGGGAACTGCAAGGTCGCGGCGTGGTCGCGCAGCCCGAGGGCGAAGTCGGGCTCGGCCTCGCCGGCCGCCAGCGACTCCGCGAGCCGCTCGAGATCCACGAGCAGGCCCCGGGCCGACTGGTAGCGGAGCTCCGGGGCCTTCTCGAGCAGCTTCATGACCATCGCCGAGAGCACCTCGGGGAGCGCTGGGCACCACGACCTCGGCGGCTTCGGACGCCGCGCGAGGTGGGCGTGGACGATCTCGAGCGGGGTCACGGCCTCGAAGGGCCGGCGACCCGTGAGCAGCTCGTAGAAGGTCACGCCGAGGGAGTAGAGGTCGCTGCGAAAGTCGACCCCGCGCTTGGTCCGTCCGGTCTGCTCCGGCGACAGGTAAGGGAGCGTGCCCGCGAGCAGATCGGGGTCGTGGATGCGCCGGTGGCTGTCCTCGAGCAGCACCGAGATGCCGAAGTCCGCGAGGTGGACCGCGCCGGTGCCCCGCTCGATCAGCACGTTGCTCGGCTTGATGTCCTGGTGGATGACGCCGCGCTCGTGGACCGCGGCGAGGATCTCGACGAGGCGGATGGCGACGGGCAGGAACACCCGGACCTCGAGCGCCCGGCCGCCCGCGAACTGACGGAGGTTGCGCGAGTCGACGGACTCGAGCAAGAGCACGAGGTTGTCCCCGAGCCGCTCGAGGCCGATGGGCTTGACGACCCCGTCGATGTCCAGGGACTCGAGCAGGCGAAACTCGTGGCGCACCCGAGCCTCGACGCCGGGCGCGTCGACGTGAAAGACCTTGGCGATGACCTTGCCGTCATCGCTGTCGCGGACGATCTCGTAGACCCGCTTGCGCGCTCCGCTTCGGAGCAATCGCGAGCGGCCGTAGCCTGCCAGGGGGAGTGACACGATCCTTCGAGTCTAGGCCGTTTTGGGTTGGAGAATTTTCTCGCGCAGCACTGTAGTGCTCGGGAGTTCGCCAGATCACCAAGGCTGCGTGGGACATCGCAATCGGAATTGCGACCGGAATTTTGTGCTGGCGGTGGCGCGATTCGCAATGCGCAGAGCACGACCTTCCGAAACCGACCCTGTCGAAACGAGCATGAACCCGGCAGTCACGGCAGCTCGAGCGGACGGCGCAGATCGAGCTCGGGCTCGGACCGCCGGGGCTGTTAGATCCCATGGGGTGACCGGCCCCGAGCTCAGCGAGCGCCACCGCCGATTGCTCGTGATCCGCGACGAGGCGGGCCTCGAGCTGGTCGCTCGGGGCATCGCGGAGAGCCTGGGCCCGCGCGAGCGCCCGGGCGAGCTCGCGTGGGTCACCGCCGAAGCCCTCCCCCCGAGCCTGGCGACTTTGCCCGGGCTGCGCAGCGTCCCCCTCCGCGAGCTGGGGCGATGGCTCGGCGGGAGCTTCGACCTCGTCGGCGTCGACGCCCGCGGCGGGCTGGCCATGGACGCCCTCGGTCAGGCCCACGGCCTCGTCCGCGGCGGCGGTGCCCTGATCCTCGACCTGCGCGAACACCCAGGCGCGCGATCGACCCGCGGGCGCCACCTCGCCGCCTTCCCCCACGGCGTCGAGGATGTCGGGGCGCGCCTCGCCGCCCACGTCGAGCGCACCCTCGGGGCCGCCGCCACCCCGCTCGAGCGCTGGCTCGCTCGCCCCCCGAGCGCGCGCCTGCCCCCCGACGCGGCGCTCACCGGGAGCGCCGAGCAGGCCGAGCTCGTCGCCCGCCTGCTCGCGCTGTGGTCGTCGCCCGAGCCGACCCGCGCGGTGCTGCTCGCCGATCGCGGCCGGGGCAAGTCGAGCGCCCTCGGCCTCGCCCTCGCCGGACGGACCGGGCAGGGTTCGCTCGCGATCACGGCCGGCTCGGAGCGAGCCGTCGTCGAGCTGCGACGCTTCGCCGGGCCGCGGGCGCCCTTCGTGCCCATGCTCGAGCTCCTCGCCGAGGACGCCCCCCGCTTCGACACGATCGTCGTCGACGAGGCCGCCCAGCTCCCCGTCCCCTTCCTGCGCCGCCTGGTCCTGCGCCACCCCGAGGCCCACCTCGCCTTTGCGACCACCACCCACGGCTACGAGGGCACGGGCCGCGGCTTCGGCCTGCGCTTTTTGAGCTGGCTCGAGGGCCGCGGGCCGGTGGCGCGCTTCGAGCTGAACGCCCCGATCCGCTGGGCCGCCGGCGACCCCGTCGAGCGGGCCGTGTTCGAGGCCTTGCTCCTCGACGCCGAGCCTGCCCGCCTCGAGGCCGCCCCCGAGCTCGCCCGCTTGCGCTTCGAGGCCGTGGACCGCGACGCCCTCGCGGCCGACCGCCCCCGCCTGCGCGAGCTCTTTGGCCTGCTCGTCCACGCCCACTACCGGACCACCCCCGGGGACCTCGAGCGCCTGCTCGACGCCCCCAACCTCGAGCTGCACGCCGGCCTGCTCGACGGCCACGTCGTCGCCGCGACCCTCGTCGCCCGCGAGGGCTCCCTGCCCCCCGAGCTGTGCGAGGCCGCGGCCCAGGGCAAGACGCGGCTGCGCGCCCACGCCCTCCCGGACACCCTCGTCGCGCACCTCGGGCGCACCGCGGCCGGCGAGCTCGACATGCGCCGCAGCGTCCGGATCGCCGTCCACCCCCGGCTGCGTCGTCGCGGCCTCGCCACGGCCCTCGTCGAGCACGTCCACCGCCACGCCCCGCCCTCCGTCGAGCTGTTCGGCACCCTGTTCGGCGCCACCCCGGGCCTGCTCGCCTTTCGCCGCAGCCTCGGCTACCGGCTCGTGCGCGTGAGCGCGTCCAGGGGCGCGCGGGCGGGGGAGCCCTCGGTGATGATGCTGCGCCCGCTGTCCGACCGCGCGCGAGCCCTCGTCGACGGGCTGCGCCGCGAGCTGGCGAGCGAGCTCGCCGTGCAGCTGCAGCTGCTCGCCGCCGACGACGGCCTCCCCCTCGAGCCCGAGCTGGTCGCCGCCCTGTCCGCGGGCCTCGACCTCCCCCTCGACGACGCCCCGCCGACTCCCGCCCAAGCTCGCCGCGCCGCCCGCGGCTACGCCCACGGGCCGCGCACCTTCGAGTCTCGCGCCACCGCGCTGCGGGCCTACCTCGCCCTGCCCGAGGTCCAGCCCCGCCTCGCCGCGCTCGAGCCCTCGCTGCGCCGGGTCGTCGAGACTCGAGCCCTCGCGCTGCGCAGCTGGAGCGACGCCCGAGCGGCCGCAGATCTCGACAGCTTGCCCGCGACCATGCGCGCGCTCCGGAGGGCCTTTCGGGCCCTGGTGTCCGCCGATGCCATCAGTTGAACGCCGCCGGCCCGCGGACGGAGCCGTCGGGGCTGAACAAGACCGGACGAATGCGGCGCCCGCCCACGGCCAGGGCCCCGTTCAAGCCATCTTCGTAGGCCGCCTCGATGCCCAGGTTGCGACCGAGGCTGCGGTAGAAGAAGCGAGAGAACTCGACGGCGGCGAGGTCCTCCACCGGCCCGTCCATCGCCACGATGTAGTCGATCCCGCGGGCGCCGCGGGCCATCGAGGCGGTGTCGCAGGCGCTCAACACCAGCACGCGGACGCGACCGCGGACGAGGTTGAAGAACGCGTCCAGGGCGATGGCTCGGGGCTCGCCCCCGCCGTCGCTCATGATCAAGCGGCGTTCGTCGAAGTGGCCGGAGAAGTGCAGCACGTCCAGGCGCTCCGACAACAGCTCGTCGTGGAGCTCGCCGAGGGTCACGCTGGGGCGAAAGTCGATCTCGAGGCTCGACCCACGGGTCGCCTCTCGGACGCCGCGCTGCTCGGCTCCGAGCGAGAGCGGGTCCCACCCCGAGGGGCCGCTCATGGCGTAGAGCACCCGACGAACGGCCGAGCTCGATCGCCGGCTCGCCCCCCTCGTCGCCGCTCCCCCGCGCCGCCCGAACATCGGACTGAGCCCGCCCACCCCGCTCTCGCCCACGGCCCGAAAGCCAGCGAGGGGCGTCGAGGCGAGGTCCAAGGGGCCCGCGAGGATTGGGACGATCTGCAGTCGCCCCTGCCGGGCGAGCCCGGCCGCGAACTCGAGCTGCGCGCGACGAGCCTTCGAGGCCACGAAGGCCGGGCTCAACAAGGGCATGTAGAGCCCCGCGGCCGACAGCATCGCCCGCGCCTTGAGGGTAGCGATCCGGCTGCCGTTGGTCTGCAAGAGTCGAGTCACGCACAGCTGATGCGCGCGCTGGAGGGGTGCGAGGCGCTGACGAACGCGCTGGTAGAGCTGCACATCGTCGTTGCAGTAGGCAATGTTGACGACGGGAGGAGGGGAGATGAGTCGGTGAATGGGATGAGCGTCGGGTCGAGCAGGCATGACGAGGGGGGCTCGGGTCGCACGCGGGCGCGGCCGAGTTCGGGGAGTCGAGATTGGCAGGAGGAACTATCGGGATTGAATCGGGCTCACTCGCGCCGGTAGGCGTGGACGACGGCGGCCTCGTCTGCGCGCATGCTCCTGAATTCGGCCTCGTTGAGCGTCGCCTGGAGCGAGGCGCGAGCCCGGTTGATCATCCGCTTGACCGTCGCCAAGCTGACGCCCACCGCCTCGGCGACCTCCGCCAGGCCGAGCTCCTCACCGAAGCGAAGCTCGAACACGATCTGCTCATCCACGGGCAGGCGCTGGAGCGCGGCGGTCAGCCGGCGGCTCTGGTCCAGCTGGGTGCTGATGCCCCGCGCGTCCCCGAACACCTCCGCGATGCTCACCCGCGAGGACTCGAACACCTCGGTGGGTCGCTTGCGCTTGTAGTAGTCGATCAGCTTGTTGCGGGCGATGGTCCACAGGTAGGCCTCCGGCCGAGCGATGCGCTGAGGGTCGGTGCGCACGAAGGCCAGGAGCGTGTCCTGGGTGAGGTCGTAGCAGTCGGGCTCGGCGACCTTGGCCCGGAAGAAGCGCTTGAGCTTGGGCCAGTTGGTGCGCGAGATGGTGGCGAGGTGCTGTGCTGTATGCGGCATGGAATCGGCCTTCATGAGCTACGACTGTCGACCTGGGGTAAATGGCTCACGCTGGAGAAACTTTTTTGGCAGAGCGTTGTCGCGGGTCACGAACGGCGTTTAGTCAGCGCTTGTAGCCGATGACGACCCCAGGCTCCGCTCCCCCCGTACTCCCGCGGACAAAGTCCCAGCCCATGAGCGCCCACTTCAGCGCGTCCGGCTGGGCCGCGTCGTGCACCAACAAGTGGCCGTTGGAATTGATCTCGGCGACGACCGGGTGAAGCCGGGTACCGCTGCTCGCAACCCCGGCGAGCGAGCAAGGACCGGCGCCCCTCGACTCAGGCTCATACAGCGTGAGCGACCAGCTCCGCGTCGAGCCGTCCTCGCCCCGGACGTGCATGCGCCAAACGCCCTGCTGGAGCCCGCGCAGCTCCGCGCACCTGCTCCAGTCGCTCTCCAGCCGCAACGGCTCCCAGTCCCCACCGAACAACCACTTCCCCGTCGAATGGGGCTCGATGAAGTCCTCGCTCGGGGGTCCACAATCCACGATCTCGACATCGTCGGTACGGCACTGTGTTCGCTGGCACTCGACCGTCGCCTGGCTGCCACCGCACAAGACCGAGCACTGCGACGGGCAAGGTACATCCACCAGGCCCTCGACCGCGGGCAAGGGACGGTTGCTGCGGGCGCCGAAGGCTGGCCCAATTCTCAAGGGCCGCGAGCGGCCCCCGGTGTTGATGAAGCGCCGATAGTCGCCCACCAAGGCCCCATCACGCAGCATCAGGCTAAAGACGATCGGGAAGCTGTCCTTGCGATCTTGGAGTATCCAGCGACCTTCGAACTCGACCTCGCCCGCGAACACCTGCGCCTCGATCTTCGTCGTGCCCGTCGGCGGATCGTCGTAGTCCCGGTTCTCGGACCCCACCTTGGTCAGCCGCGCCTCGAAGACGCACCCCGACTCCGGCGGCCCCACCTCGAGCTCGTAGATTCCTTGGACGTTCCGGTTTTGGTAGCGAATGTCCCACAGGTCGAGGCCGCGCAGCTGCCAGCTCCCCCGGAGCCCTGCGACCAGAGCCTCGTCGCACACGCCCACCCTCTCGGGGAGCGAGGGCGCTCGCTCGGCGGCGACCTCTGCCGTGTCCGGCGCATCGTCGCGCTCTCGCCAAGAGCGCAGCCCCATCCACGCGAAGCTCAACACCACCGCGGCCGCGGCCGCGCCCAGGCCAAGCGCCACCATCCACAACCGCGAGTCCTTCGCGCGCGCCTCGTCGTCGAGGGTCGTCCAGCGCCACTGATCGCCCCACTGCGAGGGCAGCTCGGCCAAGAGCGCGTCGAAGTTCGAGTAGCGGTGGGCCGGATCGAAGGCGAGCGCGCGCGCGAGCACGCGACCCAGAGCGCCGGGGAAGCGGCTCGCGTCGACGTAGACCAGCCCGGCCTCGGTCCTCGGCGGCGGCGTCCCCAACAGGGCCTCGTAGAGCGCGACCCCAAAGCTGAACTGGTCGCTGGCGGCGCTCGCGTGGCCCACACGGGCCTCGGGCGCCATGTACTCCCGCGTCCCGACGATCTCCGGCGCCCGCCAGTGGACGAGGGTCCCCGGGCCTCGATCGCGCGGCCGCCCGTGCAGCGCCGGCTGGTTGCTCGCCAGGCCAAAGTCCACGACCCGAGCCTGGCCGTGCTCGTCGAGCATGACGTTCTCGGGCTTGAAGTCTCGGTGCACGATCCCAGCGGCGTGGGCGTGGCTCAAGCCCCGCCCGATCTGAGCGAACACGGCCAGGACCTCGCTGCGAGACAGCGCCCCTCTCCCGAGGGTTCGGCGCAGGCTCTCACCGCGCACGAATTCCATGGTCATGAAGAAGCAAGCGACGATGACCGGCGCGGAGCCTGGGAGCGCGCCGATGTCCTCGGGCTCGAAGGTCAGCGAGCCATCCCCAAAATCGTAGACCTTGACGATGTTCGGGTGCTCGAGCCGGGCGAGGGCCTGGGCCTCGTTGGCGACCTCGTTGGCTCGGCTGCCCGACTGCGCGCCAGGATAGAGCTTGAGCGCGACCTCTCTACGCAAGTGCAGATCGTTCGCCAGGCACACCAGCCCGCGAGCGCCCCGACCGAGCAAGCGAAGCACCTGGTAGCGGCCGCCGACGACCACGGGCTTGGCCAGGCCGAGCTTCTCCAGCATCAGCTTGGATCCCACGATGTTCTCGATGTCGACGAGACCGAGATCCGAGACGACGACGCCGTCGCCTCTGCCAGGATGCTGTCGAACGCTCACTACCCAGTCATTGTCGGGGGAGTTGGTCGCCCGTGACTACTGGCTGTTTGTCGCGTTCTGGTCGCTTCGAGTCGGTAAAAAGGGCAAGTTCGCCCATCCAGCACGCCTCGACTCGCCGCGGGGAACCCTCGGTGATGATGCTGCGCCCGCGCACCGATCGAGCGCGGACCCTCGTCGACGCGCTGCGCCGCGAGCTGGCGAGCGAGCTCCCCGTGCGGTTGCGAGGGCGACGCACGAGCGGCCGCAGATCTCGACGCCTGCCGCGACCATGCGCGCGCTCCGGAGGGCCTTTCGGATCTTGGTGTCCGCCGATGCCACCGCCGACTCGCCATCGTCCCCATGAGCTGACAGGGGCGTGAGCCCCATCTTGAACACTTCACCGAGCGGACGACCGAGGGGTCGCTCGCGTGGTGTGGGAACACGGAAAGGCCCCCGCGACGCCGAGGCCCTTCCGCTAGACTCCCACCGTGGGTGAGACCCGCGGCCGAGGCGAGGGTGAGCCCCTCGCGCCCCAGGACATGACCCAGACCTTGGGCGAAGAGGCCCGCGCGAGCGCGTCCCACCGAGACCTGGAGCTCAACCTCGAGCGGCAGATCGGGCGCCGCTTCGGTCGCTTCGAGCTCCTCGAGGTCATCGGCGCAGGGGGCATGGGGGCCGTGGTCGCGGCCCACGACGAGCAGCTCGATCGCACGGTCGCGCTGAAGTTCCTGACCCGCGCGCGCCAGGGAGAGGTCGCGCGCCAGCGCCTGCTCCGAGAGGCCCGCTCCCTCGCGCGCCTGTCCCACCCCAACGTCGTCTCGATCTACGACGTCGGCGAAACCGCGGGCTTCCCCTACCTGGCCATGGAGCTCGTCGAGGGCGATACCCTGCGGGCCTGGCTCGAGCCAGAAGGACCGGCTGGAGCCGAGCGCAGCCGACTCGAGATCCTGGCCATGTTCCTCGCCGTGGGTCGCGGGCTCGAGGCCGCCCACGCCGACGGCATCGTTCACCGCGACTTCAAGCCTGACAACGTCCTCGTCGGGGTCGACGGGCGCCCGCGCGTGGTCGACTTCGGCCTCGCGCGCCTCACCGACAAGCTCGACGAAGACGAGCTCGGCGAGGGCGAGGACGAGGACGCTCCCTCGCTGTCGGCGACGATGTTCCCTCCGCCGGCCAGCGACTCCCTGACCCGCACGGGGGCGCTGATCGGGACCCCGAGCTACATGGCCCCGGAGCAGTGGTCGAGCCTGCCCACGGACGCGCGCACGGATCAGTTCGCCTTTTGCGTGGCCTTGTTCCGGGCGCTCTACGGGCGCCCCCCCTTCGAAGCCGAGACCATGCCCGCGCTGATGGCCGAGGTCCTCGAGTCCGAGCCCGCCGCCATCCCCAAGACCCAGCGCGTGCCGGCGACCCTCCACGCCGCCCTCCTGCGCGGCCTGGCCAAGGATCCCGACGCGCGCTGGCCCAGCAAGGGGCCGCTGCTCGACTGCCTGGAGCACTCCCTCGCCGCCGTCCAGCCGGGGCTGTTCGCGGGCCGCCCCCAGAAGCTCCTGGTCCTGCTCTTGCCGCTGTTTTGGACCCTACCCATCACCTGGTTCGTGCTCGAGCGCCTCGGCCTCGTGGCCTACCGCGAGTCGTACTGGGCGCTGGTCTCGGGGCTGCAGATCCTGACCATGATGGGCGGCGCCCTGGCGCTGCGCGGCCTGATCATCGAGCACGTCGGCGAGCCGCGCATCATCGGCATGCCGGTGCTGATCGCGACCTTCGTCCTCGGCCATCGAGCGATCGCCCTGGTCAGCGGGACCTCCCTCGAGATCATGTTCGCCTACGACTTCCTCGCCATCGCCGGCGTCGGGGCGATCGTCTCCTATCTCGTCGACAGGCGGCTGTGGCCCGTGGCGCTGTTCAACCTGTTCATGGCCGCGCTCGCCACCTCGGCGCCGGCTTGGGCCCCGCACATGTGGGTCGCGTTCAGCGTGTGCATGCCCCTGATCGCCGCGCTGAGCCTGACCCGAGTGACCGACCGACTCCGCGGAGACGCGACCTTGACCCGGACCGCGAGCAGCTCCCACTCCGACGGCCCCGGGAGCCGCGGCTCCGTGCGCCAAAGGGGGCGCCCCTCCGCGTCGATCCGCTCCCGCGGGAGCCAGAGCTAGCGGGCTCTCGACAAACGGACTCGGCGCACACCGACCGCGCCGGTGTGCGCCAACCTTGTCCTGCGCGCTCGCATCGCGCCCTGTCTCCCCTCGACCCCTGGGCCCCCTGCGTGCCCCCCGGTCCCGCGCCAGCTCACCGTGGCCTCGTCGCCACCCTCACCCGAGCCCTGCGTGGGCCATCCGTAGCCCGCCCTGCCCTTCACTTGGCGATCGTTCTCGAGCCTCCTTCACCGCAGCCTCCGCGCTGCCGACCTCGCTCCCTTCGACGACCACGCCCGGAAGAGTTGCGAGAGCCGTGCCAACGCGAGGCGCGAACGGGGGGCTCCGCCGGCC
Organism: Plesiocystis pacifica SIR-1; assembly: GCF_000170895.1. GTDB lineage: Bacteria > Myxococcota_A > Polyangia > Nannocystales > Nannocystaceae > Plesiocystis > Plesiocystis pacifica. The sequence goes on along the minus strand of NZ_ABCS01000003.1, from coordinate 56,161 downwards.
CCCCGCTCGTGCTCCCCCAATCATGGCTGTCCCACCTGCGATCGCGCGCAGCTTGTAGCTCCAAGGGACACCCCGGCCACAACAGGGCATCGGGCCAACGCCTCGCTCACCCCTTCGCAACGACGCTCTGCGTCGAGGTGGGTCGGCCTGCCCCGTCGACGGCGCTTGCCAACGCGCGCGCGCAAAATTCACAACCCCCACCGCGAGCGCGCTCGCGCGGTGGGTGGACGCGTGCTTCGATTGACTGACCGCCATCCCAGAGGCGTCGCGTTTTGACCCCGGGCCGACCCGAGCCACACCCCAATTCGATCGATCGGGAAATACGCGCACTCTCCAAGGTGGTGTGAATTGGTCACTCGGTCAGGCGAGCGCGGACTACCGTCGCCCACACCCGCCCACGACCCTCGCCCAACACAGCATCGGCCCGCCTTCAGTCCGCGCACCGGGCCCCTGCCCCTGCGCGTTATGCTCACTTCGTGCGCACACGGTCCGCCCTCCCCCTCACCCTCGCCGGCCTCCTGGGCCTCGCGCTCTACCCCGCGACGGGCCACGCCTTTTGTGGCTTTTACGTCGCGGGCGCGGACGCCTCTGTATTCAATGACGCGACCGTTGTCGTGCTCATGCGCGACGGTGAACGCACGGTCTTGTCGATGCAAAACGACTATCGAGGTCCGCCCGAGGCCTTCGCCATGGTCGTCCCCGTCCCCGTCGTGCTCGGCGAGGACGACGTGAAGGTGCTCCGGCCCGAGCTCTTCGAGCGCGTCGAGACCCTGTCCTCGCCCCGCCTCGTCGAGTACTGGGAGCGAGACCCGTGCGCCGTCGGGCCCGGGCAGGCGGGCATCCTCGGCCTCGTCGGCGCCGGCTCGGGGGGCGGGGGCTACGGCGCGGGCTTGGGCGGCCTGGGCAAGCGCACGGTCACCGTCGAGGCCGAGTTCGCCGTGGGCGAGTACGAGGTCGTCATCCTCTCGGCGACGGAGTCGAGCGGCCTCGACACCTGGCTGCGCGAAGAGGGCTACGCCATCCCGGCCGGCGCCGAGCCCCTGCTGCGCCCCTACGTCGAGCAGGGCTCCAAGTTCTTCGTCGCCAAGGTCGACCCGAGCAAGGTCCGCTTCGACGCCCAGGGGCGCACCACCCTCTCGCCCCTGCGCATCCACTACGACAGCCAGGACTTCGCCCTGCCCGTGCGCCTGGGGCTGATCAACGCGCCCGCCAGCGCGGGCCAAGGCGGCGGCGAGCAGGACCTGCTCGTCCACATCCTCGCCCCCGGCACCCGCTACGAGCTCGCCAACTACCCCAACGCCTTCATCCCCACCAACCTCGACGTCGACGTCAGCGCCAAGCAGCACTTCGGCGAGTTCTACGTGTCCTTGTTCGACCACACCCTCGAGCAAAACCCCGGCGCCGTGGTCACCGAGTACGCCTGGGGCTCGAACACCTGCGACCCCTGCCCCGGGCCCGCGGCGCCCATGACCAACAAGGAGCTGCTCGAGCTCGGCGGCGACGTGCTGCCCAACTGGAGCGGGCGGCTGCGCGGCGGCGGCGTGGGCTCGCGGGTGCGCATCGACATGGCCGAGTTCGCGGTCGCTGAGGGCCTCGACCGCGACATCGCCCGCCGCATCGTCCGCGCGCACACCAACGAGCTGCGCAGCTGCCACAGCCAGGCCATGAGCCGCTCGCCCAAGATCGAAGGGCGGATCGAGCTCGACTTCACCATCGGCGCGACGGGCAGGAGCGCCGACGTGGAGGTCGCCAATAGCAGCGTCGACGATCCCCTCCTCGACCAGTGCGTGGTCGAGGCCGTCGAGCGCTGGAAGTTCCCCAAGCCCAAACGGGACGCGGGCATCATCGCCGTACACATGCCGCTGGTCATCACCGAGGGCGGGCCGGCCCAGAGCTTTGGCCCCACCGCGAGCGCGAACTTCGTGCTGACCCGCCTGCACGCGCGCTACGACCAGAGCAGCCTCGGTGAAGACCTGGTGTTTCAGGCGGCCAAGCCCGTGGTCGGCGGGCGGGAGCTCCGAAACGAAGACGGCGAGCTCGAGCAGGGAGCCGCGCCCGTCGACTTTGGCCGGGACGCTTTCCAGGCGCGCTACGCCGTCCGCCACCCGTGGGCCGGCGACATCGACTGCGACCTGCCCATGCGCGGCGTGTGGGGCGGGCCGCCGGCCGAGCCCGGGGAGGAGGTCGGCCCCTGGGGCACCGAGCCCGCCGCCCCCCAGGTCGCCCGTCAGCTCGCGTCGACCAAGCGCGGGCTCGGCCTGAGCAGCTTCGTCACGGCTTCGACGGGGACCATGCTCGGCATCGAGGCGAGTCCGCCGGAGCCCGAGCCCACGGCGGAGCCCGAGACACCCGCTCCCGCGGTGAGCGAGGCCGAGCCCGCCGAGCCCGCCGAGACGCCCGAAACCTCGGGCTGCGCCTGCGCCCTCGAGCCCGAGGCCGGCGAGACGCCGCGCTCCTGGCTGCTCACCGCGCTCTTGGGCCTGGGCCTGATCCGCCTGCGTCGACCCGGCTGAAGTACCGACTCACACCGGTCGGCGCCCCGCGTGGGAGCTGACCACTTCGATCGAGAAGCCCTCGGGCGCGAGCGCGACGAAGTGGGCGTGGATCCTGCCGTGGACGATCGCGCTGGCTTCGAAGCCCGCGTCGAGGAAGCGGGCGCGGGCGGCTCCGAGCTCGTCGTACATGAGGTCGAAGCTCGCCGGCTGGTCCTCGGCCAGCGCGTCCTCCCGCTCGCGGACGACGACGTGCGTGCCGCCGCGCAGCTCGAAGATCGCGAAGTCGGCGCGCGCGAGGATGCGGCGCAGACCGACGGCCTCGAGGCGCCTGGCGGCCGCCGCGACGCCGTGGACGCGGAGGAAGGCGTGGCCGAGGGCGGCGGCGGGGCGCAGGTCCTTGGTCGGTGCCGGGGTGGGGACGGTCGCGGAAGTCATGGCCATCGCGGGCTCATACATCGCTGCGCGCGGCGGCGTCACCACTCGGAGCCCCTCGCTCCCCAGAGAGTCGGCATCACCGCGCGCGTCACGTGGGGGACGAAACCGGGTACGCTCGGGCATCGTCAACGAAGGGCACCCAACCCTTGGTGCGTGACAGTTCGACTGAGAGTCTGCCCTGGACCTCCCTGCGCACACATGAATGCTGCCCCTGCGAAGCGCACCTCGCAGGTGAGCGCGATCGGTAGAGTTCACTTTTCGGGAGGTTCACGACGATAGCAAAGGAGCACTCATGGACCCCCTTCACAAAAATTGCGCAGGTCTCGATGTTCACAAGCGGAACATCGTCGCATGCGTTCGGACCCAACGAGGAGCGAAGGTCAGCAACGAGGTCAAGACCTTCGGGACCAACACGGATGACCTCGTCGACCTGTTTGACTGGCTCGCATCACTCGAAGTCGAAGAGGTCGTGATGGAGTCGACCGGCGTCTACTGGAAGCCGGTCTGGAAGGTCTTGGAGTGCGGGTTCAAGCTTCACCTCGCCAACGCGCACGAGGTCAAGAACGTCCCTGGGCGCAAGACGGACGTCAAGGATGCGCAGTGGTTAGCCGAGTTGATGGCGCATGGCTTGCTTCGGCCAAGCTATGTACCTGACCTCGATCAACAAGAGCTCCGCGAGCTGACTCGGACAGCTCGCATGCTGGCGCGCGAGCGAGCACGCTACAAGCAACGGATCCAAAAGCACCTCGAGGCCTGCAACATCAAGCTCGGGAACGTGATCTCGAACGTGATGGGCAAATCTGGGCGACGGATCATCGAGGCACTGGCCGACGGGAAGATCATCGACCCGGCTGAGCTCGCAGACCTGTCCGAAGGGTCGATCTACGCCAACAAGTGGCTGGCGCTCGCCAAGTCGCTCAAGGGCACGTTACGCCCGCATGACCGGTTCATGTTGGCGTCCGAGCTGCGGATGTACGACGCGATGCAAAAGGAACTCGACCAGATCCGGGCTCGAATCGAAGAGGTCCTTCCGCGCCCTTTTGACGAAGCAGTCGAGTGGCTGGTTGCGATCCCTGGCTTCAGTCGGGAGACCGCGACCGAAGTGCTCGCGCAGATCGGAACGGACATGAGTCATTTCCCGAGCGCGGATCATCTGGTCTCGTGGGCCTGTCTTTGTCCGAAGGCAGACTCGACCGCCGGAAAGGCCCGAAGTACGAGGACCCGGAAGGGCTCGAGCTGGCTCAAGCCGATACTCATCCAGACGGCCTGGTCGGCGGTGAGGACGAAGAACAGCAGGCTGTGCCGCTACTTCAACGGCATCAAGCGTCGGCGCGGGCCGAAGAAGGCGATCGTGGCAACGGCGGCCAAGCTCTTGCGCATCATCTACGCGCTCCTGCGCGATGGCGTGATCTACGAAGAACGCGTGGCGAGCGAAGACATCAAGGAGCAAGAGCGTCGGCAGCGGCGACAGCTTCTGCGACTACACCGTCAAGCCAAGGCGCTCGGCTATAGCTTGAGTCCTGCGGTCATTTGACGAGCGCTCCTCACGCCCGACCGCTGACTTTCTGCGAGAGACTGGTTTCTCGGTAGGGATGGCGCCCCAGGCTGACCAGCGCCTCCTCCCCGCAGCGCGCCGCGGCGACGGCTTTGCCCCCCGCCAGCGCCCGCGCGAAGGTCTCGGTCACGATCAAGCGCCGGCCGAGGACCTTGCACAGCGACTCGACGCGGGTGACCTCGTTGACGGCGCGGCCGATGACGGTGAAGTCGAGGCGCCCGGTGGCGCCGATGTTGCCGTAGGTGACGGTGCCGACGTGCAGGGCCACGCCGAAGTTGAGCGCGGCGCGGCCCTGCTCGGCCCGCTCGGCGTTGAGCTTCGCCAGGGCATCGAAGGCGTCCCGGACCGCGAGCAAGGACGCGCGGCACGGGGGCATCGAGGCCGCCGAGAGCTCGCCAGGGGGCGGCGCGACGAAGATGCCGAGGACCGCGTCGCCGATGAACTTGAGCACCTCACCGCCGTGGGCGGCGATGGGGTCGGCGACGCACTCGAAGTAGCGATCGAGGGTCGGCAGGACCTCGGCCATGCTCGTGCCGTCGACCATGGTGGTGAACCCGCGCAGGTCACAGCTCCAGATCACCGCGTCGATGGGCTCGCCCTCGCCCCGGCGAAAGGCCCCGGCGAGCACGCGCTGGGCGGCGTTGGGGCCCAGGTAGGTCCGCAGCAAGCTGGCCGTGACCGAGCGCTGCGAGGCCAGCTCGACGCGCAGGGACAGGGCCGGGACGAGGGCGCGGAGCAAGGACATGTGGCGATCGAAGCCCCGGCGCGTGCGCGAGGCCAGGGACATGAAGCTCGCGTGCTCGCCGGGCAGCAGCAGCGCGACGTAGTCGAGCATCCCCTGCTCGGCCAGCTCCGCGGTCACGGGGAAGCGGCCGGCGTCCTCGACGTCGCCCAGGTCGACGCGGATCTCCTCGCTCCCGGCGTAGAGCTGGGCCACCGGGCTGGCCTGGTAGCGCGCGTGGTCGAGCATCGAGTTGGTCCGCACCTTGCGGACGAGGCCCTCGCCCGCGGTCCACACGAAGTTGTCGACGAAGACCTCCGGGTGCAGCGTCCGGACGCTCGCGCTGAAGCGATCCAGCTCGATGCCTGCGGCGCGCAGGGCCTCGATGAGACCCAGGAACAAGGCGGCGCCGTCGAGCTCGCGGGTGGCGGGGTCGAGGAGCCAGGCGACGAGCTGGGCAGTCCGCGGGTCAGCGACGACGTCGGCGTTGGCCTCGACCACGGCGCCCTCCCTTCTGCTCGCGGCCCTGACCCTCACTCCGGCCCTCGCGCAGCATGGAGTCGGGCGCGGTGATCACCCGCAGCTCCCCCGGGGCCAGGCCCTCGAGGTCCCAGGGGCCCACAGACCAGCGCACGAGCCTCAGCGTCGGGAAGCCCACGGCGGCGGTCATGCGCCGGACCTGACGGTTGCGGCCCTCGCTGAGCGAGAGCTCGATCCACGCGGTCGGGATGGACTTGCGCTCGCGGATCGGCGGGTCCCGGGGCCACAGCGGCGGCGCGTCCAGGCGCCGAGCCCCGGCCGGTCGCGTCCAGCCGTCCTTGAGCTCGACCCCCTCGCGCAGCGCGTCGAGGGCCGCGTTTGTGGGCGTGCCCTCGACCTGCGCCCAGTAGCGCTTGACCGAGGCGTGGCGCGGCGAGGCGATGCGGTGTTGCAGCGCGCCGTCGTCGGTCAGCACGAGCAGGCCCTCGGAGTCCTTGTCGAGGCGCCCGGCCGCGTAGACCCCGGGCTGGTCGATGAACTCCGCGAGGGTCCGCTGACCGTCCTGCGCGGTGAACTGGCTGAGGACCCCGCAGGGTTTGTTGAACAACACGACCTTGGCCACGGCTCACCGGAGTGTAGCTACAATGGCGCCCCCGTGAGCACCCCCCTCGACGCATCCGACCTCGCCGCGCTCGCGGCCCTCGACGCGCTGCTGCAAACGAGCAGCGTGACCGGGGCGGCGCGCCGCCTGGGGCTGTCCACGCCCGCGGTCAGCCACGCCCTCGCCCGTTTGCGCGAGCGCTTTGGCGACCCCCTGCTGGTCCGCGCCGGCCGGGGCATGGTGCTGACCCCGCGCGCCGAGCAGCTGCGCCCGCGGGTCCGCGACGCGCTGAGCCTGGCGACGCTGGTGTTCGAAGATCCCGGCGCCTTCGAGCCGGCCTCGATGGAGCGCAGCTTCACCCTGAGCATGACCGACTACGTGCTGCGGGTGTTCGGCGGGCCCTTCGAGGCCCGGGTCCGCGCGGCCGCGCCGGGCGTCGACCTGCGCGTGATCGTCAACGCGGTCGACGACGCCGAGCGCCTGCGCGCCGGCGACACGGACCTGGTCGTCGGCATCTACGGCGCCCTGCCCCCGGAGCTGCGCACCCGCGCGATCATCAGCGAGCGCCTGGTGTGCGTGGTCCGTGAAGCTCACCCCGTGCTCGCGCCGACCAAGCGGCGCCTGACCCTGCGCCAGTTCGTGACCCTCGAGCACGTGCAGATCGCCCCGCGCGGCCAGCCCGGGGGCTACGTCGACGACCGCCTCGCCGAGCTCGGCCACGCCCGCCGCGTCGCCCGGGCCGTGCCCTTTTTCCAGCTCGCCCTCGAGATGACCGCCAGCTCCGACTACCTGCTGACCGTGTCCGAGCGCATCGCCAGGCAGCTCGGCCCCGAGCTCGGCCTGCGCGTGCTCGAGCCCCCCAGCGAGCTCGGCCTCGAGCCCTACGCCCTGAGCATGGTCTGGCACCCGCGCTTCGACGCCGACGCGGGGCACCGCTGGCTGCGGGAGCAGCTCGTCGAGAGCACCCAGGCCCTCGACGGCCTGAGCCACGCCCGGCCGCGGCGGCGCCTCGACGCGAGCGATCCGACGGCCGGCGAGGCGAGCGGCCGACGGCGCCGCAAGGCCAAGAACTAGATGTTTCGTTTTGTGCAATACATCTTTCAATGATGTTCGATTGATGCACAGTCCTCGCCGGCCCACAGTGGTCCTGCACCGCACGGGAGCCAGCCATGACCGCCAACATCAACCGCACCAACACCCAGACCCCCAAGCGCGTCCTCATGGTCGCCGCCAACCCCTCGACCTCGACGGTGACCCAGTGGCCCGTCGGCTTTTGGTGGGCCGAGCTCACCCACCCCTACTGGGCCTTCGTCGAGGCCGGCTACGAGGTCGAGATCCGCAGCCCCGAGGGCGGGGCGCTGGCGGCCGACGGCTTCAGCGACCCCGAGGACGACAGCGGCTACTCGGCCGACGACATCCTCAGCCTCGGCTTCAAGCGCTCGGCCAAGCACCGCGGGCTCATCGAGGACACCAAGAGCATCGCCGACGTCAACCCGGCGCACTACGACGCGGTGTTCTTCGTCGGCGGCCAGTCGCCGATGTTCACCTTCCGCGGCAACGCGGCGGTCCAGCGCCTGGTCGCGGCCTTCTACGAAGCGGGCAAGGTCACCGCGCTGGTCTGCCACGCCACCTGCGCCCTGCTCGAGACCACGCTCAGCGACGGCACGCCGCTCGTCGCGGGCAAGACCTGGACCGGCTTCGCCAACGCCGAGGAGCAGTTCGCCGACAGCTTCGTCGGCCAGCGCATCCAGCCCTTTTGGATCGAGGACGAGGCCCGGGCCCTCGAGGGCACCAACTTCGTCGTCGACCAGGCCTTCCGCGAGTACGCCGTGCGCGACGGCCTGCTCGTGACCGGCCAGCAACAGTTCTCCGGCGCCGCCGCGGCGCGCCTGGTCATCGAGGCCATCGGGCGCTAGCCATGCAGCCCGCAGACTTCGTCGCCCTGGCCATGGCCCAGCCCATGGGCCACCCGATCGGCCCCGCCGACGGTCCCCACGGCCAGGCCCAGGCCCACTACGGCTACTCCATGCGCGTGCACAGCGGGAACCCCAACCCGCCGGGGGTCATCGCCCTGACCTGGATCGCCGGCAAGGACGAGGGCGAGCGCGCGCGAATCCGCGAGCACTCCAAGCAAAACCTCGCGGACTTCCTGGCCGAGCCTGGCTTCATCTCGATCGTCACCGGGTTCCTGGGCCTGCGCGGGTTCACCGTGACGGCCTGGGAGGACGAGGCGGCAATGAGTCGAGCCCTCGGCAAACACCACAGCCAGGCCATGCGCGAGCTCTTCGGTGAGGACTTCGTGGCGAGCGTGTGGACGAGCGTGTGGACGGCCGAGCGCATGAACCGGCTGTGGCTGCGCTGCGGCGCATGCGGTCTCCTACAAAGTGGCAACGACGATCACGACGTCTGCACCAGGTGTGGCGAGCCGCTGCCGTCGCGGCCCGGCTACTGGTGAGCGCATCACACGCAACTGGAGACAGGCGGACGGCAGCCGTGGCATCATTCGCGCAGATGTCCGTTCTTCGCCGTGCCCCGAGTCTCTTCGTCCCCGCTCTCCTCACCCTGGCTCTGAGCGCGGGGCTGGTCGCCTGCGACAAACCAGCGGAGGAGCCCGCCGAGAAGGTCGACGAGAAGAGCGAGCAAGACAAGCTGGTCGAGGAGCGCCTGGCCAAGAAGAAGGCCGAGCGCGAGGCCAAGAAGAAGGCCGAGGAAGAGGCCGAGGCGGCCAAGCAAAAGGAGCTCGACGAGATCTGCGTGCTGCCCGACGCCAAGGAGATGCCCAAGGACATCGACAAGGCGTGCAAGGCCGTCGCCCAGGCCAACGACGACTTCATGAACCGCCTCTACGAGGGCGACGCCCTGACCCGCTGGAACGAGGCCAAGGGCACCCAGCTGCCCATGACCGAGGGCCAGTGCAAGAAGACCGGCAGCGTCGAGGTCGCCGCCTGCCAGATCAACGGCATGAACGAGGCCAGCCCCGAGCTCAGGAAGGCCCTGCCCGACATCCTCCGCGCCTGCATCGAGAAGTTTGGTCCCGGGGCGGCCGGAGCCGAGGGTGGCGAAGCGGCCGGCGGCTGAGCGGCGACCGTGAGCGAGCCGACCAAGACCAACCGCGAGCGGCAGCGCGAGCAGACCCGGCGCCGGCTCTACGAGTCGGCGCTGGCCATCTTCCGCCGCGACGGCGTGCACGGCTGCCGCACCGAGGACATCGCCAAGGCTGCGGGCGTCAGCCGGGCGAGCTTCTACTTCCACTTCCCGACCAAAGAGCACGTCCTGCTCGCGCGCATGGCCGAGACCGAGCAGGAGATCTGCGCGGCGATCGAGGCCCTCGGCGAGCAAGCCCCCATCGACGCCGTGCTCGCGACCCTCAACGCGACCATGGCCGGGATCTGGGAGCGCGACCCGGAGCTCCTCCCCGACCTCGCCGGCGCGGCCCTGCGCTTCACGGCCACGATCATGGACGACCAGGAGGCCACGCCCCTGCGCGCCCTGTTGTCCGAGCGCTTCGCCCTCGCGGCCGAGCGCAAGCAGATCGAAGCCATGCTCCCGCCCAAGCTGCTCGGCGACTTCTACCTGGCCAACACCCTCGGCGGGTTGTTGGCCTGGTACGGCAATCAGGTGATGCCGCTAAAGTCCGTGCTCGACGCGGCCACGCACATGTTCTGGAATGGCGTGCGGGCGCCCAGCTGAGCCCATCACACCCTCCTGACTTCGCCCCCTGGCACGGTGAAACACGGAGGCCCGCGAGTATTGTACGGATGACATGGGCCAGGAAAAACGATCATTCCTGGCCCCTTAGCTGCGAGATTCGTCAACTCGCCCACTGAAGTCACTTCGTGCCTCTGGCTATCATGGAGCCATGGGAAGAGGGCTGGGTTGGTTCACGAGCGCGCTCGGAGTCGCGTGCGTGCTGATGCTCGGCTGCGACGCGGGGGAGGGAGAGGGAGAGGGCCCGAGCGCAGCGCCCAGCTCCGCCCGAGCGGAGCTCGCCGAGCCCGACGTGGAGGCCGAGCCCGACGCAGAGCCGGCGTCCGAGGACGGCGACGACGCTGGCGGTGAGCTCGTCATCGAGGTGTCCACGACCGGCGACGACGACGGGCCCCGCAGCTCCAGCGCCCTCACGCCCGAGAGCCTGGTCGTCGACGCCGAGCCCCTCGCGCTGCCCTGGCGCGAGCGCGGGCGCGTCGAGGCCGACGTGGAGCTCCTCCCCCTCGCCAGCGGCGTGCTCGCTCGCTCCGAGACCAGCTACTTCGAAGGCGACTCCGAGCGCGGCCTGGTCGAGCGCCCCGAGCTCGAGCTGCCGGCGGGCGGGCTCGACGGGTTGGTTGGCCGCTGGCCCGGCGACGTGTGGTTGACGACCCGGACCCCGTCCGAGGCCGGCGACCGCGTCGAGCTCGGCTTCGTCCACCGCAGCCGCAAGGGCGAGTGGGTCCCCGGCCGGCACAAGTACCGCGACCGCTGGTCTGGCGAGGACCTGGGCGCGGCCAAGAGCTGGCGCGGAGGCATGTTGGTCCGCCGCGGGTCGACGCTGATCCCCGTGGGCGGGCGCAAGCGGACCATGAAGATCGGGCCGCGCATGGGCAAGCGGGTCGTCGAAGTGTTCGAGTCGCGCTCGGGCACGGTCTACTCGATCAGCGAGCGCTCCGGGGCCTACTACGCCCAGCGCCGCTGCATGGACTTCCCCTGCGTTCAGGACGAAGCCCGACGCCTGCCCCACGGGACGCAGTGGCGCTTTGGCCCCCAGGCCCCGCGCCACCAACACGGGCTGTCGATCCTCGCCGACCTCATGCTCGAGGGCAACACGGCCCACCACATCCTGCACTGCGGCGTCCACGGGTGGACCCTCGAGTCCCTCGTCGAGCGCCCCCTCGGTCTGTGGGCGAGCGAGGCCGGCGAGCTGTGGCTGAGCGTCGCCGGCGTCGACGGGCCGAGCTCGCGGCAGCTGTGGGTTCGGGACGGGGCCGAGCGCTGGCACGCCGTCGCGCTCCCAGCCGAGGTCGAGCGCTTCTCCGTGGCCTACGTCGAAGACGGCGACGAGCTGTGGATCGCCGCGCGGCAGGGCGAGCACAGCGTGGTCTACTCGACGCCCGCGAGCCCCGAGGTCGAGCTCGAGGGCTGACGCCCCTTCCTCTCGGGCTCACAGCTGATCGGCGAAAAAGCGCGCCGCCTGCTCGGCCAGCGCCTCGGGCTCGCGCAGCGGCGACGAGCACGACTGATCCGTACACAAGAACACCGCCGCCGAGCCCGTGTCGGGGTAGCGCTCCCCGGGCGAGCTGCGCTCGAGGCTGCCCCGCGGCTCGTAGATGCGCAGCGCCGCCGTCCACAGCGCGTCGGCCTTGGCGTCCCCGGGCACGCCGACCACGGTGATGTCCACGGGCGTCGCCGCGAGCAGCTCGACCGCCATCAAGTAGCCCCCGAGGCTCTTGCCCGCGGACTTCATCTGGTCCGGGCTGCCGACGCCGATCAACGCCTGGCGAGCCAGCTCGAGCCAGGGGGGCTGCGGGGCATCGCCCAGGCTCGCGTCGTGATCCTCGATGCGGTGCAGCTCGATCAAAAAGCGCGCCGCCATGGCGTTCTCGACTAGCGGCTTGCGCCGCTCGTTGAACACGCCGACGGCGTCCGGGTCGGCCGTGTGCGCGTAGAAGCCACCGGCCTCGTCCACGAGCTGCGCCTGCATGGTCTGCGCGACGCCCCGGGCCGCCTCGAGCCAGCGCGCGTCGGCGGTGCAGCGAAACAGCCCGAGCAGCGCCCAGCCCATCACGGCCTGGTCCGCCAGGTAGACCATGCCCGAGTCCCCGCCCGCGAGCGCGCCGTGGCTGAAGCCCCCGTCCGCGCGCCGATGGGTCTCGAGCAGGCGCTCCCCGGCCGCCATGGCCAGGCCCAAGGCCCGCCCAAAGCGAGCCGGGTCGGCGCGGTAGAGCTCCGTCAAGCCGTGGATGATGCGCCCGTTGAGGTCGGCGTAGATCGCCGTGTCGACCTTGGGCGGCGCGTACTTGCGGCGCTGCCGGGCGCTCAGGGCGTAGAATTCCTTGCCGACGAGCTCGGGCGCGTCGGCGTCCTGGCTGGTGTAGAAGCCGCCCGCGGGGTCGCCCATGCGCGCTTCGAGGTAGCGCAGCACGAGCTCGGCGTCGTCGGCCAGGCGCGCCCGCGCTTTGCCGTCGAGGACCGCCGCGTCGAGCATGAGCGCGTGGGCGTAGTTCTCGAGGGCCCCGCCCTGGACCGCCGCGATCTTCTCGAAGTGCGGCTGATCCCACACGCCGCGCAGCGAGTACTGGTACACGCCGCCCCACTCGGGGTCGATCAGCGGGCGCTGGGCCTCGAGGGTGGCCAAGGCCGCGTCGCGCCACTGCAGCTCGTCGCCGCCGCGGACGTGCGCGCGCATCAGCGCGAAGTCGAGGACGCCCCACCACGGGTACTTTTGCCGGGCGCCCCAGCCGTGCGCCTCGGGGTCGTAGTAGCGATCGACGATCCCCGCCGCTTCGGCCCGGAGCGCCTCGAGGTCTTCGCTGCCCGCCGCGCGGGCCTTGGCCTGGCCGCGGGCGAGCAGCTCGGTCCGCGGCTGGAGCTCGCCCGCGTCGCGCTCGGCGATCAGTTCGCGGAGCAGGCCCGCGAACTCCCCGGCCTCCTGGTAGCCGCGCAGGTTCAAGATCGGCTCGGCCTGCGGCGAGAGCACGGCCGTCGCCGGCCAGCCCCAGGCGCCGTAGCGCTCGGACACGTCCGGGCGGGCGTCGGAGTCGACGCGGATGACCACGAAGTGCGCGTCCAGGAGTGCCGCGACCTCGGGGTTGGCGTAGGTCTTCGCCTCCATGACGTGGCACCAGTGGCACCAGGTCGCGACCACGTTGATGAGCACGATGCGGTCCTCGGCGGCGGCGCGCTCGAAGGCCTCGGGCCCAAACTCGGCCCAGTCGAGGGCCTCGGCGTGGCCCGCCTCGGAGCGGGCCGCGTCCGAGGGCGCCGCGCTGCGCTCGGGGGCGCAGGCGAGCAGCGGCAGGCAGGTCAGCAGGGATAGACGCGCACGGCTCGACATGGTCGTCGAGCATACGCCGAAGCCGGCCCCGAGATTACGCGCTGGTGTGACGCCCGACCCGCTCGGCCTTCTCGGCCTTCTCGGCCTTGGGCAGGCCGTCCTCGGCGCCCAGCTCCCCGCCCGCGTTCAGGGGGATCAGCGTCCAGCCCGTGAACCCGTAGAGCATGCCGATCATCGGGTTGAGCAGGTTCAAGAAGCAGTAGGGCAGGTAGGCGAAGGTCGCCACGCCCAGGGTCGAGGCCATGAACGCGCCGCAGGTGTTCCAGGGGATCAGCGCGGAGGTGATGGTCCCGCCGTCCTCGAGGGCGCGCGAGAGGTTGCGCGGATCGAGGCCGCGCTTTTCGTACTCCTCGGCGTACATCCGCCCGGGCACGACGACGGCGAGGTACTGGTCGGCGGCGAGCAGGTTGACGCCGATCGAGGTCAGGATCGTCGCGGTGATCAGCGAGCCCTGGGACTTGGCGACGACCAGGGTCTTGCTGGCGAGCACGCGCAGCTGCCCGGTGCGCTCCATGATCCCGCCAAAGCACATGGCGCAGAGGATCAGCAGCACCGTGCTGGCCATGGAGTTGAGCCCGCCCCGGGCCAACAGCTCGTCGACGGCAGCCGAGCCCGTCTCTGGTTTGTAGCCGTCCATGGCCGTGGCCAGCACGGCGTCGAGGGGCATGCCGAAGATCCAGGCCAGCACGCCGCCGAGCAGGGCCCCGGTGAGCAAGGTCGGCAGGGCCGGGAGCTTGAAGGCGACCATGACCGCGACGACCGCGGGCACGAGCAGGTGGAGCAGGCTCGGGCTGAACTGGCCGTCGATCACCCCGGTGATCGCCGACACGTCCGTGCCCGCGCCGGCCGCGTCGAAGCGCAGGCCGAGGATCGTGAACGCGGTCATCGACAGCAGCCAGGCCGGCACCGTCGTCCACAGCATGTGGCGGATGTGGGGGAACAGCTCCGCGCCCGCCATCGCCGGCGCGAGGTTGGTGGTGTCGGACATCGGCGAGAGCTTGTCGCCGAAGTAGGCCCCGCTGATCACGGCGCCGGCGGTCATCGCCGGGTCCACGCCCATGGCCTCGCCGATGCCGATGAGCGCGATGCCGACGGTCCCGGCCGTCGACCAGCTCGAGCCCGAGACCAGGCTGACGATGGAACACACCGCGCAGCTCGCCGGCAAAAACCACGCCGGCGAGAGCAGCTTCAGGCCCCAGGCGATCATCGCCGGGACGATGCCCGCGGCGATCCACGTGCCCATCAACACGCCGATCGTCAGCAGGATCAGCGCCGCGCCCATGGCCATGGAGATGGCCTGGACCATGCCGTCTTGGATGGCCTTCCACTCGTAGCCGTGGGCCCACGCGACCAGGCCCGCGACGCTGGCACCGAGGACCAGCGGCAGGTGCCCCGAGCCCTCGAGCACGATGATCGTGTAGGCGAGCAGGGCGATGAGCACGGCGACGGGGATCAGCGCCCAGCCGAAGGGGATCGGCCCTGGCTCGAGGGCCCGAGCGATCGCGCTGGCCCCTCCGGGACCCTCCGCCCTTCGCCCCTCATCCCCGCTTGGTGTCGGTCCAGCGCCCACTTGGAGCACCTTGCCCGCTCGGGCTAGAAAGGACAAGCCTCATGCGCGACGCCGACCTCGACCTCGACCCCGACCTCGACCTCGACCTCGACCTCGACCTCCTCGCTTACATCGACGCGCTGCCCAAGGTCGAGCTCCACGTCCACCTCGAGGGCAGCATCGTCCCCGCCCTCGCCCTGCGCCTGGCCCAGCGCCGCAAGATCCAGCTCCCTGGCCTCGGGCCCGAGGGGGCCGGGAGCGTCGAGGATCTGCGCCGCGCCTATCGCTTCCGATCCTTCCGGGACTTCATCGCCATCTACGTCGGCCTGTCGCGCTGCCTCGATCAGGCCGAGGACTTTTGCGAGGCCGTGCTCGGCATCGCCGAGGGCCTCGCGGCCCAAAATGTCCGCCGGGCCGAGATGACCTTCACGCCCATGACCCACGTGCACCAGGGCGTCGACGCGGACGCCATGCTCGACGGCCTCGCCGAGGGTCGCCGCCTCGCCCTCGAGCGCCACGGCGTCGACTTTGCCTGGGTCTTCGACGTCGTCCGCAGCTTCCCCGATCAGGCCGCGCCGACCCTCGCGCTCGCGCTGCGTGCCCGGGAGCGCGACGGCAGCGTGATCGCCCTGGGCGTCGGCGGACCCGAGGGCCCCGACTACCCCATCGACGCCCTCGCCCCGGTGTTCGCCGAGGCCAAGGCCGCCGGGCTGCGCAGCGTCCCCCACGCCGGCGAACAGGACGGGCCCGCGAGCGTGCGCGCCAACCTCGAGCGCCTGCAGGCCGACCGCATCGGCCACGGCGTGCGCGCCATCGAGGACCCCGCGCTCGTGGCCGAGCTGCGCGAGCGGGCGATCCCCCTCGAGGTCTGCCCGACCAGCAACGTGGCCCTCGGCGTCTACCCCAGCCTCGCCGACCACCCCCTCCCGCAGCTCCTCGACGCCGGGCTGGCGGTCACCTTGGCGAGCGACGATCCGCCCCTGTTCGGGACGACCCTGGTCGACGAGTATCGACGCTGCGCGGCCACCTATGGCTGGGACAAAGCGCAGCTCCTGGCCATCGCGCAGGCCGGCGTCGAGCACAGCTTCCTCGACGCCGATCGCAAGCGCGCACTGCTGGCCGAGCAAGCTGCGATCTGAGCAATTACGTGCCACATCTCGGGGTCGGGTTGGCCGCGCGACTCACAGCTCGAAAGTGCTCTGCGCGAACATGACACCCTGGACACCGTCGCTATCGCGTTAGGGTCGGGGCATGGATTGGCGGCGACTTTCCCCTTCCCTGTGCCTTCTCGTTGGACTCACGGCCTGCCCCTCTAGCGAGACCGACGAAGGCAGCACGACCTTCTCCGACGTCGGCAACACCGACGCCGACACGACCACCGGCGATGACGAGGTCGGCACGGAGACCGAGTCTGGCGAGACCGGCGAGACCACCGAGACAGGCACCGAAGAGACCACCACCGAAGAGAGCACCGAGACCAGCGTGGGCGAGTGCGGCGACGGTCAGGTCGACGGAAACGAAGAGTGCGACAACGGGGCCGAGAACGCCGAGGACGCCGAGTGCACCCCCGAGTGCACCCTCGCTACCTGCGGCGACGGCTACGTCTACACCGCCGACGAAGAGTGCGACGACGCGGGCGAGTCGGCGACCTGCGACGCCGACTGCACGGCGGTGATGTGCGGCGACGGTGTGGTCAACGCCGCGGCGGGCGAGGCCTGCGACGACGAGGTCGAGAGCGCGACCTGCAACGCCGACTGCTCCGCCTCGACCTGCGGCGACGGCATCCTCAACGTGACCGCGGGCGAGGAGTGCGACGACGCCAACGACGACAACACCGACGACTGCGTCATGGGCTGCCTCGGGGCGACCTGCGGCGACGGCTACCTGTGGGAGGGCAACGAGGTCTGCGACGACGGCAACACCGACGAGACCGACGGCTGCCTGAGCATCTGCGTCGCCGCCCTGCCCTCGTGCCAGGCCTGGCTCGACGCGGTCCCCGACTCGACCAGCGGCCCCTACACCATCGACCCCGACGGGGACGGCGGCGTCGATCCCTTCGAGGTGTTCTGCGACATGGAGACCGACGGCGGCGGCTGGACGCTGATCCTCAACCGCGTGGTCGACTCGGACAACACCGGCCAGCCCGACCTCGACGCGACCCTGGGCACGCCGGACGCCCTGCGCCAGACCAACTGGCAGTTCGACATCGGCCTGTTCTGGACGGACGCGACGGAGGTCGCCTTCGCCGACAAGGAGAACGCCTCGTGTGAGGACTGCACGATCGGGGACTACGACGCGGCCATCAAGGTGCCCCGGCCCAACGCGGCCGCGTGGAGCAAGAGCTGCGTCGGGACCTCGGCGAGCGTGACCGGGACCAAGCTGGTCGGGACGCCGGGCAACACCAACACCTTCCAGTGCGCCGCCTCCCTGGGCTGGGGCAACTGCTCGGGCAACGTCTGCCACTACGGGACCCACAACACCAACACCGCCAGCAACGGCGCGTGGTCGCAAAACCAGTGGAACGAGATGCACTTCCCGAGCACCTACTCGAGCTACGCATCCTACGGCAACTACGCCAACCCGCCCTCGGCGTGGTGCCGGTCCTGCGGCGGCGGGCTGCCGGAGGTGCTCAACAGCTCGGCGACCTGCTGCGGCAATACCAACAACAACGCCCGCTCACGCTGGACCATCTGGGTCCGCTGAGCGCTGCTTTGCCCCCACGGGCATCGCAGCACCGGGGACGCTTCGTCGCTGTCCGCTCCTCCGCTCTGGTCGTGGGGCAATGGTGTTCGTGCCTTTGAGAGGGCTCGTGGTCGCCCCCGCTCGCGGGGGCGTGGACTCCTGCATGGTCCCCGAGTCGTAGGTATGGCGTCGTCCACGACGGCCAACATGATCAGAGCGCGTCGAGCAGCTGCCACGCCCCGGCTTCGAGGGTGCGCGGCAGCTCGACGGGGCCGTGGCGCACCCGAGCCAGGCACAGCACGTGGCTGCCGAGGGCGGCGAAGATCCGCTTGACCTCGTGGTAGGCCCCGTCGAGCAGGGTCACCGTGGCCAGGGCCTCGGTCCCCGGCGGGGTCAGCAAGGCCGGGTGCGCCGCGGCCTCGTCGAGGGCCCCGAGCGCGACCACCCGCGGACGCAGGCCGTCGCGCAGCTCGAGGGCGACGGCGCCATCGTCGTCCCGAGGCGGCGCCTCGAAGGGCGCGGCCAGGGCCACGTGATAGGTCCGCGGGACGGCCCGGCGCGGGTGGGTCAGGGCGTGGACCAGCTGGCCGTCGGTGGTCCACAGCAGCAGGCCGACGGCGTCGAGGTCCAGGCGGCCGACGGCGCGCAGCTCTGCGAACAAGGGCGCGCCCTCGAGCAGGGCGTAGGCCGTGGGGTGGCGACCGTCCGCCCGCGCCGTCACCACCCCGTGGGGCTTGTGCAGCATCAGGTGGGCGTGCTCGCGCAGCACGAGCTCCTCCCCGCGCACGCGCACGCGCTCGCCCACGTCCACGGGCATGCGCGGGTCCTTCATCGCGCGACCGTCGAGGGTCTCGACGGCGCCCCGGCGGATCACCCGACCGATCACCCGCCGGGGCACGCCGAGGTTGCGCGCGAGCAGCTTGTCCAAACGCGGCATGGCTCGCTCCTCCGGTCCCTCAGCGCGCGAACACGTCGCGCTCGCGCAGCTCGACGAGCTCGCCGTAGCGGCTCAGGGCGTCGAAGTCGACGACCTTGGGGTTGGCGACGACGACCAGCGCGACGGGCCGGCCGTCGATCTGCGCCTCGCGGAAGGCCTCGATGTCGGCGAACTCCAGGCCCGGGTAGGCCTCGATCTTCGCCCGCCGCGGGTCCTCGGTGTAGCCCCGCCGCTGCCACGCCTCGATGGTGCCCTGGAGCTCGCGAAAGCCCGGGCTGCTGGTCTCGAGCCCGCGCAACATCGACGCGCGCAGCGAGCCCATGCGCTCGGGCTTGGCCGGCATCTCGCGCAGCAGGCCGAGCATCACGTCGACGGCCTCGAAGGTCTTGTCGCCCTGGCAGCCGATCGCACCCAGGAAGTAGCCGCGCTGCTCCGGGGTCGCGTCGCGGATGAAGGCGCCCCACGCGGAGTAGGCCAGCGCCCGGTACTCGCGGACCTCCTGGAAGATCAGCCCGGTCATGCCCTCGCCCAGGTAGGCGTTGAAGGCGTCCGCCGAGGGCTGCTGGGCCGCGGGCACGGGGTCGCCGTCGATGACGAACCACAGCTGGCTCTGAATCGCCTTGCGCCGCGCGAGCACGTAGACGGTGTCGCGCTGGGGCAGCGCCCGGGGCAGGACCACGGGCGCGACCGCGGCCTTGCGCCCGGCGGGGCGCGGGTCGTCCACGCTCAGCGCCTCGGCGAGCAGCGCCTGGACCGCGCCGGGCTCGCGCTGGCCCATGTAGCGGATCTCGAGCTCGTAGTCCTGGGCCGACTTCCACACCTCGACGACCGCCTCGGGGTCGAGCTTGCGCGCGCCCTTGGGCCCAAAGTCGCGCAGCTGGGGCGAGCGCTCGCCGTACATCACGTAGTTGGTGGTCGCCCGGGCGATGGTGCTCGGGTCCTTGCGCTCGACCTTGGCCGTGCCCGCGCGCTCGCGCATCAGGTTCTTCCACCGCTTGCGGTCGACGACGGGCGCCGTGACCAGCTCGTCGACCAGCGTCGCGGCCTCGGCCAGGTTCGCCTCGGGGCCCTCGAGGTAGACCACGGTCTCGTCCAGCGTGGACCACATCCACGTGCTCGTGCCCAGCAAGGACAGCTGCTCGCGGACCTGCGCCGGCGAGCGCGAAGCGGTGCCCAGGCGCTCGACGTAGTCCGCCGCCAAATTGAGCTCGCGCAGCTGCTCGGTGCCCACGCCAAAGCGCAGCTCGAGGGTGTAGGTGTCGTTGAAGGGGTTGGGGTTGGTGCGCAAGACCACGCCCTCGCCCATGGGCGTCGTCGTCACGTCGGCCTCGAAGTCGACGTAGCGCAGCGCCGGCGGGTTGCTCGGCTTGGCCATGATGGCCTCGTAGAAGCTCGAGTGCGCCCCGGGCTGCGGCTCGACGGTGGGGTAGTTGGGCTTGGTCAGGCGCGGCTGCTTGGGGAAGCCCATGCGCGAGCGCATCGCCAAAAAATCGTCCGCGAAGTAGGTCTCGGCCACGCGCATCACGTCCTCGCGGGTGACCGCGTCCAGGCGCGCGCGGTAGTCGAGGTAGCCCTGCCAGCCCGCGCCGTCGTAGCGGATGAAGCTGCTGGCCATCGCCAGCCCGCGGCCCTCGTTGTCCTCCCACTGCTGGTCCTCGGCCCGGCGCAGGCCGTCGCGCAGGGCCAGCATGCGCTGCTCGTCGAACTCGCCCTCGGCCACCCGCGCGTACTGGGCCAGGACCTTCTTCTCGGCGCCCTTGAAGGTCTGCCCGAGGATGCGCGGGGCGAAGAACAGGATGTCGAAGCCGTGGTCGGCCAGGTCGAGGGCCAGGGGCAGGGCGACCAGGACCTTGCCGTCGTTGACCAGCTCGTCGATGAAGCCCGAGCCCTGGTCGTTGCTCAGCAGCTCGCGCATGACCTCGAGGGCGGCGCGGTCGGGGTGGCTGGGCTCGGGGGTGCGAAAGCCAAACGCCGACACGCGCAGGGGCGTCAGGCGCAAGGACACGCGCTCGCGGCCCTCGAAGGGCTCGACCGCGCCGCCGCGCTGCTCGGGCTCGGGGCCGCTGCGCAGGCCGCCGAAGCGCTCGGCGATGATCGGCATGATCGCGTCGGCGTCGAAGTCCCCGGCGAGCACCAGGGCCATGTTGTTGGCGACGTAATACTTGTCGAAGTAGGCCTGCATGGCCACGAGCGAGGGCCGCTTGAGGTGCTCGACCTCGCCGATCACCGACTGCGTGCCGTAGGGGTGCGCGGGGAAGGCCCGGGCCATGAACTGGGTGTAGAGCTCGGCCTCGAAGCGATCGAGGGAGATGTTCTTCTCCTCGTAGACCGCCTCGAGCTCCGTGGGGAACAGGCGGAACACCGGG
This sequence comes from Plesiocystis pacifica SIR-1, assembly GCF_000170895.1. Classification (GTDB taxonomy): domain Bacteria; phylum Myxococcota_A; class Polyangia; order Nannocystales; family Nannocystaceae; genus Plesiocystis; species Plesiocystis pacifica. The sequence continues at coordinate 35,310 of NZ_ABCS01000003.1, read as the reverse complement.
TCGGTGAAGCGGTGGGCGTAGATCTCGAGCCACGGCTCGACCTGCGAGGCCGGGAAGCTGTTGTGGTAGACGGTCTCGTCCTCGGAGGTGAAGGCGTTGACCCCCACGGCGCCGAACTCTTCGAGCAGCAGGTCGAGCTCGTTGGGGATGGCGTAGGCGTAGGTCTGCTCGACGACCTCGGCGATCTGCCCTTGAATCTCGGCCCGCTCGGCGTCGCTCTCGGCCTGCTTATGCTGCTCGTAGAGCGCGACGAGCTGGGCCTGGAGCGGGCCCTCGGCCTCCCAGTCCGTCGTGCCCAGGCTCTGGGTCCCCTTGAACAGCATGTGCTCGAGGTAGTGGGCCATGCCGGTGTTGTCGGCGGGGTCGTTCTTGCCGCCCGTGCGCACGACCACCGCCCCGAACACCTGCGGGCGCTCGTGGTTCTCGCTGAGCAGCACGGTCAGGCCGTTGTCGAGGACGACCTGGCGCACGCCGATGGGGTCGTCGGCGAAGGTCTGGAAGGTGAAGCTCGGGGCCGGCTCGCTCGCCTGGGCCGGGCTCGCCGGAGCCTCCCCTGCAGCCTCTGCGCCCTCGCTGGCTTCCTCGCTGGCTTCCTCGCCATTTGGCGCCGAGGAGCCCTCCGCAGGCCCCTGCGCCTCGGCCGTGGGCGGCCCCGCGAAGAGCCAGAGGATGGCGAGGGGGAGCGAGAGCTTGGCCACGATCGACCTCTACCACGGCTGTAGGGTATGGTGCGCGACGTGGGTCGCCCCGAGCCCCTGCCAAACGAGCGCGAGATCGTCGAGCGCGCCATGAAGGGCGACAAGCGGGCCTTCGAGCGGATCTATCGGCACTACGCGCCGATCCTGTTCAGCTACGTGCTCGTGCCGATGCTCGGCGACAAGGACGACGCCCACGACTGCGTGCGCGAGACCTTCATCTCCGCCAACCGAGCCCTGCCCCGCTACGAGTGGCGCGGCTCGAGCATCTACCCGTGGCTCAAGGTGCTGGCCAAGAACAAGGCCCGCGATCTGTTCCGCGCCTCGGGTCGTCGCCAGCGCCTGCGCGGCGCCTTCTCCCACCACATGGGTGTGTTCGGCGACCGCGAGCCCGAGACGCCCATGGAAGAGGTGGTCTTGCGCCAGAACCTGCGCAAGCGCATCGACGGCGTGCTCGACGGGATGAACCCGCGCTACGCCCGGGTCCTGCGCCTGCGCCTCCTGGAGGATCGCAGCCGCGAAGAGTGCGCCGAGCTCCTCGAGGTCAAGATCGGGACCCTCGACGTGCTCTTGTTCCGCGCCGTCCGAGCCTTCCGCAAGGCCTGCGAGAAGTCCGGGGTGCAGTTCGACATGAACGAGGTGCGGGCGTGAACGCGCAACGCCTTGCACGCGGCGCCAAGCCCCCACAACGGGGCGGCGTGCAGCTTTTTACAGTCGACGTAAGCTGCCGGAAGAAGCTGCCGTTTCCCGCATCGCCTAGCCAAGACGAACTCAGGGGGCTCGCGCGTCCCCACCGAGCTGCCCAGCTCGTGACCCAACGCGCGTCGGACCCGGAGGGTGTCCACCATGACTGACACGAACCAGCCCAGCAGCGATCCCCAGCGGATCAGCGTCCTCAGCCCAGATTGGGAGGACGCCCTGCGCCGGGGACAGGAGCAAGAAGGTGAGCGCGGCTCCGTGGAGCCCGAGCTCGCCATGGTCCACCTGCTCCGCCACACCCGCGAACCCGAGAGCCTGTCGGCTGCCGAGCTCGACTCGATCTGGACCGAGATCGAGGCCGAGGTCGGGGCGACCGGCGTCCCCTGGTGGCGCAAAGCGTGGGTCTGGTGGACCGCCCCCGCCCTCGCCGCGGCCGCGGTGTTCGCCTTCGTGGTGATCCCCGGCCAGCAAGAGGCCGACAGCGTCGCCTACGAGAGCGCGCCCGCCCCCGCCCAGGAAGAACTGGCCCAGGCCGACGCGGCCAAGCCCGCCCCCGCCGGATTCGCCCGCGAAAGCGCGGACGCCGAGCTCGAGGGGGCCAACGAACTGGCCGAGAAAGCCGAGAACATGGAAGACGCGACCGCGGGCCCGGCTCGCAAGGCCAAGGCCGGCGGCGCGGGTCGGGCGGGCATCGGCGGCCTCGCCAACCGTGCCCAGAGCCCGCAAGCTCAGGCCCTCACGTCGAGCTACATCCAGCTCGAGCCCCAGGGTCGCGTGGCCTTGAACGTGGCGGTCGAGACCAGCCGAGACACCCTGCGCGAGCAGCTGCTCGCCAAAGCCCGAGGAGGGGGACGATGAGCTTCGCCCAGTTCATGAAGGAGTCGGGCCAGCTGCTGACCGGGGTCATCCTCGGCGCCGTGCTGACCATCGGCGGCCTGGCCATGGCCGGGAAGCTGCAACCACCGGGCGATCCCGAGGCCCTCGTCGCCCTCGCCCAGACCGTCGACGTGACCGACAAGAAGGTCGACATCATGCTCGAGCGCGGCGACGTGGCCGGCGCCATCGAGGCCCTCGAGAGCCTGCGCAAGACCCCCTGGCCGTCGCGCGAGCGGGGCGGGGACGCGGCCGTGCAGCTGCGCCACGACGCCTACGGCCGGCTGCTCCAGCTGCGCCTCGACAACCCCACCGTCGACCCCAAGACCGACGCGCAGCTGCTCGAGCTCGCCAACGAGGGCCTGGACGGCAAGGCGTGGGAGCAGCTCGACTCCAACCCCTTCACCGCCCACCTGCTCGCCCTGCGCGGCGAGGTCCTCGAGCGCCTCGGCCGGGACGACGACGCCCTGCTGATCTACGAGCAGGCCCTCGACCTCAACCGCGACCTCCTCGACGAGCTGCTCGGAGGCGCGCGGTGACGCCAAAGCCCGCGGCACGCCCCTTGGCGCTGCTCTTGGCCCTTGGCGTGGGCGCGTGCGTGATGAGCGAGGAGGCGCCCGCCCGCGACACCGCCCGCGAGCTCGAAAAGAGCGCCGACGAGAAGCTCGGCGACGCCCACAAGGACGAGCCCGCCCCCGAGCCCACGGCCTCGGCCGAAGCCGAAGCGCCGCCGGATCTCGAAGAGTACGAGCGCCGCCTCGCGGCCAACGAGGCCCGCCTGCGCGCCCTCGGCCTCGACCTCCCGGGGGACAGCTCTGGCAGCGCGGCCGAGGCCAACACCGCCGCGACCAGCAAGACCGCGGAGGCCAAGGCCGACGCGAACAAGCCGGTCGAGTCCAAGCCCAAGAAGAAGAAGCCCAAGGCCGCTTCGAAGAAAAAAGAGAGCAAGCGCCCGCGCACCGACGGGATCGCCGGCAGCGCGCCCGGGGCCGCTCCGGGTGCGGGGGGCGGGGGCAAGAGCAAGGGCACCAGCCACAGCGGGGTCTTCGACGACCGCGCCGAGGAAGAAGCGCAAGAGGAAGACCGCGACGAGCGCTCCAAGGACGCTGAGCCCTCGGAGGCCAAGGCCGTCCAGGGTCCGGCCCAGGGTCAGGCGCCGGGCCTCGATCCCGCCCAGCGCTGCGAGTCGCTGTGCGCCCTCGGCCAGTCGACCTGCGAGCTGCGCGAGGCGATCTGCGAGCTCGCCGAGCGCCACCCCGACGAAGACGATTATTCGGCCGCCTGCGAGCGCGCCACCGGCGACTGCGAGGTCGCGTCTGGAGCCTGCGATGCCTGTGAAGACTGAGCCCTCTCGCCGACGATCCGTGCACGGAGCCGCCGCTGCCCTGGCCGCGCTCGCGCTCCTCGGGGGCGCGCCGCTGTCGTGCGCGAAGCAATCCGCGTCCACCGAGGCGCCGATGGCCGACGAAGCCGCGCCCCCGGACGCCGCGCCCATGAAGGGTGCGGGCGATCCCCTCGCGGAGCTCGACGACCTCGAGCTGCAGATGCGCGGCCTGGGCCTCGAGCCCTCGAACCGCCGCTTCGCCGAGGCGCCGCCCACCGACGCGGCCGACCTCGACGTGAGCGTCACGGAGGGCGACGGGGCCGTAGCTGGCGAGCTCGGAGGAGACGCCCCCGGACACGCGAAGGCCCCGACCGCCGCGAACTCCACACAGCCCGCCCCGCCCACCGACTCGGACAACTACGCCGACGAGGCTCCGATGATCGAGGCCGAGGCTCAGCCCGAGCCCGTCGAAGAGACCCGCGCCGCCGGCCGGGACACCCGCGGAGACAAGCAGCAGGCCCGCCTGTCCAAGAAGGCCGAGCGCGAGCGCTGCGACGCGGTCTGCGGCTTGAGCGAGGCCATCTGTGAGCTCGAGATCCGCATCTGCGAGATGTCGGAGGAGCACGAGGGCGAGGCCACCTACGCCAACGCCTGCGAGCGCGCCATCGACGATTGCGAGGTCGCCGGCATCGCCTGCGACCACTGCGGCTGACGGCCCAAGTCGACGAGAGGGGCAAGCTGGACTCGCTCTGGCCGACTCGCAGAGTCGTGGACGTGGGGCAGGGAGGGCGTGGCGTCGTCCACGACGGCTAAAATAGACAGAGGGACGGACAGGACTCGTTCTGGCCGACCCGCTGCCCCCCCGGATCCCTGGGACGCGAGATCGGGTACCCTCCCCTCCGTGCTCCCCCAAGCGGTCTTGCTCGATCTCGACGGCACCCTCGTCGACAGCGAATCCTTCCACACCGAGGCCATCACCCGCTACATGGCGAGCCGCGGCGTGGCCCTGGAAGACCGCGAGCGCGCCTTCGTGATCGGCCACGCCTGGCAAGAGATCCACGCCGAGCTGAAGGTCCAAGAGCGCCTCGGCGACGACCTGCCCGCGTTCCTAGCCGGCGCCCACGAAGCCAAGGCCTCGCTGCGCGCCGAGGGCATCGACATCCAGGTGCTGCCCGGCGCCCGCGAGCTCGTCGCCCTGCTCGTCGAGCTGAACGTCCCGGTGTCGATCGTGTCCGGCTCGAGCCGCGCCGAGATCGAGGAGGCCCTGGTCTCCCTCGGCTTCGGCGAGCAGCTGCGCTTTTGGCTCGGCGCCGAGGACTACCCCAACGGCAAGCCCGCCCCCGACTGCTTCCTAAAGGCCGCGGGCATGCTCGAGGTCGACCCCGCGGGCTGCCTCGTGTTCGAGGACAGCCACGCGGGCATCGGCGCGGGCCTGGCCGCGGGCATGCGCGTGGTCGCGACCTCGGCGACCATCCTCCCCGCGGGGACCCCAGGCCACCAAGATCAGAGCCGGGCGCACCGCATCGTCCCGGGTCTCGAGGGCATCGACGCCGACTTCCTGCGCGCGGTGATGCAGGGCTGAAGAACTGGACTGGAGCCGCGCGTGGGTGAGGACAGCTGGAATCGCCTCGGGGACGACCTCGAGCCCCCGCCGCCCGCCGTCGATCCCGAGTTCGCTGGGGGCCTCGGCGTGGGCCCGCGCCTGGTCTTGCTGCCCGACCCCGAGTCCCGGGTCGCCCTCGAGCGCGGCCTGCTCGGCATCCCCCTGAGCCTGCGCATCGCCAGCGCCGCCCGGGAGGCGGGCTTCTCCGAGATCATCGCGGCCCCCGGCCTCGCCCTCGCGCCCGAGGGCTCCCGCGAGGTGTCCGTGGGCGATCCCCTCCACGGCCCCGGGCTGATTGTGTTCGAGGGCACCTTCGTCGACCCGCGGATCCTCCGGCTGATGGTCGAGCACCCCCTCGAGGAGGACGAGCGCTTCACCCTCTACGACGGCGTCGCGCGACCGGCCGGCTGCTTCACGGGCGATCTCGGCGTGATGCCCATCACCTTGCCCGTGTCCGAGGAGCTCGACTGGCCCGAGGGCCTCGGCCCCGAGGACCTGGCCCGGGTCGTCTACACCGAGGACATCGAGCGCGTCGAGTGGCTGGTGCTGCGCACCGAGGCCCGCCGTTCTCGCACCTCCGGGTGGCGCGGGACCGAGACCGAGCACGTGCGCCACTCCCTCGCCGGCGAGTCTCGCTGGCACCGCGAGATCAGCACCCGCACCCTGCGCTGGCTCGCGCGCTCGAACCTCGCCGTCGCCCAGCTCGAGCTCATCGCCCTGGGCGTCGCGCTCTCGTCCGGCGTGGTCGTGCTCGCCAACTCCTGGGCCGCCCTCGTGTTCGCCGGTCTGCTGCTGCTCGCCGGGGTGCACGTCGCGCGACTGCTCGCGCCGCTGCGCTTTTTGCGGGACGAGGCCATCTCGCCCCGCGACGAGTACGGCCGCCCGGAGGTCTGGGTCCCCGGCGACACCCTCGCAGGCGCCACGCGACCCCTCGCCCACGCGACCTTCATCGCCTGCCTGACCTACGTGCTCATCGCCGAGACCGATCGGTCGAGCGTGGCCGCCCTCGTGCTCCTGGCAGCAGGTGGCGTGGCTTCGCTCCTGTGCCTGGCCCACGCCCGCGCCCGGCTGCGCGGCGACGACGAGAACGTGCTCGTGCTGCCCCGCGCCGCGGCGCTGATCAAGCGCCTGGGCGTGTCCATGCCCTCGTGGGTTCAGGGCGCCCCCTTGCTCGAGATTGGCGCGATGGTGGGCACGCTGACGGGCGAGCCAGGCGTGCCGTGGACCTTCCTGGTCGGCGCGGCGGTCTCGCGCCTGTGGCGGTGGTTCACCGCGCCACCGCCGGCCTAGTTCCCCTTCCAAAACCGGGACCACAACCGGGACACCCGAGCAGGACGAAGGCACCAGGTTGGACCCTGGCGTGGCGTGCGACCCGGGGCCCGACCCGGCCTCCAACCTGACCCCCGGCGAGGTCCCCTGGAGGGTCGGCCCTCCCGCCAGACCGGCCTCCCCGCCGATCGCCTAAACTGCCGAAAACAAGCGTTTTTCGCCCCCTCGGGTGGGTGGCGGATGTTTGACCACCCCTTGGCCCGGTGCTAGCGTTTCCTCGGCCCAGACCCTCAAAACGCTCGCTCGCACTCCAGCGAGAATCGCTTTGCCGCGGCCACCACTGTCATGGCAACCGTCAAAATCCCTCTCCTCCCCCTCCGAGAGCTGATCGTCTTCCCCCACGAGGTCGTCCCCCTGTTCGTGGGTCGCGAGAAGTCGATCAACGCCCTCGAAGAGGCGATGGCCTCCGACCGCCAGATTCTCCTGTGCGCGCAGAAGAAGGCCAAGGTCAACGACCCCAAGCCCGACGGCATCCACAACTTCGGGACCATCGGCACCATCGTCCAGCTCCTCCGCCTGCCCGACGGCACCGTCAAGGTCCTCGTCGAGGGCAAGAGCCGCGCCCGCATCCAGGAGTACCTCGACGCCGAGGACAAGTACTTTTGGGTCGAGGCCGAGATCGTCGAGACGCCCGAGATTGATCCGGAGCAAGAGCCCGAGTTCCAGGCGCTGATGCGCTCGGTCCAGGCCACCTTCGAGAACTACGTCAAGCTCAACAAGCGCGTGCCCCCCGAGCTCGCCGTCAGCGTGCAGAGCATCGACAACCCCTCGCGCCTGGCCGACACCATCGCCGCGCACGTCAACTTCAAGCTCGCCGCCAAGCAAGACCTGCTCGAGACCGAGAACGTCTGGACCCGGCTGGAGACCCTCTACGAGCTGATGCAGAACGAGATCGAGATTCTCCAGGTGGAGAAGAAGATCCGGACGCGCGTCAAGAAGCAGATGGAGAAGAACCAAAAGGAGTACTACCTCAACGAGCAGATGCAGGCGATACAAAAAGAGCTCGGCTCGCAAGACGAGTTCAAGAACGAGCTGCAGGAGCTCGAGGACAAGATTCGCCGCAAGAAGATGACCAAGGAGGCGACCGAGCGCCTCAAGAAGGAGCTGCGCAAGCTCAAGATGATGAGCCCGATGTCCGCGGAGGCGACCGTCGTCCGCAACTACATCGACACCGTGCTCTCCCTCCCCTGGGCCGACAAGACCGGCGACAAGCTCGAGATCAGCGACGCCGAGGTCATCCTCGACGAGGACCACTACGGGCTCGAGAAGCCCAAGGAGCGCATCGTCGAGTACCTCGCCGTGCAGGCGCTGGTGAAGAAGGTCAAGGGCCCGATCCTGTGCCTCGTCGGGCCGCCCGGCGTCGGCAAGACCTCGCTGGCCAAGTCCGTCGCCCGGGCCACCGGCCGCAAGTTCGTGCGCGTGTCCCTGGGCGGCGTGCGGGACGAGGCCGAGATCCGCGGCCACCGGCGCACCTACATCGGCGCGATGCCGGGCAAGATCATCCAGGGCCTGCGCAAGTCCGGCTCGTCGAACCCGGTGTTCCTGCTCGACGAGATCGACAAGATGTCCATGGACTTCCGCGGCGATCCTTCGGCGGCCATGCTCGAGGTCCTCGACCCCGAGCAAAACCAGGCCTTCGTCGACCACTTCCTCGACCTCGACTACGACCTCAGCGACGTGCTCTTCCTGTGCACGGCCAACAGCCTGCACACCATCCCCCTGCCCCTGCAGGACCGCATGGAGATCATCCAGCTGACGGGCTACACCGACGAGGACAAGCTCAAGATCGCCCGCCAGTACCTGCTGCCCAAGCAGCGCGAGCTCAACGGCCTCGACGAGGTCGAGGTCAACTTCAGCGACGGCGCCGTCAAGGAGCTGATCAACTACTACACCAAGGAAGCCGGCGTCCGCTCCCTCGAGCGGGAGATCGCGGCGGTGCTCCGCAAGGTCGCCCGCGACTACGTCAAGGACAACAAGAAGAAGAAGACCTTCAAGGTCGACGCCAAGATCACCCAAAAGTACCTGGGGCCGCGCAAATTCCGGTACCAGCGCGGTGAGGACGAGGATCAGATCGGCATGACCAACGGCCTGGCCGTGACCATCTTCGGCGGCGACCTGCTGCCCGCCGAGGTCACGATCACCCCCGGCAAGGGCAAGGTCACCCTGACCGGCAAGCTCGGCGAGGTCATGCAGGAGTCGGCCCGCGCCGGCCTGACCTACGTCCGCTCGCGCTGCCTGACCTTCGGCCTCGACCCGGACTTCTACGAGCACGTGGACTTCCACATCCACTTCCCCGAGGGCGCCGTGCCCAAGGACGGCCCGAGCGCGGGCGTCACCATGGTCACCTCGGTCGTCTCCGCCCTGCTCGGCGCCCCCGTGCGCAAGGAGGTCGCGATGACCGGCGAGATCAACCTGCGCGGCAAGGTCCTGCCCATCGGCGGCCTCAAGGAGAAGATCCTCGCCGCCTACCGCAGCGACATGAAGATCGTCGTGTGCCCCCAGGACAACGAGAAGGACCTCCACGACGTGCCCAAGAACGTCCTCAAGGCCCTCGACATCCGCTTCGCCAGCACCATCGACGAGGTCTTGCGCTGGGCCATCGCCCCGCTCGACGAGGAGCACCCCAACAAGACCTTCCGCCGCTTCCTCGCCGGGGAGGCGCCGGCCGAGGCGACCGATTGGGTGGAGGCGCGGGAGTACCTCGAGGAGCGCGACCGCAAGAAGAAGCTCGAGAACGAGGGCGCGACCGGCCACGGCCCTCATTGATTTGGACCCCCGCGGGCGTCGGTGGTTGGCGTCCGCGAGCTCCGCTCGCTCCCAGGCTGTAGGGCCTGGGAGGCCTTGCTGCCCCCTAGAAGGGGGCTTTTCGTTGGTTTTGCAGCCGCGTTGGGCTTCGACGTGGGAACCTTCGCTGGTTCTCAGGCGTCGTCGAGCATCGCCATGGCTTCGGCTTCGGTCACCACGGTCCGCTCGCCGGCGAAGGCGTAGCCCTCGGGCTTTTGGTCGTGGAACCACTCGCGGCTCAGCTCGAAGCCGCTGGTGTCTTCGAGGGCGCCCAGGAAGATCGAGGTGAAGCCGCGGTAGGGGCCCTCGGCGGTCAGGCGATAGAACAAGCTGGTCCCGCAGCGCGAGCAAAAGCCCCGCTCGGCGATGGTCGAAGAGTCGTAGGTGCGGATGTGCTCCTCGCCCTGCGTCCAGCTCAGCGAGCGGGTCCCGATAGTCAGCGGCGGGCCGCCCGACCAGCGCAGGCACATGCCGCAGTGACAGGTCGAGAGCTGGTGGTCTCCGAGCTCGGCGTCAAAGCGCACGGCTCCGCACAGGCAAGCTCCGCTGCGTTTCATGGGCCCAGCTTAGGTCCTCGGGCCTGCATCGGCCATTCGAAAGATCGCCGGAATTCGCGGGGCATCGCGCTCGAATCGCCAACTTCGTTTGCAGTTGCGAGCCGCACATCCCCCCAAAAAGTTCGCCCGCGCTCGGCCCAACTCGAGCCCGAGCTGCTACTCCTGGAGGCATGCATTGGACTTCAACTTTGAGCGTAGTCAGCTTGAGCCTGGCCCTGGCCCTGTCGACGACGGCCTGCGGCGGCACCGAGGGCGAGGGCGACGGCGACGATTCGACGGGCGGCGAAGAGCCCGGCGACTCCGGCGAGCAAGACGACGAGGCCTCGAGCTCCGAGGAGTCGAGCGACTCGAGCGAGTCTTCGGACACGAGCGAGTCGAGCACCGACACCAGCGAGGCCGAAGAGTCGTCGACGGACAGCGAAGAGTCGAGCACGACCGGGACGCCGGGCGAGCCCCTGCTCACGGACATGCGCATGTTCGTGTTCGGGCACAGCCTCATCAACCATGAGTTCACCGACGACCCGCCCCCGAGCAACGAGCTGTCCGTGCCCCACTGGCAGTACCTGCTGGCCCAGGAGGCCGGCTACGACTACGCGGCCACCGGGCAGTACGGCTTCCTGCTCCAGCACATCAACTTGCCGCCCATCGCCCAGTGGGGCTTCGACATCGTGCCCGCGCCGTGGGACTCGGACGCCGAGCCCTTCGCCGACGCGGACTTCACCACGGTGATGCTGACCCCGGCGAACTTCGTGCAGTACAAGCCCGCGATCGAGCCCTACGACGGGGAGAACCCCGACGCCCACAGCCCCGTGAGCGCGACGACGACGATCGTCGAGTGGGTCGGGGAGCAAGAGCCCGGGGCGCAGGTCTACATCTACGAGAACTGGCCCGACATGGCCGGCTTCATCGCCAGCTTCCCGCCCACCCCGGGCGAGCTCGCCGGCTACCACGAGCACACCCTCGCGGACTTCCACGACTGGTGGCTCGACTACCAGGACGCGGTGCTGGTCGCAGCCCCCGACGCCAACGTGCGCATGATCCCCGTCGGCCCGATCCTCGCCACGCTGCTGACGGACTCGCCCCTGAGCGCGATCCCGGTCGAGGATCTCTACGAGGACGACGCGCCCCACGGCCGGCCGACCCTCTACTTCCTCGCCGGCCTGATCACGACCACGGCCACCTACGGCGTCCCGGCGCCCGAGGGCTTCGCGGTCCCCGAGCTGGTCCACCCCCTCGTGGCCGAGCACTACGACGAGGTCGTCGCGCGCGTGTGGGACGAGCTCGACGCCTTCACCGACGAGCGCGGCGTGAGCCGCGTGTGGTGAGCGCTCCCTCTCGCTAGCGGGCATTTCAGGGCGCGGGCCCCAGCGCGTCTCTGCTAGGCTGGGGCCCGGAGACCGCGTGCCCCGCGAAGACCCCCACAGCGCAGAAGACCCGCTCCTCGGAGCGGTCCTCGGCAACCGCTACAAAGTCCTCGAGCTCGTCGGCGAGGGCGGCATGGGCCAGGTCTACCGCGGGCAGCACGTCGGCCTCGACCGGCCCGTGGCCATCAAGGTCCTGCGCCACGAGTTCGGCATGGACCGCTCGCTGATCGAGCGCTTCTTGCGAGAGGCCCGGGCCGCGTCGCGCATCGGCCACGAGAACATCGTCGACATCATCGACGTCGGCAACATCCCCGAGGGCGGGGCCTACTTCGTGATGGAGTTCCTCGAGGGCAACGAGCTCGAGGACCTGCTCAACCGCGAGGGCCGCATGCCCTGGGCCCGCGCCCGCGGCATCCTCATCCAGATCGCCCGGGCGCTCGGGGCCGCCCACAAGGTCGGGGTGATCCACCGCGACATGAAGCCCAGCAACGTCGTGCTCGTGCACCGCGACGGCAACCCCGACTACGTCAAGCTGCTCGACTTCGGCATCGCCAAGATCGAGGACGAGGCCGGGCTGACCCAGACGGGCATGGTGTTCGGGACCGTGGCCTACATGTCCCCGGAGCAGGCCATGGCCCAGTCCGTCGACTCCCGGGCCGACATCTACGCCCTCGGCTGCCTGGCCTTCGAGCTGCTCTCGGGCCAGCTGCCCTTCGACGACGTCAACCCCACGCGCATGCTCGACATGCACATCGAGGACCCCGCGCCCAAGCTGCGCGAGGTCTCGCCCCACGCCGGCATCCCGCCCGCGGTCGAGGTCGCCGTGCTCCGGGCCATGGCCAAGGCCGCCGACGACCGCTTCCAGACCATGGCCGCGTTCGCCGACGCCCTCGCGGCCGTCCCGGCGGACTACGAGGTGCCCGGCGCCGGCAAGCGCAAGCGCCCGCCCCGGCCGCAGGTCCGGCGCGCCCCCATCCTCGCCCGCAAGCGGGTCACCAGCGCGCCCATCGACGTGCGCGGGGCCCGGGTGCCCATGCCCCCAGAGCTGACCATGCTCAGCACCCTCTACGTGGCGCTGGCGGCCAGCGACGGCGAACTCGACGGGGCCGAGACCGAGCTCATCGTCGAGCGCGTCCACGAGTGGCGCAGCTCCCTGGCCCGCCGCGACGTCGGCACCCTCTTGCGCCACACCCTCGCCGACTTCCAGGCCATGGCCAAGGCCAGCCCCGACGGGGGCCTCGCCGCCCGCAACAAGCGCGTTAGCGAGGCCTGCGAGGACCTCCAGCGCCTGCTCGAGCGCAAGCAGCTCGCCGCGATCCTGGCCGACCTCTACGAGATCGCCGGCGTCGACGGCCGCGTCCCCGACGAAGAGCTGCGCTTCATCGTCAAGGTCACCAGCTTGCTCGGCCTGACCCCCGACCCGCGCCTGCTCGCCACCGCCTACCTCTACCTCACCCTCAGCCACGCCGACGGCGTCGTCGACCCCGAGGAGGTCAAGGTCGTCCACGAGCAGCTGCGCAGCTGGGCCCCCGAGGCCTCCGAGGCCGAGGTCAAGACCGTGATCCGCTGGGCCCGGGCCGAGTTCGAGCGCCGGCCCAGCGTCGACGAGCAGCTCGCGTGCGCGCAGGAGGCCGCGAACCAGCTGAGCCTCAGCGCCGACCCCGACGCGCTGCGGCGGATCCTGGCGGATCTTTGGCGCATCGCGGGGGCTGACGGGTTCATCGCTGATGAGGAGCAGCGCTTCATCATGGACATGGTGGAGCGCTTTTCGGGGCGGAGTTAGTCGGCCGCGTTCTGCACCCAGCGGACTTCGTCGCAACCATCAAACAGGTAGCGCGTCCCGCTGCGCTCGCCCCAGGCCTCGACCTCGATCTCGACCCAGCCATCCACGATGCACCCGAGCTCCTCGTCGTAGTCGACCGCCCAGGTCGTCGAGGTGTGCACGTCGCCGGTTCCCTCGCCCGGGTCAATCCCCAGGAAGCTCCCCCGCCCCGGCAGCTGCACGGTGATCTGCTGCTCGAGGGTCCCGTGCAGGCGCCCGTCGATGCGCTCGAAGTTGCCGTGCAGTTGGGTCCCGTTGAACGCTTCCCCGTCGTGGGCCCAGTTGGTGTGCAGGTCGACGTCGAGGGTCCCGCCGTCGAGCAAGGCCTCGCCGAACACCCGGCCGGACTCGTCGACGTGGCAGTCGTCGAAGCGGTAGCCGACGCTGGCGGCCCCGGACACGCACAGCGGGTGCAGCACGGGGACGACGCTGGTCGCTTCGACGGGGCTGTCGCCGAGCACGGCGAGGGTGTGCAGCTCGGCGAGCAGGCCGTGCATGGCGAGGATCTTGCGGTGGGTCCCGCGGCGCTCGACGGTGCTGTTGGCGAGGTAGGCGGACTCGCTGATGAGCGAGACGGCCTCGAGCTGGTCGGCCGTGGGAGCGACGCGTTCGCCGTAGTCCAGGGGCGCTTGGCAGGCGGTCAGGGCCAGCGCGGCGGGGAGAGTCAGAGTGACGATCCAGGACTTCGGCGAACGCTCATGCTTCATTGAATAAAGCCTGATCCGAGACGCCATTCGGCGGTACGAGGGTTTCTTCGCGCTTCGTTGGCCAATTGCACCTGGTCGGATGCGCGCACCGAGGGTTTCCAACCAAGGGTGGGGTTCGGGCCAGAACCTCCCGAGCCCCGCGATCTGTGGTGACCATCGGTTACGCCCGGTTCGCGACCACCCCCCATCGGTTCGCCGGCATGCCGAGTGGGCTTTTGGACACCTCGAAAGTCACAAATTCGCGCTCTGCGACCCAACTCTGGGCCAGCCCGCGCGGTCGGGTCCAGCGGAGCGTCGGAGGCCCGTCGGTGGCACTGGTGTCCCTGACGGTTCGGGGGTCGGGGCCGCATTCTGAATTCATCGAGGTCGCCATGAACGTCTCCGCCGCCACCACCTACGAGCTCACCTTCTCCTTCGCCCCCACCTTCAGCCTGCCCTCGAGCCCCTCCCGGGTCGGCCCCACCCCCGCGGGCAGCTTCGTCGACGGCCTCGTCGCCAACCTCGACGCGACCTTCCGCCTCGACGCGGCCCAGCGCGAGCTCGCCAGCTTGCTGCTCTTCGGCCGCAAGCTCGGGGCCATCGCCCGCACCCTCGGCGTCGACTCCCGCGCGGTCCAGGCCCGCTGCAAGGCGCTGTTCGAGGCCACGGGCACCGACGGCCGCGAGGGCCTGTTCGAGCTCGCCGCCAAGCTCACCGCGACCCGTCAGCTCAGCGCGATGTACATGGCTCAGAGCCTCCGCAACTGAGTGCTGTTTTGCCCCCACAAGCGCCTGGGACCGGGGGCGCTTCGTCGCTATCCGCTCCTCCGCTATGGCTTGGTGGGCAATGGGGTTCGTGCCTTCGAGAAGGCTGGTGGTCGCCCCCGCGAGCGGGGGCGTGGACTCGTTTGACAGCCTCTGAGTCGTGGACGTGGGGCAGGGAGGGCGTGGCGTCAGTCGAACAGTGGCGCTCCTCGAACTCCCACGGCGAGACGCATGACCCGCGTACCGAATAGCTCGGTGTAGTAGATCGAACACGGATCGAAGTCCGGCCCGCGACCAAAGGCGAGGCTCGCCGGGCTCTCGAGCTCCCCCGCGACCAGCTCGCCCTCGCCCAGCTCGGTCAGCCCCCCGTCCACGGCCCAGATCTCACCGAAGAGGTTGGCGGCGACGTAGACCCGGTCGTTCTCGTCGACGGCGATGCCGTCGGGGGTCGAGCCCTGACCGATGTGGAGGATCTCGACGCCGGTGCTCTCGTCGGGGAAACCCTCGCCGTCGACGGTGTAGGCCGTCAGCTGGCCCTCGGGGGTGAAGGTCGAGGCGACGTAAAAGCGCTGCCCGTCGGGGCTGTAGGCCATGCCGTTGGGCGAGGGCACGTCCTCGATGATCACCGACACCTCGCCCTCGTCGCTGACCCGGAACACGCGGGTGTCGACGTCGTCGGTGATCAGGGCGCTGCCGTCGGGGGCGATGGCCACGAAGTTGGGGCTGTCGATGCCCGCGGCGAGCTCGCTGACCGCGGCGTCGGGGCTGACCACGTAGACGGCTCCGTCGGGCTCGCCGAACACGCCGAGCGAGGCCACGACGAGGCTCCCGTCAGCGCGGGCGGCCAGGCCGAGGGCGTCGGGCACCGTCGCGTACTCGGCGACCTCGCCGTCCGGCGACACGCTCCAGACCGTCCCGTCGGTGGTCACGTAGAGCTCGCCGTTGGGGCCGAAGGTGATGCCCTCGCTGCCGCCGTCGAAGCCCTCGGCGAGGACCTCGAGCTCGCCGACCGCGAGGTCCTCCCAGCACGCGTTGGGGTCTCCGGTCTCCGTCTCCCCCGTATCGGTCTCGGTGTCCGTCTCGGTGTCCGTCGTGTCCGTCTCGCCGGTGTCCGCCTCGGTCTCGGTCGTGTCCGTCTCGCCCGTCGACCCGACCTCGTCCTCGCCCTCTTCGCTCGTCCCCGGACACGCCGAGAGGACGAGCGCCGCACAACCAGTCACCGCCAAGCGCGAGAGACCCCGCAACCGTCCAAGCTGCGCGTCGACCAGAACCTCGTTTGCCTCGTACACACCGCCTTCTACTCGGGGTGCGCGTCAGGCACAAGCTAGCGCGGCGGGACGAACTCGTCGCAGGCCCCGGACAACCCTTCGATCGCGTCCGCGAAGAAGGTGTCGTAGCTCGACGCGGTGATCTGCCCGACGGCCCCGTGGGTGAACAGGTCGATGAACAGCAGGTGATCGGGGGAGTCGTCCTTGATGATGCCGAGCGTCACGATGTTGCTCTCGATGCCCTGCTTGGCCTCGACCATGGCCTCGAACCAGGTCCCTGGGTGCCCCGGCGAGTGCTCGCTCTCTCGCGCGATCTTGCCGACCGCCGACCTCGGCGTGGCCGCGTCGGCGACCCTGGGCCGCGGACCCTGGCGCGTCGCTCAGGGCGCGAAGCCGTCGAGCTCGCGGTAGCGCTCGCGCAGCTGGGTCTGGCGCGAGCGCATGTCCAGGGCCTCGCCGCGGACGTAGACCTGCTCGGCCCAGGTCGAGAACTCGAAGGGATCCTCGCCGTCCCACACGACCACGCTGGCGACCTTGCCCACGGCGATGGTCCCGTAGTCGTCGTCGAGTCCGTAGGCCTTGGCCACGTTGAGGGTCACGGCGCTCAGGGCCGCCTTGGCGTCGAGGCCGTTGGCCACGGCGATGCCCGCCTCCTGGGTCAGGTTGCGGACGTTGTGGGTGTCGAACACGGCCAGCGCGACGGTCACGCCCGCGGCCTGCAAGAGCGCGGCGTTGTCCATGCGCGAGCCGAGGCCGTCGAGGCTGCCCGGGAGGTTGCGGGTCGGCTGGACGACGACGTGGACCTTGGCGGCGGCGAGCTCTTCCTTGACCTTCCAGCCCTCGGCCGCGCCGAGGATCGTCAGCTCGACGCCCAGCTCCCCGGCGAGCTCGACGAGCGCGAGCAGATCGCTGGCCCGGTTGGCGCGCACGACCAGGGGCACCTCATCGTCGAGCACGGGCCACAGCGCCTCGAGATCGGCCGGGTGCCCAGCGAGCTCGCGGGCGGCCCCGCGGTCGAAGTTGCGCTCGTTCTCGCGCAGCCACTGGGCGTCCTCGAAGGCCCGGCGCAGCTCGGCGAGGGTCGCCGCCCGCGAGCCCTGCACCGCCCGGCCGCCGTTGGCGACCACGGCCACGGAGCGCTCGGCGACGATGCGCCGGTGGTCGTTGGGCAGCAGGTCGATCCACGCGACCGAGCCCGAGATCAGCCCGCCCCGGGGGGCGACGGCGGCCGTGGTGATGCCCTCGATGGCCTGCACGGCGATCAGCGAGGAGTCGGCGTTGACCGCTGGGCCCGGGTCGTAGCTGGCGCGGATCGGGCTCTCGTCCTGGCGCGCCTCGTCGTGGGTGCTGTCTTCGAGGCCGATCTCGACCAGGCCCAGGGCCGTGTCCGCCGCGATCAGCCCGGGCGTGAGGGTCTTGCCGCCCAGGTCGACCACCGTGGCCCCGGGGGCGTCGGCCGCCCCGAGGGTTCCGGGCTGGACCTTGGCGATCTTGCCGTCCTCGATGAGCACGGAGCCGTCGTCGATCACCGTCCCGTCTCCGACGTGGATCTTGGCGTGGATCAGCAAGGTCGCGGGCGCGGCCTGGGGCTCGCTCGCGTCCGGGTTGTCGGCGACAGGCGGCGCGGCCTGAACGGCCGAGAGGAAGGGCGGCGCGAAGGCCAGGGCCGAGGCCAGCACGACCAGCGAGAGGCGAAGTGCGGGGCGGGTCATGGTCAGGGTGCCTCCTGCAGGTCGTCGCGCAGGCCGAGGTCGAAGTCGCTGCGCGGGCGGCCGGTCTCGCCCTCGCGCTCGTAGACGAGCTCCCCGTCGACGAACACGACCTGGGCGCGGGTGTAGACCGAGAAGGGGTCGCCGCTCCACACGACGACGTCGGCGTCCTTGCCGGGCTCGAGGCTGCCGGTCACGTCGTCGACGCCCAGGGCCCAGGCCGCGTTGATGGTGATCCACTCGAGGGCCTGCTCGGGGGTGACCTCGATGCCTGCCTTCCGCCCGGCGAACATCGCCTTGGCGGCCTCTTGGTTGAGGCGCTGGATGCCCTCGGCGGAGTCGGAGTGGATGATCGCCCGGCCCCCGGCCTGGGTGAACAGGGCCGCGTTCTCGCGCACGCCGTCGTAGGCCTCGGCCTTGAAGCCCCACCAGTCCGCCCAGATCGACACCGAGGTCTCGGCGGCGGCGAGGCGGTCGGCGATCTTGTAGGCCTCGACGGCGTGGTGGAAGCTGCGGATCGAGAAGCCAAAGCTGGCCGCGAGCTCGAGCATCAGCGACATCTCGTCGGCGCGGTAGCAGTGCATGTGCACGAGGATGTCGCCGTCGAGGACCCCGACGAGGGTGTCCATGCCGAAGTCCCGGGGCGGCGGCTGGGGCTGCTCGCGGTACTCCCTGCGGCCGCCTCCGCCTCCGCCCTCGCCATCTTCGCTGGACCGAGACGGGCGCGGGCGCCGGTCCGACTCGGTCTCCCACATCGCCAGGGCGCGCTCGTAGCTGTCCCAGCTGCGCTGGTACTCCACGGCCTCCTGGAAGGCCTTGCGGTAGCCCGCGACGTTGCCCATGCGCGTGGTCGGGCCGCCCTTTTCGCCGTAGACCCGCTTGGGGTTCTCGCCGCAGGCCATCTTGAGCCCGGCCGGCGCGGCGGCGAAGCGCATGTCCTCGGCCGAGCGCGAGTTGGGCCGGAGCTTGACGGTGAAGGTCCGCCCGCCGATGAGGTTGGCGGAGCCCGGAAGGATCTGCGCGACCGTCACCCCGCCCGCGATGGCGTGGTTGATCTGCGGGTCCTGAGGCCAAAAGCCCTCCTCGGCCCGGACGTAGGGGGTCACCGGGCTGGCGACCTCGTTGCCGTCGCCGTGGGCCCGAAAGCCCGGCGAGGCGTAGACGCCCATGTGCGAGTGGGTGTCGATGATGCCCGGGGTGATCACGGCGCTGGCGTCGAGCTCGATCACCTCGGCGTCCTCGGGCACCTCGACCGCGTCGGCGGGCCCGACCGCGGCGATGTCCGCCCCGCGGATGAGCACGGCCCCCGGCGCGAAGGTTTGACCCGTCGCGGTCAGCACCGTTCCCCCGCGCAGCAAGATCGCGGCGCCCTCGGTGGGCGCGGGCGGGGGGCTCTCGGCGTCTCCCGCGGTCTCCCCGGTGCCATCGGGGACCTCGGTCTGCGTGGGCTTGTCGCAGGCGAGGGCGCCCGAGGCGAGGCACGCGAGCAGGGCCACCTTCATCGATGAGGTGCGCATGGCGGGCACGCTACGCCCCGGTGACTGGCTCCCGCAAGGGTTGTTTGGCCCGTACACCCCCGCCCAGGCCGCCCACCGAGCGCCAGCTCCGAGACGCGCCCGCCCGGCTCTGCTACGGTCTCGCCGTGCAGCCGGATCCCGAGGCCGAGAGCCAGGCCGAGACCAGCCCCGAGGAGGCCCCAGCAGACCCATCGCCCCAGGGCGGCCGCGGGCGCAGCTGGATGTCCCGCTGGCTCTACGCGGCGAAGGTCGACAGCTGGCCCAAGCTCCTGGTGCCGTGCCTCTTTGGCCAGGCCCTGGGAGTCTCCGCCGCCGGCGCCCTCGACTGGAGCGCCCTCGCGCTGGGCCTGGGCTTCACCCTCTTCGACCTCTTGTTCGTGGTCTTCCTCAACGACTGGGGCGACCGCCGGGTCGATCGCATCAAGCGACAGATGTTCCCGGACGGCTGCTCGCCCAAGACCATCCCCGACGGGATCCTGCCCGCGCGCGCCCTGCTGATCGCCGGGCTCATCGCGGGCGTGGGCGCCCTGGGCCTGGCCGCCCTCGGCCAGTTCGCCATGGCCCGCCCGAGCCTGCTGCCCGCGGCCGCCGGGCTGTTGCTGATCTTTGTCGCCTACACCCTGCCCCCGGTGCGCCTGAACTACCGCGGCGGCGGCGAGTGGCTCGAGCTCGTCGGCGTCGGCGTGGGCCTGCCGCTCTTTCACCTCTACCTGCAAAGCGGCGAGCTGTGGACCCGCGAGCTGCTGATGCTCCCCGGCTTCGCGCTCTTGGCCCTGTGCAGCGCCGTCGCCAGCGGCATGGCCGACGAGCAGAGCGACCGCCGCGGGGGCAAGCGGACCTACGTCAGCGAGTACGGCAACCGGGCCGCGCGGGCCCTGGTCGAGCGCGTGATGCTGTTCGCGGCGCTGCTGTGGGCGGTGTCGATCCGCCTGGCCCACGTCGTGCCCGCGCCGATCGGCGCCCTCGCCCTCGTCGTCGTGCTGGTCAACTGGAGGCGCCTGCGCAAGCTCAGCCCCCAGGCGACCACCAACGCCTTCGAAGCGCAGCGCCTCTACAAGCACTACCTGCACCAGGCGCAGTGGCGCAGCGCGATGATCCTCGTCGTGGTCATCGTCGGGCTGACCTTGCTGGGGTGGGACGGTCAATGACCACGCTCTTGGCCCGGTCGAGCGCCGCGACCCCGGCCTGGCGCGACCCCCATGCGCCGTGGCGCCCCCGAGTGTCCGCGGTCCAGGGCCGACTCGAGCGCGAGGCCGGCTCGCCCCGGAGCCTCGACCCGCGCCGCGAGCGGGCCACCGAGCTCGCCGCCCTGGTCGCCGCGACCTTCGAGGCCGACAGCCTCCCGGACGCGCGCAGGGCCCCGGCCGCCCTCGTCGCGGCCCTCGCCACGGGCCTGGCCGACCTCGCCGAGGCCCCAGCTCGACGCCTTCCCGGGCAACCTGTTTTGGGACCTCGACCTCATCGCCGCCGACGTACTCCGCCAGGGCCTCGAGTCCGCGGGCGGGCCGGACGGGGCCGCCGCCCTGGCCCTCGTCGAGGACCGCTTCGCCCGCATGGTCCGTCTCCAGGCCCTCTACGGCCGCGGCACCGCCATCAACTTCACCTACGTGCACGACTTCGTCTACGGCTTCGACTGGGCCAAGTGGGTGCGCCGCGAGCCCAGCGTGCAGCGGGACGTGCCCGGGCCGTTCAGCGCCGAGTTTTTGGGCTACATGGAGCGCCGCGGCCACGAGCTGCTCGAGCTCATCGCCGCCGACGACGGCAAGTACCCGACCCTCGCCGCTGGCGTGCCGCGCAACCCCTTCCCCTTCTCCCGCGAGCCCGCGGCCGAGGTCGAGCTGCACGCCGAGCTGGCCCGCCGCGACCTCATCCCCGTGCCCACCTGGGACGCTGGCGCCATCGCCATCGACTGGGACCAGCGCTGGCGCGAGCCCTTCCAAGATCGCCGCGTCGAGGTCGCGGGCGAGCTGGGGCTGCTGTCCTAATCCAGGGAACCCAGCGGTGCGCATCGTCAGCCTGCTGCCCAGCGCCACGGAGATCGCCTGCGCCCTCGGCCTCGGCGAGCACCTGGTCGGGGTCAGCCACGAGTGCGACCACCCGCCCGAGCTCGCCCGCCGCGTCGGCCCCGAGCTGCCCGTGCTCACGGCCAGCATCCTCGACGCCGGCCTGAGCCCCAAGGCGATCGACACCGCCGTGCACGAGGCCCAGCTCGAGGGGCGGCCGATCTACTCCGTCGACGGCGAGCGCCTCGAGGCCCTCGCGCCCGAGCTCATCCTCACCCAGGGCGTGTGCAGCGTGTGCGCCGTGACCCCGGCGACCATCGAGACCGCCCTGCAGCTGATCCCCGTCGAGGTCCTCGGCCGCGCCCGGGAGGCGCGGGTGCTGTCGCTCGCGGCCAAGACCTTCGAGGGCGTGCTGGCCGACATCCAAGCCGTGGCCGAGGCCGCCGGAGTCGTCGAGCGCGGCCGAGCCCTCGTCGCCTCCCTGCGCGCGCGCTGGGCCGCGATCGCGGCGGGCGGTCCCGTGGCCCCGCCCGCTTCGGCTCCCGCTGGGCGCGAGCAGTGCACCGCCTTTTTCCTCGAGTGGCCCGACCCGCCGTGGAACGCCGGCCACTGGGTCCCCGAGCAGCTCGCCGCGGCCGGGGTCGTCGACGCCTTCGGCGAGGTCGGAGGCGCGAGCCGTCCCCTGCCGTGGTCGGCCATCGCCGCCGCCGATCCGGACTGGATCCTCGCCGGCGCCTGCGGCTACGACCTCGCCACCAACCTCACCCACGCCCGCGCGCTGCTCGAGCGCCCCGAGGTCCAGGCCCTGCGGGCCGTCCGCGAGGGGCGGGTGTGGGCCCTCGACGCCAACGCCATGTTCAGCCGGCCGGCCCCGCGCCTGGTCGAGGGCGCCGCGTGTCTGCGTGCGATCTTCACCGGCCAGGCCGACGCCCTCCCCGAAGGCTTCGCGGCTCCCCTGCTCCCTTCGCTCATGGTCTGAGTTCTGCTCTACCCCCACAGGCACTGAGGACCGGGGGCGCTTCGTCGCTATCCGCTCCTCCGCTTTGGCTTGGTGGGCAATGGAGTTCGTACCTTCGAGACGGCTGGTGGTCGCCCCCGCAAGCGGGGGCGTGGATTCGTTTGCAGGCAGGGAGGGCGTGGCGTCGTCCGCGACGGCTAAATAGCCAGAGACTGTGGATTCATTCACTGGCTTGAGTCGTGGACGTGGGGCAGGGAGGGCGTGGCGTCGTCCACGACGGCTAGAATAGACAGAGGGGCGGACAGGACTTGTTCTGGCCGACCCTCTGAGGCGGCCTCAGGCCCGAGCTTTTTCTCGAAAAACTCGCGGCTCACAGCGGCGGGCCGAGCAGCCAGCCCACGACGTCGATGCGATCGACAAAGTGAAGGATCGGCGCGACGCCCTCGGGCAGCGCGATGCCCCAGCCCTCGGTCACCGTGCAGGTCTCGATCTCGGCCTCGGCCCGGCGCAGCGGCCAGGGGAGGTGGTGAATCTCCCCGCGCCGGACCCGGCCGCGGCGATCGGCGGCGTACAAGCAGTAGCGCCAGGTCAGCCAGTGCTCGAGGCTCCCGCGCTCGGCCCGGTAGGGCTCGCCCGCGCCCCGGTAGCGCCCGCGGAACACCCCCGCCGGCGCGTCCCCGTGGCGGCGCTCGCTGAGGTAGTCGATCCACCCCTCGCCGACGCCCTCGCAGCGCATGCGCGCCCGGTAGTAGGGCAGGTGAAAGCCCGTCCGCGCGGCCCAGACCGCCAGCGGACTGGCGGCGTCGAGGGAGTAGAACCACACCCCGGGGCGCCCCTCGGCGACGACGTAGGTGCGCACGTTGAGCTCGGCGAAGGCCGAGGGCCCAGGGAGCCAGTTGAGCCCCCGCGGGCCGACGTGGGTCATGCGAAAGGGCACCACGCCGATCCACGCCTGGCCCTCGAAGGTGTCGAGCTCGAGGCCGGCCGGCAAGGACGCGCGCAGCACCTCGGCGTCCACGGGCCAGTGCGCGAACAGCAGGTCCAGCCACGACATGGTCATGTGCCACGGCCCCGGCGGCATCGCGTAGGGCCGGTGGTCGCGCTCGTCCAGCAATGCCGACCAGTTGGGTGCCACGGGGGAGTCCTATCAAGAAACACGGCCTCGCGCGCAGCGGAGTGCCACCTCACCGCAGAGCGGGGGCCTGCCCCTCTGCCCAGCGCGCCGTAATTTCCGACATCGTCGGGCGACTCCTCGACGATGGCCACCGCTCTCCAACACTACTCGGAGCTCGTTCCCGCGCTCATGACCGGGGCCGCCCTTGGAATCGTCACCCTCGAGTGGATCGCCCTGGGCCTGAGCAGAAAGATCAACCGTCACCGCGAGGGCGTCGTCAACGTAGCCAGCGCGGTCTTGACCTTCATCCCGATCTTCGCCCTCAACCAGGTCCTGACGATCGCCGCGATGTTCGGGCTCTACCACCTGAGCCCCCTCGAGCTCGGCCTGGCCTGGCCGAGCTGGCTGCTCGCCTACCTCGCCTACGACCTCAGCTCCTACGCCGTCCACCGCCTGTCCCATCGAGTCCGGCTGCTGTGGTGCGTGCACGCGGTCCACCACGCGCCCCAGGAGATGAAGGCCTCCGTGTCCTTCCGCGGCTCCTTCGCGGACTTCCTCGTCACGCCGCACACCACCTTGTGGCTGCCCCTGCTCGGCTTCCACCCCCTGATGATCATCATCGTCGAGGGCGCGGCGATGATCTGGGGCGTGCTCTTGCACCTGAGCGAGCACGCCCTCCCGCCCCGCGACCTCCCCGGGCTGCGCCGCGCGCTGATCACCCCAGCGGTGCACCGGCTGCACCACGCCAGCAACCCGGTCTACGTCGACAAGAACTACGGGCTGACCTTCGCGCTGTGGGATCGCCTGTTCGGCACCCACCAGCTCCCCGCGACGAGCGAGGCCCCGCGCTACGGCCTCACCAAGCCCATCGACAGCGCGAACCTGTGGGTGTCCCAGACCGATGAATTCGCGGCGCTGTGGCGAGATGTCCGAGCCACCCCCCGCATGGCCGAGAAGCTCGGCTACCTGTTCAAGCCCCCAGGCTGGCACCCCTAGCGGGCCTAGACGCCATCAATTGAACAGTCGAACAAGTGTTCGCATTGACTCGCCCACCAACATTGGCGAAACGAACAGTCCGCGATGGCGCGTGCACTCTCAACCTTCGACAGCAACGCCAGCCACGGCCGCGTCGATCGCTTCGGCGCCGTGGCGAGCAGCCTGTGCGCCATCCACTGCACCGTCGCGGCCCTCCTCCCCGCGCTGTTTGGAACCCTCGGGCTCGGCCTGTTGTTGGGTCACGAGGCGGAGTGGATCTTCACCGCCGTCGCCCTCGGCTTCGCCGTGCTCGCGCTGATCTTCACCTGGCGTCGCCATCGCTCGACGCTCGTGGCGGGATTGATGGCGGTGGGCATCGTCGGGTTGATGGCCTCCCGGGGCCTGGAGATGGGCGGCGAGCACGACGAGCACCACGCCCAAGAAGCGCACGGCGAGCACCACGGGCACAAAGACCACCACGCCCAGGCCCACGCCCCTGGCGAACACCACGAGGGCGGCTCCCACCTCGCCGGCACCGTGGTCGGGGTGCTCGCCGGCATCTCCCTCGTCAGCGGCCACGTGATCGGCCTGCGCAAGTCTCGGGAGTGCCGCGAAGACTGTGCGGAGCCCCGCTCGAGCTGAGCTCCCCGCTCGGCGGCTCCGTCCACGGGAGCAGCCGCCCGCGCTAGCCCGCGTCGCTGCCCGGCAGGTCCAGGCCGTAGGCCGGCAGGATCTCGCCGGTCAGCGCCTGCAAGGTCGCGCGCGCCTTGAGGTAGTCGAGGCCCGCGAGCAGCTTGGTGTTCTCGGCGTTGAGCAGCTCGTCGATGCGCTGGAGCACGTCGTAGTTGGTCGAGCGGCCGACGTCGAAGCGGGCCTGCTCGGCGTCGAGGTTTTGCTGGGCGAGCTCGATGGACAGGTCGGCGAGCTCGATGCGCTTTTGGGCCGAGCGCATGTTGTTGATCGCCGTGATCACCTGGGTCGAGGTGTTCTGGCGCACCGACTTGAGGTTGAGCTCGGCCTGGCGCAGCTCGGCGAGCACCCGCTGGTGGTTGCCCCGGGCGACGCGGTTTTGCACGGACCAGGTCAGGTCGAGGGCGCCCGACACCGTGTACTCGGCGAACAGGCCCTTGGTCGCGATGTCGTCGGTGACGAAGTTCTGGAAGGCCTCGCCCCAGCTGCCGGACTCGCCGGGGGTGCCCGCCTGGGGATCCGGGCTGGTGTCGACGCTGCGGCCCTGGGGCGTGAAGGTGCCGGTGAAGTCGAGCTGCGGCAGGCGCTGGTTGGCGGCCTCGAGCTCGTCGATGCGCTTGGTCGCCAGGGCGACCTCGAGCTGGCGCACGGCCGGGTTGGCGGCGATGGCCTTGTCGATCTCGGCGTCCATGTCGATGGGCTCCGGCTGGATCGCGTCGACGGGGTTGGTCGAGGGCATCACGCCGAGGGCCTCGCGGCCGGCGAACTCCTGGCCCATGAGGGTGCGCAGGTTGAGGCTGGCCGCGAGCAGCTGGTTCTCGGCCAGGATCACGTCGGTCTCGCGCTGGGCGAGGCTCTGCTCCACGGCCTTGGCCTCGACGGCGGCGAGGCGACCGGCGCGGACCTGGGCCTCGGTGCGCGCGAGCTGCTCTTTGGCCAGCTCGACCCCGGTGCGCTTGTTCGCGAGGTCGCGCTGGGCGTAGAGCACGTCCCAGTAGGCCGCGACCAGATCGCGGATCATGTTCTGGGCCGAGACCAGGATGTCGGCCTCGGCGCTCGACTTGGCCAGGCGCGCGCGGTCGAGCTGGGCGCGGTTGACCTTGACGCCCATGCCCCGGAGCAGCGGGTGGCTGAAGGTCAGCCGCGGCGTGATCTGGTAGCTGGCCAGGGTCGCCGAGCCGAGCTCGGGGTTGAAGAAGCTGATCGGCTGGTCGGTGAGGTTGCGGTTGACGTCGATCTGCAGGGCGATGTTGCCACCGGTCTCGAGCCGCCGAGACACGCCGAGGTAGCCGCTGACCTGGCGCGAACCCGTGCTGAAGATGAAGGCCGAACCACGCGGGACGCTGCTTTGCAGCGAGGTCGAGAGCCCGGCGGTCAGGGTCACGTCGAAGGCACCGGCGGCGGCGAGGATGTTGGCCTCGCTGACGTCCACGGCGACGACCTTGGTCTGCAGGTCGACGTTCTCCTCGAGGGAGATCTGCAGGACCTCGGACAGCTGCAGCTCCTCGGTCGCGTAGGGCAAGGTCGCGTCGATGTCGCCGAAGCGGTCGCGCAGCGAGCCGTCGGCCGGCGCAGGCGCGGGACCCTCGACGGCCTCACCGTCTTGGCCGGCGGGGGCCGGAGGCGCGGGAGATGCGGAGGCGTCCTCGGGACTGGCCGGGGGCGCCGACCAAACCAGGAGCATCGAGAGCAGAGCTGAACGTGAGCCGAGCACCGGGGTTCAGGCGCCTGACTACGCCCCGGACGGCCCAGGGTCAAGCGGACGCCGCCTTCGACGGGCTTCGACCCCGGCCGCAGCCAGCGAGTTTTATGGACCAGGGAGACAAACAAGCCCGATGCGACGATGGGACTTCGAGGCCTCCCCAGGGAGGGGGTGGCAACAGCCGGGCCGCCCGGCCGGCTCGAAAACCCTTCCTGCAGCGATGGTGCGTAAGATGACCCACGTTCTCTAGTTGGGGGTTAGGAATGGTCGGTATTCCATGACCTGTGCGGCGATCACCTCGGTTCATCCCCTCTTTCCCTCACGCGTCGGCGAGTCCAGCCCGCAGACCGACGATGTAAGGTGGTCTCTGACGCCCCGTTGTTTGCGCGAATCCCACGCGCGCCCAACCCTCGTTCCGGGGCTCTTCCAGCCCTCGAACGCACGACATCCCGCCCCTCCCGATGGGGGTCCGATCGCGGGAAGGACGCAAGTGGCGAACGAACCCTCCACCCATGCGACGTCAGTCCCAGCCGCAGCGAGCGTCGCTGCGCCGCCCGCCAGGGCCACCCCCGCCGCGGGGGCCCGGAGCGCGGACGATCTGGACCGCGAGCGCCAGCTCGTCGAGCGCGCCCAGCAGGGGGATCAGCGCGCCTTCCGGGCGCTCTACATGCTCCACGCCAACACCGTGTTCCGCTGCGCGATCATGCCGCTGGTCCGCGACCGCAACCTCGCCGAGGACCTGCTCGCCGACACCTTCGTGCGCGCCATGGAAAACATCCACCGCTTTCGGTGGCAGGGGAAGGGGCTGCTGCCGTGGCTGATCCGCATCGGCAAGAACTTGTGCCTCGATCACCTGCGCAAGGCGGGGCGGACGACCGCCTGGCCCGAGGGCTTCGAGCAGCAGATCCCCGACCTCTCGGACAGCAACGCCGAGTCCCTGCTCGGCCGCTCCGAGCTGTCCGACGTCCTGCGCGAGCGCATCGACGCGTGCATGGCCGAGGTCAACCCGCGCTACCGCAAGGTCATGCGGCTGCGCTTGATCGAGCGTCGACCTCGGGCGGAAGCCGCCGCCGAGATGGACGTGAGCGTGGGTACACTCGACGTGTTGCTGTTCCGCGCTTGCCGATCCTTTCGCACCCACTACACCCGGCGCTACGGTAACGATGGCGCCCTCGAGTTCCTCGCCCCCAAGTGAGCCCCGCCTCCCTCTCCTAGCCATGAGCGAACCCAAACTGGATCTGAGCGCCATCGAGCGCGAGCTCGCCGAGCTGGGCGAGGACGGGCCGAGCGCCGAGGAGCTCGCGCTGCTCGAGGGCGGCGCGGTCGAGCACAGCGGGCCCGTCGCGAGCGTGGTGTTGCTGAGCGAGCTGAGCCAGCCCCACGCCTTCGACGACCTGTCCGAGCTCGAGACCCACCGAGGCTGGCGCAAGGTCGAGGCGCGGCTGGGCGACGAGGCCGCGAAGCGAGCTGGCGGCCCGGGCTCGACCGAGCCCGCGAGCAAGCCTGGCGGCGCTGGCTCGGGCTCGCCGCGGCGCTGGCTCTACGCCGCCTTTGGCGTCGCCGCGGCCGCGGCCTTGACCCTGATCGTCGTCGACCCCAACGGCAACGAAGGCAACCAAGGCAGCGAGGCTTCCGCGAGCGTCGACGCCGAGGAGCTGGCCGCCATGGGCAAGGAGGCCCGCGGCCTCCTCGACGCCATCGACGACGGCAAGACCGACACCGAGCGCGCCCAGGCCATGCTCGCCGACTACGAGGCCCGGCTCTCGCCGAGCGACGCAGGCGACGACAATCGGGGGGGCGGATGACCCGGCGCGCGCACCTCGGCCGCCCGTGGATCGCGGCCCTGGCCCTCGCTCTGGGCCTGAGCTTTGGGCTCGCGGCATGCACCGACGACTCGGGCCTCGGCGAAGCGGGCGAGGTCGGCAGCGAGCTCGACGCCCGCCTCGAGACCCACGTCGTGCTCCCCGGCGCGCCCTCGGCCGAGGGCCTCGCCTACGTCCGCGCCGTCGCCACGGCCCACGCCAAGGCCGACGCCGAGCCGGACCTGGGCGCCCGCGCGAGCGTCCTCGAGCGAGCCCTCGAGCAAGCCCCGCCCGCCGATGACGGCAGCGCCGAGCTGCTCCGCTACAACCTGGCCGCCCGCGCGGCGCAGACCCGCCTCGACGCCGATCAGCCCGAGCGGGCCCTGACCCTGCTCCAGCCCCTGCTCGCCCCCGAGCGCTCCCTGCCCGTCGACCGCGCCAGCGCCCGCGGCCTCGTGCTCCTCGGGGACGCGGCCGCGCGCACCGGAGACGCCAACCTCGCCATGGGCAGCTACGCCCGGGCCCTCGAGATCTTGACCATGCTGCTCGAGGAGGTCGAGCCGTGAACCGTCCCGCCATGACCTCCCCCACCCGCTTCTCTCTGCTCGCGCTGGCTCTCGCGCTGGGCCTGTCGGGCTCGGCCTGCGACGCCCGCGGGGGCACCCACACGATCTCCCCCACGGGCCCCAACGGCGTCGACTCTGGCCTCGCGCCTCAGGGCGGCTTCGAGGGCGAGTCCATGGCCGAGCTCGCGGCGCGCCTCGAGAAGCTGGTCGAGAGCCAAGACGCCATGGTCGCCGCGGCGAACCAGGACACGGACAAGTGCGAGGACACCTGCGAGCTCTCGCGCTCGATCTGCGACGTCAAGACCAAGATGTGCCGCATCGCGGACGAGCAGGTCACCAACGACGAGTTCCAGAACCTGTGCCGCAAGGCCAAGCAGCGCTGCGGCGACGCCTCGCAAAGCTGCATCCGCTGCGTCGAGCATCACGAGCGCGCCAGCCAAAACGGCGACGGCGCGGACTGCCGCGGCGAGTCGTCGGCGCCCGAGTCGACCGAGCCGCCCGCGGCCGCCGAGCAGCCCGAAGCTTCCGCTTCCGAGTGAGCCCGCCGCCCTGCCGCGCCTCAGCGCGTGGGCGGGTCGAGGGGCAGGTGGTCCAGCAAGGTCGAGGTCTCGAACTTGCGGATCGTCGTGGTGTCGCTGCGCAGCGCGAGCGAGTGGACGACGGTCCGCGGACCGTGGGTCCGCACGCCGCTCAGGATCGGCCCGTCGGTGACGCCCGACGCGACGAAGAAGCAGTGGCCGCGGACCAGGTCGTGGTGGCGCAAGAGCGCGTCGGGCTCCTTCAGGCCCATGTCGATGGCCCGCTCGCGCTCCTCGCCGTTGCGGTAGGCCAAGCGCCCCTCGAACACCCCGCCCAGGCAGCGCAGGGCCGCGGCCGCGAGCACGCCCTCGGGCGCGCCGCCCTTGCCGATGAACAGGTCGATGCCGCTGTCGGGCAGGCCCGTGGCCACGCAGGGGTTGACGTCGCCGTCGCTGAACAGGCGCACGCTCGCGCCGACCTTGCGCATCTCCTCGACCATGGCGTCGTGGCGCGGGCGCTCGAGCACGTGCACGACCATCTCGCTGGGCTTCTTGCCCTTGGCCTTGGCCAGGTCGAGGACGTTCTGCGCGGGGCTCTTCTCGAGGCTGACCACGCCGACGCCCTCGGGGCCGGCGGCGATCTTGTGCATGTAGGTGTCCGGGGCGTTGAGCAGC
The DNA here is from genome assembly GCF_000170895.1 of Plesiocystis pacifica SIR-1. Lineage (GTDB taxonomy): Bacteria > Myxococcota_A > Polyangia > Nannocystales > Nannocystaceae > Plesiocystis > Plesiocystis pacifica. The sequence goes on along the minus strand of NZ_ABCS01000003.1, from coordinate 5,313 downwards.
ATGCCCTTGTGGGCGACGGCCAGCACCGCGAGGGCGCCGGTCTTGCCGTGGGCGCACAAGTTGGTGCCCTCGAGGGGGTCGACGGCGATGTCGACCTCGGGGAACTCGGGGTTCTTGGGCCCGACCTTCTCGCCGATGTAGAGCATCGGCGCCTCGTCGCGCTCGCCCTCGCCGATGACGATGGTCCCGCGCGCGGGGACCTTGTCGAAGGCGCGGCGCATGGCCTCGACCGCGGCCGCGTCCGCGTCCTCCTTGTGGCCCAGGCCGATCCAGCGCGAGCAGGCGATGGCGGCCGCCTCGGTCACGCGCACGTACTCGAGCAGGAGCTTGCGGTCGCTGGGCTGGAGAGCGGGGGTCTCGGCTTGGGCCATGGGGCCCTACCTACTACATTTCGCGGACGCGAGCCGCTGACACCAAGTCGACGCCTGGCTGTCGCGCGATTGCGCCACGAATGCTCACAAACGCGGCGTAGCTGCTCGACTCCGGCCGACTATTCGCGTCCCAAGGCGTCCCAGCGGGCCTCGAGCAGGGGGTAGACCTCGTCGGGAAAGCGGGCGGCCCGGAGGTCGTCGAGGCCCATGCAGCCGTGGCGGGTCTCGGCGCGCAGGACCTCGATGGGCTCGGGGCCCTCGAAGGCGTGGCGGTCGCCCGGCTCGACGGTCAGCCGGTACACGAAGGTGATCCGCGCGGGCGAGAGCTTGGCCATGGTCACCCACACGCTGACCAGATCGTCGTAGACCGCCGGGGCCACGTAGGACACGGCCAGGTCGATGACCGGCAGGCCGTAGCCGAGGCGCTCGAGGTCGGCGTAGGCGAAGCCCATGCCGCGGATGTACTCGACGCGGGCGTACTCGAGGTAGCGCAGGTAGGTCGCGTGGTAGACCACGCCCATGCGGTCGGTGTCGGCGTAGATCACCCGCTGGTGCGCCGCCCGGGTCAGGCCGGCCTTGGGCCCGACGCGCTCGTCCGTGACCAGTCGGCGCCGGCTCACGCGGGCTGCTCCCCGAGCATGCGGAAGCGGTGGGTGGGCGCGAGGGAGAACTCGAAGGCGTCGACCTCGGCCAGGGCCGCGCGGACCTTGGCCTCGGCGGTGCGCTCGGTGATGATCACCATGTCGATGGCCTCGCCGGCGTCGGGCGTGTCCTGGTTCATGCGCTTGATGCTGACGCCGTGGCGCCCGAGGCAGCTGGCGACCCGGCCGAGCACGCCCGGGATGTTGGGCACGTGCACGCACAGGTAGTTCTCGCACTCGAGGGCGTCGAGGGGGCCGGGCGCGCTGCCGCGGATGGTCCGGAAGGCCCCGGGCGGCGGGCCGCCCTCGGTGAAGCCGACGATGTCGCGGCACACCTCGATGATGTCGGAGACCACGGCGACGCCGGTCGGCATCATGCCCGCGCCCTTGCCGTAGTACATCGACTCGCCCAGGGCCTCGGAGCTGACCGCGACCGCGTTGTAGGCCCCGCGCACGCCGGCGAGCACGTGGCTCTTGGGCACGAAGGTGGTCTGGACCCGGACCACGGGCTGCTCGCCCCGGTAGTCGCCGATCGCCAGGGACTTGAGCACGCAGCCGAGCTCGTCGGCGGCGCGGATGTCGAAGGGCCGCACGCGGGTGATGCCCTCGGTCGGGATCGCGTTGGGGTCGACGCGCACGCCGACGCTGACCAGGGTGAGCAGCGCCAGCTTGTGGGCCGCGTCGCCGCCCTCGACGTCGAGGGTCGGGTCGGCCTCGGCGAAGCCCGCCGCCTGGGCGTCGGCGAGGGCCCGCGCGTAGCTGACCCCGGTCCGGCTCATGGCGTCGAGGATGTAGTTGGAGGTGCCGTTGACGATGCCGACGACGCGGTCGATGCGGTCGCTGGCCAGGCCCTCGCGCAGCGCCCGGAGCACGGGGATGCCTCCGGCCACGGAGCCCTCGAAGTAGATGTCCAGGCCCTGGCGCGCCGCGACCTCGAACAGCTCCTCGCCGCACTCGGCGAGCAGGGCCTTGTTGGCCGTGACCACGTGCTTGCCGGCCTCGAGCGCCCGGAGCACGTACTGGCGCGCGGGCTCGATGCCGCCGATGAGCTCGACGACCACGCGGATGTCCGGGTCGCTGAGGACCTCGTCGACGTCGCGGGTGAGCAGCGCGGGATCGACCTCGACCTCGCGGGGCTTGTCCAAGCTTCGGACGAGAATTTTTTTGATCACGGGCCGCGCCGCGATGCGGTCGCGGATCGCCGAGGCGTTCGCGCTGAGGATGCGCAACACGCCCTGGCCGACGTTCCCGAGCCCGAGCAAACCAATGTGTATGCTGCGCACGGTCGCGGACCCTAGCCGCCGACCTCGCACCCGTCAAAGGGCTTTCCTGGGCCAAGCCAGAGCAAGCCGGAGGGGGGAACCCCGGGGTGGGGTCGCGGGTGCAACGCGAAGGCAACGGCGAGCCGTGAACTGGCGCACGTGCGCACCCAAAGGCGTCGATCTGGGCCGCTGGTGGCGGGTGCGCGGCGCGGACCGACGCGCTACCCTGCGCTCTGCGTCACACCGCTCCGCTCGCTCTTCCCCGCCCCCTCTCCGAAAGACGCCATCCCCTCATGAGCACCATCATCTCCGTCCACGCCCGCGAGATCCTCGACAGCCGAGGCAACCCCACCATCGAGGTCGAGGTCGCTACGGAGTTCGGCAGCCTCGGCCGCGCCGCCGTGCCCTCGGGCGCGAGCACCGGTGAGCACGAGGCCATCGAGCTGCGCGACGGCGAGGCCGACCGCTTCCTCGGCAAGGGCGTCCGCACGGCCGTGGCCAACGTCAACGACACCCTCGCGCCGATCGTCGAGGGCCTCGAGGTCGCGGAGCAAAACCGCATCGACCGCGCCCTGCTCGACGCCGACGGCACGCCCAACAAGGCCAAGGTGGGCGCCAACGCGATCCTCGGCGTGTCCCTGGCCTGCGCCCGGGCGGCCGCCGACGACGTCGGCCTGCCCCTGTTCCGCTACCTCGGCGGCGCCCACTGCCGGACCCTGCCCGTGCCCCTGATGAACGTCATCAACGGGGGCGCCCACGCGGACAACAACCTCGACTTCCAGGAGACCATGCTGGTCCCCTTCGGCTTCGAGCGCTTCAGCGACGCCCTGCGCGCGGGCGTCGAGGTCTTCCACCACCTCAAAAAGCAGCTCAAGAAGGCCGGCAAGGTCACCGCCGTCGGCGACGAGGGTGGCTTCGCCCCGAGCCTGGGCAGCAACGCCGAGGCCCTCGAGACCCTGATGGAGGCCATCTCCGCGGCGGGCTACGAGCCCGGCAAGCAGATCGGCCTGGCCCTCGACGTCGCGGCCAGCGAGTTCTACGACAAGGACAAGCAGCGCTACGTGCTCGCCGGTGAGGGCGGGCGCGAGCTGAGCTCCGAGGAGCTCGTCGACCTCTACGCCGAGCTCGCCGGCAAGTACCCGCTGATGTCCATCGAGGACGGCATGGACGAGAACGACTGGGGCGGCTGGAAGGCGCTGACCGACCGCATCGGCGGCAGCTGCCAGCTCGTCGGCGACGACCTGTTCGTGACCAACCCGACCCGCCTGCAGCGCGGCATCGACGAGGGCTGCGCCAACGCCCTGCTGGTCAAGGTCAACCAGATCGGCACGCTCACCGAGACCCTCGAGGCCATGCGCCTGGCCCACCGAAGCGGCTACAACTGCGTGGTCTCGCACCGCAGCGGCGAGACCGGGGACACCTTCATCTCCGACCTGGCCGTGGCCACGGAGTCCGGGCAGATCAAGACCGGCAGCGCCTCGCGCTCGGATCGCATCGAGAAGTACAACCAGCTGCTGCGCCTCGAGGAGCTCCTCGGGGCCGACGCGGTCTACCCCGGTCCCCGGCTGTTCGGAGCGCGCTGAGAGATCGCATGCGTTGGCTCCTCGGTCCTGCTCTCGCCGCCTTGACGGCCGCCTCTGGTCCCGCCCCTGCGGGCGCGGAGGCGGCCGAGCCCGCTGAGCCTGCTCAGCCTGTAACCGAGGCGGCCCCGGAGCCCACGCCCAAGCTCGACCTGCGCGTCGAGACCGTCCCCACCAGCGAGCGGCCGAAGGCCAGCCCGGACGACGAAGACCAGGGCGCGGCCCCCGGCCCCGAGCTCCTCGACGTCGTCCTGCCCAGCGGCGTCCGGGTGATCGCGGCGACCGACGAGAGCCTGCCCGTGGCCGCGGTGGTCCTCGCCCTCGAGGTCGGCACCCGCGACGACCCCAAGGCCTTCCCCGGCCTGGTCCACGCCCTCGCCTACCACCTGCAGCAGGGCAACCGCGAGCTGGGCCCGGGCGAGGCCATCGCCACGGCCCACGACGCCGGCGGGCTGGCGGGCATGGCCGTGGGCACGGCCCAGGTCCGCTTCGAGTCGCTCGTCCCCGTGTCGCAGCTCGACCCCCTGCTGCGCGCCGAGTCCCTGCGCCTGCGCGCGCCCAACATCAGCCGCGAGCTGTGGCTCAAGTCGCTCAGCTACGCCCGCAACGACGCCCCGCAGCGGCCCCTGGTCCCGCTCGAGGCCACGGCCGCGGCGTGGTCCGACGCGAGCATCGCCCACGACGGCCGGCAGGTCAGCACCGCCCTGAGCGAGATGCCCGAGCAGGCCGTCTCGGCCCAGCTCTCGCGCCTGTTCGACTACCGCTCGGCGACCCTGGTGATCGTCGGGCCCGAGACCCCGGAGGACCTGCTCGCCCGGGCCGAGCCGCTGTTCGCCAGCTTGCCCGCGCGCCCGCGCAGGGTCCCCGCCGCCGCCTCCGTGCCCGAGAGCGCCGACGGGCCGCGGACCCTCGCCATCCCCAAGCAAAAGGGCAACACGATGGTCTGGGCCGTCGAGGGCAGCCCCCGCGCCCGCGCCTGGGCCCAGGTCCTGTGCGGCACCCTCAACCGCCAGCGCCGCGCCGCCGAGGAGCCGCGCAACGCCCGGGTCCGCTGCACCTACGCCGACGACGCGCGCCGGCCCCTGCTGATCGTCCGCGCCGACGGCTTCGAGGCCCAGCTCGGCCCCGAGCCCCTCGTCGCCGGCCGGCTCCAGCGCATCGCCGACCTCGCCCAGCCCAGCACCCAAGCCCCCGGTGAGCCCGAGCTCGCGGCCCTGCTCGAGGCTCAGCGGGCGCGCATGAACCGGGACATCCGCTTCAACCTGCGCACGCCCCTCGAGCTCGCCATCTACCTGGCCGCGGCCGAGCCCGGTCCGGCCCAGGCCGGCACGCGCCGGCTCCCCGTCGACGAGGTCCTCGGCCTGCCCATGTTGGCGACACCGCCCGCGGACGCGGCCCTGCCCGTCGCCGACCCTGCGCCGGCCGACGCCGACGCCGACGCTGGCGACGACGCCCCGCC
>NZ_ABCS01000004.1 GCF_000170895.1 Plesiocystis pacifica SIR-1 | reverse complement strand
CACCCCCCCCTCACCCCCGCCAAGCCAACGCCCCCTTCAGGGGGCGGCCACATGCCCCCTCGAAGGCACGAACGAGTTTGAGGACCAGCCACCCCCAGTCCCCCCCGCCCACGGGGGCCAAAAAGGAAAAAAGCCCGACCGCATCCGCGGTCGGGCTTTTTGTGCGAAGGGGGGGACTTGAACCCCCACGTCGTAAGACACTAGATCCTTAGTCTAGCGCGTCTACCAATTCCGCCACCTTCGCAAGGCGCTCCGGACTGGAGGACGCGGTTTATAAACCCGACTCAAAGCCCGCGCAAGGTCTCTCCGACTTTATGCAACTTGAGTAAGTTCACCGAGGTGTGCGCCTTGATGGGCCAGCCCAGGGCGATCACCACGCGGTCCCCGCGCTCGAACATCTTGCGGTCCAGGACCCCGTGGTCGAGGTCGATGAAGATGTTCTCGCCGCCAGGGGTGGAGGGCTGGAAGCGGATCGGGATGACCCCCCAGTACAGCGCCAGGGCCTGGAAGGTCGAGGGCTGCGGGGTGAACGCGTAGATCGGCACCTTCGGCCGGTAGTCGCTGACCAGGCGCGCGATGCCGCCGCTGCCCGTGTAGCAGATGATGGCCTTGCAGTCCGGGAGGCTCCGGGAGCTGGTCACCGCCGCCCGAGCGACGGCGTTGGTCGTGTGGCCCAGCTGCATGTCCTTGGGCGGGTCGAGCCAGTAGGTCTCGGTCTTCTCGATGCGCCGGATGATCCGGTCCATGGTCTCGACGGCGCGGATCGGGTACTTGCCGGCCGCGGTCTCGCCCGAGAGCATCACGCAGTCGCTGCCGTCGAGGATGGCGTTGGCGACGTCCGAGGCCTCGGCGCGGGTCGGCCGGGGGTTGCGGATCATCGAGTCGAGCATCTGCGTCGCCGTGATCACCAGCTTGCCGCGCTCGTTGCTGAGCTTGATCAGCTCCTTTTGGATCAGCGGGACCTCCTCCGGCCCCATCTCCACGCCCAGATCGCCGCGGGCGATCATGATGCCGTTGGCGGCGTCGAGGATCTTGGGCAGGTTCTCGGGCTCGAGGGCCTCGGGCTTCTCGATCTTGGCCACGAGCGGGACGGTCCGGCCGACCTCGTTCATGATCTTGCGGCACTCCTCGAGGTCCTCGACCCGGCGCACGAAGGACAGGGCGACGAAGTCGACGCCGAGCTCGAGGGCGAAGCGCAGGTCCTTGGCGTCCTTGTCCGTCAGCGAGGGCAGCAGCAGGTCCGAGTCCGGCAGGTTGACGCCCTTGCGGGCCTTGAGCACGCCGCCGTTGAGCATCTCGGCGTGGACCTCCCCGGCGTTGATCTCGGTGATCCGCGCCTCGAGCTCGCCGTCGTCCATGAGCACGCGCTCGCCGACCTTGGCCTCCTCGTCGAGGGTCGGGTAGTCGATGGTCACGCGCCCCTGGCTGATCTCGGCGGTCGGATCCGTCAAGAACACCAGGGTCTCGCCGGTCTCGAGGGTCATCCCCGGGTCGGGGATCTTCCCAACCCTGATCTTCGGACCCTGGAGGTCGCCGAGCACGGCGACCGGGCGGCGGCGGATCGAGGACTGCTCTCGGACCTTCCCGTAGACCTGGGCGTGGTCCTCGTGGCTCCCGTGGGAGAAATTCAGGCGCACGGCGTCGAGGCCCGCGTCCATGAGCGCCCCGATCATCTCGTCGGAGTTGCTGGCGGGTCCGAGGGTACCGAGGATCTTCGCGCGGCGCAGCTGCATCGCCGGCATCTTGGCACAGCTCGGGGGGTGGGGGGGCCGCGGACACCAGCCTCGCGAATGTGTGACGAGACCCACACGGGAGGGACACACGGCCAGCGGGCCTGTGAAAAAGAGTGCCCGACGATCCAAGAAGATCAGATTTACCGTATCGATTTCCTCTGCAAAGCCAAATTCAGTGCACACATTCAATGAGAACATTTGGTCGGGCTCTTCTGGAGTTCTTTGCTCGCTCCCCGTCGAGGGGTTGGGTTCATGATGATCCATCGATCACTGCACCCCGCTCGAACCCCGGTCGAGCGAAGGGGCCCGCCTGCCCGGAGTTCGCAACCTCCAATAACCCCGCCCCAGCTGGGTTTCGAGACACTTGGGGCGTTCTCGAACTGTGCACCTCGACTGCGGAGTCGCCCTCGCTAACGCCTCGCTAACGCCTCGGCCGAGTCCGCCCAGGGCCCTCCCTGTGACCAGCCGGTAGCGATTCGACTGGTGACGCTCTGTGTTCACGGAGTCGCTACACCGCAACCATTTCGTTGACAGTATTTTGGCCCCAGCGCTAAGGTCGCGCTCCCGTTGCGTTGTCGCAGGAGTCTCCCTCGTCGTGGCTGATATCAACCGTCTGATCCCCGTCAACACCCTGAAGGTGAGCATGCAAAATCGCCTTTGGGCTGGAGGACGTCGGGGCACGAACGTGATCTGGCAAGATCGCGGCTCGTCCGTCGTCGTCTACCCCACCACCCTGCGCATCCGCCTCGACGGCGGCTGGATGATGACCTCCGTGGATCTCGAGACGGATCAAACCGGGCGCGAGACCGTCGAGATGGCCTTCTTCCTCGGGCGCACGAAGCAGGGCGACGGCCTCGTCGCGACCTCCACCCTCGAGGGCGAGGACCCGAGCGGTCTGCGCACGCGCTGGGGCGGCATGGTCCAGACGGCGCTGTGGGAGGGCGTCCTCGATCAGCTCGAGGCCCAGGTCCAGAGCATCCGTCAACAGGGAGGCAAGAACGCCTCCTATCTCGCGGGCTTCCAGGGCAGCTCCAAGGGCCTGCACCTGACCATCACGGAGGCACACTCATGAACGACCTCATCGGACAAGATCAGGGCAACGGCCTGCTCCTCGACCTCGCCAAGGCGCTCGGGATCGTCACCCCCGACGGAGACTTCAACACCGACTGGTTCGGCGACGACGGGGGCAACGGCCCCGGTCAGCACATGATCGACCTGGTCCAGGGCAAGGGCGACGCCAACCACCAGCGCCGCCTCGCCCTGCTCCGCGCCCTCGACCAGCTGTTCGACAGCGGCTCGAGCGAGCTCGACGAGACCCTGTGGTCCCTCGCCCTCGGCGACTCCGGCCTCGATCTATTGATCCGCGCGACCCCCGACGACGCCTCGCCCGGCTCCCTGGAGTTCGTGATCGGCCTCGGCGGCCGGTGGAAGCTGACCCCCGACGAGTCCAAGCCCGTCCTCACCCTCGAGGCGCAGTTCAACCTGCTGGTCGTCGACACCGAGAACGCCGAAGGCTTCGGCAGGAACAAGCGCCTGCGCCTGGCCGACAGCCTCGAGGCCCGGCTCGAGCTCTCGGACATCACCGAGAACGCCCACATCCTCGACGGGGTCGCGCTGGTCGCCAGCTTGCCCTTTTGGGAGCTGGGCGCCGACGGCAGCGAGGAGCACTCCCTGGTCTCCATCCAGCTCCAGGGCATCGGGCCGCGCAACGACAACATCAACTTCAGCTTCGACTCCTCGCCCGAGTGGTCGGAGTTCGAGCAGCCGCTGTTCCGCCTGCTGATGCTCGGCGTGGCCGTGCTCATCGGCCTGATCCCCGACGGCTCCGACGACGCGGCCCGAGCGGCGAAGAACGCCGCGCTGAGCCTGCTCGCGCTCCTGGGCTGGTCCGAGACCGAGGGCAACGGCTACCCGGAGCTGAGCCTCGACGCGCTCATCGCCAACCCCGGCCTGGCCCTGCAGCAGTGGCTCCAAGACATCTGGAGCGACTTCGACAACGCGACCGACGGCACCTTCGAGGCCGACAACAAGGTCCGGCTCTTCCTCGAGCGCCTGGTCGGGACCCTCGCCGCCGACGACGCCCTGACCATCGAGGCCGACGGGCGCTACATCGCCGTCTACCCCGACGCCTGGGCCACCGCCGCGGTGCGCCTCGAGCTGGTGCTGTGGTCGACCACGGACGCCTCGGGGACCGAGCGCCTGCACCTGGGCCTGCGGACCTCGGCCCGGGAGAGCCTGGGCGCCAGCGGCCCGGTGATGATCTTCGAGGCCCTCGCCGACATCGCCTCCTTCCCGCTCTCGGGGCCGCTCTCGGCCAACTTCGCCGGAGAGTTCTGCGTCGACCTGCGCCTGGTCGGGCAGCCGCCCGGCGCCCCCGATGCCCCGACCCCGCCGGCCCTCGACATCAGCGCGGCGCAGCTCGCCGGCGACTCCCGCCTCGCCTTCCTCGGCGCCATGTCGATCGGTGAGGTCGTCGCCGGGGTCAAGCTCGACTACCAGGGCAAGTTCGAGCCCATGCTCGAGCTCCGCGAGCTGATCATCGACAAGGACGACCACGCCCGCACCTGGCCGGTCCTCGACCTGACCAACGGCAACGCGGCCGTCGACGCGGCCGAGGACATGGCGACCCACGCGGTCGCGGCCGTGATCCGCAACAGCTTGAACCTGACCCCCGAGGGCCACGCCATCGCGATCCTCATCGGCCTCGACACCCCCGAGGGCGTCACGGACTACCCCCAGATCGACGCTCAGGAGTTCGTGGGCGGGCCCCTCGACGCCTACGAGGTGTGGATCGGCCGGCTGCTCGCCGACAACGGCGGGACGCCGTGGTTCAAGACCTGGCTCGACACCCTCCAGGGCCTGCTCGACGGCATCGACGGCGACGGCGGCTTCACGGTCCCCGCGATCACCGGCGCGGGCGAGACCGACGACCCCTGGCGCATGGTCATGGCCAGCGGCGAGCCGGGCGACGTCGCCTTCGAGTTCCACATCCTCCCCGACCCCACCGGGGGCCCGATGCGGACCCTCGGCGTCGACCTGGCCGCGAGCTTGAACCCCATCGCCCTCGGCCCCGACGCCGACCCCCTCGCGGCCTTCGAGGCCCGCGCCGTCGCGGGCCTGGTCGAGCTGAGCATCGACGATCCGGCGGCCGACGATCCGGCCGTCGCGGTCCGCCCGGTCCCCGGCGCGTCGGTCTACGCCGCGCTGATCCCCCCCGAGGGCGAGACCCACATCCGCGCGAGCATCGACGGCGAAGCCTCCAACGGCGACCCCGCGAGCGTGGTGTTCGGCATCGAGGCCGCCCGGCTCGTCGCCAGCGTCGACTGGGAGCGCGGCCAAGACCCCGTCCCCGCCTTCGACCTGGTCGATCCCGGCATCGTGATCGCCGACGCCGAGCGCCTCGACCTGCGCGACCTCATGGCCAGCCTCCCGCCCCTGCCCGGCGGCAGCCTGCCCTCGCTGCGCTTCGACGCCACGGCCCTCGGCGGCTCGAGCCCGCTCTCGGGCTTCGGCGTCGGGGCCTTCAGCGGCTCCGGTCTGTCCATCGCCATCGGCGATCTCCCGGACTTCGGGCAGCTGAACTTCAGCCTCGACAACTTCGGCTTCGCGTCCGCCGCGGACGCCCAGTGGGCCGTCGAGCTCGGCGAGTTCATGATGCGCCTGCTGACCCTCGGCGTGCCCAGCTGGGCCCTCGACGGCGACGCGGGCGAGTGGCGCTCGTGGGTCCTCGGCGTGGTCCAGCTCCTCGGCGGTTGGCCGGGCCTCGACCTCGGCACCGCCGCCGGCGCGGCCCTGAGCTGGCCAAGCAGCGACTTCGGCGCGGACTTTGCCTTCGACGTCGCCGCCTTCCGGCGCCTGCTGACCGACCCCCTCGGCGGTCTGAAGCTGCGCTTGGGCCAGCTGTTCACCGTCGACGGCGCCGGCCCGGCCGGCATGGTCCTGCTGTGGCGGTGGTTGCGTGGCGAGATGCCGACCCTCGACGGCGCCCTCGCGCGCCCCGAGGCCCCGGCGGTCACGGGCTCGGGCACCTACGAAGACCCCTGGGCCATCCGCCTCAACGAGGCGCCCGAGGACGCCGAGGACCGCGACTTCCCCGTCGAGCTGATCGTCTGGGTCGACCCGAGCGGCCCCGACGACAGCACCGCCAGCCACGTCGGCTTTGGCCTGCGCCTCGACCTCGCCCCCGACTCGGTCCAGCCGCCGGCCAAGCTCACCGAGGACGGCGGAGAGGTCCAGTACGAGTTCGACACCTACTTCCGGGCGGACCTGTTCACCGTCGACGTCAGCGAGGTCACCGAGAACGCGGGCACGGCCCGGGTGACGCCCGCCCTGTCCCTCGAGGCCGAGCTGCGCCACGCCGCGCGCGACGACGACACGACCATCGAGGAAGGCGTCGGCTGGCTGCTGCTCACCGACGCCTCCGCCGTCCACCTGCGCGCCATCGAGCTGGGCCTGCGCTGGAACCCCACCGACGGCTTCGACCCCTACTTCGAGCTCATCGACGCGGGCTTCCAGGACAGCATCGGCGCCCCGGCCACGACGGCCAGCCTCAGCGGCTTGCTCGCGCTGAGCGTCGGCGGCGTCGTCCTCGACACCCTCGCCCAGGAGGGCGGCCCCCTCGCCGACGACTCCTTCGCGCCCCTGATGACCATCCTCGAGTGCCTCGGGGTGGTCGTGGCCGAGGGCGAAGGCTTCGGCTTCCTCGCCGAGCCCATGGTCCGGCTGATCGAGGATCCGGGCGCCTACATGGCCGAGCGCTTTTGGGACGAGGGCGTCGGCGTGCCCCGCCTGCGCCCGCTCCAGTCCGGCTTCGAGGCCGTCGGCTTCACCGTCCACGACGGCGGCGCGTGGCAGGTCGAGGTGCCCCTGGGCAACCAGGTGCTCTACCTCGACGAGGACGGCACCTTGCGCGTCAGCATCGACGAGGCCGTCGCGGACACCGTCGACATCGGCGTCGTCGCCAGCTTCAACCCCTTCTCCGGCCAGACCCAGGGCGTGCTGACCACCCGCGTCGGCTCGGCGCCCCTCGAGCTCGTCGCGACCTGGTCCGACCCCGACGGCTACGGCAACTCGGACGATACCGTGTTCGAGCTGGGCATCCACCCGCGCCCGGGCACCCTCGAGGCCGACGGCGAGGCCCTCGTCACCGACATGGAGAACCTCTTCGGAGGCCCGCTGATCCTCTACCCGGTCGCGGACGCCGGCTTGCTCGGCGAGCGCATCCTGACCATCGGCTACCGCCTCGCCATCGAGGCCGCCGTCGCCGCCCTGTTCGGCGCCTTCGTCGAGCCCCACCTCAGCGCCCAGGCCCGCCAGAACCTCGAAGACTTCGGCATCCTCGACGAGGGCGGCCGCCACCCCAACCCCCTGTGGGAGCTGTTCGACGACCCCGTCGGCAAGATCCTCGGCAAGCTGCGCGAGCTCGAGGGCGTGTTCCCCATCGCCGACGGCTGGGAGATCTTCGCGGGCACCGTCGCCGACGGCCGCCGCATCTTGATGCTGCAGTCCGGGGACATCGCCGTCGACGTCGGCGGCCAGCCCAAGCTCGGCCTCAACTTCGGCCTGGGGGTCAACACCGAGAACTGGGACCCCCACGTCGACATCGACCTCGACTTCCAGCTCGACGAGGCCACGACCGTCGAGCTCGACTTTGGGCTCACGGGCCCGGTCCCGAGCCTCACGGTCTGCGGCATCCAGCTGCTGCCGACCTTCACCGGCTTCAGCAGCGTCAGCTCGGCCATCAACCTGCTGCTGCCCGCGGCCCTCGCCGGCATCCTCCAGGGCCTGCACGACGCGGGCGGAGACGCGGCCACGGCGGCCGGCGTCATCGAGGGCCTGTTCGACGACCCCGCCCCCAACCTGGCCGCGCGCTACGACGCGATCGAGGCCTTCGTCGGCGGCCTGATCGCGCAGGTCGAGACCCCCAACATCGGCTGGTTCGAGACCGAGGCCGACTCGCTGCTCAGCTTGCTCGAGGGCTGCCTCGGGCTGCTCAGCGGCCACGGCGTGAACACCCGGCGCTTCGGCCCCGCGAGCCCCAGCGACTGGACCCAGGCTCCCCCCGAGAACGAAAGCGGCACGCGGACCTACGTCTGGATCACCGGCATCCCGGTCGCCATCGTGGTCGGCTGGGACCCCAACGACTCCCAGTTCGGCATCTGGATGACCGCCCACGGCGACGCCGACTTCGGCTACGTCGCCATCGCCAAGGAGTCCATCGCCGGCGGCTACGTCGGCGCGGGCATGAACGCCGGGGGCGAGTGCACCCTGGGCCTGAGCGGGCGCATCCCCGACCCCGTCAACCTCGAGCCCACCGTGCTGTTCAGGGCCGACAGCGCCGGCCTGCTCGAGCTCGACGTCGTGCTGCGCCCGACCCCCGATCGCCCCGAGGACGCGGAGCCAGCCACCGTCGAGACCGAGGGCGCGGTGGTCTTCCGCGTCCTGCCGGACTTCTCCGTCGACGCCGACGACGACGCCATCAAGGGCCTGCTGACCGAGGTCGGCCTGCCCATCCTCGACGCCATCCTCGACGCGGCCGGGCTCCAGCGCGACCAGACCGTGTTCGACATCGACGGGACACGCATCACCGTCGAGCACATGCTCTACGCCTCGGCCGGGCTCATGGCCCTCGCCGGCGGCATCGCCTACTTCGTCATCGACACCGACGGCGCCCTCGGCACCTTGATGGGCTACATCGGCGACATCACCGACGCCATCGACGGGGCCACGGGCTACGACATCTTCTTCATCGAGACCGTCGACGGCGGCAAGCGCCTGGGCGTGCAGATGCCCGACATCGCGCCGCCGCAGCTGGTCGCGGACCCCAAGGTCGAGCTGCTGATCGGCACGCCCGAGGAGCGCCCGCGGGTCCCGCTGCTGTTCATCCCCGACAGCAACCCCGCAGACACGCACTTCGACGTGGGCATCGGCCTGCGCAACATCGGCCTGCGCGTCGGCGGCTCCGGGGGCAAGCCCCTGCTCGACGCCGGCATCACCCTCGGCTCGGTCCAGGCGACCTTCGACTTCGACATCGGCCCGGGCGAGTGGACCACGAGCAACCTCGGCTACGGCTTCGGGCTCGGCCTCAACAACATCGGCCTGCCCTTCGGTCAGGCCAGCTCGGACAGCGACCCGGTCGCCGGCTCGCTGATGAGCGAGGGCGCCGACAACCCGGGCATCGACATCGAGGTCAGCTGGGACAAGCCCGCCGGGAGCTCCGAGGGCGCGTTCCAGTTCCGCTTCCCGCAGTCCAACGCCCCGGACGGCGGCCGCCTCGAGCTGCCCATGGACATGCAGTTCGGGCCCCTCGAGCTCACGGCCCTGACCGTGGCCGCGGCCGCCGGCGCGATCGCAACCAACGAGCTCGCCGGCGAGACCATCGACTTCACCTTCGACGGCAGCTTCGGCCTCGGCCCGCTGCAGATCACCGTCGACGACTTCGGCCTGGCGATCCCGCCCAACAGCCTCGCCAAGCCCGAGACCTGGAGCATCACCCTCAGCGGGCTCGCGGTCGAGTTCGACCAGGATCCGGTCCAGATCTCCGCCGGCCTGCTCAAGAAGGAGACGACCTGGGACCACGACAACGACGCGGGCACGCCCAAGGTCGCGATCACCGAGTACAACGGCTTCGCCAGCGTCCGCGTCGGGACCTTCGAGATCGCCGCGGTCGGCTCCTACGCCTCCCTCGACGACGGCGACGCCTCGCTGTTCATCTTCGCGCTGATCCCCGTGCCCCTCGGCGGCCCCCCGATGTTCTTCATCGAGGGCCTCGCGGGCGGCTTCGGCTACAACCGCGGGTTCCGGACGCCGCGCATCGACGAGGTCGCCACGCACCCGCTGATGGCCGCGCTCGCGGGCAGCGGCGACGTCCTCGACGTGCTCGACAGCGTGTCCTCGCACATGCCGATCAAGCGCGGCTCGTACTGGTTCGCCGCCGGGATCAAGTTCAGCTCCTTCGTGTTCATCAAGGGCGCGGCGCTGCTCTACATCCTGTTCGACCAGGGCTTCGAGTTCGGCCTCCTCGGCCAGGCCTCGATCAAGCTGCCGACGGCCTCGAACGCGGTGCTGTCCGTGGGCCTGGTGCTGTCCGTAGGCTTCACCACCCGCGGCTCGGCCGGGCCGATGCTGTGGGCCGAGGCCCAGCTGACCGAGGACTCGTGGGTCCTGCACAAGGACATCCGCCTGACCGGCGGCTTCGCGCTGCGCTCGTGGTTCAACACCGGCGAGACCGTGCTCTCGATCGGCGGCTACCACCCCGCCTTCGTCCCGCCGGAGCAGTACGACTACCCGGTGGTCCCGCGCATCGGCCTGCGCTGGAAGATCAGCGACGCGGTCTCGATCAAGGGTGAGTGCTACTTCGCCATCACCCCGCGCGAGGCGATGACCGGCGGGCTCATCGAGGTCGTCGGCAAGTTCGGCCCGGTCAAGGCCTGGCTCAGCGCCGGCTTCGACATCCTGATCGGCTGGGATCCCTTCTACTACGACCTGCGCATGCACATCTCGATCGGCTTCGAGGTCGATCTGTGGTTCGCCAAGATCCGGATGAGCGTCGGCGTGCAGCTGTTCATCAAGGGCCCGGAGATGTCGGGCAAGGCGATCATCGACCTGGCGATCGTCTCGTTCACGGTCAAGTTCGGCGCCAGCCGGGCGCCGGTCCAGGCCCCGGCCTCGATCAAGAGCTTCGCCCTCACCCAGCTCGCGCTGCCCAACGTCAGCGGGGGCGCGGACGGCCCGATCCGCTCGACCCGGGGCAAGGAGGACGGCGCCGACGAGGAGACCAGCCCGATCGAGTTCACCATCTCCAAGGGGGTGATCACCGACGGGC
Organism: Plesiocystis pacifica SIR-1; assembly: GCF_000170895.1. GTDB lineage: Bacteria > Myxococcota_A > Polyangia > Nannocystales > Nannocystaceae > Plesiocystis > Plesiocystis pacifica. Next base: position 174,290 of record NZ_ABCS01000004.1, on the reverse strand, counting down.
GTGCCGAGGACGCCATCCCGGCCATCGGCCCCGAGGCGACCTTCCTGATCCGCAGCACCATGCCCTTCAACGAGGCGGCGCAGGTCAACATGCGGAGCAACGGGGCCAACCTGGTCGTCCAGGACTTCTCGCCGAGCCCGAAAGCCAGCGACGCCGACACCGGCAGCGACAACAACCCGGACCTGCCCGAGGACACCGAGCACCCCGACACCATCCGCATCGACCTGCTCCCGACCGACACCTACTCGGTCACCTCGCGGCTCGAGTTCGAGTTCAAGCACACCAACGGCAGCCACGCCCAGGGCCTGCGGATCACGGCCAAGCGCTCCCCGCTGCCCAAGGCGATGTTCGCCGGCCGGGCCGCGCCCCACGACATCGACGACGCCCACCTCAAGCCCGACGACGGCGAGGGCAGCACCGTCATGCTCCCCGACCACTTCGAGATCGTCGCGGAGCCGGCCTTCCAGGAGGTCTCGACCCTCTCGGCCTACGACAAGGAGATGGCCGAGTACGACCACCACTTGCCCCTCGGCTCGAGCGGCTCGTGGGGCAACAAGGTCGACAAGAGCAAGCTGCAAGAGCAGTTCACGAGCGCCGCCCAGGCGGACGACTACCGCGTCCAGGGCCTGTCCCTGGCCCGCCAAAAGAACGCCGCCGGCCTGGCCGTGGGGACCTCTGCGAGCAGCTACCTCAGCGCCATGCAGAGCCCCCAGGACGCCCTGAACTCGACGATCAAGCGGTCGAAGGGCTCGGGCTCGAGCGCGGGCTCCGTGGTCCAGGGCAAGATCTGGGAGGCGGCGTGGAAGTACCGCGCGACCCTCGAGGTCGTCGGCGCGGTGTTCCCGGCCTACTCGGGCGTGACCAAGACCTCCGCCCTGACCCAGACCAGCACCCGGGGCATCCGCTCGGCCGCGCGCGCGGCTCGGGTCATGGCTCCGATGACGAGCGAGCGCGAGAGCTTCATGGTCGGCGTCCGCCTGCGCAACGTCGGCCGCGGGCCCAAGCAAGAGCTCGTCCGCGGCGTCGGGCGCAGCTTCCACCGCGACCGCGTCAGCGAGCGCAACCGCAAGGCGATGCTCGACCAGACCCGCGCGCTCGTCGGCAAGGACCCGCGCAAGCGCGACGGGGCGCGGCTCAACGCCGGCATGACCCAGGTCTTCGACGTCCCCGATGACGGCCTGCCCAAGCGCGGCGGCAAGCGCATGCGCCTGCGCATGAAGGGGACCCAGGCCGGCCGCCTGCTGTGCCTCGCCCGGGACGGGACGGTCCTCCAGGACCTCGAGTACGGCCCCGGTCAGCAGGCCATCGACCTGCCCGGCGGGACCAAGCGCGTCGTCGCGGCGGGGCTCGGCAAGCCCGAGGCCTTCCGCAAGCAGGCGAAGCAAGCCGGCAAGCCCACGACGCCGAGCAAGCCTGCCAAGCCCAGCAAGCCCGGCGCCTCCATCCCGCAAAAGCCCCAGAAGCCTGGCGCCTCCATCCCGCAAAAGCCCCAGAAGCCTGGCGCTTCCATCCCGCAAAAGCCCCAGAAGCCTGGCGCTTCCATCCCGCAAAAGCCCCAGAAGCCTGGCGCTTCCATCCCGCAAAAGCCCCAGAAGCCTGGCGCTTCCATCCCGCAAAAGCCCGGGGCCTCCATCCCGCAAAAGCCTGGGATGAGCACGCCGCAAAAGACGCCTCAGAAGCCGGCGGCCCAAAAGCCCGCGGCCAAGAAACCCGCGGCGCAGATGCCCGCGGCCAAGAAACCCGCGGCGCAGATGCCCGCGGCCAAGAAACCTGCGGCGCAGATGCCCGCGGCCAAGAAGCCCGCGGCGTCCATCCCCATGCGTCCTGGCGGGGGGCTGAGTCCCCAGCAGATGGCGCGCATCTTCGCCGCCCAAAACCGCGGCAAGATGATGCGCCCCGGCGCCGGCATGAAGCTGCTCGGCGGCTCCAAGCTGAGCTCGGCCAAGTCCGCCAAGGCGGCGACCCAGGCCGCGATGCTCCACAACCCGCGCTCGCAGCTGGCCAACCTCCAGGGCGCGAAGCTCATGGCGAACGACCCGCGCAGGGCCGCGATGCTGGCCGAGCTCGCCCGCAAGCAGCAGCTCGCCGCCACGGTGCAAGGGAACCTGGCCAACGCCGCGGCGCAAAAGCAAAAGCCCATCAACCTCGGGCTGCCTCGCGGCCGCGGCCAGGGCATCTTCACCAGCCGCTACGCGCGGCGGGACGTCGCCACCGTCGGCTTTGACGAGGGCTCGCGCCTGGTCCGAGTCACCGGCCGGACCTTCCTCGCGCGCGGCTCCACGGTCCAGATCCTCGACGGCACGCCGCGCCTCGAGGCCCTGCAGGCCGGGCAGGCTCGCAAGCTCCTGCACGCGGCCAAGCGGGTGCGGGTGACCATGCCCGCCTCGGCGACCACGCTGATCGTGCTGAGCACGAGCTCCCTGACCGGCCACAGCCGGCTCAGCGACGGCATCCGCGTCGAGGCCGAGGGCGCGAAGCTGGGCAAGGCTCAGCTCGTGCTCATGCCCGGACAGGGCGCCCTGGTGTTCCCCGTCCAGACCAAGTCCGACTACAGCGTCGACATCACCATCGCCCGCGGCTTCCGCATCTTCGGAGTCGTCGGCGGTCCTGGAAACAACCGCGAGTGGGCCCAACGGCTCGCCTCCATGGGCGAGTGGGACATCGTCGAAGACGGCCCCCTCTCGTCCACGGGCACCACCCACATCCGCCTGGAGGTCCTGAAGTGAGCGAAGAAAACCCCAACCAGCCCCTCGATCGCGGCGAGATCCAGCTGTTCGAGAGCGCGATCCCGGACCTGCAAGCGGGCAAGTACACCGCGAAGATCGAGCAGGTCGTCGAGAGCATCACCGACACCAAGCTGATCACCCTCGCGGACGAGTTCGAGTTCGAGGTCGTCGGCCCGCGCTACCGCCTGTCTCCCCGGGACGTGCTCGGCGTGTTCCCGGCCGCCGGCGCCAAGGAGGCCAGCAACCTCCGCATCCCCCACATCGCGCTGCGCCGGCGGACCCTGCCCTGGGAGCGCCGGGTGCCCAAGGGCGTCGACGACGATCCGTGGATGATGCTGCTCCTGCTCGAGGTCCCCGAGCAAGACTACGACCCCAACGCCGACAAGCCGAGCCTGGCCCTCGAGTTCGGCTCGCAGCTCGTGCGCAACCACAACTTCCCCGGGGGTCGGGGCGACGTGCTGAAGATCAGCGGCACCGCGCTCCGGCGCATCGCCCCCAAGCGGAGCGAGCGCAGGCTGCTGACCCACGTCCGCCGAGTCAGCCTCAAGGACACCGAGGGTGAGTTCGCGGGCGACGACGACGGCTACGTCTCCATGGTCCTCGGCAACCGCCTGCCCCGGGTCGGGCTCAACTACGTCGCGGCCCTGGTCAGCATCGAGTTCGCGGGCAAGGAGAACACCGCCTCGGCGAACGGCGCGACGAACAACGACTGGGGCCTCGAGACCACCTACGAGCTCCCGGTGCTCCACTACTGGAAGTACAAGACCGCAGATCTGGGCGGCGACTTCCAGGCCTGGGCCCAGGCGCTGCACTACAACGGCGGCGTCCACCTGCTCGGCCAGATCCCCAACGAGGACCAGGCCGCCGCCGGCCCCGAGACCGACGGCCTCGGCGGCGTGAGCCTCGACCACCGCGAGCGCGACGGCCAGCCCGAGCGCGGCCACTACCACGGCCCCGCCCTCGCCGTGCCCATGCACCGCTCGGACGAGATCATCGTCAACGCCGACGCGGCCCGGGCCATCGTCGGCGGCAAGTACGACGTCAGCTACGCCGCCGCCTTCGAGCTCGGCCGGCTGCTGGCGATGAGCGACCGCGGCATCCTCCAGGCGCTCATCGCCTTCCGCCGCTCCCAGTTCACCATCGAGCGCGAGAGCCTGTTCCTGCCCCAGGCCCTGCCCGTGAAGGACTTCATCGAGCAGATGCCGCACAAGCTCGAGGAGCTGCTCGCCAAGATCAACGGCGACTGGGTGATGCAGCGCATCCTCAGCAAGCAGGACATCCTCATCAACCCCGTGCGCGACATGATCAGCCTCGAGCACGGCTTCCACCACGACCCCTCGGGCCTGATGCACGAGCTCGCGGGGCTCGAGGGCATGGGCTTCGATCGCTTCGAGGCCCTGGGCCTCGAGGGCCTGCACGAGTCCATGCACATCCCCGGGCTGCCCGGGCACGCCAACCACGAAGGCCTCGGCGGCCTCGGCGGCCTCGACTTCGAACACCAGCTCGAGTTCGAGAACATGGTCGACATCGTCGGGGGCAACTTCCTCGACGCCAACGTTCACGTCATCGAGGGGGCCATGGGTAGCCTCGTCATGGCCAACGACATGGCGATGCTGGACAAGCCCTGACCTCCACCCAACCGCGGGACGACTACCATGGCCAAGAACGACTTCTACATCGACGCCACCACGGTGCTGACCACGCTCAAGGACAACCGGGCTCCGGCTGGCTCCCTGGCGCGCTCGAACATCGCTGCGATCGGTCAGAACACCACACGCAAGGTCCGCGAGCTCGACGACGACCTGCGCAACTGGCTGCTCGGGCTCCAGCTGCTCGAGCGCGTGCCCTTCCACTACATCGTGCCCGACGCCCGCATGCTCCCCCCGGAGAGCGTGCGGATGTTCTACATCGACCGGACCTGGACCGATCGCCTGGTCCAGGGCGCGATCTCGGCAGGCGCCGTCAGCAACGGCGAGCTCAAGCTGACCATGGAGGCCGCCGTCGGCATCCGCAACCAGCTCGACAAACACGGCGGCCAGGGCGACCAGGTCACCGGCATGCTGCTGCGCTCGATCCTGGTCCGCCGCTGGCCCCGGATGGAGATCCGGGCCTTCCGCAACAAGCAGCGCCTGACCAACCTGAGGGTCGCGCGGATCTCCGAGGGCATCCTGCTGGTGCTGTGGCACGGCGTCCCCAACCTCGTCGAGATCGAGGAGCCCAAGCACGGCGTCCAGTTCGGCATCAACGCCGACCCCTCGCTGCCCGCTCCGACCCGCGAGGACCCCTACGCCGGCGGCTACGTCGAGCCCCGCGATCCCGACACCGGGGACACCACGACCCTGCGCGACGCGGAGCCCCGCGCCAACGTGATGTGGCGCGTGCCCCCGGCCACGCTCATGTCCAAGGTCGAGATCGACCGCGATCGCTTCATGCACCTGGTCAAGACCAAGAAGAAGGACACCGTCGCGCACGACAACGTCCTCGACATCGACGCCCTCGCCCGCCAGCTCGCCGCGGACTTCGAGGTCCCCTCCTCGGTCAACGAGAACAAGGTCCCGGCCTCGGTCGATGAGCACATCGACTCTCGCTACATGGCCATGGCCCTGCAGCAGTTCCCCTTCGTCCAGCCCTTCCGCTCGGACGCGAGGGCCAGCACGGACGAGCGCGAGCACTACCCGCCGCTGCCGCCCAAGCCCAAGGACCACACCATGTCGAAGGGCCTCATCGCCGTCATGCCCCTGCTCAAGACCTACTTCGACAACCCCACGGACGAAGAGGTCCAGATCAAGTTCATGGCCAAGCCGCAAGCTGACGTGGCCGTCGCCGCGCAGCTCGCCCTCCAGGGCGGCCTGAACGCGATCAGCGCGACCACGGCGATGCTCCTGGCAGCCAACAAAGACGACAACGACGGAGAAGACAGCTGATGGCCAAGGCGCTCAAGGTCCCCATTCACCTGGACGCGCTGCTGATCGAGCAGCGCTCCTCCCAGGGCTTCGCCCCGGCCTTCCGCGTGTCCGACCAGGGCAAGCTGTTCCAGGTCGACAGCAACGGCCTCGCCCCCGGCGTGCACCTGCACTGGGCCCTGCCCGACGCCCTCACCCAGGCGCACGAGAGCATCGACGGCTCGCGCACGGAGTTCATCGGCGTCCCCGATCTGTGGCTGGTGTTCCGCTACCTCCCGCCCAAGGCCAACCAAAAGCGCAAGCTCGTGGTCTGGGCCATCGACTCGGTGTCCGGCGCTCGCTACCTGCTCCAGGGCCCCAACACCGCGCCGCGGAGCTCGACCAAGAAGAGCCAGGTCGTCCGCCCCAACGTCCACGCTGGCGGCAAGCGTGCGCCGCTCTCGGCCGACCAGCGCACCGCCCTGCTCGCCCTCAGCAGCGACCAAGAGCAGAGCAAGGTCCAGCTCAGCGGACAGCAGCACCAGCTGATCAACCTCGCCAACAACCGGAACTGGCAGATCTCCGCGGGCCACCAGACCGTGCTCGAGCAGCTGCTCGAGAACTTCAACCCGCTGTGGTCGCTCGGGACCCCCGTCGGGGACCTCCAAGAGGTCCTCACCAAGCGCGACGAGGTCCCCCACCGGCTCACGGCCGCGGGCTTCCAGGCCGCGGACGGCAGCTTCCCGGAGCCCGAGCCCCACGAGCCCGCCCCCGGCCCGGCGTGGGCGGCCTACTACCCCAACGCCCGCAACCGCTTCGGCATGCACGATCCGCTCTCGGATCTGAAAGACGGCGAGGGCCCCGTGTCCTACCTGGTCGTGGGCTACTACCTCGACGCCGAGGACGACCCCCTCAACACCAGCAGCTCCCTCAAGCGCGACCAGTTCATCCGCGCGTGCAACTGGGACTACCCCATCCCCAAGTCCCCCCGGACCGTCCCGTGGGTGTTCGAGACGACCCCGCGCATCCGGGACTTCGACCACTACACCGAACGCATCAACCGGATCCTCGACGAGATCACGCCGGACGAGCTGTTTGAGGAGATCTTCCACGGCACGACGCCCGGCGTCGATCCGCGGGTCACCACGCCCGAGACGCTCCCGGGCGACATCCTCGACGAGTTCCCCGAGCTGCCCACGGACGTCGTCACCCAGCCGGACCACGGCGCTCGCTCGCGCCAGCCCGACTTCGTGCGCATCGGCGCCGAGACCCACGAGCTGGCCGTGGGCCAGGGCCGGGTGCTGACCGAGCACATCCTCTCGAACCACCTCCAGTCGAACCACCTCCAGGCGGGCATCCACGACGCCCACCTCGCGGGCAAGCAAGTCCGCGGCGGGCCGCGGCTGCTCGGCGGCAAGCCGACCATGGCCAACAAGGCCGCCAGCGCCCAGCTGCGCGGCGGCAACCAGGCCGACATCCTGCGCAAGCGCCAGGCCCTGCTCCGGCGTCAACAGCTGCTGCGCAAGCAGCAGACCCTCCGCAATCAGCAGGCCCTCCGCAACCAGCAGCTGCGCAAGCAGCAAGAGCTCGCCAAAAAGCAGGCGCTCGGCGAGAAGCAAGCGCTCGCCAACGAGCAGGAGCTCGCCAAAAAGCAGGAGCTGAGCAAGCAGCAAGAGCTGCGCAAGCAGCAAGAGCTCGCAAAAAAACAGGGCTCGCTCAACCCGGGCGGCGGCTTCCCGCGCAAGGGCGCCGGCACCAACGCGGCCGCCCTCGAGCACAAGGCCAACCGAACCATGGCCAGCGGCACGCGCACGGCCGCCCTCGCCAACGTCATCGACACCAAGACCAGCATCCTGCGGACCACTGGCGTCGACTCCCGGGAGCTGCTCGGGCAGGTGTCCGAGCTGGACATCCAGCTCGAGCGAGCCCCCAACGTCATCGACATCCTCGTCGGCTCGCTCGGGGCCCGGCACAGCGCCCCGAACCGAATCGTATGCCACGGCGCGGTCCTCGGCGTGCCCGTCAAGGGCAGCGACGGAGGCATCTACACCGGCGCGAGCAAGGGCATCTGGGAGAACAAGTCCGCCGAGACCGTCCTCGGCACGACCTACGCCGCGACCGTGGCCGATCTGCTCGGCCGTGACCAGAGCAGCTCGGCCCGCGCCGTGCTCGAGCTGCTCCACTCGGGGCAGCAGCACCGCGTGGGCACGACCTCGGGGGCCGAGCGCGCGCCCCAGCTGCTCCACCAAGAGAGCTTCTTCGCCGAGCACAACCCCGACGAAGCTCCGCGCACCCAAGCGGTGATGCTCGTCCCCGCCGTGCTCGAAGACGGCGCGACCGCGTCGATCGACGACGACGCCGATCTCCCAGGCAAGGCGGTCACGCGCAGCGCCTTCGACAACAGCTGGGCCGCGAAGATCGACGGCGGCGAGGTCGACATCGTCGAGATGCGGCCCACCTCCGACGGTCGCGTCGCGCTGCGCTGGCTGATGACCAAGCGGACCAGCCAGGTCCGCCGGACCTCCACCCTGGCGGAGGTCCCGAACTGGGGCCAGCGCAAGGTCCGGATCGTCCAGGACCCGAAGATCCGCTGGTGGGCGCCCGCCGACCCCGTGGTGCTGATCAAGGGCCCGCGCCGCAACGTCCGCCACGGCTACGACGGCCGCTTCGACGGCGACGGGAAGCTGCGCTGCCGGCTCAGCTCCCAGACCGTCAGCTCGAGCGGCCTGTCGGCCAAGCTCTACCCGCCGCCCTCGCCCCAAAACGAGGACAACTCGACCATCCAGGACGTCGAGGCCGCGGACCTCGTCGACCTCGGCGACTTCCTCGAGGACGTCGACGACTCCCTGCGCGCGACGGTGCGCGAGCTCGTGCTGGAGACGGCGCTGCTCGACCCGACCAACAAGCAGCGCATGGCCCGGCTGTGGACCGACAACACCAAGCGCTGGGACGAGGCGGCCAACGCCTTCGAGACCCAGTGCGAGATGTGGCGGGCGATCCACGCCCCCGACATCGACGAAGAGGCCGAGGGCAGCATCAACGCCGAGCTCGAGTTCGGCGGCGAGCTGCCCAGCGCCCTCGCCCTCAAGTTCTCGGGCGAGTTCTCCCACAACGGCGAGGAGCACGACGTCGGCGAGGACGTCTGGTCGCCGATCATGGTCGAGTACGAGGCGCACTTTTGGCCGGCCGCCAACCTCGACGGCGTGCTGACCACCAAGTGGGAGCTCGGCAACGTCGAGCACCAGCCGGGCCTCCACCCCGTCACCAAAGAGCGCATCAACGTGTTCTCGGGCGCCCCGTCCAGCCCGCGCGTGTACCGGGGGCGCACCTTCCCGACCCCCGCGGCCATCGAGAGCCTCGCCGACTCGATCAAGACCGCCGCCAAGGAGGCCAGCGCGACGCTCCAGAACAAGGCCAAGAGCATCGCCGCCGACCTCGAGCGCCTCGACATCCTGGGCTTCTCGATCCCCAACATCGACGAGGACGGCGCGGCCGAGGCCTTCCACGCCGGCAAGCTCGAGCTGCGCAAGATCCGGGTCATCGACACCTTCGGCCAGACCCGCACGCTGACCCAGCGCTCCGTCGCCAAGGACGAGCGGACCTCGGACACGAAGAACGCCAGCGGCCCCAACCAGCGCCTGTTCATCCGCCCCCGCATCCCCCACCTCGCCAAGCTGCACTTTCGCTTCATGGACGCGCGCAGCGAGGCCGCCCTCCGCGACGAACGCGAGGCGCGGCCGTGGCTGACACCGGTGTGCGGCTACCTGCTGCCGGACCACGTCGAGCACGCCATCGAGGTGTTCGACAACCGGGGCAAGGCCCTGGGCCAGCTGCGCCACGCCGAGCAGTCCCTCGAGGACGCCAACGACCCCGCCAAGCCCAAGCTCGAGTTGCGCTGGGATCCGGCCCCGGGCGTCGAGGCCCGGCTCGGCGCGGCGGCCACGGCCATCGAGAACCCGACGCTGCGCGGCGTCGTCCAGGGCATCCTCGACTACAACGCCGACGCCATCGCGGCGAAGATGGAGGCCGAGACCGGCGAGGCCGCGTCGCGTCCGCTGCCCCGGGAGAGCGCCCTGTCGGCGCTGATCCGGGCCATCGACACGGTCCAGGACACCGTCGACAGCCGGGTCGGGCGCAACGAGTTCGTCTCGACCCTGGTCGGCCGCCCCGTGGCGGTCGTCCGCGCCCAGCTGCGCGTCAACGTCCGCGCCCGCGAGCCCGAGCACACCGTGCACACGCCCCGGGGCATCGAGGCGCGCCTGGGCAGCATCACCCAGGCCGACGACGGCCTGTTCGGCTACTTCTCGAGCGACCCCGGCGAGGACAGCGGGGCCATCAACTTCCACCGCTTCTTCCCGCCCGACAAGGACGTGAAGTCAAACGCGTGGCAGCACATCGACGACGACCTCGGGGACCTCCCCGACGATCAGGACCGCAGCCGGCCCATCGACCACCCCTACGTCGACCCCGACGCCACCGTCGACCTGCCCCTGGGCAACACCGTCGAGCTGGCCCTGCTCATGGACCCGCAAGCCGGCGTGCACGCGGCCACGGGCCTGCTCCCGCGCAAGCGGCTGATGCTCGACCGCACCCAGTACGAGGAGGCCCTCGGCAACATCGCGCCGACCTTCAAGGTCGGGCCGGTGCTCCTCGACCCCAAGACCAAGGCCATGCCCGTGCCCGGCCTCGAGCGCTTCGACTGGGTCTGGACCCGACGCGAGCGCCCGGCCGCCGGCGCCGACGGCTGGTCGATCACCGAGGTCGGCACCCTGCCCGACACCGCCGTGCTGCCGACCGAGCCCCTGCAGATCCACGAGGGGTGGCTGCGCCTGATGCTCGACGAGGAGCGCCCCAAGGACGACGAGGACGCGGCCGAGTGAGCCCGCGTTCGTGATCTCGATCGCCGCGGGTCGAGAAAGTTCTGAACCAAACAAAGGCCCCGGAGTCGCGCCGCGCTCCGGGGCCTTCGCGTCGCGCCCTTCGGATCACGATCGGGGGAAGCCCTCCTGAACGAAAGCACGCGCGTCGACGTGCGCGTTCCTGGGAGCGCCGCGCTGTGACCATGACAATCGTGCCACCAGCCCTCTGACATCCGTGGCGAAGTTCCCCAGGGCCCGCGGATATCGGCGCTGCATCGAGAATCTGCGGTCCGGGCAAATTTGTCATCGTGGCGCCGCCGAAGAGCCGTGCTCATGCTTCGAGCATGCTTTCGCTTCCCAAGCTCCCCCGTCGCAACGCTTTCATTTCCGCGCTCGTCCTCGCCTCGCTGTCCTCGCTCACCGTCGCCTGCACCGACGATGATGACCCCGGCGCCGAGGAGGAGGTCGGCACCGAAGAGGCCGGCGAAGAGGAGGCCGAAGAAGAGGGTGAGGAAGAGGGCGAGGAGGCCGGCGAAGAGAGCGTGCCCGCCTGCGAGGACACGGCCTTCGTCCTGGCCGGGCCGGAGGCGGCGAGCCCCGAGGGCTACGCGGGCGGCCTGCTGATCGAGCGCTTCGCCCACCCCTACATGGCGACCGTCGCCTACATGCCTCAGGACGGCGAGCTCAAGGTCGACATCCAGCCGCCGGCCGAGGAGGCCCAGATGGCCCTGGCCGTCGAGTACGCCGAGGGCGAGCTGCGCTACATCGTGTCCGAGCCCAACGAGGCCGCGATCGAGGCCGGGGCCGAGCTCGACTGCCGCGAGCGCCTCGAGGCCGACGTGGAGCTCTACGTCGTGACCGACGACGACCTGCTCCAAGAGAAGTTCGACGCGGTGATCTTCGCCGAGATCGACCCCGGCGACGAGAGCCTCGGCGACGGCATGATCGTCCAGCCCCTCGACCTCGACGCGCTGACCGGCGGCCTGGCCATCGCCTCCGTCGAGCCCGCGGACCCCGACCTGTTCGAGGCCGAGCTCGCCCTGCGCTTCAGCTACGACGAGGAGGCCCAGCTCCCCGCGATGTCGGGCAAGCTCGGCGGTCGCGCGGAGTACCACCCCGAGGAGGGCGACGACGCCGAGGCCTCGTTCATGGACTTCCTGCTCGCCATCTGGTGAGCCCCGGCGGGGGACGCTACTGTCGGCGCCATGGTCCGCGCCGCGCACCGAGCCTCCCCCTCCGCCTCGCCTTCGGCTCCCCCCGGTCCCGTCCCCCCCTGCGCGCCCCCAGCCCTCGGCTGGCGGGCGCGCCTTTTTTGGGCCTCGCTCGCCGCCCTCGCCCCCGCCCTCGCGCTCCTGGCCCTCACCCTGCTGCCCGGCGTCGCCGAGGCCAAGCGCCCCCGCAAGCAAAAGCACGGGCGCTCGGCCATCGCCTACGCCCTCGAGCTGCCCGCGCCCGCGACCCGCTACGCCCACGTGCGCGCCCGCCTCGACGAGGCCCCGGGCGAGCAGACCACCCTGGCCATGGCCGCGTGGGCCCCGGGCTCCTACCTCGTCCGCGACTTCGGCCGCCACGTCTACGACTTCGAGGCGCGCAGCGTCGAGGGCGATCGCCCGCTCCCGGTCCAGCGCACGGACAAGCAGACCTGGGTCGTCGACAACGAGGGCGCCGCGTTCACCGTGTCCTACCGCGTGTTCGCCGACGAGCTGAGCGTGCGCACCTCCTACGTCGACGATCGCTTCGCCCTGCTCAACGGGACCAGCGTGTTCGTCTACGAACCTGGCGCGACCGAGCGCCCCGCGACCGTCGCCGTCCAGCCCCCCGCCGACTGGAGCGTGCACACGCCCCTCGACGCGGCCTCAGCCCAGACCCAGACTCGCTACACCGCCGTCGACTTCGACGAGCTCGCCGACAGCCCGATCCTGCTCGCCGCCCCCGAGGTCGCCCAGGTCGCCCGCTTCGAGGTCGCCGGCTCCCAGCTCGAGTTCGTGTTCGCGGCCCCGGCCGGCAGCAACGGCGAGCTCGCGCGCATGGCCCAGGACGCCGAGCAGGTCGTCCGCGCCTTCGCCCGCACCCTCAACGGCCTGCCCTTCGACCGCTACGTGTTCCTGCTCGTCGCCGACCCCGCGGGCGGCGGCGGCCTCGAGCACTTCGACAGCACCGCGATGATCGTCCGCCCGTGGATCTTCGACAGCGAGCGCGGCTACGAGCGGGTCCAGCGGCTGATCGCCCACGAGTTCTTCCACCTGTGGAACGTCAAGCGCATCCACGACGAAGTCCTCGGGCCCTTCGACTACAGCCGGGAGAACTACACGGAGCTGCTGTGGTTCCACGAGGGCTTCACCGAGACCATGGAGGCCCGGGCCATGCTGCGTGCGGGCCTGATCTCGCCCCGGCGCTACCTCGACGAGCTGGGCACGGCCTGGACCAGCTACCGGCGCAAGCCCGGGCGCAACTACACGCCCATCGCCCAGCTGTCGCGGGACGCGTGGATCAAGAGCTACAAGCCCTCCGCGAACTACGCCGAGACCGCCATCAGCTACTACGAAAAGGGCAACCTCATCGGCGTGTGCCTGGACCTGACCCTGCGCCTGCGCGCCCGCGAGCGCGGCCGCGAGGGCTCCATCAAGGGCCTGTTCCGCCGGCTGTGGGCGCGCCGGGATCCCAAGACCCAGACGGTGGCGATCACCGTCGACGACATCGTCGCGGCGGCCTCGGCCGAAGCAGGCGAGGACATGCGGCCCTTCTTCGAGCGCTACGTGTTCGGGACCGAGGAGCTGCCCCTCCCGGCGCTCGTCGCTGAGGCCGGCTTTGACGTGACCGCCTCGAAGCTGAGCGACGCGCCGTGGACCGGGATGAGCGGGGGGAGCAGCGTGCGGCTGGTCGCGCCCGACTCTCCGGCCGCCGGCGCGGGGCTCATGCTCGGCGACGAGCCCATCGCCGTCGCCGGCACCCGGGTCCGCAGCGTCGACGAGGCGAACACACGCCTGGCCGAGGCTGGCGACGACGGGCCCGTGCGACTGAGCGTGTTTCGGCGCGAGCGCCTGGTCGAGCTCGAGCTCGCGCCCGTCGACAACCCGCACCAGCGCTGGCGCTTCGCCATCCCCGAGAGCGACGCCGACGAGCTCGCGCCGCTGCGGCGGCACTGGCTGCTCGAGCACCTCGAGCGCGGGAGCACGCGGGACTAACCCGCTCAGCTAGAGGCGACCGGGGAGCGCTCCCACAAGAAGCGGATGAACTCGTTGCGCGACCGCAGGCCGAGCTTCGAGAAGGCCCCCGAGAGCAGCTGGCGCGTGCGGCTGTAGGAGACCTTGAGCGCCGAGGCGATGTCGGCGTCGGTCAGGCCCTCGGCGACACCCGCGATGGCCTGCGCCTGGCGGGCGCTCAGCCCGAACTCCGAGGCCAACAGCCCCATGCGCAGGCTCGACGAGGTCGAGGTCTGGGCCGACGCCTCGTCCATCGCCTTCGCCAGCCGACGCTCGACCGACGCGACGATCTCCGCCTGGACCACCTCGCCCTCGTGCGCGGCGAGGATCCGCCGCAGCACCGCGGCGCGCTCATCCGCGAGACGCACGGCTCGCTCCAGCTGCTCGAGCCCGATCGGCTTGTCCAAGAATTCCGCGACCCCGAGCCCGGACGCGGCCCGAGGCAGCGCGGAGCCTGGCGAGCCCGACATCACCACCACAGCGCACGGCTCGTCGCTCGTGCGCAGCTCGACGACGAGCTCGAGCCCGCTGACGTCGAGGAGCGCGAGCTGGGGGCGGTGCCGCGCAGCCTCGGCGCGCGCTTGCTCCACGGATCTCGCCCACAGGACCGTGGCCCCTCGGCTCTCGAGCGTCGCCCGCAGCCACGTGGCCGTGCTCCGGTCGTCCTCAACCAGCAAGACGGTCCGATCGTCGAAGTCCATTGCCTGTTCCATTGCCTGTTCCATTGCCTGTTCCACTGCCTGTTCCATTGCCTGTTCCATTGCTGTCATCGCCTCGCCAATCCCCTATGTCCGAAGGTCCGTCCGACCCCACCGCCAGGAGCGGCGACGCAGCCATTCGGGTTCCAGTGCCGGTCCAGACCCAGCGCGGTCTTCGGACACGCGGCGCTAGCGTGATCGGGGGTACACCTGCACCCGCGGAGAAGGGTCGGGATGCAGACAGATTCGCGCGCGCGCGCGAAGGGGGCCGGCCGCGAGCCTGCGCAGCTCGAAGCGATCGATGATCGTCGCAAGGCACGCGACCGAGGTGAGGATCGCCAGCGAGTCCGCGGGGCAGGAGCGTTCGCCGCGCAAAAAGGGCATGTACGCGAAGGGGTCAGGCGCTGGTCGCTCGGGGCCCCAGCGCTCGGGGTCGAAGCGCTCGGGGTCTCGCCAGAACTGGCGATGGCGATGGAGCACGTAGACGGGGATCGTGACCATCTCGCCCTCGCGGACGTCCACGCCGAGGACACGGCCGGAGACCCGCGCCTCGCGAGAGACCGCCGGGATCGGCGGAAACAGCCGCAGGGTCTCGAGGATGACCTGGCGCGTGTAGACCAGCCTGGAGATGTCTTCGAGGGTGGGAAGGCGGCCGGCCAGCACCCGGCGGACCTCGGCCACGATCTTCGCCTCGACCGCGGGGTCTTCGAGCGCGCACATCAGCGCCCACGTGATCGTCAGGGCGATCGTCCCGTGCCCCGCGAACATCAGCGAGCGGCACAGCGCCTGGAGCTGCGAGTCGCTCATGGCCTCGCCCGTGCGCGGGTCGGGCTCCGTCAGCATCGCCTCGAGGAGGCCCCGCCGTCCCTCGTCGGCGGCGGGCTCGGGGCTGCCCGCGCGATCAAAGCCAAAGGGGCAACGACCCTGGCTGTCGGGGCGCTGAGCTCGGCCGCCGCCGGGCTCAGGCTGGGCCTCCGGCCGCGTGCGCGCCTCCGCGATGAGCTGATCGATCGCCCCGCTCATCTGGCGCTCGGCCCTGCGCGCGCGGATGTTCCCGGGCGTCGGCATCCACGGCTGGAGCAGCCCGCCGCTCAGCAGCCGCCTCGTGCTCTGCTCCAGGCTCGCGCGCATGCAGCGGGCGATGAGCTCGAAGCTGTCTCCGACCGAGGACTGGAGCATCGTGGCGCCCAGCAGCCGGAGGCTGAACTCGCCCACGGCCCGCTCCAGGGGCAGGGGGACGTTGCACATCGCCGTCCCCCACCAGCGCGCGGTCAGGCCGTCCAGCTCCTCGTGGAGGGCGGGCAGCTGGGACTCGAGCCGCGCGGTCGAGAACTCGGGGTCGAGCAGGCGGCGCTGGCGGGACCAGGTCTCGCCGTTGCTCGCGAACACCCCCTCGCCCAGGACGCCGCGGACCGCCTCGTAGCCCCGCCCCTTCCTGAACTGCCCCGCCCGGTGGACGAGGACCTGCTCGACCAAGCGGGGGTGGCACAGGTAGAGGGTCCGCGCGCCCAGGCGGCGCTCGAACACATCCCCGAGCGCGCTGTGGTGATAGAGCGTATCTTCGGCGTAATTGTAAAAGAGCGAGGGTAGCCGCCGCAGCTCAATGTCTAGTCGAATGTGACGACGTGTAAACAGCCGCTCATATGGGAAATGAATGCCCATAGATCGATTACCTGCGAACTCCAGCGACACATTCATGTCAGCAGTATTGCACGACGCCCGCGGCGTTCAACGCCGCAGGCGAGCCGGCCCGCTTCGCAACGTCACGCCAGAAATTTGTTCGGGCGTGTCAAAACCACCGACTTCGCCGGCACTGGTTAATGGAAGGCCGCCGCGAGGTGGCCCGAGGGCGCTCGGGGTCCGGCCTCTACCAGGGCAGCTCGGACCCGTCTTGATGCCAAAAGCCCCCCGAGCGCTCGAGGTTCAGCCCATCCACCCGCGCCAGCAACCCCCGAGCCGAGGTCTCCGCGTCGATGTGCCCCGTCCCGCCGGTCATGTCGGTCTTCACCCACCCCGGGTGCAACAACCCGACCGCGATCCCCCGCCCACGCAAGTCGTGGCTCAGAGACACCGCCGCCATGTTCACCGCCGCCTTCGACATCCGATAGCCGTAGCTCCCGCCCGAGGTGTTGTCCGCCAACGAGCCCATCCGGCTGGTCACGATCGCTACCTTCGACCCCTCGCGCAGGTGCCCGAGCAGCCCCTCGACCACGCGCAGCGGCCCCATGGCGTTGACCTCGAACTGCTCGCGGATGCTGTCAAAGTCGAGCTCCCCGAGGGTCGTGCGCCGGAGGATCCCGGCGTTGTGCAGCAGCACGTCGAGCTCGAGCTCCCCGAGGCGATCGGAGAGCGCCGCGACGCTCTCGCTCGAGTCGACCTCGACGCCCGCCTCGATGCGCACGCCGAGGGCCTCGAGGGCCGCGGACGGCTTGCGACAAGCGGCGATGACCTCGTCCCCCCGAGCGCTGGCGAGGCGCGCGAGCTCGAGGCCGATGCCGCGGTTGGCTCCGACGATCAGGATGGTAGCCATGGGCTCAGACCGGCGAGTCCGCGCCGTTGGCCGCGTCGGCCTCGTCGAGGAAGAAGTCGATGATCAGCTTCTGCGAGGGGTCGACGGCGTAGCGATCGAGGTCGGTGATGCCCTCGGCGGCCAGCACCTCGTCGTCGAGGAAAAAATTGCCGGTGCAGCCCTTGGCCGCCCGCGTGAGGATGATGTGGGCCGCGTCCGACATGATGTCGGTGGTCCGCGAGCGCTGCATCATGGCGTCGCCGCCGAGCAGGTTCTTGACGGCCGCGGTGGCGATGGAGGTCCGCGGCCACAGGGCGTTGACGCCCACGCCCTTGCGCTTGAACTCCTCGGCCATGCCGAGCACGCACATGCTCATGCCGTACTTGGCCATGGTGTAGGCGACGTGGTCCCGAAACCACCGCGGGTTCATGTTCAGCGGCGGCGAGATGTTGAGGATGTGCGGGTTCTCGGCCTTCAGCAGGTGGGGCAGGCAGGCCTGGGAGCACAGGTAGGTCCCGCGGGCGTTGACCTGGTGCATCAGGTCAAAGCGCTTCATGGGCGTGGCCAGGGTCCCGGTGAGCATGATCGCCGAGGCGTTGTTGATCAGGATGTCGAGGCCGCCGAAGGCCTCGACGCCCTTGGCCACCGCCGCCTTGACGGCGTCCTCGGAGCGCACGTCGACGACCACGGGCAGGGCCTCGCCGCCGGCCTCCTCGATCTCCTTGGCCGCGGTGAAGATCGTGCCCTCGAGCTTGGGGTGGGGCTCGGCGGTCTTGGCCGCGATCACGACCTTGGCCCCGTCCCGGGCCGCGCGCAGAGCGATGGCCTTGCCGATGCCTCGGCTCGCGCCAGTGATGAACAGGGTCTTTCCCGCGAGAGTCGCCATGCCCCGGTGTAACACGGTTCTCTGCGAGTAGGCAGGGCGTGCAGGGAGGTCCGCGGCTTGCAGCCGCCGCTCACGCGGGCCAAAGTTGCCCGGCCTTGACCGCCGAACTCCACCGCACGGGCATCCTCCTGGTCAACCTCGGCACCCCCGACGCCCCCGAGGCCGGGCCGGTGCGCCGCTACCTCCGGGAGTTCTTGTCGGATCCCCGGGTCATCGACATCAACCCCGTCGCCCGGTGGCTGCTGCTCAACCTGATCATCTTGCCCACGCGCCCAGCCAAGAGCGCGGCGGCGTACCGCGAGGTGTGGACCGAGGCCGGCTCCCCCCTGCTGGTCCACGGCCAGGCGCTGACCGAGGCCCTGCGCGCGCGCATCGACGAGCACCCCATCGAGCTGGCGATGCGCTACGGCAACCCCTCGATCGCCTCGGGCCTCGAGCGCCTGCGCGCCCAGGGCTGCGACCGCATCGTGGCCTTCCCGCTCTTCCCCCACTACGCCTCGAGCTCGACGGGCTCGGCCGTGGAGAAGATCTACGCCGAGGCCGGCAAGCTGTGGAACACGCCCTACGTGACCATCGTGCCGGCCTTTTACGATCACCCGGCCTTCATCGAGGCCTTCGCCGCCGTCGGCCGCCCGGTGCTCGACGACTTCCAGCCGGACCACGTGCTGTTCTCCTTTCATGGCTTGCCCGAGCGCCAGGTGATCCGCAGCGCCGATCCGGGCCAGTGCCTGCCCAAGCCGCAGTGCTGCGCGTCGATCCACGCCGGCAACCGCAACTGCTACCGGGCCCAGTGCTACGAGACCGCGCGCCTGCTCGCCGACACCCTCGAGCTCGGCGAGGGCGACGGCAGCGGAGACACGGACTTCAAAGCGGGGCTGCAGTGGTCGGTGAGCTTCCAGTCCCGCCTCGGCCGCACGCCGTGGATCCGCCCCTACACCGACGAGGTCCTCGTCGAGCTCGCCAAGTCCGGGGTCGAGAAGCTCGCGGTCTACTGCCCGGCCTTCGTCGCCGACTGCCTCGAGACCCTCGAGGAGATCGGCATGCGGGCCGTCGAGGACTTCAAGGCGGCGGGCGGAAAAGAGCTTCGGCTGATCCCCTCCCTCAACGCCCACCCGAGCTGGGTCGACGCCACACAAGCGCTCGTTAGCGAGTGCCTGCCCCATCCCCGAGCACTGCCCGTCGTCCCGTGAACGAGGCTCCAAAACGCTGATGGCGAAGCTCTGCGGCAGCTTCGCCAGTTTCCACGTTCCTGGACGAAAAATACGACAGCGCTGTTGATTTGGTAGTTCGGCTCATGCTGAATTCACTGGATGGCAATGCGATGCGAGATGCGTTGGGCGGTGCCCGTGGCGGCTCTGCTGTTCCTGGGCTGCAGCGACGACGGCGGCACGGACAGCGGCGGAGACGCGGCGGACAACGGCGGGACGGCGGACGAGGCTGACGGCGCTTCGGACGAGGCCGAGGACGACGTGGGCACGGAGGCCTCGACGACCAACGGGACGACCGACACCGATACGGACTCCGGGACGGGGACGGACACCGACACCTCGACTGGAACGGACACCGACACCTCGACTGGAACGGACACCGACACCTCGACTGGAACGGACACCGACACCACCGGCGACGGTGACACCGACACCACCGGCGACGGCGACACCGACACAACCGGCGACGGCGACACCGACACAACCGGCGACGGCGACACCGACGAGAGCACGACCGGCGAGCCCGTCGAGCCGTGGCTGCTGAGCGTCAACAACCAGACCAAGCAGCTGCTCAAGATCAACCTCGCCGACGCCTCGACCGTCGCGCTGTGCACCATGGACACCAACGCGGGCTACCCCTCGAGCACCTTCGGCCTCGACGGCGTGCTCTACGGCTCGAACAACTCCAACCAGACCCTCGACATCATCGACCCCTGCACCTGCGAGTGGGAGACCGTGGGCCCGACCAACTTCGGCTCGATCCCCGGGATCACGGCCAACGGCATCGAGCTCCAGTCCCTCTACGGTGTGAGCACGAGCGCGGACGTGCTGATCACCTTGAGCACGATGACCGGCGCGGGCACGGAGGTCGGGCCCCTCGGCGAGGACTTCCACTACTCGGGCACGACCTGGGCGACGCCCATCTCCGGCCTCTACGCCATCAACGATCTGAGCAACTCGGTCTACGACGTCGACCCGATCACCGGCGTGGCCACGCCCCTGGCGCTCATCGACACGCCCATCGACTCCGTGGGGATCGAGTGGCACCCGCAGACCGAGGAGCTCTACTTCTGCACCAACGCCGGCGGCTCCTCGCGCCTGTACGCCCTCAACCCCGAGGACGGCCACGCGACGCTGATCGGCGACCTGCCCCACAACTGCAACAACCTCGCGGCGCCCTGGGTCCCCGTGGCCTGCGTCGACGAGGTCCCCTGGTAGTTGACTAGTCCATCCCCTGATCGTCCCCGGTAGTCCTTGACACCCCGCGAGCGGGCTCGGCACGCTCGCGGGTGAGTGGTCGATCCATCCAGCGCTCCCGAGGCCCCGCCGGGTGATGGCCCCGGCGTCGTCATCATCAACTGGGCCCCGTCCAACGCGGGCCTGCTCGACGCCCTCGATCGCGCGCTGCAGCCCGCGGGCGTCGAGCGCATCACCTGCGTGGTGTCCGAGCGCGGCGAGGGCGAAGGCGAAGCCCTGCCGGCCGTCCCGCCCGGCGCCCTCGAGCGCCGCCGCCTCGCCGTGCCCATGCGCTCGAGCTTCGCGGAGCTCGTCGAGTGGATGCGGGTCCGCCTGAACGTCGCCCAGGCCCGGGCGGTCATCGTCTTGCCCCACCTCGACGAGAGCGAGCCCGACTCGATCTCCCGGCGGACCTGCGCGGCGCTGCGCCGGGCCTGCGAGGGAGCCGTGCCCAACGTCCTCGTCGAGGTCGAGGACCCCGAGGCGGCCTTCGAGTTCGTCGGCCTGGGCGTGGCCACGGTGTTCTACTCGGGGCACCTGCGCGCGGCCCTGCTCGGCCAGGCATGCATCGACCTGGGCGTGTTTCAGTTCATCCTCGGCCTGCTGCGCGGGCGCCAGCGCATCCAGACCATCGCCGTGCCCGAGGCCCTGCGCCAGGGCAGCTTCGCCGAGGCCGCCCTCGAGCTCGAGCTCGACGAGCTCGGGCAGCCGATGACGATCATCGGGGTCGCGCGCCCGCCCGAGCTCGGCCCGGGCATCGAGGGCAGCGGCGTGCACATCAACCCCGGCCCGAGCACCCCCCTGCGCGACGTCCTCGGCCTCGTCGCCCTGGTCAGCGCGCCCGCCCCCAGCCCCAGGACCCGCCCGTGATCGCTCGCCTGCGCCTGCTCCCGGCCCTCGCGGTCCTGCTCGTCGCCCTGCTGCTCGCCGCGCCCGCGCGCGCGGGCGAGCCCCTGCGCTTTGGCGCGGGCAGCGAGAGCGGGCGGTTCACGACCACCGCCAGGGCCCTCGACGCCGAGCTCGACGGCACCCTCGAGCTCGACGTCCAGACCACCGCCGGATCCTGCGACAACGTCCGCAAGCTCGCCCGCGGGGAGCTCGACGCCGCCCTGGTCAAGTACGACGTCGCCGCCGAAGCCTTCGCCGCCGCGCGCACCCTGGAAGCGCGCGGGGATGAGGCCGAAACCAGCGCCCAGGCGAGCGGGTGGATGTGCGGCCTGCGGCCCGAGGAGCTCGCGGGCGTCGAGCTGCAGCTCATCGCGGCCGTCGAGGAGTCCGCCGCCCACCTGCTGCTGCGCCGGCCCGTCCGCCTCGACGCGCTGACCAGCCTGGGCGAGCGCCCGATCTTCGTCGGCCAGCACGGCTCGGGCAGCATGGAGACCTCCAAGATCCTGCTCGGCGCCGCCGGCCTGAGCCTCGACGACGTCAACGCCCTCGACATGAAGAACGGGGCGGCGATGACCGCCATGGCCGAGGGCGAGCTGCTCTTGCTGCTGCGCACCACCAAGGTCGGGACCCGCTCCGTCGAGGCCCTGCTCGGCACGGGCATGGCCGCCCTCAACCCCCTCCCCGACAGCGTCATCGAGCGGCTCAGCGACGGCTTCCCCTACTACCGCGTGTGCACCATCCCGGCGCGCAGCTACCCCGGGCAGAGCGCCGACGTGGCCACCGTGTGCGTGAGCACCGTGGTGTTGACGGCGCGGCGCAAGGGCGCGGACGCGCTCACCACCGCGGACGCGCTGACCCTCATCGAGGGCCTCGAGGGGCTCGAGAAAGCCGGCGAGGTCGGGCCGCTGCGCTGGCAGGACTTCGCCGAGCGCACCCCCGTGCCCCTGCACCCCGGCGCCGAGCAGCGCGACATCGAGGCCCGCGCCCGCGAGCCCGGCACGATCCGCTTCGGCGGCAGCAGCGAGGCCGGCGCGTTCACGGTCACCGCCAGGGCCATCGCCGAGGCCCTCGACCACGTCGACGCCGACTTTCGCCTGGACGTGCGGACCACCGGGGGCTCTTGCGACAACGTCCGCAAGCTCGCCCGCGGGGAGCTCGACGCCGCCCTGGTCCAGTACGCCGTCGCGGCCGAGGCCTACACGCCGCCAACGCGGCCGCGCGCACGGGGGTCGAGCAGACGACGAGAGCCGCGACAGCGGGTGGATGTGTGGGCTCACGCCAGCGAGCTCGCGGGCGTCGAGCTGCAGCTGATCGCGGCCATCGACGACGCCGCGGCCCACCTCATCGTCCACCGCCCCGTCCGCCTCGAGGACTTCTCGGCCCTCGGCGAGCACCCCGTCTTCCTGGGCCAGCGCGGCTCGGGCAGCATGGAGACCTCCAAGGTCATCCTCGGCGCCGCCGGGTTGACCCTCGACGACGTCAACGCCCTCGACATCAGCAACGCCTCGTCCATGGCGGTCATGCGCCGGGGCGAGCTGCTGGTGATGCTGCGCACCACCAAGGTCGGCAGCCGCAAGATCGAGGGGCTGCTGGCCACGGGCAGCGCGGGGCTCAACGCCCTGCCCGACAGCATCATCGAGCGGCTGATCGACGGCTTCCCCTACTACCGCGTGTGCCAGATCGACGCCAACGCCTACCCCGGACAGAACTTCGGCGTGCCCACGGTGTGCGTGAGCACCGTGGTCCTGACCGCCCGGCGTCCGCCGGAGTCAGGCGGTGAGGCCGTCGACGCCCTCAGCTCCGAGCAGGCCGGGCAGCTCATCGACGGCCTGCGCTGGCTCGAGCAGCACCCCAGCGAGCGCGTGGCCATCGACGTCCGCTTCCGCGGCTTCGCCGAGCGCGAGCCCGTGCCCCTGCACGCCGGCGCGCAGTGGGCCGAGCGGCGCGGCTACCTGATCGAGTGGAGCCTGATCGCCGTGGGCCTGGCCCTCGCCCTGGGCCTGGGCGCCATGCTGCGCAGCTACCTGCGCCGGCGCGGGCTGATCGGCAACCAGCTCTCGGGCAACCTCGAGGGCCAGCTGTCCAACCCCCTCGTGCCCTTCGTCGGCTTCCTGCTCATCGTCGGCCTGGCCACGCTCGCGGTCTGGAACATCGAGCACGACAGCAACGCCCGGGTGCGCACGCTCAACGACTCCTTTTGGGAGATGAACATGTTCGCCACGGGCAACTTCGACAGCGAGTCGCTCAAGACCTCGCAGGCCCGGGTGATCGGCGTGGCGGCGACGGTCGCCGGCTTGGGCCTGCTGGCGTGGTTCACGGCGGCGCTGACCTCGATCCTGTCGCGGGACCAGATGCGCCTGTTTCGGCGCACCCGCAATCACATCGTGATCCTCAACTTCCGCGAGGAGATGCTCCAGCTGATCCGGGTGCTGCGCAGCCCAGGGCCCCGGCGCCAGCGCTCGATCCACGTGGTCATCTCCGAGGCCCTGCCCGCCCGCGTCCGCGCCCAGCTCCGGCGCGTCCGCGGCCTGACCCTCTACGAGCTCAACCCCGAGGTGCCCGAGGACCTCGTCGAGCTGCGCCTGCCCCGGGCCGCCCGCGTGCTCGTGCTCCAGGGCAGCTACCACCCCCTGCGCGTCGCTCGAGCCGTGCACCACGCCTGCGTGCGCCTCGACCCCCAGGCCCGGACCGAGACCATGAAGCGCGCCCAGCTGGGCCTGGCCCCGAGCGTGCAATCTCCGACCATCGCCGGCGACGCGGTCGAGGGCGGCGCCCAGGTCCCGGTGACCCTGGTCGAAGCGGGAGACGACGACGCCGACGGGCTCTACGACCCCTTCGAGCGCTGGCTGATGCCCGTCCCGGCCCGCGAGCACGCCGACGCGTGGCTCGCCAACGCCTGCCTCGACCCGCAGTTCGGCGACGTGTTCAACGACATCGTCACCTTCCGCGACGAGCACTCCGAGCTCTACACCCTGCCCCTGCCGGCGAGCGTCCACGGCAAGACCTGGCGAGAGCTCCGGCGCTTGCTGTTCAGCGCCAAGTCGCGCTCGGGCATCGTGCCCATCGGCCTCTACCACGCCCACGGGGGCGGCGCGGGCCAGGCCTACGCCGCCGCCGACCTCGACGGGAGCTCGCCCCAGGCCGAGCTCAGCCGCCGGCTGAGCGTGAACCCGCCCCTGAGCCAGCGCCTCGACGCCGGCGACCGCCTGCTCGCCTTCGCCGAGGACGAGGCCGAGCTGCGCAAGGTGTTGCAGGGCTTGTAGGGGTGAGCGCGCGGCTCTCGGGGTCGAGCGCGCTGCGGTAGGGCTGCGCGCGAGGGGGCGGTCGCATCCCCGCGGGTCTTTGGCCTCGGGCAGCGGGGGAGCTATGGCATGGTTGAGCACCCCCAGCCCATCCCGACCCGGCGGACGACGCCCCCAACGGCGCGATGTCGACGAGCCCCTCCAACGAAGACGAGACCTACACCCACTACGGGGAAGGCGACGACGCGACCTACACCGCGCACCCCTCGCCCAGCGGCGTCGGCATGCTCGAGGGGCCCAGCGACGGGGTCCGGGTGGGCGCTTACGAGCTGCTCGAGCGCGTCGGCTCCGGCGGGATGGGCCAGGTCTTCATCGCGCGCAACGTCGAAGACGGGGCGGACGGCGAGGGCGGCGAGCTCGTCGCGCTCAAGTGGCTCGGCCACGACCGCGGCAACAGCCTGCACCGCTTCAAGCGGGAGTTTCGCGTGCTCGCCGACGTCCGCCACGAGAACCTCGTGCACCTCCA
Source organism: Plesiocystis pacifica SIR-1 (assembly GCF_000170895.1). Lineage (GTDB taxonomy): Bacteria > Myxococcota_A > Polyangia > Nannocystales > Nannocystaceae > Plesiocystis > Plesiocystis pacifica. Next base: position 149,427 of record NZ_ABCS01000004.1, on the reverse strand, counting down.
CGAGCTGGTCGTGCTCGAGAATTCCCGGGCCTTCTTCACCATGGAGCTCCTCGACGGGCGTCACTTTCACAAGTACGTCCGCGGCCGGGCGCGGGACTCCGAGCTGCCCAACCTGATCCGCCTGCGCCGGGCCTTGCGCCAGCTCGTGGCCGGCGTCCGCCACCTGCACGCCAACGAGTGCGTGCACCGGGACCTCAAGCCCTCGAACGTGCTCGTGACCCAGGAGGGCCGGGTGGTGATCCTCGACTTCGGGCTGATCTCGGACCGCGAGTCCCACGCCATGACCCTCAGCCCTCGGGGCGTGCTCATGGGGACGCCGGCCTACATCGCGCCGGAGCACGCCGCCCGCGACCGCGCGGACAAGCCGGCGGACATCTACGCCATCGGGGTGATGCTCTACCTGTGCCTCTCGGGCCGGCTGCCCTTCATGGGCTCGCCCCTCGACATGCTCACCGACAAGCAGCAAAAGGACGCGCCCGACGTCGCCGCGCTCGTGCCTCGGGTGCCCGCGGATCTGGCCAGCTTGTGCGCGCGCTTGCTCAGCCGCGACCCCGGCGAGCGGCCCACGGCCAGCGAGCTGTTCGCCATCCTCGACGGCGACGCGGACTCCCCCGAGGCCGCCAACTCCTCGCCGACCGCGGCCGCGCGCTACGCCCTGGGCCTGGCCAGCCGCGAGCGCGTGCTCGAGGGCCTCGGCGAGGCCTTCGCCCGCCTGCCCCAGGGCCCCGTCCAGCTCCACCTGCGCCACGGCCAGGACCCGGTCAAGGGCGCGCTGCTCGACCACTTCTTCGACGAACTGCGCGAACGCGAAGGCGAAGATCCAGGGCAGCCCACGATGCTGCTGCGCGGGCGCTGCCACGCGCGCGAGTCCGTGCCCTACAAGGGCATCGATCAGATCGTCGACGCCCTGACCCTGCAGCTGTGCAACGCCAGCGAGGCCCTGCGCCAGTCCCTCGAGCCGACCAGCGTCGCGCCCTTGCTGCAGATGTTCCCCGTGCTCAACAGCGTGTGGATCCCCGATCGCCTGCCGCTCTACGGCGCGGAGAAGAACGAGCTGCGCGCCTTCGGGGTCGCGGCCCTGCGCGAGGTCCTCGTGCGCGCGGCGGAGCAGTTCGCCGTGGTCGTGTGCATCGAGGACTTCCACTGGGCCGAGCGCGACGGCGCCCAGCTGCTCACGGAGCTGTTCCACTCCACGGACAGCCCCCGGGTGCTGCTGGTCGTCAGCTACGACCCCTCGGTCCCCAGCGAGGCCCTCGAGCAGCTCGAGCAGGCCGCCGAGCTCGCCCACAGCGGCGCGCAGGTCCTCGAGCTCCCGCCCCTGCCGGCCGAGGAAGCCATCGCGCTGGCCCGCGCCCTCGTCGGTGAGCGCCTCGACGGCCTGTCCCCCGAGCAGCAGCGCGCCCGCCTCGACGGCTACGTCGAGCGGGCCCGGGGCGACACCTTCCACCTGAGCCAGCTGATCCTCGACGACCTCGAGGGCGCGCCCCCGGGCGAGAGCGTCACGCAGATGGTCATCCGGCGGGTCCTGGCCCTGCCCCCCCGCCAGCGCCAGCTGCTGGCGATCACCGCCGCTTGCGACGGGCGCAGCTCGCCGACGCTGCTGAGCGCGTGCGTCGAGGGGGCCATCGACGCCGAGCTCGACGCCCTCGTCCACGCGACCTTGCTGCGCCGCGAGGACCGGGACCACGTCGAGCTCGCCCACCACAGCATCCCCGAGGTGGTGCTGTCGGAGTTCGAGGGCGCCGAGCTCCAGACCATGCACCAGTCCATCGCGGACGCGCAGCGCTCCATGGAGGGCGCTCGCCTCGACGCCATCGCCCACCACCTCGAGCTCGCGGGCGCCCACGCCGAGGCGATCCAGGCCTACGCGCGCGCGGGCGAGGCCGCCGGCGAGGCGCTGGCCTTCAGCCTGTCCGCGTCTTTATTTCAGCGCGCCCTGACGCTCATCCACGCCTCTGGCGGGGCGAGCGAGGCCGAGCAGCGCCGGGCCATCGAGCGCCAGCTGAGCGAGCAGCTCGTCAACGCCGGCCGAGCTCGCGAGGCCGTCGAGGTGCTGCTGCGCATGGCCGAGGACAGCGAGCCCGAGCAGGCCTCGGCCTACCGCGAGCAGGCCGGCCAGCTCTACATCCAGACCGGTCGGGTGCCCGAGGGCCTCGAGCAGCTCGCCCCGACCTTCGCCAAGCTCGGCGAGACCGTGCCGCGCTCGCGCCTGGGCAGCGTGCTCTTGCTGCTGTGGCGTCGCCTCCGGCTGCGCCTGCGCGGCCTCCGCTACACCCCGCGGCCCGCCGACGCCGTCCCTCCCGAGCGCCTCGAGCACCTCGACACCCTGCTCTCGACCTACACCGGGCTGACCCACGAGGAGACCCTGCTCGCGGTGATGTTCCACGCCCGCTACTTCCAGCTGGCCCTCGACACCGGCGAGCCCGCGCGGCTGAGCCGAGGCTTCACCTACGAGGCCGTCATCCAGCTGTCCCGGGGCAACGAGGCGACCAGCCGCGCGCACATCCAGACCGCGCGCGAGCTCATCGCCAACCAGGACTCGCCACAGTTCGAGGCCGCGATCGACTACACCGAGTACTTTTGCATGACCCTGCGCCACGAGTGGCGCGAGGTCGCCGAGCGCTGGCCCCGGCTCATCGACGGCCTCGAGGGCGCCCCGGGCGTGCAGTACATCCGCGGGGTCTCGGCGAGCCGCTACAGCTACACCCTGGTCACCCTCGGCCAGTACCGCGAGCTCGACACCCGCGCGGCGCCGTGGATGCAGCTGACCCAGGAGCTCGGGCTGCAGCGCGAAGACGCCATCCTCTCGGCCATGGTCGGCGTCGCGCGCCTGGTCCTCGACCCCACCGACGAGGACCGCGGGATCCGCTCCATGCTCGAGCGAGCCCGGCGCTGGGACACGGCCCACTACAGCCTGCCGCACTTCCACGTCACCCTCGCCGACATCGCGCGGATGCTGTGTCGGGGGGAGTACCGGGCCGCGCTCGAGGCTTGCGAGCGCGCGCAGGTCGAGAGCAAGCGCTGGCGCCTCGACATGTTCGAGCTCGTGCGCATGTCCCTCGTCGAGCTCCACGGGCGGACCTGCGCGGCCGCCCTCGCCGAGGCCTCGGACTCCGAGCGCGCGACCCTCCAGGCCCGGGCCCTCGCCGACGCCAAGGTCCTGCGCTCCAGCCCCCGGGCGATGTACCGCGGGCAGGCCGACGTCATCGAGGCCGCGCTCTGCTCGAGCCGCGGGCAGCAAGCGCGGGTGCTCGAGCTGTGGAACTCGGCCGCGGAGGCCTTCGAAGCCGCCGGCATGCGCGGCCACCTCGCGGCCCTCGACCTGCGCCGAGCCGAGCGCCAAAGCGGGCGCCAAGGCGAGGACGCCCGCGCCCGCGCCCAGGCCTACTTCGACGCCCAGCGCATCACCGCCCGCGAGCGCTTCGCCCGGCTGTTCGTGCCGATCTGAAGCCCTCGAGAGCGTGTAGGCGCCCACTCAGGCCATGCGCAGCTCGCCGTCGTCTCGCCAGCGCATCACCACCGTCGCCTCCTGCCGCGGGTTGAGCAGCATGCCCATCAGCGTGCCCTCGATGTTCATCAGGTAGATGGGCTCGGAGATGACCAGCTCGCCGTCCTCGCGCTCGACCCCGGCCATGGTCCACGCGAGCAGGTACTCGCCCTTGGCGATGCGCTGGCCCATGCGCCGGGACAGCCAGCTCGCCCCCGGGTTGCGCTCGCTCGAGGTGTTGAGCTCGATCAGCGCGTCGAGGGCCTTGCTGCTGAAGGGGTCGGGGTGCTCGGACAAAAAGCGCAGGTTCTCGGCCAGGCGCGCCTCGTCGAGGCTCCCGTCGAGCTTCCAGTTGCCCGAGCCGCTGGCGTGCTTGGCCAGCTCGCAGCACTTGGAGATGGTCACGGAGCGCCAGCGCTTGAGCTTCATCCAGTAGAGCATCGCCGCGAACTTGCGCGCCCCCGCCTCGGTCTTGCCGAAGGAGTCCTGCATGTGGAAGGCGATCTCTTCGCGCTCGAGGGTGCCCGAGTTGTTGGTGTCGAAGACCTTGAGGTGACGCGCCGCGGGCTGGAGCTTGGCCATGGCGTGGAGGTAAAAGGGCCGCCGCGCCTCGAACAGCCGGGTCTTGGCGGCCAGGCGCTCCATCGGCGGCAGCCCGGTCGCGAACGCGTCCGCCTCTGCGAGCACTTTGGTGAGGGCCTCCCGGGTCAGGTCCTTGGGGATCGCCGCCAGCCCTCCGGCGGGCATGCACGCGCGGATGCGCCGCTCCAAGGCTTCGAGCTGACGCTCGCTCGCGTCGGAGAGGGGACCTTCGGGGTTGGCTGGGGGTGGGCTCATGGCGCCTCGCGTCGCCCTCAGAGCATAGCGAAGGCTCGCCGCGCCGGCCTCGCTCGTCGGCGCCCCTGGACCGCAGATCGACCCCAGCCCAGACATCGAGGAGAGGTGCTGGCCCCAGGTCCACTCCCCATCGAGGCGGGTCGCGCGGACGTCTACAGGAACACGCCGACGATCAGCCACACCGCCAGCAGCCCGAGCAGCACCTCGAAGGCGCGCTCGAACCAGTCGCGATCGACGCGCTCGAGGATCGCCCGGCCGATCAGCGTCCCGACGATGACCACGGCGATCAGCCCGAGCAGCAGCGGCCCGTAGCCGAGGAAGTCGAAGCCCAGGACCAGGAAGGCCGGGATCTTGAGCACGTGGGTCAGCGAGATGCACGCGGCCTTGGTCGCGATGACGTCCTTGGACTCGAAGTCGTCGCGCAAAAAGAAGGGGGCCAAGAGCGGTCCGACGGCGCCGATCCACACGCTGGCGAAGCCCGCGACGAGGCCGAGCAGGGCGTAGGTCCACAGCGGCGGCTCGCGCAGGCTGGGGGCCTTTCGGCGCACGATCAAAAAGGCGATCAGCAACACGCCCACGACCGGGCGCAGGTAGCTGAGCTTGTCCCCAGACCACAGCGCCGTGGCCCCGCCCACGCCCAGCAGCAGGGGCGGCGCGAACACGGCGACGATCTTCCAGGTCACGTGCCGGATCAGCCCGAGCATGCGCGTGAAGTTGGACACCAGCTGGACGACGCCGTGGAGCGGCACGACCACGGGCGCGGGCAAGATCGCGGTCATGACCCCGAGCAGGGTCACCCCGCCGCCCATGCCGAGGACGCCGGACAAGGTCGCGGCGCACAGCCCCGTGACCAGCAGGGCCGCCCACTCGAGCGGTCCCAGCTCAAGCACGCCGGCTCACCCCGGGCCGCCCCCCGCGAGCAGGCCCAGGTGGCGGTCGATGGCCGCCTGGACCAAGGCCCCGCTCGACCCGTCTTCGAGGCGCTGGAGGTGCAAGCTCGCGTCTCCACCAGCAGCCTCGGCCTGGCTGCGGCTCGGGTCTTGCGCGGCGTAGCCCAGCCGAGCCATGAGCGCTCCGGCCCCGGCCTCGACCGTCGCGACTTCCTCGGGGGTGAGGGTCTGGGCGTAACGCCCGCTGTTGTCGCGCATGAGCGGGCGGGCGAGGTTGCGCCAGGCCTCGGAGTTGTCGGCGGCCCGGCGCGCGTCCTCGCTGCCGTGAAACTCGAGCATGCCGGCCTCGTAGTCCACGCCCAGGAAGGCGCACAGCTTCGAGAGCACGGCCTCTGGGCTCGCCGTCAGGTCTTCGTAGCGGAGCGTGAACAGCTGCTCGGCGGGCAGGCGCTCGGCGAGCTCGAGGGCCGCCCGCTGGTCCGCGCGCCACATCGCCGTCGCGCCCTCGGCCGAGCCGTACTTGTAGCGGGTCATCCGCTTGCACGAGGCCACGACGTCGCGCGGGTCTCGGATCTGCAGCACGAAGCGCGCCTGGGGATGGGCGGCGAGGAACAGCGGCGCGCGCTGGGCCGTGTGGTTCTCCTTGATGAACAGCTTCGCCTTGCCCGAGCGCGCGAGGGCCTCGCCGTAGATGTGCCCGTAGATCGCCGCGAAGCTGCGCTCGCTCAGGGCCTCGGCGAGGCCGTCGAGCTCGAATTGCAAGCCCGCGCCGAGGGAGCCCCGCCACTCCCCCAGGAAGTCGACCACGGCCCCGAGCAGCGCGCGCCAACGGCGATCTTCGCCGAGATCGCCGAACTCTCCGGCCCGCTCCCAAAACGCCCCGAGGTGGATGGGCTGGGGGGCGTGGATCTGCGAGTGCGCGTTGAGGATCGAGCGCAGGAGGTTGGAGCCGGAGCGCTCGCTGCAGATCAGAAAGCTCGGATCGAGGTCGGGCACGGTGCGCGTCGAAGGTAGGCGCGGCCCTGGCGAAGGTCAAACTGCGTCCAGGGCCCCGAGACACGGCGTTGGTGGCCATTTCGGGCCCGATCGCGCGCTCCCCCCTTCCCTGGGGGCGAGCTTTTTTTCATCCACTCTGCCGACCCCGCCCCCACTTTGGGACCGCTCGCTGGATCTCCAGCGCCCTCAGCCCCTCTCTAGCCATGTCTCGCCGCACGCTCACTGTCTCATCCGCCGTCGTCGCCTCCGGCCTCCTGACCCTCGCGCCTGCCTGCAACAACTATGGGCCCGACACCGACGAGGCGGGCTTCGACGGCGAGACCAGCATCGACGGCGGCGACTCGAACTCCGACGAGGGCGGCAGCAGCAGCGGCGACAGCACCGACGACGGCGAGGGCTCGAGCGAGTCTTCGGGCACCGACTCCGGGGCGCCCACGCCCTCGGGCTTCGGCCAGCCCATCGCCGGCGGCGGCACCGTCGACGGCTTCACCACGATGACCATCAACATCGGGGACGACGAGTACAAGGTCCAGACCAACCCCTGGGGCGGCGCGGAGCAGGTCATCACCGTCGGCGGCGGCAACGTGTTCACCATCGACTCGATCGTCCACCCCGGCGGCGGCAACCCCTGGGACGTCGCCTCCTACCCCTCGGTCTACAAGGGCACGGCCTACGGCGGCGAGCCCACGGCGAACAGCGGCATGCCCATCGCCGTCAGCGAGATCAGCCACGTGTTCACCGGGATGATGTCCAACGCCGTCGGCATGGGCTACGCGGGCAACTCGACCTACGACGTCTACTTCACCAACGCCGAGAACTACTCCGGGGGTTCGCCGGACACCTACCTGATGGTGTGGTTCGACGGCAAGAGCCTCAACCCCATCAACGGGCCCGGGGAGGGCTGGAGCTGCGGGGGCGCGCCGCCGACCTTCGTCGAGTCCTGCTCCGCGGCCGGCTCGACGAACATCGGGGGCAAGACCTTCCACCGCTTCATCGGCCCCAACGGCAACGCGACGGTGATCAGCTACGTGCCCGAGACGACCATGGGCGTGTGGGAGTTCGACCTCAACGAGTTCATCCAGGACGCCGTCGCCGAGGGCGTGGTGACGCCCTCGATGTACCTGCAGAGCGTCCAGGGCGGCTTCGAGCTCGCCGACGCCGGCACCGGACTCACCATCGAAGACTTCTACATCGACGTGTTCTGACCCGAGGTGTCGCGGGAGATCGGCGCCGTAACCGGTGTCGGCCGCTCGAGCGGGCCAGCGCTTTGCTCAGACCCTCCCCCGTGCTCTGATGGGACATGCGCGCGCAACGGCTCCACCGGCCCTCGAGCTCCTCGGCGCCCCGGAGCGCGGACCCCAGCGACGGCCCGACCCGAGCGCCGCGCTACGCCGCGGACACCCTGGCCTACGTCCAGTCCGCCACCCAGGCGCCGATCCAGCGGGTCCGCGAGGTGAGCCCGGACGTCGACGGCAACCTGTCTCTGGCGCGGACGCGGCCGCGGACCACGAGCTTGCCGAGCTCGCTGCGCGCGGGCGTGGAGCAGCTCTCGGGCTTCGACATGTCCGACGTCCGCGTGCACCACGACTCGCCCGCGCCCAGCCAGGTCCGCGCCCGCGCCTTCACCCAGGGCACGGACATCCACCTCGGCCCCAAGGGCATGGACCACCTGCCCCACGAGGCCTGGCACGTCGCCCAGCAAAAGGCCGGGCGCGTGCGCGCGACCAGCCAGGCCGGCGGCGTGGCCATCAACGACAGCCCCAGCCTCGAGCGCGAGGCCGAGGACATGGGCTCGAAGGCGGCGCGCGCTGGGGCCTCCCGGTCTGGCGGGGAGCGCAGCGCTGGTGAGGGCAGCTCGAGCAGCGCGGGCCCGGTCCAGCGCTTCGTCACCAACAGCTTCGAGAGCTGGCCGGCCACGGACAAGTGGACCGACTACGACTCGAGCGAGGGCTTCAGCTTCCGCGTGTCCGACGACGGGCTGATGGCCGTCGCGCAGCCGTCCTACTTCGGCTCCAAGGACTGCTTTGCGACCGCGGGCGTGATGGAGGCGGCCAACAAAATTTTGAAGGAGCAAGGCGCCGGGGCCAAGTTCACCCCGGGCGACGAGGAGATCACCGTCACCGACGAGGGCCAGCAGACCCACACCCTCAAGCGCGTGGTCCCGACCAACCGGTGGAAGCAGTCGGGCAAGGACATCTCCTACATGGCCGACTGCGGCTACGCGGCCCACGAGATCATGGGCTCGGACGAGCACGGCTCGACCTCGGCGGTCTACACCAAGTCCGAGACCAAACGGAACTGGCACGGCGCCGTGAGCCGCTACGTCAAGGACGGCGGGGAGAAAGAGACCACCCCGCGCAAGTACGAGGACAAGTACACCTACACCGGCGGCGACCACAACGTGCTGCTCAACAGCCCCCACGGGGCCCTGCGCGAGATCTTCCGCGACATCACCGACGGGACCCTCAAGTCCGCGTGGAAGAAGTACATGAAGCTCTCGGACACGCTGCGCGACAACTTCGATCGCGTCGTCGGCATCAACAAGTACGCCGCCCCGGAGATCGGCGAGTCCCACGTGATCGTGTCCAACCGCGACGAGTACGCCTCGGGCACCAAGGCGGCGTGGATTTATCACTGGGGCGCCGTCGTGCTCGAGAGCGGCGGCGACATGGTCACCCTCGAGAACTTCGCCACGGGTACGCCCGGGAGCAACGAGGACTGGATGTTCCAGATGTACGGGCCGCACACCAAGGCCGGCCAGACCTTCCACGAGCAGCAGTCCAGCCGGACCTGGTACAGCGAGAAGCACAAAAAAGAGATCGACGACTACGGGCCCAACCCGACCACGCTGCGCATGCGCTTCAAGCGTTGAGCGCCCCGCTCACAGGCGCAGCTGCCAGCGCAGGCCCAAGCCGGCGGGGGCCAGGCGCGCCCCGGCGGGGACGGGGCTGGCGAGCACCCAAGGCTCGAAGCCGTGCTCGAAGCGTCGGCCCTGCGCCCCCCGCAACAGCCCGTCTCGACGCAGGCGCTCCCGTCGACGGCCCACGGCGATGAGCGTCACCCCGGTCGTCAGGCACACCGCCGCCGCGATCCCCCCGCCGAGGGCCAGGCCCGTCCCCAGGCTCACGCGCTGGGACTGGGCGGCGATCCGCTCGTCGTCCGGCATGGGCGAGGCCTCGGCGGCGTCGAGGCGCCGGCTCGCGTCGCTGCGCAGGACCAGGCCCGCGGCCATGAGCACGAAGCCCAGCCCGCCGACGCCGACCACGATGTCGCCCGCGAGGACCATGCGGTAGTTCGCGGGGTCGACCGCCGGGGCGGCGACGGGCGGTGGAGGAGTCGGCGCGGGCGCTGGGGCCACCTCGGTCTCTGAGCTCGCCTGCCCTTCCGCCGCCGGAGCGGCCCACACCGCGCTCGGCGTCCCCAGCCCGAGGACCACGCAGATCGTCAGACACAGGGCGGGACGAGAGCGCGCTTGCACCCCACCACGCTACACCACGGCTCGGTCGACAGCGAGGCTCGCGGGCAGCAGCGCGTCGATGGGCTGCTCGACGTAGCGCTCGAACTCCGCCCGCTCCATCTCCAGCAACAGCGGGATCACGGCGTCCTCTTCGGCCTCGAGGTGCGCGTCGAGCATCGTGTCGTGGACCCGCAGCGCGGCCGCGAGGGTCTCGCCCTCCACCGTCTCCTCGAGCGCGACGACGCCCTCTCCCTCGACCTCGAGCCCGAGGCTGCGACCGAGCGCGGCCCAGACCCGGACCTGAGCCGCGCGCAGCTGCGCGTGGCCCTCCCGCAAGTGCTCGAGGGCCGCCCCGTGCCGAGCCTCGAGGTAGGGGTAGAGCTTGCCCTCCTCGTAGCCCTCGTGGGAGTGCATGCCCATCAGCCAGCGCTCGAACACCCACGCGATCCGGCGCGCGTCCACGCCCTCGTCCGCGGCCTCGATCAGGCGCTGGCTGATGGACCGAAAGTTCCGGTGCGAGCCGAGCAAGAGCAGCTGAGCGGGGTAATTGCGGTGCGAGCTCCACTGAGACCGGGGGATGCGCGGCGGTGGGTGGGGCGTCGTCATGGCCGGGAAGGTAGGACCAAGCCGATCGATCGCAAGCGAGCCCCCGCCGCCGCCCGCTCGATCGAGGGGGGCGTGTTAGGATGGAGCCGTGCCGCGCCTGATCCAGTGTCCGAGCTGCCGTCGCCACGTCCTCGCCAGCGAGCCCGACTGCCCCTTTTGCGGCCAGCCCGGGTTGACCACCGGCGGGCGCTTTGGGGCCGCGTCCGCGCTGCTCCTCGGACTGTGCCTGATCGGGAGCGTCAGCTGTGACTCCGGCAAGGACACCAAGCCCGAGCCCGAGCCCGCGTCGACGGCCGCGCCTGCCGACGACGGCTCCAAGCGAGAGGTCGAGACGCCCACGCCCGCGGAGCCCGAGGCCGCCGACACTGGCTCCGACACGACGGGCGGAGCCGAGACGGGAGCCGAGACCGGGGCCGAGACCGCCGGGGGCGGCAGCGAAGGCACGGACACCGGCGCGACGGCAGACCCCAAGCCCGACCCCAAGGACCCCAAGGCCGACAAGCCCAAGCTCCAGACCAAGTACGGCGCGCCCCGACCCAAGAAGAAGTACGGCGCCCCCTCGCCCGTGAACGACGACGGGCCCTTCTGAGCGGACCCCGAGCGGAGCCCATGTCGACCTCGAGCGACTCCCCCGCGCGCCGGGGCCCCTCCCTGCCCGTCCTCGACGGCCGTGGCCGATCCGACGGCAAGCTCCGCCTGCCCCTGGCCGAGCAGACCCGCGAGTGCGACACCCTCGCGCGCCCCGAGTACGCCGTGTGGGAGCTGACCCTGCGCTGCGACCTGGCCTGCCGCCACTGCGGCAGCCGGGCGGGGAAGGCCCGCCCCGACGAGCTGAGCACCGAGGAGGCCCTCGAGCTCGTCACCCAGATGGCCGAGATGGGCGTCCAGGAGACCACGGTCATCGGCGGCGAGGCCTACCTGCGCGCGGACTGGCACCGCATCGCCCGGGCGCTCACCGACGCCGGCATCTCGACGACCATGACCACCGGCGGCCGCGGCCTCGACCCCGAGCGCGTCGCCCTGGCCAAGGCCGCCGGGATCCAGAGCGTGTCCGTGTCCATCGACGGCCTCGAGGCCGAGCACGACTACCAGCGCAACCTCAAGGGCAGCTACGCCGCGGCCATGGCCGCCCTCGACAACCTCGCCGCCGCCGGCATCCCGCGCTCGGTCAACACCCAGCTCAACGGCTCGAACCTCCGGGACATCGAGGCCCTGCTCGAGGTGATCGCGACCAAGGGCATCCACAGCTGGCAGATCCAGATCACCGTGGCCATGGGCCGCGCCGCCGACCACCCCGAGCTGCTGCTCCAGCCCTGGCAGATGATCGAGCTCATGCCCATGGCGGCTCGGATCGCCCGGCGCTGTCGGGAGCTCGGCATCCGGCTGTGGCCTGGGAGCAACGTCGGCTACTTCGGACCCTACGAGGCGCTGCTGCGCTGGGATCACCCCGACGGCCACCAGACCGGCTGCGAGGCGGGCACGCGGACCCTGGGCATCGAGGCCAACGGCGACATCAAGGGCTGCCCCTCCCTGCCGACGGCCGACTACGTCGGGGCCAACGTCCGCGACCACAGCCTGCGCGCGATCTGGGAGCGCTCGAGCGCGCTGCGCTTCAACCGAGAGCGGGGCACCGAGGAGCTCTGGGGGCGCTGCGCCAGCTGCTACTACGCGCCGATCTGCAAGGCCGGCTGCACCTGGACCGGGCACGTGCTCTTTGGTCGCCGCGGCAACAACCCTTATTGCCACCACCGCGCCCTCGAGCTCCTGCGCGAGGGTCGACGCGAGCGCGTCGAGCTGCGCGAGGCGGCCTCGGGCGACCCCTTCGACCACGCCATCTACGAGCTCATCGAGGAGCCCTGGCCCGAGCCCGAGCTCAGCCGGGCGCGGGCCGTGGCCGAGTCGGGCGAGGGCTGGATTCGCTAACGCCCTGCGAACGCCCCCAAAAACCCTGGGTGTTCTCGTGTTGAAATAGCGGGCCGAATCGGGCCACTCTTGTCGACCTTTTCGAAGGCGCGCGCTGCGACGCCCACTCCGAAGCCCGAGTTCGCGCGCCGCGAGGGGTCGACCCACCCCCGAGCGCCACCGCCGAGTCCGTCAGCTGGACCCGGACGATTACAGTCGTCCTGTGCCCGAGCCCGCGGTCACTCGAAGGGCGTACAAACCTGATTCAGAACGATCTTCGCTAGCCAAACTATGCAAACATCCCGCGAATCGGCAGCAAACACACTGCGATCATGTCGATCGAAACATTGCGGACACTTGAACTGCCCCCCCTCCTTCTCTCGCTCGGCCATCCGGCCGGATTGCGATGATTACAGCCTCGACATAATCGAATGACTATGTCCCGAATCGCCCCACTCAAAAAATATTGCTTCGCCCGTGCGCGCCGAGAAAAGCCGTGTCAGGAGTGTGATCGAAAGGACAACACCGCTCGCTTTAGCCCACACATGGGGCAAGGAGCCCCACTTCACCCCGAGCGCCACCTCCGCCATGTCCCGCCTGCTCCCTCCCCAACACGCCACGCCGCTCCCGTCCCTGACGGAGCACCCGGCTCTTCGCGACGTTGGACCCCGCCCACCCACGGTCAGTGAAGTGTTCATTGAAGGTCTCCGCTCCATGGGCCTTCAGCACGCTTTCGGAATCATGGGTGGTGCGGTGGTCCCATTTCACGGGGCACTCGAACGCTCACCGGTGGGCGTGTTCAATTGCCGACACGAAAGCGGGGCTGTATTCGCTGCCCTCGAGGCCTCGGTGACCAGCGACGCGCCGGCGCTCGCCTACACGACCACCGGCCCCGGGCTGACCAACGCGCTGACCGGCGCGATCACGGCGCGCTGGGAGGGCGCCAAGCTGCTGCTCGTCTCGGGCTACACCCCCGCGGTCCACCGCGGCCGCTTCGCCATGCAAGAGAGCAACGGCCACGCCCTGGCCAGCGAGCTCTACCTGTCCCGGGGGATGTTCGACTACGCCCTGGCCCTCGAGGATCCCGCCGAGCTGCCCCAGGTCATGCGCGCGCTGGTCCGCGGCTTCGCCAACCCCCGCGGCTTCGTGGCCCACATCGCCATGCCCCTGGCCGTGCAGTCGAGCCCGGCCCCCACCAAGCTCGCCATGACCCTGCCCGCGGTCGAGGTCAGCGCCAACTCGGCGACGCTCTCGGAGGTCGTCCACCGCCTCGCCGATCCCTTCGCCATCTGGGTCGGCTGGGGGGCCCGGCACGCGTCCAAGCGGGTCCGCGAGCTGGTCGAGCGCACCGGCGCGCCGGTCCTGACCACGCCCCGAGGCAAGGGCATCTTCCCCGAAGACCACCCGCGCCACCTCGGCGTCAGCGGCATCTTCGGCGGCCACGAGGACCTCGCCGAGCGCCTCGCCGCCGAGGGGGTCGAGCGCCTCTTGGTGCTCGGCAGCCGCCTGGGCGAGGTCAGCAGCGGCTACGACGAGCGGTTGATCCCGCCGGGCGGGCTGATCCACGTCGACCTCGACCCCGCGGTCCCGGGCGCGGCCTTCCCCGAGGCCGAGACCCTCGTGGTCCAGGCCGAGATCGACGGCTTCCTCAAGAACCTGCTCGAGCGCATCGAGGGGGACCCGAGCGCGAGCCGCTCGATGATGCGGGTCCAGGCCCTCGACATCCTGCGCACCCGCGAGGCTCACCCGCGGCCCAGCCCGCCCAAGCTGGTGCCCCGCGACCCCGACAGCAGCGAGGCCGTCCGGCCCCAGTACCTGCTGCAGTGCATCCAAGAGCGGGTCGTCGAAGGCAGCCAGAGCGTGATCCTGGCCGAGTCGGGCAACTCCTTCGCGTGGACGGCCAACTTGCTGCGCTTTCGCGAGCCCATGCGCTACCGCCAGTCGGGCTTGTTTTGCCCCATGGGCCACGTCTGCGCCGGGGCGATCGGGGCGGCCGCGGCCACGGGTCGACGCGCCGTCGCGCTCGTCGGCGACGGCGCCTTCCTCATGCAAAACGAGATCAGCACCGCCGCCAGAACGGGCGCCAACGTGACCTGGATCGTCCTCAACGACGCCCGCTTCGGGATGATCGACCAGGGCCTCCACGCCCTCGGCAAGCCCCCCTCCGACGTCCACTTCCCCGAGGTCGACTTCCTCGCGGTGGCCACGGCCATGGGCGCGGACGGGGCCCGCGTGACCCGCGAGAGCCAGGTCCAAAACGCCCTCGAGTGGGCCATGAACGGCCGCGGACCCTTCGTCCTCGACGTCGTCATCGACACCCACGAGCGCGCGCCCTTTGGTCGCCGCGTGCTCGCCGTCAACGACCAGAGCCAGGGAGCACCCTGACCATGCACAGCACCAAGCACAACCGCCGTCGCGGCGCCCTGCGGGCCGTCGCCGTCGCCTTCCCCGAGACCGTCCGCCGCAACCAGTGGTGGGAGGACCATCACCCCGCGCTCGTCGCCAACGCCCGCGAGGCGACCCTCGCCAAGCTGTGGGACAACTTCGCCGACCCGAGCACGCTCGGCGCCTACGACCGCGCCTTCGCGCCCTACCTGCGCGACCCGTGGCGGGGCACCGTCGAGCGCCGGGTGATGGGCCCCGAGGACACCGCCCGCTCGCTCTCGGCCCGGGCGATCCGCGAGGCCATGGAGGCCGGCGGCTACGGCCCCGACGACATCGATCTGATCCTCGTCAACGCCCTGCGCCCCGACTCCCACGTCGTCGGCGACGCGGCCTTCCTCGTCGGCGAGCTGGGCCTGCGCGCGCCGGCCATCGACTTCGAGACCGCCTGCTCCTCGGCCCTCGTCGGCGTGCACCTGGCCAGCGACCTGATCGCCGCCGGGCGCTACGAGCGGATCCTCGTGGTCACCTGCTGCACCTATACCCGCGACGTCGACCAGGCCGACTCCTTCTCGTGGTTCCTCGGTGACGGGGCCGGGGCGATGATCGTCGAGGCCGTCGAAGCCAGCCCCGCACACGAAGGCCTGCTCGCGGCCCACACCATCCCCACCGTCGAGACCTGCGGCGCCTTCGCCTACCACCTCGAGCTCGTCGACGGGGCCCCCGCCCTGCGCATCGTCGGCAACAAGAAGCTCGCCGGGCGGAGCATCCGCGACCACTCCGAGCGCTACCTCCGGACCTGCGTGGACGGGGCCCTGTCCGAGGCCGGCGCGTCCCTGAGCGAGGTCGACTTCCTGGTCTGCAACACGCCCACGGCCTGGTACGGCCCCTTTTGCGCCGACGTGCTCGGCTTCGAGGGTCGCTTCGTCGACAACTACCCGCGCTTCGCCAACTGCGGCCCGGCGCTGTGGCCCAACAACCTGCACACCGCCCTGTGCGAGGGCCGCGTGCGCCCGGGCGACCTGGTCCTCGGCTACTCGATCGGCAGCGTCAGCACGGCCTGCGCGGTGCTCTTGCGCGTCGGCGAGGTCGCCGTCGGAGCCCAGCCCTGACTCGGGCCCTGACTCGGGTCCTGACTCACAGCCAGATCACGAAGCCAGGCCGCGCCACCGTCACCGTCTCGTCGAGGGCGAAGTCGTGGATCAGCCAGTTGCCCTCGAGGTCATCGACGGGCGGGTGCGCCACGCACTTCCCGTCGGCGCCGAAGCGTCCGTTGTTGAACGAAAAGCCGTTCGGATCCGGCTCGCCCCCGTAGGGCAGGTAGACCGACTCGGTGTCCCCGTCGGGGGCGTAGATCACCTGCAAGGACGGACCGGCCAACGCCTCCGCGGGCGCGCCCGTCCAATCTCCGCCGCCGCTCGACACCCACAGCGACACCACCCCGGGCGCCCTCGACTCGAGCCGGCCGCTGACCGCCTCGGTGATGGGCGCGCCCAGGGGCTGGCCCGGGCCGCCCAGGTCCACGGCCGGCTCGTACATCCACACCCAGGCGCTGCCGCCGTCCCGGAACATGCGGAACAGCCGGCCCTGGTCGTCGATGGCGTCCTCGTTGGCGTCGAAGTCGAACAGCTCCAGGCCCTCGGGGGTGGGCAGGTCGGAGACGTCGATGACCCCGCCCTCGGGCGTGACCAAAAAGCCCGCCTTGTCCTCGGACTGGCCGTCGTAGGCCGTGGCCATGAACCAGTCCCCGGCGAAGTCGAAGCGGTCGATGAACCAGCCCATGTCCTCGAGGGCCTGGGCCTCGGGCACGGGGAAGACCTCGGGCGCGTTCGGCTCCTCGCGCACGAAGCTGAACACCCCGTCGACCTTGGCCGGGTAGCGGATCGAGCCGTCGGCGCTGGTGACCGCGCCGCCGGTGTCGAAGAGGGTGAAGTAGGTCGGGTCGAGGGTCTGCGAGCCGTCCCAGCGGCGCCAGTCGACGTCGGTCAGGCCCGCGGTCAGCACCCAGCCGTCGTCTCGGGCCACGCTCTGGACCAGCCGCGGCTCGACCCCGGTGAGCGCCATGCCCTCGGGCGACAGGGCGATCCACGAGCTGCTCTCGGCGTTGCGGTCGGGGTAGGCGCCCACGGCCACGCGACCGCTCGGGTGCACGTAGGCCGGGTTGACCGGCCACCAGCTGCTGTCCAGCTCCCAGATCTGCGTGCCCGTGTCGCGGTCGACCGTGCGGTTGACGTAGGTCCCCGGCCCCGTGCGGTAGCCGTAGTAGACGAACTCCCCCGCCCCGCCCGCCGTCAGCGAGCTGGCCCCGGCCGTGTCGAGGGCCGTCGTGGTCCCGTCGGCGTGCAGCAAGGACAGCTCGTCGTCCCCGAAGTTGACGACCAGCGCGACGGTGCGACCGGGATCCCAGCCCCCCGACGAGCAAAAGGGCTCCGCCGGGAGCTCACCGGTCGTCGACTCCGACTCCGACTCCGACTCCGCCTCCGAGGACTCGCTGCTGGAGTCGGTCTCGCTCGAGCCCGACGAGTCCTCCGCCGTCTCCGTGCCCGTGTCCGTCGTGTCTGTCTCGGTGGTCTCGGCCTCGTCGGTCCCCGTCGAGTCCGCGCCCTCCTCCGCCGCGTCGTCCGCAGACGGACAGCCGAGGCTCAGGGCGAGCAGAGCGCACGATGGCCACGCGAGGGTCCGCCCTCGAGACATCGGTCGAAGCATGGGTCGAGTGTACCGCGGCGCCCACGCGCATCCACGCGAAGGCGCGCGCGCCGGCCTCAACGGCGGCCGGCTTCTTTTGGGGACACCATCCCCGCGGCGATGAGCTTGTCGACGAGATCATCCGCGTTGATGTCCAGGACCGAAGCCGCGACCCCGGCCATGGCCGGGATGGACTTTTCGATGATGAAGCCCTGACCCCGCAGGCCCGTGGCCAGGGTCATCGCCGTCATCACGCTGCGCATCAATCGGCGGGAGATGGAGTTGCCCAGGATGACGAAGCGCATGGTGTCGATGCACTCGAACACGACGTCGTGTCCTTGCAGCAGCGCCTCGCGGGTCGCCGGGTCGGGGGGCGGACAGTCCACGCCGACGATGGGCGCGAAGAACAGATCCCCGACCTCGTCATGGATGCGCTCGACCTCGTACGCCAGCTCCACCGCGACGTCCGGATTCGGAGCGATCCAGCGGATCGAGACGAAGCGTCCATCATTGAAGAATCGGTGTGTCTCGTTACTCACAGTGGAGTTGTGATTGTCGGCTACGTGTTCTCGCCGCGCTAGCGCGGCGAGCTCTCGAAAACACCATGTTTTTGGCCTCCATGCGCATATTTGCGCGAGAAAGGCCTCAGACCGTCCGGATCCGGGACACCTCGGCGGGAGGGGAGATCGTCCGGCTTCGGGCCACAAATGCTGACACGAGGCGTCACACGCAGACTACCGAACCCAACCTACATGAGGGCCCGTGTGAGAGACTCTGCCTCCATGGACAAGACCTTTCCCTCCGCGAGCGCGGCGATCGAGGGCATGCACGACGGCATGGCCCTGATGTCTGGAGGCTTCGGGTTGTGCGGCAACCCGGAGAACCTCATCCAGGCGATCCACGCCGCCGGCCACAAGGACATCGACGTCATCTCCAACAACTGCGGCATCGACGGCAAAGGCCTCGGCATCCTCCTCGACGCCGGCCAGGTCCGCAGCATGACCGGCTCCTATGTCGGGGAGAACAAGACCTTCGAGCGGCTGTTCTTGTCCGGCGAGCTGAAGGTCACCCTCGTCCCCCAGGGCACCCTCGCCGAGCGCATCCGGGCCGGCGGCGCCGGCATCGGCGGCTTCTACACGCCGACCGGCTACGGCACCCCGATCGCCGAGGGCAAGGAGGTCCGCGAGATCGACGGGCGCTGGTACGTGCTCGAGACCCCGCTGAAGGCCGACTTCGCCATCGTCAAGGCGTGGAAGGGCGACCGCCACGGCAACCTCGTCTATCGCTACACCGCGAACAACTTCAACCAGGCCATGGCGACGGCGGGCGCCGTCACCATCGCCGAGGTCGAGGAGCTCGTCGAACCCGGCGAGCTCGACCCCAACTTCATCCACACCCCGGGCATCTTCGTGGACCGCATCATCCAAGGTCCGTCCTACGAAAAGCCCATCGAATTCCGCACGACCAAGGAGGGCTGAGCCATGGCCTTGACCCGCGATCAAATCGTCAAGCGCGTGGCCAAAGAGCTGCGCGACGGCTTCTACGTCAACCTCGGCATCGGCATGCCCACGCGCATCGCCAACCACGTCCCCGAGGGCATGCAGGTCGTCCTGCACAGCGAAAACGGCCTGCTCGGCATGGGCCCTTTCCCCGCCGACGCCGACGTCGACGCCGACCTCATCAACGCCGGCAAGCAGACCGTCACCGCCATCGCCGGCGCCAGCTTCTTCGGCAGCCACGACAGCTTCGCGATGATCCGCGGCGGCCACCTCGACCTGTGCGTGCTCGGGGCCATGGAGGTCAGCGGCGCCGGCGACCTGGCCAACTGGATGATCCCCGGCAAGAAGGTCAAGGGCATGGGCGGCGCCATGGACCTGGTCGCCGGCGCCAAGCGGGTGATCGTGACCATGGATCACTGCAACAAGGCCGGCGCGCCCAAGCTGCTCGAGCAGTGCAAGCTGCCGCTGACCGGCAAGGGCGTCGTCCACGAGCTGGTCACGGACCTGGGCTACTTCCGCCTCGGGCCCGAGGGCGCCAAGCTCGTCGAGATCGCGCCGGGGGTGACGGTCGCGGAGATCCGCGAGAAGTCGGGCTGTGCGATCCACGTCGACGGTGACGAGGCCGCGCTGCCGGTCATCGCTGCCGACTGACATCGAAAAGTGGCGGCTCCGGCTGGGGCCTGAGCATGGCACCCGGGCGGCTGGTTCGAGCCGTCGACTTCGCTCGTCCGCCCCACGCAATCGGGTCAGCTGGCTGAGTCGCGCGCCATGGCAACCAGGCACCGACGCAGCCCTCACCTAGCGCGCGGCGCCTGAAGCCTCGGTGCCAACTCGGCCCGCGCCTGTGCGACCTCGGCCTGCGTCGCAGCCCCTTCCGCGCGCGCTCGAGCCTCGGCCAGGGTGAGCAGCTCGAGCAACGCCTCGTCGTACATGGCGATGACAAGCACTCTTGTCCACGACGGCTAAAATAAGCAGAGGGTCGGGCAAAACTCGTTTTGGCCGACCCTCTGAGTCGCGGACGTGGGGCAGGGAGGGTGTGGCGTCGTCCACGACGACTAAAATAGACAGAGGGTCGTTTGACTGCGGGGGGTGACTCTGGCGCGGACTCTGCGATAGTGCGCCCGTGACCCCCACGAGCGAGGCCGATGGCCCCTCCAACGGCCCCGCGCCGCTCACGCTGGCGTTGGCCGCTTATGGCTCCTGGGGGGTCCTGGCGCTGTTCTGGAAGCAATTACACCACGTCCCGGCGAGCGAGCAGCTCGTGCATCGGGTGATCTGGGCGGCCGTGGTGTTCGTGATCCTCGCGGCCTGGCGCGGGGATCTCAACGCCGCGAAGGCGGCCTTCGTCGACCGAGCGCGCCGCCGCCGGCTCCTGCTCTCGTCCACCCTGCTCGCCATCAACTGGTTCGTGTTCGTCTACGCCGTCGCCACCGATCGGGTCCTCCACGCGAGCTTGGGCTACTACATCAACCCCATCGTCAGCATGCTGCTCGGCGTGTTCGTGCTCCGCGAACGCCTCCGCCCGCTCCAGTGGTGCGCCGTGGGAGCGGCCGCCCTCGGCGTGGCGTTGATGGTCATCGGCGCCGGCGAGCTCCCGTGGATCGGCGTGACCGTAGCCCTCGCCTTCGGCTTCTACGGCCTCACCCGCAAGACCGCCGAGGTCGAGGCGCTACCAGGCAACACCATCGAGACCGCCCTCCTCGCCCTCCCCTGCCTCGCGGTGCTGGGCTGGATCGAGCTCGGGTCTGGCGACGGCGGCCACTTCCTATCCGTCGACTGGAAGACGACGCTCCTGCTGCTCGCCACGGGTCCAGCCACGGCCTTCCCGGTCCTGTGGTTCACCGGCGCGGCCCGACGCCTGCCCCTCTACGTCATCGGCTTCATCCAGTACATCACGCCGACGACCCACTTCCTGTTCGCCGTGCTCCTGTTCGGCGAGACCTTCACCTCGGGCCACGCGGTGGCCTTCGGGGCGATCTGGAGCGGGGTGGGCCTGTTCGTCCTCGACCAGGTCCGCGAGCTCCGGCGCGAGCGTCGAGCCACCCACAATTGAAAAGGGAGCAGCCGCGGCCGCTCCCTTTCGAGGTCGAGCCGAAGGTTCAGAGCTCGACGATGATGTGGGCGTGGCGCTCGACCAGGACGCCCTTGGTCGCGCCGCCGTACTCGAAGTAGACGATGCCGACGTTGGGCACCTGGACCTCGGCGGAGTTGTCGGGCGAGGTGATGGCCGTGCCCTTGAGCCAGCGCGGGCCCTTGAACTCGACCTCTTGCTGGCCGCCCTTGGACACGAGCTCGACGAGGCCGCCCTTTTTACCCTCGTACCACTGCACGGCGTAGGGGTAGAAGGCCAGCTTGGCGCGCAGGTCGGTGACCCGCTTGTCGAAGCCGCCGCCGCGCCAGGGGTGCAGCACGCCCTGCTCGACCTTGAGGGCCTCGGCCCGGGCGAGGTGGGCGAGGGCGCCGGGGACCTGGTTGACGCGGCCCGAGGGGTACTTGAAGCCGGCGATGTCCCGGGCCTCCTGGAGCTCGGACTTCTTGAGGTCGTCGGAGCGGGTCTCGGCCAGGATCATCGCCTGAGCGAGGTGCAGCTCCGGGTTGCTGGCGACGTAGCCCTCGGCGCTCTCGAGCGCGGACTCGGCCTTGGCCAGCTTGCCCTCGTCGATGTAGGCCATGGCCTGCATCGACCACAAGATCGCGGCGACCTGGTCGTGGTCGTCGCCCTTGCGCATCTCGCCGAGCTTCTTGAAGGCCAGGGGCAGGCGGCCGTTGGCGGCGATGGCCAGGATCTGCTGGAACTTGAGGCGGCTGTTGTCGGGGTCGAGCTTGAGGCCCGCGCCGATGTCCTTGGCCGCGCCGACGGGGTCGCCCGCGCTGAGGTTCTGGGCCGCGCGCGCGCCGTACATCACGACCAGGGCCGCGCCCATGACCTCGCGCTGGGTCGGCTCGAGGTACTGGCCGGACTTCTCGAGCAGCGAAGAGATGCGCTGAATCGCGGGGGTCGAGTCGCCGTTGCGGAACTGGGCCTGGGAGATCTTGAAGCGCAGGTCGAACTCCGGCTCCTCCTGAAGGCTGGCGGTGCGGATCCGGAACACCTCCTCGACCAGGTCGGTGTTGCCCGCGGCGGCGCTGGCTTGGAGCAGCTGGATGCGCTGCTCCTGGAACTTCTGCTCGAGCTCGACCTGGCCGCGGGAGATGAGCTCCGCGGAGGCCTGGAGCATGGCCTTGGCCTTGTCGAGGTCCGCGGGCTGGACCATCAGCGCGCACTGGACCAGGCCGAGGGCGTCGGCGGGGTCGTTGCCGAGCTCCCAGGCTTCCTGATAGGCGGCCTGAGCCGTGACGAACTCGCCGGTCTGGATGGCGCGGTCGCCCTGGTCGTGGAGCATCATGCCCATCAACCGGCCGCAGCCGTGGCAGTCGGCGACCTCGAGCAGCTTGCGGGCGTCGTCCATGAAGCCGCGCTTCATGAACAGGCGAGCCAGACCCAAGCGGGCCTCCTCGTTGCGCGCGTCGAGCTTCATGGCCTCGGTGAACTTCGCCTCGGCGCCCTTGGGGTCCTTGGCCGCGATGTCCTCGGCCTGCTGGGTGAGCAGGACCGAGAGCAGGCGCGAGGCCTCCGCCTGCGTCGAGCTGGACTTGAGAGCCTTGCGCAGCTGCTCCTCCGCGGTGGTCTCGTCGCCGACGGTCAGCGCATCTTGAGCGCGAGCGAGCGAACCACCACAGCCCGGCGCCACGGCGATGAGGATGGACAGGGAGAGGAGTGCAGCTTCGAGCTTGCGACGGGCCATCAGATTCCGCGGGTATAGCCTCGCCGCTGGGCAATTCCAAGGCACGGGGCCGCGTCTCGAGTATGCGCCAGCCCACCCTAGGGGCCGGCATCGACCGCCTTCGGGCGCCGCGCGACACAGCGGTCACCGCGCGAAGCTAGGTGGGGGTCGCCGCCGGCGGCTCCCACAGCTCCACCTTGTTGCCCTCGGGATCGAGAAACCAGCCAAACGCGCCGAACTCCGATCGCTCCCTTTTCTCCATCACGGTCGCACCCGCAGCCGCGACCTGGGCGAGCATCGCGTCGAGATCGCGGACGCGGAAGTTGATCATGAAGCTCGCCTCGCTCGGCGAGAAATACTCGGTGTCAGCGGCGAAGGGCGTCCACACCGTGTAGGCCTGGTCGGCGTCGGCCTGTTGTGCCCAGGGAAATACGGCGCCGCCCCAGTCTTGGGTTGGGACCCCGAGGTGCTCGGCGTACCACTGCGCGAGGGCCTTGGGGTCCCGTGCCTTGAAGAAGATGCCGCCGATACCTTGGACGCGCTCCATGTCGGCATCATCGCACGGCTGGAGCCAGGACCGTCGCCCACGGCGGCTAAAATTGACCGGGCTCAGCTGCCGGTAATCGCCACGCATTCGTGCTCGTAAGTCGGCGCGGCGAGCTGGTCGAGCATGAAGCTGGCGACGTCGGCCCGCGGGACGTGCATGCTCACGCGGCCGGCATCGCCGGAGAAGCCGTGGCGCGGTCGCCCGGTGCCTGGCTCGTCGCTGAGGTTGGGCGGGCGCACGATCGTGTAGTTGAGCCCGCTGTCCAGGATCACCGCCTCCTGCCCCCGGTGATCCGCGACCACGCGGCCGAGGAGGATGGGGATGACCACGGCCTTGTACGCCAGCGGCAGGTTGTTCCAGGTGTCGCCGAGGCCCATGACCGACAGGCACACCAGGCGCTCGACGCCACGCTCTCGCATGCCGGCGACGATCGCCTGGGTGCCGTGGGTGCGCAGGCCCGAGCGGTCACGCAGCGGCGCCCCGAGGGCGACCAGCACGGCGTCGTGACCCGCGATGGCCCGGCTGACCGCCCCCGCGTCGAGGGCGTCGCCGGCGATGGTCCGCAGCTTGGGGTGATCGAGCTCGAGGCGCGCGGGGTTGCGGCAAAAGGCCGTGACGTCGTGGCCACGCGCGAGGGCCTGGCGGACGATGAGCTGGCCGACGGAGCCGGTGGCGCCAAACACGATGATGGAGTCGTGGACGTGGGGCAGGGAGGGCGTGGCATCGTCCACGACGTCTAAAGTAGACAGAGGGTCGACCAGAACTCGTTTTGGTCGACCGTCGGAGGAGGTCTCGGGCTCGTTCATGGCTTCACCATGGGCCCGTGGCAGGCATGATCCAAACGATGTAAGTTCATGCTCGCATGAGAACCATTCATGTCGACGAGCTCGCGCAGCTCGACCTCAACCTGCTCGTCGCCTTCGACGTGCTCGCCGAAGAGCGCAGCGTGACCCGGGCCGCCGCCCGCCTCGGCGTCACCCAGTCGGCCATGAGCCACACCTTGCGCCGGCTCCGGGGCGTGCTCGAGGACGAGCTGCTCGTGCGCACCCGGGGCGGGATGGCGCTGACGCCTCGGGCCGCGGCCCTCGTCGCCCCGGTCCGCACGGGCCTGACCACGCTGCAGCGCGCCCTCGCCGATCCCGAGGGCTTCGATCCGGCGACGAGCGAGCGCCACTTTCGACTCACGGGGCCGGACCTGTTCGAGCTGCTCTACCTCCCCCGGTTGATCGCCGGCTTCGGCGCGAGCGCGGGCCGACTGAGCGTCACCCTCGCCCACGTCGCGCCCCGGCAGCTCGCCGACCAGCTCGAGACCGGCGAGCTCGATCTCGCGATCACGGCCCGCATGCTCGACGGGCGCGAGCAGCCGGCGCAGCCCGGGTTGATGCGCCGCGTGCTGCTCCGCGACGGCTGGCGCTGCTTCGTCCGCGCGGGGCACCCGGCCCTGACCAAGCGCGGCCGCCTCAGCCTGCCGCGCTTTTTGGCCGCCTCCCACGTGATGGTCTCGCCCACCGGGCGCGGGCAGGGCATCGTCGACGTCGTGCTCGCCGAGCAGGACGAGCAGCGGACGGTCGCCGTGCGGGTGTCGAGCTTCGCCACGGCCCCGGTCGTGGCCGCCAGCAGCGATCTCATCCTGACGGCGCCGGCCTCCCTCGAGGCCGTGGTCGGGCACCTCGGGCTGGTCTGCGTGGCGCCGCCTCTGCCCCTGCCCGAGCACAGCGTGGACATGACCTGGCACCAGCGCTTGTCCGAGGACCCGGGGCACCAGTGGCTGCGCGAGCAGCTGGTCGCGGCGACGCGCTAGCGGATCACCAAGAACAGCTCGTCCTGGCTCGGGTCGCAGGCGTAGAGCAGGGCCTTCGAGCTGTGCCAGTCCGTCCGGCCGTAGCGCACGAAGCTGCTCGTGCCGACGTGGGTCTTGGTCGCCACGGAGTGCACGGACTCGTCGAGCACCGCGCCCACGTTCGCGCCGATCTGCACGGCCCGCTTGCGCAGCACCAGGTCCCCCTGGAACTCCTCCATGACCTTGAACTCGCAGTTGTCGCGGAGCCACTTGGTCGAGTCGGGGGTCGCGGCGACGACCTGCACGGCCCGCTCGGCCTCGCTCAGCTCGGGGATCACCACCGTCGACGAGGCGCAGGCGCCGGACAGCAGCGCGGCTGCGAACGCCAGCGCGGGCGCGCGAACTCGGGAGGGCGCCCGGCCAGCCACCTAGAGCGCTCCCCCGTCCACGGACTCGGGCGAGGCCTCGCCCTCGGGGGTCTCCTCCGTCTCCTCCATCTCATCGGGGCTGAGGGCCGCGGGCACCTCGGGCACGGGCGAGCTCTCGTCCCAGGTCCCCTCTTCGAGGTCGTTGGCGGCCACGGACACGCCCTCGCGGGTCATCACGTCGCCGCTCACCCACACCTTCACGCAGCCCGGCCAAAAGGGGAGCAGGATCATCGGGATGACCATGTTGATGCCGCAGCTCTTGGCCGAGACCTCGAGGTTGACCACGCCCTCGCCCTCGCCCTTGGACACCGCGGCGTTGACCTCCTCGGAGAAGTCGAGGCGCTTTTGAAAGCGCACGCCCGTGTACAGGATCGCCCAGCTCTTCTTTTCTTCGGTCTCGAAGTGGCGAACCACGCGGTAGTCCTCGCTGTCGACGAGCTCCCCCGCCTCGTCGTGCAGGGCGCTCGACATCGAGACCGGCACGGTCGTGCCGTCGAAGCCGACCTCCGCCTTCGAGCCCGCGCACGCGCTCGCGCTCAGGAGGGTCGCCGAGACAGCCAGGGACGCGAAGCGCCTGGAGTTCGAGGGAAGAATCCTTGAATCGTGCATCATGTCGCTCCTCGTTCGCGCTCAGTCCCGAGCGGGGTAGGTGTTGCCCTCGACGGTCAGTTCCTGGTTGATCCCAGCCGCGGCGATCCCCCACCAGTAGCGGCCCAGGGCCTCGAGGCGGGTGATCTTCACCCCCAGGCTCTCGTCCATCTGGGTCTGCTCCATGATCTCGGAGTCCAGCCTCGACTTGGTGTCGGCCTCGACGATGGTGACCGAGTCCGTGCCCTGCCTGCCGCCTTGCGAGTTCGTCCCGCCGCCGCCGGTGGCGATGGAGGTCGCGCCCATCTTGATCTCGACCTCGAAGCTCGGCTCCCCGGCGGTCGCCGTCTGCTCGCCGCCCAGGCGCGTGACCGGGCCGACGAGCACGGGGTTGCCGACGAGCTCGGCCGTGGCCGTGGGCACGAAGGCCTTGCAAGCGCCCAGGCCCACGCACGCGAAGGCGCCCAAGCTGAGCGCGAGGCAGGCTCGCCGTAGCGCGGTCCTTGGACGATGGGGGGGATTGGCTGGGTTGTTTCGCATCATGGGGGTGCTCGCCTCTCGACGGGCGGTTCCACCCGACCACCATCCGTTTCGAGCCGTGCCCGTCACGACTTGTGAGTTTTTTCTCACTCTCTCGACGGCCCTGGCGCCCTTGCTAGGCTGCCCGCGTGACGGCTCCCTTCGACGTCGACGCCCACCTCGCGTTCCTGGGCCTCGCGGGCTCCCACGCCTACGGCACGGCCCGGGCCGGCTCCGACGTGGACCTGCGCGGCTGCTGCGTCGCGCCCCTGCCCGCGCGCCTGTCCTTCCGCACCCACTTCGAGCAGTTCTCCTGGCTCGGCCACGAGCACCCCGAGGCCGCCGGCCCGCCCCTGGGCCCGAACTACGCCGCGGCCATGGAGCGCGCCCGGGCGCACCCCAGCGCCGGGCCGAGCCTCGAGCACGACCCGGTGCCGGACGTGGTGATCTTCGACCTCGCCAAGGTCGTGCACCTGTGCGCCCAGAGCAACCCGAACATGTTCGAGCTGCTGTTCATGGACGACCGCGAGGTGCTGTTTGCGACGCCGGTGTTCGAGGCGCTGCGCGGGCGCCGGGAGCTGTTCTTGTCTCAGCGGGTGCGCCACACCTACTCGGGCTACGCCCAGGGCCAGCTCAAGCGGATCCAGCGGCACCGCGAGTGGCTCTTGCACCCGCCCAAGGCCGCGCCGACCCGGGCCGAGTTCGACCTGCCCGAGACCAGCACGCTGTCCGCCGACGATCGCAACCGCATCGAGGAGGCCATCGCCAAGATCATCCGGGGCTGGACCGTCGACGAGGCGATCGAGCTGCCCTCGGCCGAGCGCGACGTGCTGCGCGAGCGCCTGCGCGAGTTTTGGTCGGCGGCCCTGGCCGCGGGGGCCACCTTGGACTCGGTGGTCGCGGCCAGCCGCAGCCCGGGCGCGGACCCGGTCGACGACGACAGCCTCGACGAAGAGGTCGCCCGCATCGCCGGCGCGCGCGTGGGCCTGGGCGCCGACGTGCTCCACCTGCTCCGCCAAGAGCGGCGCTACCAGGGCGCGCGCAAGCACTGGCAGCAGTTCCAGCGCTGGCAAAAGGAGCGCAACCCCAAGCGCGCCGCCCTCGAGGCCGCCCACGGCTACGACACCAAGCACGGCATGCACCTCATCCGGCTGCTGCGCATGGCCGTGGAGATTCTCCGCGACGGTCGAGTCCGCATCCACCGAGACGACGCCGAGGAGCTCCTCGCCATTCGCGACGGGAAGCTGCCCTACGAGGCCCTCGTCGGCGAGGCCAAGGGGCTCGAACGCGTCATGCGTGAGGTCGTGATCGCCAGCCCGCTGCCGGTCCAGGTCGACGAGGGAAAGCTCGACGACCTGCTCTTCGAGCTGCTGACGATGGCTTGAGCCGAACCATCACCGAGGTCGAGACTTCGACCGAGCGGGCACAGCGCCACGCCTTCCCCTCAGCCCGCGCCGCACAGCGGCAAGAGCAGCCGCACCTGCGTCCCCTCGCCGAGCCTAGCGTCGAGCTCGATGCTCCCCCCGTAGCGCCGCACGATGCTCTGGCAGGTCGCCAGGCCCAGCCCCGTGCCGCGCTCGCCCTTGGTGGTGAAGAAGGGCTCGAAGGCCTGCGCGATGACCTCCTCGCTCATGCCCGGGCCGCTGTCGACGACGCTCAGGCAGACGTAGGGCTCCGCGAGCGAGGTGCTGACGACCATGCGCCCGCGCCCCGCCATGGCGTCGCGGGCGTTCACGACCAGGTTGGTGAGCACGCGCTCGAGCTCCCCGGGGTCGGCGAGGATCCGGCGACCAGGGGCCTCGAGCTCGACGCGGAGCTCGACCCCCTCCCCGGCCAGGCTGAACAGCAAGGCCTCGACCGAGCCGACGAAGGCGTCGAGCTCGAGCTCGGAGAGCGGGCGCGCGGTGTCTCGCCCCACGCACAGCAGCTCGGCGCTCAAGCGCGTGGCTCGATCGACCGTCTCGCGCAGGTTGCCAAAGTCCTCCGCGGTCGCGCCCCGGCCCTCGATCTCGAGCAGGTCGATGGTGCTGGAGATGGCCATGAGCAGGTTGTTGAAGTCGTGCGCGACCCCGGCCGAGAGCCGCCCGAGGGCCTCGAGCTTCTCGACGTCCCGCTCGCGCTGGGCCGCCCGAACGAGGAGCTCGGCCTGGGCCTGGTGCTCCTTGCGCGCGGCCTCGGCGATGAAGCGCAGGGCGAAGTGCAAGATGAGCGCGGCCGTGAACAGCTGCGCCATGAGCTCGCCGAAGTAGCGACCCATGGACGAGCCTGGCGGCGAGGCCAGGCCCAGGGCGTCGGCCCACACCAACATCGCGCCGGCGGCCATGCCCGACAGGACCACGAACACCAGCGCCGCGCGGACGTCCCAGAAGAAGCCCGCGCACAGCACGATGATCACGAACGAGCCCGTCGCCGAGCTGCCCAGCCCGCCCGAGCTGAGCACGTTCAGCGAGGAGCTCAGCCAGATCGAGAGCAAGAACAGCCCGACCGCGGGCTTGAAGCCGTCGCGGCGCAGCAGCGCGAGCACGATGATCACGACGACGAGCTGGGCCCCGTAGAGCGCGCCCAGCTCGACCTCTCCGTTGAGCGTCGTGACGGCGCTCAGGACGACCAGCAGCGGAGATGTGAAGGACAGGACCCGATAGAGGAGCTTGCCTCGACGGGACTGGCTCGGGTCCGCGAAGGTCGGGGGCTCGAGAAGCGCCGACAGACCCACGGACACCAATGTAACACGGTGGGTCGGTCACCATCGGGCACCTCACCGGGCTTGCCTCAGCCCAGCTCCGCGGGCTGGCCTCGATCTCTCAGTGTTCGGCGAGCCACCCGTCGAGGCGCGCGAGCACGGCCTCGCTCGCCTCGGACGAGGCCGCGTGCTCCTCTCGGGTGCGCTCGATCAACCCGCGCGCTTGCTTCCCCCGGCCCGCGACGACGAGGGCGTCGGCCAGGGTCAGCTGAGTGACCGCCACCTTCGCGCTGGCCTCGGGGTAGTGGGCCTGGGCGGTCTGCGTGGCCCGCTCGGCCCACTCGAGGGCCTTGGCGCCGTCCTTCTTGTCGACGTAGATGTCGGCGACGTTGCTGTAGTAGGTCACGCTCTGGGCCGCCTCCGGGCCGAGCTTGGCGTCGAGGATGCCCGCGGCCTCGAGCATGTAGCGCTCGGCTTCGTCGAGGTCGCCGAGCTCGCCGTAGGCGTGGCCGAGGTAGTTGGCCGTCGTCGCCCGCTCGAGCTCCCGCCCCTCCCGGCCCTCGCCGAGCTTCAGGGCCCGCTCGAGGTGCTCGATGCCGGTCTGCGGCTCGCCCTGACGCAGCACGACCATGCCGAGCATGCTCAGATCAGCGGCCACGCGCATGTGCTCGGGGCCGAACACGCGCTCGTGGATGGCCAGGGCCCGCTCGAGGTGCGCGCGGGCCTCGGGCAGCTTGCCGAGGTTGAGGTAGATGCCGCCCATCGACATGAGCTCCTCGGCGACCTGGCTGTGCTCGGGGCCGAACTCGGCCTCGGCCAGGCGCAGGGTCTCGACGTGGACCTCGAGCGCCCGCTCCATCTCGCGCCGGGCCATGAAGTGGCGCGCGAGGTTGCGGCGGGCCGCGAGCACGAGGCGGTGCGAGGGTCGGCGCTGGCCGTCGAGGATGTCGAGGGCGCGCTCGGCCAGGGACTGGCCGTGGTCGTGGCGGCCGAGGACCAGGGCGTTGTAGCTGAGGCTGCTCAGGGACTCGGCCACGCGCACGTGCTCGGGCCCGAGCACCTCCTCGCGCAGGCGCAGGGCCTCCTCGCCGTGGTGGCGCGCGGCCTCCATGGCCCCGCGGGCGGTCTCGACCTCGAACATCGCGGCGTGGAAGTTGGCCCACTCGAGCGGCTCGCCGCCGCGCTCGAGCTTGGCCTCGACGATCTCGGCCCAGGAGTCGAGGGCCTCGAGGCTCGCCGCGCGCTGGCTCATGATCGGCAAGCGGGCGATGCCGGCCTCGCGGACCAGGGCCGCGTGCCCGGCGGCCTCGGCCGCGAGGTAGGCGGCCTTGAACTTCGCGTCGGCCTCGTCGGTGCGGTCGAGGTCGAGGGCGAGGCGGGCCTCGAACAGGGTGAGCTCGGCCGAGAGCGCCGGGAAGTCGAGGGCCTCGACGCGCGCGCGCAGGTCCCCGAGGCCCTCGCTGGCCTCGTCGGCGTCGCCCAGGCGCCGCTTGGTGTCGAGGCGGGCGAGCTCGCGGCGGGCCAGGCCCACCTCGCGCTCCTTGGTCGGGTCGTCGGGCACGGGCTCGGTCGCGCGCAGGTAGTTGCCCTCGAGGCAGCGGGCGATGGGCGGGAGCGCGTCCGCGGCCTCGAGGGCGCGGTCGAGGGCCCGCGCGTCGGCGTTGCCGGGCGCGCTCGCCAGGAGCTCGTCGCGGAGATCGCCGAGGGCCTCGCGGCGGACGTCGAAGCAGCTCAGGCGCTGCGCCACGAAGGGGTCGACGTTGCGCCGCTCGCAGGCCTGCACCCCGCCCTCGCGCCACGCCTGGGCGTAGCCGTCCAGGCGCTCGACCAGCGCCGCGGCGGCCTCGCCCCCAAAGTGGGCGCGGATCGCCTGGCTCGACTCCGCCGTCCAGTAGTCCCCGATCGCCTCGTCGACCTGCTCGGCGCAGGTGATGCCCGCCGAGTCCGAGTCGGAGCCCGCCCCGAGCTCGATGGCCGCGGCGAAGCCCGCCCCGGCCGCGACCACGCCGATGCCCACGGCCCAGGCCAGGCGCTTGCGTCGACGCGCCCGGGGTCGCCGGGGGTCGCTGCGCAGCGCGTCGATCAGCTCGACCATGCTCGGCCAGCGCTCGTCGGGCTCGCGCCGGAGCCCGCGATCGAGGGCCGCGACGACGTGCGCCGGGACGCCGTGGTCCGGGGGCACGGGGCTGCGCTCGCCCAGGGTCACGGCCCGCATCAGCCGGGCGAAGTTGCTGGTCTCGAAGGGGCGCTGATCGAAGAGCGCGGTGTACAGCGCGACGCAGAAGCTGAACTGATCGCTGCGCGCGTCCGTGGCCGCGCGCACGAACTGCTCGGGCGACATGAACAGCGGCGTGCCCATGAGCTCGCCGGTCCGGGTCATGTACAAAGGCGCGGGCCGGGTCCCGTCCTCGGAGCAGTCGAGCTCCCCGGCCTCGTCCCACTCGCGGACCATGCTGGCCACGCCGAAGTCGGTGACCTTGACCACCCCGTTGTCGCCGACGAGCACGTTGTCGGGCTTGAAGTCGCGGTGGACCAGGCCGGCCTCGTGGGCCGCGGCCAGGCCCTCGCCGGCGGCGCAGAACACCTCGGTGATCGCCCGCCGCGAGCGCTCGGTCTTCAGCCAGCCCCCGAGGCTCGGGCCCTCGACGTACTCCATGGCCAGGTAGAGCTGGCCCTCGTGGGTGCCGACCTCGTAGATGGTGACGACGTTGGGGTGGCTCAGCCGCGCCATGGCCCGAGCCTCGACGCGCATGCGCTCGCTGGCGCGGGCGAGGCTCGAGGGGTCGAGCAGGCGCGGGTGCAGCAGCTTGACCGCGACCTTGCGATCGAGCTCGGGGTCGCGGGTCAGGTAGACCTCGCCCATGCCGCCGGCGCCGAGCTGACGGAGGATCTCGAAGCGGCCGATCGCCGTCGTCACGCGCACGGCCTCGGGCGCCGGCCCGACGCCGCCCGAGTCCGCGCTCAGCGTGGGCGTGAGCGCCATGTCCGAGGACGACGCGCCCGTGTCGGCGCCGGCCGGGATCGTCTCGTCCAGCTTCCTCGAGGGCGCTCGAAGGGTCTCGCCGCCGCTATCGTCGAGCTTGCCGTCCATGGTCGCTCTGGTCGTCTGCGGCCCATCATAAGGGCCCGCCCCACCGCTGTCCCCCAGGTCGCGACCAACGGGCTCCTAGGCGGCCTCGCGCTCCCCGGTCTGGACCCGCCACAGCCGCGCGTAGATGCCGTCGAGGGCCAGCAGCTCCTCGTGCCGGCCCTGCTCGACGATGTGCCCGCCGTCGAGCACGTGGATGCAGTGGGCGTGGCGAACGGTGCTCAGGCGGTGGGCGATGACCAGGGTGCTGCGGCCGCGGGAGACCTCGGCGAGGGAGCGCTGGATCGCCGCCTCGGTCTCGTTGTCGACGGCGCTCGTGGCCTCGTCGAGGACCAGCAGGGCCGGGTCGCGGAGGATCGCCCGGGCGATGGAGATGCGCTGGCGCTGCCCGCCGCTGAGCTTCTGGCCGCGCTCCCCGACCAGGGTGTCGTAGCCCTTGGGCAGGCGCGCGGCGAAGCTGTCGACGTCGGCGAGGCGGGCGGCGTCGAGGACCTCGGCGCGCGCGGCTCCGGGGCGGCCGTAGGCGATGTTCTCGTAGATCGTCCCCGAGAACAGGTAGACGTCCTGGCTGACCAGGCCGATCGAGCCGCGCAGGTCCTCGAGGGCCAGCTCGCGCAGATCGACCCCGTCGAGGCGGACCGCCCCCTCGGTCGGGTCGTAGAGGCGCAGCAGCAGCTTGACCAGGGTCGACTTGCCCGAGCCCGTCGAGCCGACCACGGCGTGGGTCTGCGTCGCCGGCACGCGCAGCTCGAGCTTCGTGAGCACCATCGGGCCGCGCTCGCGCGCGTCGCCGTAGGCAAAGTCGACGCCGTCGAAGTGGAGCTCACCGCGGACCGCCGGCAGGCGCTCGGGCCCGGACACGATCGCCGCGGGCGTGCGCAGCAGCCCGAGCACCCGGCGGGTCGAGGCCATGGCGCGCTGGTACTGGTCGAAGGTCTCCCCGAGCCGGGTCAGCGGCCACAGCAGGCGCTGGGTCAGGAACACCAGCAGGCTGTAGCTGCCGACCTCGAGCTCGTTGGCGAACACCTTGTGCCCGCCGAGCACCAGCGTGGCCCCGAAGCCGACCAGGATCGCCATGCGGATCATCGGCACGAAGGCCGAGCTCAGCCGGATGGCCTCGGCGTTGGCCTCGACGTAGCGCCGCGAGACCCCGTCGAGGCGCTCGACCTCCCGGGCCTCGGCCGTGAAGGCCTTGATCGTGGTGATGCCCGCGAGGTTGTTGGCCAGGGCGGTGTTGAGCTCGCTGACCCGCTCGCGGACCGCGGCGTAGCGGGGCTCGAGGCTGCGCTGGTAGCGAAAGCTGCCCCACAAGATCACCGGCACGGGCAGGACCGCGAGCGTGGCCACGTCGGGGGCGACGATGAAGAAGGTCGCGCCCACGGCGAGCACCGTGGTGCCCAGCTGGAGCATCGAGTTGGCCCCGTGGTCGAGGAAGCGCTCGAGCTGGTTGATGTCGTCGTTGAGGATCGCCAGCAGCCCGCCGGTGCTGCGGTCCTCGAAGTAGGCCAGCTCGAGCTCCTGCACGTGGGCGTAGCCGTCGAGGCGGGCCTCGTGCTGGATGGTCTGGGCCAGGTTCCGCCACGCGACCTGGTAGAGGTACTCGAACACGGACTCGGCCCCCCAGATGACCACGTTGAGGCCGGCGAGCAGCCACAGCTGAGCCATGAGGTCGTGGACGCCGAACCACTCGCCGATCAGCGAGCCCTCCCGGCGCACGACCACGTCGACGGCCATGCCGATCAAAAAGGGCGGCGCGAGGTCGAAGACCTTGTTGAGCACCGAGCAGGCCGAGGCCCACAGGACCGCGCGCCGGTGGCCTCGGGTGTAGGTCCACAGGCTGCGCAGCGGGGAGTCGCCGGCGGGGACGGGGCGTTCGGGCTCGGCCATGGGCCCCGCCGGTCTACCCCGCGAGCTCCCGGCCGTCAGCTCGGCGGGCGCCTACCCGCCAAGGTAGGTCACGTGGACCACCGTGGCGTCGTCGCGGCTGAGGCTGTGGTTGTCGACGAGCTCGCGGCACAGCCGGGCGCCGTCGAGGTGGAGCATCGCGGCCAGCTCCGTGCGCCGCTGGATCCCGTCGGTGAAGGCCAGCAACCGCACGCCCGGGCTCAGCGGCACGAAGTAAGCGCGCGGCTTGGGCATGCGCCCGCCGAGGATGCCGTTGGTCGGCACGAAGGGCAGGCTGGGGCCGGACAGCGCGCGCA
Organism: Plesiocystis pacifica SIR-1; assembly: GCF_000170895.1. GTDB lineage: Bacteria > Myxococcota_A > Polyangia > Nannocystales > Nannocystaceae > Plesiocystis > Plesiocystis pacifica. The sequence goes on along the minus strand of NZ_ABCS01000004.1, from coordinate 115,091 downwards.
GCTCCACGTTGCCGACCCCGGCGACGTGCATGCCCTTGGCGTCGAAGCGCGCGAGCACCACGGCGGCGCCCCGGGTCCCCTGGGTCCGCTCGTGCATGCGGCTGAGCCCCCGCTCCACGGAGGTGCTGGCGTCGAACTCCCCGAAGGCCGCGACCGCAGCCTGCGAGGCCTCGGCCGCCCGCGGGCCGTGGCCGAGGCCGTCGGCGAGCATCATCCACACCACCTCGTCGAGCACGCGCACCGCCCCGGCGTCGCCGCTGACGACCTCCCCCGGCTTGGGCCGACCCAGGATGTGACTCTCGACGAGCACGGGCTACTCGTCCATCTCGCGCATGTAGAGCAGGCAGGCCCGCAGGGAGTTGTCGAGGTCGCGGAAGGTCGGCGCGTCGCCCAGGTCGACGCCGAGGTCCGTCAGCGTCAGCGCCATCTTGGGGCTGATGCCGCAGAAGATGATCCGCGTGCCGACGAGCAGCAGGGCGCGGTTCATCCGCGACAGGTGCTGGGCCGTCTGCGGGTGGAACTCGGCCGCGGTCAGGTCGAGGATCACGAACTGCGTCTCCGACTGGGTCACGCGCTCGAGCAAGGTCGAGATCATCGAGTTGGCGCGCTCGTCGTGGACGGCGCCGATGACCGGGAGGCACAAGATCCCCCGCCACACCTGGAGGATCGGCACGCCCAGCGCGTTGATGGTGTCGCGCTGCTCGGCGATCAGCGCCGCGGCCCGCTCGCGCTCCCGCTCTTGCAGGCGCCGCTCGGTCACGTCGGTGTGCGTGCCCGCCATCCGAATCGCCTGACCGTCCTCGTCCCACTCGCCCTGGCCGCGCGCGACGATCGTCCGCCAGACGCCGCCTTTGGACCGCATGCGGAACTCGACCTCGTAGGGCTCTCGCCGGCTCAGGTGGGCATCGATGGCGAGCTCGACCCGGGGCAGGTCCTCGGGGTGGACCCGGCCAAAGAAGCTGTCGGTGGTGTCGGGGAGCTCGTCCGCTTCGAAGCCGAGCATGCCCTTCCAGCGCGAGGAGAACTGGACCTCCCCGGTGTTCGGGTGCCAGTTCCACACGCCGTCATTGGTCGCCGCGAGGATCAGGTCGAAGCGGGTCTGAACTTCCTCGAACTCGGTGCGGAGCTGCTGGAGCTCCGCGTCACGTGCGGCGAGCTCCGCCCGCAGAGCCTCGAGCTCTGCCGCGTTCTCGCCGGAGGTGTTCAACCTTCGCGCTCTCCCAGCCGCTCGAGCCCGCTGCTCTTGTTGCTCTCGCGCGTGCGCGTGATGCCCATGGAGCTCAGGGCGTCCTCGAGGGTGGCGACGGTCTCGATGCCGCGCAGCTCGATTCCCATCGCCTCGAGGGTCATGGCGATCTCCGGGCGCATGCCCGAGAGCACCGTCTTGGCGCCCATCAAGCGCGCCGCCTGGGCCAGGCGCGCGAGCACCGAGCACAGGTAGCTGTCGAGGGTCCACACGCCGGACAGGTCGACGAGCACGCCAAAGCACTCGTCACGCTGGATCCGCTCGAGGACCTCCGTGACCAGGGCGTCGGCGTGGACGTCGCTGACGTCGCCGTGAAGGGGAACGAGGAGGCAATCCCAGAGCGGGATGCAGGTCACGCTTTCGCCCATGCTCATCGCCGAGTCTCCTCGCGGTGCAGATTCGAGTTACTTGCCATAGCGAAACTCCGCGCGCACATGGGTCCCCCGTGCGCTGGTTTGAATGTCGAAGTGGTCGGCGAGCTTGCGGCAGCCGATGAGTCCGCGACCCAGTCCGGTGCGGCTCTTGTAATTTCCGGCGAGGATCTCATCGAGGTTGGGGATCCCCGGGCCCTCGTCCTTCGCGACGATCACGATGCGCTGCTCGACGGTGTCGAGGGCGAAGCGCATCTCGCCCTTGCCCACGTAGCGGGCGATGTTGCGGGCGAGCTCGCTGACCGTGGTCACGACCTTCTGGGCGTCGTAGCCCCGCACCCCCACGAGCCCACACATCTGACGGATGACCGTGCGCGCGTGGCTGATGTCGGCGTCCGACTCGATCGGGAAGACGGAGTCCTCGTCGTCTTCGTATGCGGCCATGGCGGGGGGGAGAGCGGGCTGGAGTGAAGCGAGGCGCGGGGCTTTGCCGAACTCGGCGCCTAGCCAAAACACGGTACCACGGGGGACTGGACATGACAGCGTCCTTGGCCGCGCTCACTCGCTTTATGAGCCTTCCAGCGCGAAATCTCCCGCGTCTGTGATCTCCATCCCGACCCTTCGGTCGGGCGATCAGGGCAAACTGCCAAAAGCATCACAACGGATCTTTCTTTTCACATACCTGCCCGTAACAAACGTGCGTCTGCGTCGCTAAAAAGCTCCCTGCGCAATGCACTCGTCAGTGATAATGCCGGCGAGATGCGTAAGACCTGGCTCGAAATTAGTCTCCCCCTCCTTTCCATCGCCGCCCTGAGCACCGGCTGTACCGATGACGTCGTCGACGAGGCCGACGGCGGTCAAGACGAGATCGGTGCCACCGAGACCGTCGACGAATCTGCTGATGACACCACCACCGAGACCGGTGAGGAGTCCGGCACGATGGAAGGCAGCTCGGAAACGGCCGACGACACCACGGCTGACGACACCACCGCGGACACCACGGCCGACGATACCACCGCCGACGACACCACCGCGGACGACACCACCGCTGACGACACCACCGCGGACGACACCACCGCGGACACGACCGCCGACGACACCGCGGACACTACCGATACCACCACCGAGGACGAGGGCACCTTCTGCGAGCCCGGTCTGACGATCTGCTTCGACGCCGACAACACGCAGACCTGCGTCGACGACGGCTCGGAGTTCGGCGACCCCGTCCCCTGTGACCCGACCGAGACCTGTCAAAACGGCGTGTGCATCCCGCTGTGCGACGCGGTCGAGGCCGAGCCCAGCTCCATCGGCTGCTCCTTCTTCGCCAACCGCATGGACAACTACAACCCGGGCGACAACGACTCGCTCGTGGTCGGCAACATCGACTCGGTCAAGACCGTGTCGGCCCAGCTCTACTTCGTGCCCAACGGCTCGAACGTCGAGCAGGCCCAGGGCGCCCCGGTCAACATCCCGCCCGAGGGCACCTACACCTTCACCCTGACCAACGCGCAGATCGAGAGCCAGACCACGATCCGCAACGGCGGTGTCTACCGCGTCGAGACCGACATCCCGATCGTCGCCTACCAGCACTCGCCGATCGGCTCGGTGTTCACCAACGACGCGTCCATGCTGCTCCCCGAGCACGCCCTGACCGGCAACTACGTCGTCAACTCCTACCCCGCGACGGTCGGCAACTACCCCAGCTACTTCACGGCCATCGCGGTCACCGACGGCACCACGGTCAACTTCACCGTGCCCGAGGCCACCGCCGGCGGCGGCGGGGTCACGGCCCTCAACGCGGGCGGCAGCACCTCGGTGATGCTCAACCGCTACGACACCCTCAACGTCGTGGTCCAGCAGCAAAACGGCGGCGACGTCTCGGGCACCGTGGTCGAGTCGGACGGCCCGCTGTGGCTGGTCGGCGCGACCGAGTGCGCCAACGTGCCCAACAACGGCACCCTCTACTGCGACCACATGGAGGAGGCCAACCTGCCCCTCGAGTACTGGGGTCAGGAGTACGTCGGCGCCCACGTCCCCTACCGCTCGGGCAACGAGGACTTCCACTGGCGCGTCTACGGCGGTGAGGACGGCGTGCAGATCAACACCGACCCGGTCCAGGCTGGCTTCCCGCTGACCCTGAACAAGGGCGAGTGGTACCAGTTCTCGACCACCGAGAGCTTCATCATCTCGGGCGACGGTCCCTTCCTCCCGGTCCAGTACATGGAGGGCACCACGGGCGGCGCCGGCGACGGTGACCCCTCGCAGATCCAGTCCGTGCCCACGGAGCAGTTCCTCGACGCCTACGCCTTCGTGACCGGCACCGACTACCCCACGCACTACGTCCAGATCATCCGCCCCGCTGGCGGCGCGGACGTGCTCGTCGACGGCCAGGTCGTGGGCGACTACTACACCGTCGGCACCTTCGAGGTCGCCGACTACCCGCTCAACCAGGAAGGCACGCACTTCGCCAACTCGGACCAGCCCTTCGGCATCGTGTCCGTCGGCTACTCCCCGGCGACCAGCTACGGCTACCCCGGCGGCCTCAAGCTCCAGGTCATCAACCCGCAGTGAGCCCCGCGCCCGCTCCCGCTTCGGCGGTGGGCGGGCGACACGAAAAAAGGACCGGCCCTCGCGGCCGGTCCTTTTTGTTTGGGTGATGGCGAAGGCTCGGGCTCAGGCCTTCTCGGCGGCCTCTTGCTCGGCGATCTGCTTGTGGACCTCTTCCATGTCGAGCTCCTTGACCTGCTCGACCAGGCGGCGGAAGGCCGCGGGCGGCAGGGCGCCGGCTTGGTTGAAGACCAGGACCTTCTCGCGGAAGGCCATCAGCGTGGGGATGGCCTGGATGCCGAAGGAGGCGGCGAGCTCTTTTTGGGACTCGGTGTCGATCTTGCCGAACACGGCGTCCTCGTGCTTCTTGGACTCGGCCTCGAACACCGGCGCGAACTGGCGACAGGGCCCGCACCAGGTCGCCCAGAAGTCGACGAACACGATGTCGTTGTTGTCGATGGTCTCCTGGAAGTTTTCCTTGGTCAGTTCGATGGCGCTCATGGCGAGTTCTCCTTGTCGAGTTGTGGGCCTCGGGGGCAGGGCGGACTACGAGGTCCAGGGCGCGGGGTTACCCCCTCGGCGCGCCGAACACAAGGGGCGTACCATGGCCCCATGAGTCACCGGCGCCCGCTCACGCAGTTGCCCACCCACGCCGTCGCCAACCAACCCCCCGCCTTCGAGGGGGTCAACCTCTGGGCCAGTGATCGCGCCCTCCGCTCGGCCGTGGCGCGCGAGGGAGGAGCCGCGCACGCGGACGCGCTGCACGGCTTTGGCGCGCGGGTGGGCTCGGCCGAGGTCACCGCCTGGGGCTTCGAGGCCAACCGCGCCCGCCCCGAGCTGCTGACCTTCGATCGCTACGGCCAGCGCGTCGACGAGGTCCGCTACCACCCCAGCTACCACCGCCTCATGGCCCTCGCCGTCGAGGCGGGCATGCCCTCGGTCGCGTGGACCGAGGCGGACACGCCCTCGGGCCACGTCGCCCACGCGGCCTACGAGTTCATGATGGCCCAGGCCGAGCCCGGCGTGTGCTGCCCCCTGTCCATGACCTACGCCGTCGTCCCGGCCCTGCGCCACGAGCCCGCCCTCGCCGAGGCCCTCGTGCCCAAGCTCAGCGCCCGGGTCTACGACCCCGAGTTCAAGCCGATGACCGAGAAGGCCGGGCTGACCATGGGCATGGCGATGACCGAGAAGCAGGGCGGCTCGGACGTGCGCGCCAACACCACCCAGGCCCACCGCCTCGGCGGCTCCGACACGGACTATGAGCTCGTCGGCCACAAGTGGTTTTGCTCGGCGCCGATGTCCGACGCCTTCTTGACCCTCGCCCAGGCCCCCGGCGGCCTGACCTGCCTGCTCGTCCCCCGCTGGCGCCCCGACGGGACCCGCAACCCCTTCTTCATCCAGCGCCTCAAGGACAAGCTCGGCGACCACGCCAACGCCTCGAGCGAGATCGAGTACGCCGGCACCTACGCCCGCCGCGTGGGCGAGGAGGGCCGCGGCGTCCGGACCATCATCGAGATGGTCCACCACACCCGCCTGGACTGCATCGTCATGCCCGCCGGCATGCTCCGCCAGGCCGTCGCCAACGCCTGCTGGCACGCCCAGCACCGCGCCGCCTTCGGGGCCAAGCTCATCGACCAGCCGCTCATGCGCGAGGTCCTGGCCGACCTCATCGTCGAGAGCGAGGCGGCCACGGCCCTGGCCATGCGGGTCGCCCGGAGCTTCGACGAGGCCGGCCACGACGGAGCCGTCGGCGAACGGGCCCGGGCCTACTCGCGGCTCGCGACCCCCGTGGCCAAGTACTGGCTCAACAAGCGCCTGCCCGAGGCCGTGTACGAGGCGATGGAGTGCCACGGCGGCGCGGGCTACATCGAAGAGAGCGTCATGCCCCGGCTGTTCCGCCAGTCGCCGCTCAACTCGATCTGGGAGGGCTCGGGCAACGTCATCTGCCTCGACGTGCTCCGGGCCATGGGCCGCGAGCCGAGCTGCGTCGCCGCCGTGCTCGAGGAGCTGAACGCGAGCCGGGGCGGCGACCCGCGCTACGACGCCTTCGTGGCCGCGCTCGAGGATCGCTTCGCCCGCGTGGGCCGAGAGCCCGTGCACCCCCGCGAGGCCCGGCAGCTGTGCGAGCGCCTCGGCCTCGCCCTGCAGGCGGCCGTGCTCGTGCGCCACGGCGAGCCCGCGGTCGCCGACGCCTTTTGTGCCGGCCGCCTCGCGGGCGAGGGTCGCTGCTACGGCACCCTGCCCGCGGGGGTCGACATCGACGCGCTCCTCGAAGCCGGCCGCGTCCGACTGGACTGAGCGAACCGTTCCCGTGACAGAGGGGGGCCGCACGGGCGGGCGCCCCTGTCAAAAATTTGGTTTTTTGGGCTTGCAAGCACGCTCACATTGTGAGTAGATGTAATTGCTTGTCCTACATGTCCTACACGGACATCGCGGCCTGCCCGGACCCGCCATGAACGTCCCCAGCACCTCGAAGACCGCTCCGATCGCCCTCAAAGCCATGATTGTGCCCGCTCTGTGCCTGATCGCGGGAGCCTGCGGGCCCGACGAGGGCCGCCCCGACAGCTTCAGCGGGCTCGACGCCGGGGACGACGGGATCACCAGCCTCGGGGACGAAGGCATGGACGGCGACGACGAGATGGCCGACGAGGGCGGCCTCGAGGAGAGCGAGCCTGGAGAGGAAGGCGGCGCGCCCCTGCTCGACTTCGGCGGCGACCCGGACGAAGAGCCCGAGCAAGAAGAGTGCGCCAGCGTCAGCGCGGCCGCTCAGGCCATCAAGCTGCCGGCCGACATCCTGTTCGTCGTCGACAACTCGGGCAGCATGGAGTTCGAGAGCAACTCGGTCCAGGCCAACCTCAACAGCTTCTCGCAGCAGATCATCGCCAGCGGCGTGGACGCCCACGTGGCCCTGATCTCGAGCTACCCCGGCGACGGCCACGGCATCTGCGTGGACGCGCCGCTGGGCGGGGGCGCGTGCCCCAACAGCGACGACAACTACCCGATCTTCGAGCACGTCGACACCTTCGTGAACAGCCACAACGCCCTCGAGCGCGTGGTCGAGCGCTACGGCGACTGGTCGCCGATCATGCGCCCGGACGCGGTCAAGCACGTGGTCGTGGTGTCCGACGACGAGTCCAACCTCTCGGCCAACAACTTCGACGAGACCTTCCGCGGCCTCGACCTGGCCCACGAGGACTACCGCCTCCACGCGATCGTGTCCCTCGAGGACTGCCAGGCCGCCGCCGAGATCGGCGACACCTACATCGAGCTGGCCAACATGACCGGGGGCGTGCTCGCGGACCTGTGCGACCAGAACTTCGCCCCGGTGTTCGAGGCCATCTCCGAGGAGGTCATCGCCGGCTCCCAGCTCGCCTGCGAGTACGCCATCCCCGAGCCCCCGCCCGGCGAGAGCTTCGACCCCGACCAGGTCAACGTCCAGGTCCTGTCCGAGCAGGGCGAGGAGACCATCGGCCAGGTCGACGGCCCCTCCGCGTGCGGCCAGGTCAGCCAGGGCTGGTACTACGACGATCCCGAGAACCCCCAGAACATCGTCGCCTGCCCCCAGACCTGCGCGACCTTCCAGACCTACGAATTCGCGGAGATCATCATCGAGCTCGGCTGCGAGACCGTCATCGCGGAGTAGGCCCGACGAGGACCCGCAGCGCGGCGGCCAGGCTCTGGAACACCCGCAGCTTGCCAAAGTCGACCTCGAGGCTGACCATGGTCTGGGCGATCATCGGCGAGACCCCGGACAGGACGCACTCGCAGCCCAACAGGGCGACCGCGCGGATCAACCTGTCGATGTGCAGCACCGTCGACGCGTCGATCGCTTCGACGCCCGTGAGGTCGAGGATGGCGCTGCGGACCTGGGCCTGGCTGACCCGCTCGACCAGGGCCTCGGTGACCGCCGCGGCTCGGTTGGCGTTGAGCGGCCCGATCAGCGGCACGGTCAGCACCCCCTCCCACACCTGAACGAGCGGCGTCCCGAGGTTGTCGATGGTCTCCAGCTGAGCCCGGATGAGCTCGTCGTTGGCCACGCGCTCGCTGATGTCCATGATGTAGCCGTAGAAGTGGGTCGCGGCCCCCTGCCCGTCGCGCAAGACCACGGTGTAGTCGTAGATCCACAGCCACTCCCCGTCGCTGTGGCGCAGGCGGTAGGGGGCGTGCTCGAACCACGCCGCGCTCGCGCTGTTGTCCGCCACCTCTCGACCGACGCGCTCGATGTCGTCGGCGTGGATCAAGCTGGCGTAGGGCAGGCGCCCGCTGGCGAACTCTTCGGTGGGGTAGCCCGTCAGCGCCTCGACGTTGCCCGACACGAACTCGACGGGCCAGCCCTCCTCGTTGCGCCACCGAAACACGACCACCGGCCCGTGGGAGAACAGCGCCCGATCGGCCGGCCCGCCGAAGATCCGCCCGGAGAGTTCGTTGAGCTTCGCCGCGATGCTGGCCACCACTCCGTCCCCGCTCTCGTCGAGGGGCTCGACGGGCTCGCCTGCGAGCACCGCATCGAGAAAGCCCCCCATTCGTTCCAGCTTTGGGTCCTGCATCTCAAACGATGCTCGACCATCCCAGCGCCAACATCAACGCGAGCGCTCTCGGGAGAGCGAGTCCTCCACCCCAAGGCTCGGCCGAACTCACCAGCGAGCCCGGCTGCTTCCTCAGGGGGCTGGTGGTGATAGTGGCATGGGCTTCGCCAGCTTCATGCTGGCCTTGATGAGCTCGCTGCAGGCCTCCGCGGAGAGGCTGTAGTCGCCTGCCTCCGCCACGAAGTGCTCGACGACGGGGTGCCAGCGCGAGTCGCCGTGCTTCGCCACGAAGCTCGCGTGGGATGCCCGGACCCTGGCGAGGAGCTTCGGGCCGTCCAGTTTCCCAAGCTCGGTCAGGTAGAGGTAATCCCAGACCAGCTCGCGGGCTTCGTCGTGGCGGTCGGCGTAGGCCGGGCCCCCCGAGCTGCCCAGCGCCTCCCACCAGCGGATGAGCTCGACGATGTCGTCCGGCTCGCCGAAGTACATGCCGTCGTCGTAGCCCGCTCGCGCCTCGGCCTCGAGGGCGAGGCCTTCGAAGTACTGCTTCGCGGGCTTCGAGAGCGCGGGCTCGAGCAGCTCGGCGAGCTCGCGGTGGTCGGTGGCGAAGCCCTCCGAGCCCTCGCCCAAGTACACGGACACGACCGCGTTGGCCTCGAAGGCGTCCGCGACCGCGACCGCATCGGGGCTGAGCTTCGCCCCCTCGCAGCGCTCGGGATGCTTCTTGCATCCCATGGCCCTCTCGACCTCGGGGGTCGTCAGGGCGGCGATCTTGACCTCGAAAAAACTCAACAGGAGATCGATGTGCTTGCGCCGCAGGACCTCGTCGGGCTGCTTCGCGCGGCCGTATCGCTCGACGAACAGAGCGTTCGCAGCGGCGAGCACCCCCGCGTCGACCTTCAGCTCGGCGAGGGCTTCCGCGAAGGGGTCGGGCGGCTCGGCAGGCTCGGCGGTGGCGTCGTCCTTCGCAGCGTCGGGCGCGTCGGGGGACGCGTCGGCGTCCGGAGCCCGTGCAACCTCAGCCCGCGCGGGCGCGCTCGCGGGTGGCATGATCAGCGGCGGCTGAGGGCGAACCTGCTCGGTAGCCTCGCTAGGCTCCGCGGCGGCTGAGGGCTCGGCCTCCTCGGCGGGCGCTTCGGCTCGAGACGCGTCCGCCACCTCGCCCCCGGCGGGCTTGCACCCCAACAAGGCGACAACTCCAACGACGACCACACAACCCCCGCGCATATCACGCAGAGGTGTATCACAGCCCGACACGGGGTGCCGAGCGCGCCTCGTTCAGCCCAGCGAAGCCTTGTTCTGCCCGTGGCTGAGCAAGGCCTCGACGCAAGGCGCGACCAACTCGCGCAGCCCCTCGCTGCGCACGCGGACCCGCAGCTTCGCCGGCAGGCAGCCCCACGCGAGCATCAGGGCCTCGTCCGGCTCGTGGCCGCAGTCGCGCAGCTCGACCTCGAGGGCCGCGGGGCTGGCCTCGACGGCGGCCTCGACGAAGGCCGTCGCCACCCCCTCGTGGAACTCGGGGTACTGCTCGAGGGCCCAGGCGACGAAGGACCAGGCCAAGGTCGCGTGGCGGCCCTCGTCGTCGGCGATGGACTGCAGGCGCTCGGCCAGGCCCACCTCGGTGCTGCGCGAGGCCGCGATGCTGAACTCGAGGGCCGAGAGGGTCTCGCCGACGCAGCCCTCGGTGATGCAGGCCATCACGACGGACTCGAGGGACCCCTCGGTGGTGTAGGCCGCGTGGGTCTCGAGGGGGCCAAACTCGAAGCCGAGGCCGGCGAGCTCCTCGGCCAGTTCGAGGGCGATGTGCGCGTGCCGGACCTCGTCCTCGCCGGCGGAGCACGACGCTTCGACCAGGTGCGGCGGGGCCCCGACGGCCAGGAGCTGCGCGGTGAAGCGGGCGAAGCTGGCCACGGAGGAGTGCTCGTTTTGAGCCACGGAGATCCACCGCCGGGCGAGGTGGTGGCGATCGCCCCGGGTCAGCTGGGTGACCTCCCCGCGATCGCCCTCCCCGTCGAGGGAGCCGAGGGTGACCAGCGCGGCCGTGCGCGGCACGCCGTCGACGACGAAGGGCCGGCCCTCCCCCAGGCAAGGGCCGGTCTCGCCAGAGTGAGGCCCAAAGTGAGGTCCAGAGGCGGCCTGCGGGCGAGGTCGCGCAGCCCGACGGCGGGCGACCCCGCGGTGACCCTCGTTGATGGCCGCGGTGATCTGCGTACGCAGGTCCGCGATGGGCGAGCTCGAGCTCACCCTCGGAGCTTAGCAGGCCCGACGCCGAGGCCCAGACCCCTGGCCCCAGTTATGCTCGGGCCATGGAGCTCGCGCGCGGCGCCTGGAACCTGTCCCTGGACACCCCTACCCTGCCTCCAGCGACCGCGACCAACACCTTGATCCTGGGTCACGATCGCCTGCTCGTGATCGAGCCCGCGACGCCCCACGAACGTGAGCGAGCCCGCCTCGACGCCCTCCTCGACGAGCTCCGGGCACAGGGACGCACGATCGCGGGCCTGGCCCTCACCCACCACCACCCCGATCACATCGGCTACGCCGTCGAGCTGCGCGAGCGGTACGGCGTTCCGCTCCTGGCCCACCCCGAGACCGCCGCGCGCCTGCACTTCGAGGTCGACGAGACCATCGAAGACGACTGGACCATCGAGCTCGGCGGAGGCCAGCGCGTCCGCGCCGTGCACACACCTGGGCACGCGCCGGGGCACCTGGTGTTCTGGGACGAGGCCAGCGGGATCGCCCACGCGGGGGACCTCGTCGCCGGCGTGGGGTCGATCTTGATCGATCCCCGAGACGGGGGCGACATGACGACCTACCTCGAGTCCCTGCGGCGCATCGCCGAGGGCTGCCGGGTCCGGAGCGAGCGCGGCCTCGACAGCCGCCTCGTCCCCGCCCACGGCCCGGTCATCGACGACCCCGTGGCCCTGCTCGAGCACTACGTCCGCCACCGCCTCGCCCGCGAGGACAAGGTCCGCCAGGCCGTGCTCGCGGGCGCCCGGGACTTCGACGCGATCTTGGCCCAGGCCTACGCCGACACGCCGCCCTTCATCTGGCCCATCGCCGCCCACGCCCTCGACGCGCACCTGCGCAAGCTCGTCGACGACGGCGAGCTGACCCGCACCCCGGGCGCGCCCTCGAGCGCGGGCTACCCGGGGGCGAAGCCGGCCTGACCGCTCACCAGCTGCTCACCAGCTGTCGACGTCGTAGCGCGCTTCGGGGTTGGGCAAGGTCCGCTCGCCCACGGCCTCGAAGGGCGCCAGCCCCAGCACCGAGTTGGAGGGCGGCGCCGGCTGGGCGCAGGCGTCGTTCTCGATGAAGCCCAGGGCCGCGGCGAGCATGCCCTCCTCGGGGTCGCCGAGGAAGTGGAACACGTCGTCGGCCGCCTCGCAGTCCGGGCTCAGGCCGTCGAAGTAGTCGGACTGGCCGTCCGCGTTGACCAGGCGGAAGGACACCGGGTAGAGCAGCTTCTCGCAGAACTCGTAGCTGCGCGAGCCGACCGGCTTGCCGCCCGTGGTGCTGCCGACCAAGGTCACGTCGACGTAGGGGAAGAGCGCGTTGATGACCAGCTCGCTCGCCGACAAGGTCCGGCCGCTGGTGATCACGATGACCTTCTCCGTGGGCAGGGAGTTGTCGTAGCGGTCGATGTCCGCCGTGCGATCCTCCGTGGGCCCGAGGTAGTCGTTGTACTCGAAGCGGTAGGCCTCCTCGCCCTCGTGGTTGACCCCGAGCAACAAGCTCACGCTGCGCTCGGCCACGCTGATCAGCCCGCCGCCGTTGTAGCGCAGGTCCATGACCACGGTGGTCACGCCGGCCTCCTTGAACTGGGCGTAGGCCGCGTCGAGCTCGTCGTGGGTCGTGCCCACGAACTTGTCCATGACGAAGTAGCCCACCGTGGTGTCGTCGGGGCCCTCGAAGGTCTCGACCACGGGGATGCTGACGATGTCGATCCAGTCCTTGGTGATGGTCAGCACCTCGGACTCGCCCGTGGCGAGGTGCTCGATCTCGAGTTCGACGACGACGCCCGGATCGTTCGAGCCGTAGGCCTCGCTCCACAGCCCGCCCTCGTCGAGCTCGGCGACGGTGTAGCCCCCGGCCCCGACGATTCGGTCACCCCGGAGGATGCCGGCCATGGACGCCGGCGAGTTGTCGCTCACGAAGGAGATGCGGATGCTGTCGTCCTCCATGCGCTGCGTCTTGTAGCCGAGGCCGACGAACTTGCCCTCCATGAACAGCGCGTCCGAGGTGCTCTTGTCGGAGATCCGCGTCCAACGATCGTTCTCGTCGCGCAGCTCCCGGACCAGGTCCGAGGGATCCTCATAGGCCGTGATGTCGACGTCCTCGGGTACGGAGTCGCTCCACAGGTAGTTTTGGCGCATCACGTCGACCACGAACTGGTTTTGGGCCTCGACCGCCGTGCAGTCCGAGGGCGGCTCGACGTAGGTCGGATCCTCGACCTGGCAAGCACCCAACAGCAACACGGGGAGAGCGAGGAGCGACGTCGAGGAGGCGTAGGCAAAGATCGAGCGGCGAGACATGGCGATGACTGATTGAAGCACGAGCGTGGAAGAGTGGGCGATGGCGGACGCTCCGCAGGGCTGTGGGGCCGCTGACAGCCTCCTGGCTGGGCCTGCGCAGCGGCGTCGCGCGCTCGCGCGCGCAGCCCTGGGCCTTGGATCAGCGTGACCCTGGGGCCAACCACCGGACGGACTCCAGTGACAGCCCTGGTTTTCTGCGTGAGCGCTCGTCCCCCTCCAACGCCGCTCGAGCCCGGGATGTCACGGCCACGGGCGCAGTCGAACCTGCGCCGCTCGTTCCCGCCCCCGCGCCTGTCTGATCACACCCGCCCGCGGTGGGGCGCGTCGCAAAATCAGATTTGCGTTGGAAACTGTAACGATTCCACTGTGACCCTTCGCGAGCATTTCTCCGCCCAGCAGCGGCCTCGAGGTGCTAAGGTGCCGGCGGCCTCGATGGGCTCCCGCTGGGGGAGACCGGGCCATTGGCAGCATCAGGAGATTCGAAAGTCATGACCCCGTTCATTGGGATGATCGTTCAATTTGGTGGCAACTTTGCTCCGCGGGGCTGGGCCCTGTGCAACGGCCAGCTGCTGGCCATCTCGAGCCACTCTGCTCTGTTCTCGATCCTCGGCACCACCTACGGCGGCGACGGCCGGAGCACCTTCGGCCTCCCCGACCTGCGCGGGCGCGTGGCCATGCACGCCGGCACCGGCCCGGGCCTGACCCCCCGCAACCTCGGCAACAAGTCGGGCGCCGAGACGGTCACCCTGACCCGCAACCAGATGCCCTCGCACAAGCACGACGTCCAGGCCGTGCGCGTCGCCGCCGACGACGGCACCCCCGACAACGCCTACCTGGCCGCGCCCGCGGGCCTGGCCATCTACACGGAGACCGCCCCCAACGTGTCCATGGGCGACAAGTCCATCACCAACACGGGCGGCGGCCAGCCCTTCGGCATCGTCCAGCCCTTCCAGGTCGTCAACTTCATCATCGCCCTCGAGGGCACCTACCCCTCGCGCAGCTAGATCGGCGGACCCACCATGGAGCCTTTCATCGGTCTCATCGTCCAGTTTGGCGGCAACTTCGCGCCGCGCGGCTGGGCCCTGTGCGACGGCCAGCTGCTGTCCATCAACGCCAACTCGGCCCTGTTCTCGATCCTCGGCACCACCTACGGCGGCGACGGGGTCTCGACCTTCGGCCTCCCGGACCTGCGCGGGCGCGTGGCCATGCACGCCGGCACCGGCCCGGGCCTGACCCCGCGCCAGCTCGGGCAAAAGACTGGGCACGAGTCGGTCACCCTGACCACCAACCAGCTGCCCTCGCACAGCCACGACCTCCGGGCCGTGCGCGCTGGCGCGGACGATCCCACCCCCGACGGCGCCTACCTGGCCGCGCCCGCGGGCATCTCCATCTACACGGAGACGAGCCCCAACGTGTCCATGGGTAGCAACTCCGTGAGCCACACGGGCGGAGGCCAGCTGGTCAACATCGTCCAGCCCTTCCAGGTCGTGAACTACATCATCGCGCTGCAGGGCCTCTACCCCTCGCGCAATTAGTCCGCCCCGGACGATCCGATCAGGCGCGCGCCGAGGCGAGGCAAGAACTCGCCCAGGCGCGCGTCGATCTTGAGGCTCGCCAGCGGGTCGCCGCGCGTGGGCCCGGCGTTGATGATGGCCACGGGGATGCCCCGGGCCTTGGCCCGCTTGACGAAGCGCAGGCCCGAGAACACGGCCAGCGACGAGCCGAACACGGCCAGCACCTCGGCGTCCTCGACCATGGCGTAGGCCTGGTCGACGGTGGCCTGGGGCACCTGCTCGCCGAAGAACACCACGTTGGGCTTGAGCAGGCCGCCGCAGGCCTGGCAGTCGGCGACCTGGAAGCGATCCACCGGGTCCTCGAGCTCGGCGTCGCCGTCGGGGGCCATGGCCGCGTCGAGGTGGCGCCAGCTGGGGTTGAGGCCGAGCAGTCGATCCTGGAGCGCGTCGCGGCCCTCGATGGTCTGGCAGCTCAGGCAGCGGACCTCGGCCAGGGCGCCGTGGAGCTCGACCACCGCCCGGCTCCCGGCCTGGTGGTGGAGGCGGTCGACGTTCTGGGTGATCAACCCCGACAACACCCCGGCGGCCTCGAGCTGGGCCAGGACGCGGTGGGCCGCGTTGGGGCGGGCGCGGGACAGCTTGGGCCAGCCGACCACCGCCCGGGACCAGTAGCGCGCCCGGGCCTCGGGGTCCTCGACGTAGGCCGAAAAGCGGATCGGGTTGCGGGCCCGGGCGCGGGTGCCCTCGCCGCGGTAGTCGGGGATGCCGGACTCCGTCGAGCAGCCCGCCCCCGTCAACGCGACGACCCGACGGCCCGCGCACAGCTCGGCGAGGGCCTCGAGGGCCTCGCCCGGCGCGGGCCCGAGGCTCGGGACCAGGGCCAGGCCCTCGTCGCCCGTGCCGTCGCCCACCCGGGAGCGGATCGCAGCCTCGTCAGCAGCCATCCGCGCCCGTCAGCCCTCGCGCCGCACCAGGCACAGACCAAAGTCGCGCCCCTGGCCGCCGACCATGGCCAGGTGGATCCACAGCACCGCCGCGTTCTCGACCAACCCGGCGTTGCGCAGCGGGCCCGCGTCCACGGGGCAAAAGCCCGAGCGCAGCGCGATCTCGGCGACCCGCGCCTTGGCCCCCTCGTCGTCGCCGGCCATGAACACGTCGATGCCCCTGCCGCCGAGCTCCGGGTCCTCGTGGAACTCCGCGCCGAAGCCGTTGAAGGCCTTGACCACGACCGCCGGCTGGGCGAGGGCCTGGAGCGCCTGGGCGTTGGAGCCGGCCTCGGGCGGATCCCACACCGGGCCCTTGTCCCAGCGCACCGGGTTGGTGCAGTCGACGAGCACCTTGCCCATCAGCGGCCCGAGGCTCGAGACGGCGTCGAAGAGCGCGCCGCCGGGCACGGCCAGGAAGATGAGCTCGGCCTCGCGCGCGGCCTTCATGGGGCTCTTGGCCTCGACGGACACGCCCCCCGCCGTGGCCCGCACCTGGTCGAGGAGCTCCGAGAGATCCTTGTCCCCGCGCACGCCAAAGCGGATCGGGTAGCCGGCGCTGGCGAAGCGCTTGCCGAGGGCCGCGCCGACGCGGCCCGTGCCGATGATCGCGACCGGAGCAGCCGGAGCAGCCTGAGCAGTTGGGGCGACCGGAGACTGTTCAGCGCTGGACATGGTCGTCAGTGTCCCGCACTCGGGGCTCAGGTGTCCAAGCCCGTCGGGCAGGACACGCCGGTGCCCCCGAGCCCGCAGTAGCCGTTGGGGTTCTTGCCCAGGTACTGCTGGTGGTAGTCCTCGGCGTAGTAGTAGGGCGGCGCGGCGCGGATCTCCGTGGTGATCTCCCCGTAGCCCGAGCCGAGCAAGGCCGCCTGGAACTCGGACCGCGAGGCCTGGGCCTGGGCCAGCTGGGCGTCGGAGTAGGTGTAGATCGCCGAGCGGTACTGGGTCCCGACGTCGTTGCCCTGGCGCATGCCCTGGGTCGGGTCGTGGCTCTCCCAAAACACCTTCAAGAGCCGCTCGTAGCGGATCTTGGCCGCGTCGAAGACGACCTGCACGACCTCGGTGTGCCCGGTCTGCCCGCTGCACACCTCGCGGTAGGTCGGGTTCTTGGTGTAGCCGCCCGCGTAGCCGACGGAGGTCGAGTACACCCCCTCGAGCTGCCAGAACTTGCGCTCGGCCCCCCAAAAGCAGCCCATCGCGAACACGGCGAGCTCGAGGCCCTCGGGGAAGGGCGGGACCAGGCGGTTGCCGTTGATGAAGTGCACCTCGGGCACGGCGATGGCCTGCTCCCGACCCGGCAGGGCCTCGTCGGCCGCGATCAACTCCAGCTTGCGGGGGTCGGTGAGGAAGCGGAACATCGCCGGCAGCATAGCCCCTGGGGGGCTTGGCGCCATCCCCGACCCCGCCCGCCTCGGCTCTGCGACCGGCGAGGGGCGCGACCAGCCACCGCGGGCCAATTGTCGATACTCTGGGGCATGACTTGCCCTGCCCCCCGCCCCCGTCCCATCGGCGCCCTCGGTCTGGCGGCGCTGCTGGGCCTGTCCGCCTGCCCCGGCTCGGGCGCCGACGACGAAGGTGACGACGCCGACGAGGGCGGCGAGACCGTCGGACAGGGCGACGACTGGTGCCTCGACGTGGGCTTCGACCCCGGCGAAGCCCTCGGCGCCGTCGGGCGCGAGGTCCTCGCCCCCCTGCCCAGTCAGGTCGCCGACGTCACCTGCACCCCCGACACCTGGGCCGGCCCCGACACCCCCCAGCTCGCCCCCACCTGGACCGTGATCCTCGACGAGTTTCGCCCCTTCGGCGGCAGCCGCATGGTCGCGCACCCCGAGGGCGGCGTGGTCATCGTCGCCCCCAACCTGTTCACCCGAGTCTCGGACAACGGCGACATCGCGTGGGCGCAAAGCGGCGGCTACCTCGAGCTCTCCGGCCTCGCCCTGACCATGGACCCCGACGGCACCATCTTGGTCGGCGCGAGCTCGTGGAGCGAGCCCAGCCCCGACCCCGTCGAGCGCTTCGACGGCCAGGGCAACTCCCTGGGCGCCGCCAACATCCCCTTCGCCTCGCCCAACGCGGAGATCTGGGGGCTGAGCTTCGACGGCGAGGACCTGCTCGTCGCCTGCTTCGACAACACCATGGACGACTTCCAGGCCCCGACCCTGCTGCGCGTCGCCCCCGACGGCACCGAGCTGCTGCGCAAGGCCAGCTTCCAGGTCAGCCCGGGCCCCCTGGCGGTGACCACCGACGGCCAGGTGCTGTTCGGCAACTTCATGCTCTCGGCGACCACCGGGGCCGTCGTCGGCCAGCTCACCCTCAGCGACAGCGGCTTCCCCAACGCGGCCTCGACCGCCGGCGAGGACCTGTGGGTCGCGGGCTCGGGCGCCGACCTGACCCTCGCCAAGGTCAGCGGCTTCAACGTCGAGCGCTCCCTCGACGCCCACGATCGCTACGGCGCCTCCGACCGGGCCCGAGACGTGGCGACCACCCCCGACGGGGGCGCGGTGATCGTCGGCCGCCAGCGCATCCCCTCGACCCCCTTCGACCTCGAGTGGACCGACGACCACGCGGTGATCATCGGCGCCGACGCGGACGGCAACGCGCTGTGGATCGACCGCCCCGCCGTGTACGCCGAGGCGACGAACGTGGCCGTGTCGAGCGACGGGGCCGTCTACGTCATGGGCTTCGCCGAGCCCGTCGACGGCAACCCCGACGCCGCGCCCCGCTGGCTGCGGCGCTACGACCCCTGACGACCCTGACGAGCGCTAAAAGGCCTCGACGCACAGCCCATAGCGGTCCGTCGCGTCGTTGCCAAAGGCGCACCAGTTCGCCTCCTCGGCCCCGCACGAGCCGTTGGACCAGGTCCCGCCCAGGTACTGGTAGAGGCCCCACATCGGCTCGCAAGCCCCCGGGTTCGCGCCGTCGCAGAGCATCTGCGACATCTTCATCATCGGGTTGCTGCAGTTGGTCTCGTTGCCGGTCTGCACGCACACGTCGTCGTTGAACTGGCAGCCCACCGGGCCCGAGCACGGGACATCGAGGTTGCAGGCCGTGCACGCGGCCGCGATGTTCTCGTCGCTCATCAGGCCCTCGACCGGCACCTTCCAGTAGCTGTAGCCGTTCCAGTCCTCGACGAAGATCTCGCCCGCGCAGTTGACCGTGCAGTTGTTGGAGCAGGTGTCGTCGTCGACGGCGTTGCCGTCGTCGCACTCCTCGGCTCCCGCTTGCAAGAAGCCGTCGCCGCAGCTCGCGGACTCGCAGGTCGAGAGGCAGCTGTCGGTGTCGACCTCGTTGCCGTCGTCGCAGGCCTCGCCGGCGCTGGCGTTGACCGTGCCGTCGCCGCAGCTCACCGCCGTGCAGTCGGCGTCGCAGGTCTCGGTCTCGCCGCCGCCGTCGCACTGCTCGACGTCCTCGTGCACGAAGCCGTCGCCGCAGCTCGCGTGCATGCAGGTCGAGGGGCACGCGTCGGTGTCGACGTCGTTGCCGTCGTCGCACTGCTCGCCGTCATTGACGATGCCGTCGCCGCAGCTCGCGAGCACGCACGCGTTGGAGCAGGCGTCGTCGTCGACGGCGTTGCCGTCGTCGCAGCCTTCGCGGGCGGCCGTGTTGACCACGCCGTCGCCGCACTCGGCGAGGGTGCAGTCCTCGTCGCAGCTGGCCGACTGGCCGCCGTCGTCACAGTCCTCGCCGTCCTCGACCTCGCCGTTGCCGCAGACTGGCTCGCCGCCGGTGTCCGTGTCTTCGGAGCCCATCTCCTCTTCGGAGCCCATCTCCTCTTCGGAGCCCGTCTCCTCCATCCCCATGTCCGTGCCCGTCCCCTCCGTGTCCGCGTCGTCCGTACCCACGTCGTCCGTGCCCACGTCGTCCGTGCCCGCCTCCGTCCCGCTCGACTCGCTCGACTCGCTCGACCCGCCCGACTCGCTCCCGACCTCGTCGTCGCCCGAGCTCGTCTCGGACACGTCGTCCGTGCACGCGAGGGACAGGGACAACAAGACCATGGGCAAGAGCTCGCGTCGCATCGAGCAATTAGTAGCCCACGCAGGCCGCCACATTCGGGGGGCTAGGAAAGCGTTCGCCGCGCAGCTTTGCCTCGCGCAAAGGGGGTTGGGCGAGCCACCAAAGTTGCCCCGGCATTAATCCGATCCGACCGCAGCGGGCACTTCTCGGGAGCATGACGACCGAGCTCCACGGACGCCTCCAGATCCGCCCCGCGCGTACGCCCCAGGAGTGCCTGGCCACGGCTCAGTTGGCCTGCCAGACCCTGCACGAGGCGTGTCGGGGCGAACCCTGGGCACAGCACCCTGCGCCAGACTCCGCCATCGAGCTCGCGCTCGCGGCTTCCCTCACGGTCGCGGCCTGGCGCGGTGAACAGCCCGTCGCCACCGCCAGCATCCACCGCCGAGATCCCGCCCGCGCGCGCGCCGATCGCACGGACTACGGGCTGCCCTGCGAGCGCGTCGCCACGATCCGCCCCGGGGCCTTTGGCTCGGCGGAGCTGGTTCACGGCAGCTACGCCGCGTGCCTGCGACCGTGGCGGGGCCTCGGTCTGCTCGATCGCATCCTCGATGCACTGTGCGCCGCAACACGAGATTGCGCGGTGCTGACGGTCGCGGCGACCTGGCTGCGCACCCCGGGGGAAGCCGCGGGTCTGTGGGCTCGCCTCGCGCAGTCCAACCCCCAAGCCGGACGGCGCGTCCTGGCCCGCGACCCCCACACGAGCGTCGCCGGGCACCGCCCCGTGGACGGACCGATCCCCTGGCTCATCGCCTACTACCGACGCGTGGGCTTCGAGCTCGCGGGCGAGCCGATCTTCATGAAGGCCTACGGCATGTACGCCCTGCCGATGGTGCTGCCGCCCCGAGCCTAGGCTTCCTCCCAGGCCCCGCCCGCGCCGACGACCTCCGCGCGGCCTCCGTCGAGCTCCTCGAGGCGGCGCTGATCGAGATGGCCGATCCCCTGTACGCCCGCCTGTCCATGGAGCCCCTCGCCGAGGGTCACCGCGACCCAGCGATCGGAGCCATGCTCGAGCGCACCCAGGAAGACCTGGTCGCGCACATCACGACGATCCTCGACGCGGCCCGGACAGACGGCGCCGCGCCTGCGCGCCGTGCTGACCCGCATCGTCAACGGCCTGTTCGGGTGAGTTCGGGTGAGCCCGGGCGGCCGATCGTGGTGCATCATCCGGCCATGTTCGGCTACCTGATGCGCATCGCGCCCGCCGTCCTTCGCTCGCGCCTCAACGTCGACGGCAGCCTCGTGTCCCGCGTCGACCGGCGCGTGCGCTTCGCAGAGCTCGACATCAACCGGCACATGAACCAGGCCGTCTACGCCCAGGTCATGGAGATCGGGCGCACGGACTGGGTGCTCCGCTCGCGCGGCTGGGATCGCTGGCGGGCCCAGGGCATCCACCCCGTCGTCGCCAACCAGCACATCATCTACCGCCGGGAGCTGAGCCTCGGCACCCGCTACACCATCGACTCCCGCGCCATCGGCATGAACGGGCGCCTGCTGGTGATGCGCAGCCTGATCCTCGTCGGCGACCAGGTCCACGCCAGCAACGACGTCGAGATGATCTTCATCGGGCCCAAGGGCGTGCTGTCCGAGCGCGAGACCCTGGCCGTCTGCGACGGGCTGTTCACGACGCCGCTGCCCGTCGAAGACTGGCGCGTGCAGTCGGACTGAACTTTCTGCTCGCTAGCTCGCCAGCTCGGAGCTCGTCTCCAAGCACGCCCGCGCGGCCGCTTCGCGCAGCGCCGGCAGCAAGCTCGAGCGGGTCAGGGGCTTGGCCAGCACCCGGCCCTGGTGGGCCTCGACGAAGGCCCGGGCTCGCTCCGTGGTCGCGCCCCCGGTCATGAACCAAAGCCGCTCGAGCAGCTCGGGGCGCTCGGCCTGGAGGCGATCGTGGAGCTCCATGCCGGTGCAGCGCGGCATCATCAGGTCGCAGACCACCAGGTCCACGGCGCTGCGCTCGAGGTGGGCCATGGCCGCGCCCGCGTTGGTCACCGTGGTGCACTCGTGGTGGCTGTCGAGCAGGCGAGCCAGGGTCTGGCGCACGCCCGCGTCGTCGTCGACGACCAGGATCTTCAAGCGCGCGCCCACGCCCAGGGACACCATCCCGCTGGACTCCTGAGCTCCGGTCCACACCGGCAGACGCAGGCGGAAGGTCGTGCCCACGCCCTCGACGCTGTCGACGCTCAAGCTGCCGCCGTGGTGACGCACGATGCTCGCGCACACCGGCAGGCCCAGGCCTGTGCCGATCCCGATGGGCTTGGTGGTGAAGAAGGGCTCGAAGATCTTCGCCCGCACCGCCTCGCTCATGCCCGCGCCGTCGTCGGACACGCTGGCCACGACCGCGTCGCCGTCCCGGACCAGGCGCAGCTCGATGCGCCCCTTGCCCTCGGCCATGGCCTGGGCCGCGTTGACCAGCAGGTTGATGAAGATCTGCGCGAGCTTGCCCGGGTTGCCGCGCACCCGCGGGACCAGCTCGACGTGACGGACCAGCTCGATGTCGTGGCCGAGCTCGTGGCGGCACAGCTTGAGCGAGGTGTCGAGGACCTCCTCGAGCTTCACGGCCTCGAAGGTGTCGTCCTGATCGCGCACGAACAGCTTGAGCTCGCCGACGACGTCGCGGATGTGCTCGGCGCCCTCGAGGGCCTCGCGCAGGCTCTCATCCATGCTCGCGCGCAGCTGGGCCCAAGCCGCCGCGCTGGGCGGCGCCTCGCCCTGGTCCGCGAGCTCGTCCCGGGTCAGCTCGAGGTTGCCGAGCACGAAGGTCAGCGGGTTGTTGACCTCGTGGGCGACGCCCGCGGCCAGGGTCCCGACGGTCGCCAGGCGGTCGGCCCGGCCCAGCTGCGCCTGCATCTCGGCCTCGACCCGGGCCCGCTCGCTCTCGACCCGCATCTTGGTCTCGGCCTGCAGGCGCTGGCGCAGCGTGCTCGAGTAGCCCAGCAAGATGGTGACCGCGCCCGCGAGCACGTGGCCGGGGATGAAGAAGGGATCGATGGCCAGCACGGCCAGGGGCGCGAGGCCGCCCAAGGCTCCGCACAAAAACGAGAAGGGCAGCGACGCGACCGCCGCCACGACGCTGGCGCGCAGGCCCAGCACCCACGCCGTCGCCATCATCGGCACGGCCGCGAACATGCCGATCGGCTGGCCAAAAACCAGGCTCGACGCGATCATCCCCACTGCGGCAAACAGCCACGTAGCGACGAGCCAGGCCAGCTTGCGCTCCACCCTTCGGTTGTAGCGCCAAAGCCCGACGCGGATGGGCGAGCGCGGCAGACTCGATCGAGAACACCACGAACAATCGCCCTGCGAGCTCCTGAGCCTTCCCCTTCGAGAGGCGCCCCTCGAACCACACACGAGCGAGGCCCCCGCCGCGCACAGGCGCCAGCGGCAACCAGCTCGAACGCCAACACCTTGGGGAAAATGGCCCCAGCCCCCAGCGACGGATCCGGGCGGTCGGTCAGTACAGCACGTCGCCCACGGGCTGTTCTCCGGGAGGTAGTTCGGTCTCTCCGAGCATCTGGCGCAAGTCGATCTCGATGGTCCGACACAGGGCGTTCATCGGCACGTCGTTCATGCCCGCCTCGAAGGGGTCCTCGCTCGCATCACCCACGAAGTCCATGGTCTGGAAGACGAACGCGACCAGCGACGAGGACAGCACCAGCCCGACCATCGCGACCCAGCTCCCGCCGTCGCGGATGTGGAAGTTCTCGAAGTCGAACACGGCGGCGGGACTCTATCAGGCGGGGAGGTCGGGCGGACTCAGCCCGAGGATGTCGCGGTTCTCGAGGAAGGGCGAGGCGTGCGAGCCGGCGCCGTGGAGACCGACCTCGACCATGGCCTCCGCCAGCCGCCGATCGGTGATCACGGAGCCCGGCGCGAGGCGACGCAGCACCGGGTAGATCCGCCGGGTGATGCGGTAGCTCAGGCCCGGCTCCTCCCGGGGCTCGCTCGGGTAGATGTAGCCGGGACGGAAGGAGTGGAAGCGGCCCAGGCCGAGCGCGCTCAGCCCCGCCTCGGCCGCGCCCTTGTAGCGGGCGAAGGCCATGCGGCTGCGCCCCGAGGGATCGGACCCCGCTCCGCTGAGCAGACAAAAGCTGGCCGAGGGGTTGACCTCGGCCAGCACGCCCGCGAAGGCCAGGGTGTGGTCGACGGTGATCGCCCGGAACAGCTCGTCGGGGACGGCCCCGGTGTAGACGCCGATGCAGTAGAGCACGGCGTCCTGCTCGCGCAGAACATCGGCAAGGGCCGCGCAGTCCGAGAAGTCTCCATGCAGGATCTCGCGCAGCTCGGGGTGCTCGCGTCCCACCCTGCGCCGCCCGACCACCGTGACGGCCCCGACCTCCGGGTGGCCCAGGGCGTAGTCGAGGGCCTGCCCCCCGACCATCCCCGTGGCGCCCGTGATCAGCACTCGCTTGCCCGCAGCCTCGCTCATGCCCGCTAGTCAGCTGTAGAAAGAGGGGGATGCCTCATACCCAGGTTTTTTGCCTGGGCACTCAAAGAAGTCGGAGGTCATCCCCATGTCCAAGCGTAAATACCGAGCCACGAAAATCCAAGGCCTAGATCTCACCAAGCTGAGCGCCGAGCTCGACACTGGACGGGTGATCGTGGCGATCGACGTCGCCAAGGAGGACTTCTACGCGGCCATCGTCAACCACAAGGGCCAAGTCCTGCTGATCGTGAAGTGGATTCATCCGGCCGAGTCCAGGACCTTCCTCGCGCTGGTCGAGCACCTTGGCGGCCCCAAGCGCGTCGAGGTCGTCATGGAGCCCAGCGGCGTCTACGGCGACGCGATCCGTGCTGCTCTCGACCGAGCAGGCGTCGCCGTGTTCCGAGTCAACCCCAAGCGGGTCCACGATGCAGCCGAGGTCTTCGATGGCGTGCCGAGCCTCCACGACGCAAAGTCAGCCACCTTGATCGCCAAGCTCCACCTCGGGGACATCAGCGAGCCGTGGCCGCTCGAGCCGGAGCATCAGCGTCGATTGGCCGCTGTGCTGAGGGTCTTGGAGGTTCACGAGAAAGAAGTCGGGCGAAATCGAAATCGCCTCGAAGGCCTGCTCGCAAGGCATTGGCCTGGGGCCTCATCGATCATGTCGATGGACTCGGCGACGATGCTCGAGACCCTGATCGAGTTTGGCGGACCGGCGGCGCTCGTCGAGCGAGAAGACGAGGCCCGCGAGCTCATGCGAAGGGTCGGCGGAAACTTCCTCGCCCAAGACAAGATCGACAAGCTGATCGAGTCGGCGCACTCGAGCCTTGGCGTTCCTCAGCTCGACGAGGAACTCGAGCTCGTCAGCACGATCGCGTCCGAATGTCGGCGACACCAAAAGGCCGCCAAGAAGGCCCGTGCGAAGGTCGAGAAGCTCGCCTTGCTCGAAGGCTCGGCGACGAAGGCGATGGCGCCGGTCGTCGGCAAGGCCACCTCCGCTGTCCTCGTCGCAGGCGTCGGCTGCCCGACGAAGTACGATTGCCCCGCATCCTATGTCAAAGCCCTCGGGCTCAACCTCAAGGAGAAGAGCTCGGGCAAGTCCAAGGGCGGCTTGCACATCACCAAGCGCGGCCCTGGGATCGCCAGGCTGTTCCTCTACCTCGCTGTACTCCGCTTGATCCAGCGCGATCGGATCGTCCGAGCCTGGTACGCCAAGAAGGTCTCCCGCGACGCAGGGCGAAAGCAAAAAGCCCTGATCGCGCTCATGCGAAAACTGGTCAGCGCCTTGTGGCACGTCGCTCACGGAGCTGTCTTCGACAGCAAGAAGCTCTTCGACGTCAGCCGCCTGAAGCTGGCCCCAACCACCGACGAGGTGCCACAGCCCAGCACCTGACGAATTCCATTCGATGACACCGGTCCGACGGAGGACCTCCAACTTCTAGTCCTGGCCCATCGAGGTCCGAACGCTAGTCCCGAGGCCTCCTGAGGACGACTTACCGGCCCAATGCCCAACGAAGCTGATCCGGTGCCGCCCTGAGCGGACACCTCATGTCTGAGAGCTTCGGCCTACCCGGTCGGTCAACCTCCGGTCCTGGTCCCTCATCGTTCCCAACCATCACCACACGCGATCACCTCCGAGGTGCGCTCTGCTCGCACCCCGCCAGATCTCGCGTGCCCAGTACCCCGCATCCCGCTCGCGTCAGATTCCTCTTGACGCACTATGAGAGCCTAGACCGAGCCCAGGGAGCGCCACTGTCGATCTGCGCCAATCGACTCGCGCAGCGCGCCAACCTTCTGGTCAGGGTGGCGCCGAACTCGCTGAGATTCAAAGGCCAACAAAGCGCATTTGAATCCGAGTGCCGCCTTTTCAATGGCACTGGTTCCACCCCGATTACGTTGCGCTTACCGCAAAATAGTCGTTGTCTTCTGCATGCTGATTTGCGAGAGTCGCAGGGTGACTCAAGGCTTGGAAGAGCGCGATTTTACGCGCCCGAAGGCCAGCGATCTCGTCGATTCGCTGACCACCGTGCTCGGCTCTGGCGCGGCACAACTCGCGCTGACCCGGGCCGTACGCGAGGCGAAGCTCCGCTCGGAGATCGGCGCCGAGCTCCAGGAGCAGCTCGCTCACCTCGACCTCGAGGAGCTCATCGTGCTATCCGAGACCATGACCCGGCAACGGGGTCTCGTCAGTGTGCTCGCGCGCTCCTTCGCGATTCGCGCACATAGCTATGCCGCCATCGAGCGCACGGAGCACGGGTGAAATCATGACAGACTTTAGCCCTGCCGAGCTCGCCCGCTTGCGCGAAATCGCCGCCCTCGATCTCGTCGAGCCCATCGAGGACCCGCAGCTGCAGACCCTGGTCGAGCGCGCAGCCCGCGAGCTCGACCTGCCCATCGCAGCCCTGTCGATCGTGCTCGACTCCTCCCAGCTGTTCATGGCCAGCACGGGCCTGGGTAGCTGGCTCGACGAGGTCCAGGGGACCCCCGTCGAGTGGTCCTTTTGCCGGCACGCCGTGGCCTCCAAGACCCCCTTTCAGGTCGACGACGCCGAGCAGCACGAGCTCGTCGCCCACAACCCGCTGGTCACCCACGACGGCGTGCGCAGCTACCTGGGCATCCCGCTGATCACCGCCAAGGAGGAGGCCGTCGGGGCGCTGTGCGTCATCGGGACGTGCCCGCGCGAGTTCAGCACGGGCGACGTGGCGCGGCTGCAGACCATCGCCGAGGCCGTGGCCGAGCGCCTCGAGGCCCGGCGAGCCGCGACCGCCTGAAGCCTCGCCTACTCGGCCGCGCTGACCTGCTTGGCTCGGCCCTCGCGCACGCCCTCGATGGCCCAGTACACGGCCTCGGGCGTGCTCGGGCAGCCGAGCTCGACGGGCGCCGCGTTCGACTCGGCCGCGAACGCAGCCACGGCTTCGCGCAGGGCCTCGCGCACGGAGATCGCCAGCATGAAGGGCGGCTCGCCCACGGCCTTGCTGCCCTTGACCACCGCCGGCTCCGCGGCCATGGGCAGCAGCTCGACGTGGAAGGCCTCGGGGCACTCGCCGAGGGTCGGGAGCTTGTAGGTCGACGCGCCGCGCGTCGCCAGGCGCCCGTCCTCGGCCCAGATCAGCTCCTCGGAGGTCAGCCAGCCCATGCCCTGGATGAAGCCGCCCTCGATCTGGCCGCGGTCGATGAGCGGGGAGATCGAGCTGCCGACGTCGTGGAGGATGTCGACGCGGCGGAGCACGAACTGGCCGGTGAAGCCGTCGACCTCGACCTCGCTGACGGCCGCGCCGTAGGCGAAGTAGTGGAAGGGCTTCCCGCGCCCCGCGGCCTCGTCGTAGTGGATCGCGGGCGTGCGGTAGTAGCCCGCGGCGAACAGCGAGACCCGCTCGAGGTAGGCCTGCTGGGCCAGCTCGACGAAGCCCAGGCTGCTCGCGCCGTGATCGGGGTGGCCCGGGGCGCACCAAAAGGGGAACACGCGGCCGCCCGCGAAGCGCAGGTCCATCGGCGGGACCTGCAGGCGACGCCCGGCGACCTCGGCCATGCGCTCGCGGATCTGGGCGCAGGCCCGCTCGACCGCCGCGCCGTTGAGGTCCGAGCCCGAGGACGCCGCCGTGGCGGAGGTGTTGGGCACCTTGTCCGTGCGCGTGGGCATGAGCCGGACCTGGTCCAGGGTCACGCCGAGGCCGTCGGCGGCGATCTGCAGCATCTTGGTGTGCAGGCCCTGGCCCATCTCCGTGCCGCCGTGGTTCACCTGCACCGAGCCGTCCTGGTAGACGAGCACGAGCGCGCCGGCTTGGTTGAGGAAGCTGGTCGTGAACGAGATGCCGAACTTGACGGGGGTGATGGCCAGGCCGCGCTTTTCGTGGGGGTGGCTGGCGTTGAACTCGGCGACGGCGGCCCGGCGCGCCTCGAAGTCCGCCGACCCCATCAGCCCCGACCAGATCCGAGGGATGCGCTCGGCGTCGCGGACGAGCTGGCCGTAGGGGGTGCGGTCGCCCTCGGCATAAAAATTGAGCGCCCGGACCTCGTGGGCCGGCTTGCCCACGGCCTGGGCCACGCGCGCGAGCATGTCCTCGCCCGCGACCATGCCCTGGGGCCCGCCGAAGCCCCGAAAGGCAGTCTGCGAGGTCTTGTGGGTCCGCAGCACCCGGCCGACCACGCGCAGGTTGGGGATCCGGTAGCAGTTGTCGCAGTGGAACAGCGCCCGGAACATGATCGCCTTGGACAGATCCAGGGAGTAGCCGCCGTCGCTGTAGAGCTGGAGGTCGAAGGCGACGATCCGGCCGTCCCCGTCGTAGCCCGCGCGGTAGCGGGCCAGGAAGGGGTGGCGCTTGCCCGTCATCGTCATGTCGAGCTGCCGGTCGTAGCGCACGCGCACCGGTCGGCCCGTCTTGTGGGCGCCCAGGGCCGCGACCGCGGCGACGGGGTTGGCCTGGACCTCCTTGCCTCCGAACGCGCCGCCCATGCGCAGGGACTGGCAGGTGACCCTGTTGCGGTGCAGGCCGAGGACCCGGGCGACGACCTCCTGGGTCTCGCTGGGGTGCTGCGTCGAGCTGTGCACGAACACCTCGCCGGCCTCGTCCCAGCACGCGATCGCGGCCTGGGTCTCGAGGTAAAAGTGCTCTTGCCCGCCGATCTCGAGCTCGCCCTCGAGGGTGTGGGGCGCCGCCGCCAGGGCGGCCTCGACATCGCCGCTGTCCCCACTTTCGATGACCAGCGCCTCGGTCAGGAAGCTCTCGGCTGCGATCGCCTGGCGCATGGTGGTGATCGCCGGGAGCGGCTCGTAGTCGACGACGACCGCCGCCGCGCCGAGCTTGGCGGCCTCGAGGGTCTCGCCGAGGACCCAGGCCACGGCCTGGCCGCAGTGCATCACCTCCTCGGGGAACAGGGCCTCGTCGTGGGCCACGGGCCCGACCTCGTTGGCCCCGGGCACGTCGGCCACGGTCAGCACCGTGACCACGCCCTCGATGGCCAGCGCGGCCGCGTCGTCGATGGCCGCCTGGCTCAGGCGCGCGTGGGCGTGGGGGCTCTGCACGGGCCACGCGTGCAGGGCGTCGGCGTAGCGCGGGAGCAGGTCGTCGGTGTAGTGCGCGGCACCGGTGACGTGGCCGACCGCCGACTCGTGGGGCAGGGCCTTGCCGACGTGGGGGGTCACGGGGACGTTGGGGGGAGGCTCGGAGCTGCTCACGCGTTCGCTCCCTTCTGGGGTCGGGGGGGCAGGACGGGCAAGACCACGCTCGGCGGCGGCTGGGGGCCGAGGCGCCGGCCGGCCTGGGTCTCGTGGAAGAATTTTTCGAAGGTCCGGGCGAGCATCGCCTGGCGGTAGGCCGCGCTGCCCCGGTGGTCGCTCAAGGGCGTGAAGCTCTCGCGCAGCTGCGGGGCGAGCTCGGCCACGGTCTCGGCCGTCCACGGCCGGCCGACCAGGGCCTGCTCGACGGCCTGGGCCCGCACGGGCGTCGCCGCCACGCCGCCGTAGGCCAGGCGCGCGCGCGTGACCGTGTTGGAGGCGGGGTCGAGGTCGACGGCGAAGGCCGCCGCGACCGTGGAGATGTCGTCGAGGACCCGCTTGCTGACCTTGTAAAAGTGCGCGTGGGTCGGGGCGCGGCGGGGCACGATGACCGCGCGCAGGAGCTCACCGGGGGCGAGCGCGGTCTGGCGGTAGCCGGTGAAGAACTCGACCAGCGGGAGCTCGCGCTCGCCTCGCTGCGACGCCAGCACCACGCGGGCGTCGAGGGCCAGGAGCGCCGGCGGGGAGTCGCCGATGGGCGAGGCGTTGACCAGGTTGCCGCCCAGGGTCGCGCGGTTGCGGATCAGCCGCGAGGAGAACAGCGGGAACAGCTCGTCCAGGAGCGGCAGGGCGCCGCCGAGGCGGTGCTCGAGCTCGCTGAGGTTCAGCCCCGCGCCGATGCGGATCTCCTCGCCGCCGAGCTCGAGGGTGCGCAGCTCGTCCACGGCCTCGAGCGCGATCAAGGTCGGCCAGCGCCGATCTCGTTGGTTGACCTCGACGACCAGGTCGGTCCCGCCCGCGATCAGCTTGGCCGCGGGCTCCTCGGCCAACAGCGCGAGGGCGCCCGCGAGGCTCGCCGGTCGATGCAGCCGCCGCGTCCCCCCACCTCCGGGCACGTCCTCGCGCACGAGGCTGGCCTCCCCCAGCGGCGCCAGGGGCTGGCTCAGGCGCGCGCGGAAGCCATCGTCCTCGGCGGCCAGCGGCAAGCTGCGCATGGCCTCGCGGATGGGTCGGTAGCCAGTGCAACGACACAAGTTGCCGGCGACGCTCTCGGGATCCCAACGCAGGCCCGGCTCGCCCGATGGGGTCAAGCTCGCCTCGCGGCGGTAGTACTCGGCGAACATGCTGACCACGAAGCCGGGGGTGCAGTACCCACACTGGGATCCCCCGAGCTCGACCATGGCCCGCTGGACGGGGTGCAATTCGGCCACCGAGGGCCCCGCGGCCCGCCCCGCCGACCGTGACCCTGGCTGGGGGCTCAACCCCTCGACGGTCCGCAGCTCGGCGCCGAGGACCGAGCCCACGAGGGTCAGGCAGGCGTTGACGGCGACGTAGCGCGGGCCTTCGTGCTCGAGGCGCAGCACGACCACCGCACAGGCCCCGCACTCCCCCTCGGCGCAGCCTTCTTTGGTCCCGACCAGGCCACGATCGCGCAGAAAGTCGAGGAGCGTGGTGTGGGGGTCGATGCCCTCGACTTCGAGGGACTCGCCGTTCACCGTCAGGCTTGGAGCGGACACGCTCAGAATTCTATCAGCTTCCGGCTTGCGCCCCCTTCGGCGGCCGTTTATTACCTGAGCGTTGGTGATGACTCCCCGCAGGAGTGTGCCCCATGTCGCTGAAGTAACTCCATCACTTGGCTGACAAATCAGTTTCCCGCACGGAGAGCGCCGCTTTGGTGCACCCGCCCGGGAGAGCCAAGACGCCGAGCCCATCCCCTCCCCCGCGAGCCTTCGCGGACGGGGAGCGGCTCACGACCACGCCAGTACGGGGGCTTCTCAGGTGGGAGCAGCCAGGCGTGGTGTCCGGGACCCCTTCAACCACCTTGGTGTCCCAGTGGACCGGCGAGCACCCCTCGCCGTAGAGCTTCCGCTCTCGCCGTACCGTCGATCTCGATAGCCTCGACGAGCCCGTCTCCTCCGAGTGGAATCGGAGCGGACACTCCCCTCGCCGAAACCATCGACTCTCCCGCGCCCGCGAGTCTCCGGGTGGACTCGGATCGATACCGACGCCGAACGATGGGCCCCTGGCCTGTTCCCGTCGCCACCAGATCTGTCCCCCACCCGGGCCCCCGCGTCCCTCAGCGGCCTCTCCTCGTCCCTTTTTCGCACCCGCGCCGCTCGACCCGAGCGCCCGCGGGTGCGATCGTTTGGCACCCCCGTGCGCGACCTCGACATCTGGCAGACCCTCTCCCGTGCCGAGCCGAGCACCCCGGCCGCGGACCTGCTCCCCGCCCTCGACAGCCTCGCTAGCGCCGGCCGCAAGGAGCCGACCATCCTGGCGATCAACCTCGGGGGTGTGCGATCGCTGTGCAACCACGACGATCCCCAGGTGCGCGCGGGGGCGTGTCGGGTGCTCGGCGGGGTCGAGGGCATCGAGGGGCTGCGGGCCCTGATCGGAGCCCTCGACGACGACGCCCCCGAGGTCCGCGAGGCCGCCGCCCGGGGCCTCGCGGCGAGCTTTTCGGCGCCCAAGGACCCGCGCTGGATCCACCTGCTCTTCCACCCCCGCCCCGACGTCCGCCGCCTGGCCCTGCGCTCGAGCCACGGCAGCGTCAAGGCCCAGGGCGTGTACCTGCGCTGCGACGCGGACCCCGAGAACGCCGAGCTGGCGCGGGCGCTGCCCTGGCCCGAGGGCGGCTTCGCCCTAGCCCTGGCCCTGTTCCGCAGCGGCCACGCCACGGCCGGAGAGGTCGTCGCCCAGCTCGCGCGCAGCAAGGACGAGCTGCCCAGGCTGCTCGCCCGGGGGCCTGGGCGCAGCCTCGAGCAGGCCGAGGCGCTGCTCGGGTGGATCGAGGGCGCTGGGAAAGATGCTGGGAAAGATGCTGGGAAAGATGTTGGGAAAGCCCCCAAATCTCGACCTGGGCAGCCGGTCGACGCCGAGGCGATGGCGGCGGCCTTCGGCGAGGACCCCCACCTCGAGAGCCTCGCCCTGCTGCTCAGCGCCCACCCCCAACCCGCGGCCCTGCGCGCGCTGGTCCAGGCCATCGGCCCGCGCACCATCGACGCCGCCGTCCAGACCCGGCTGTGCGCCGCCCTGGTTCAGGTCGTGCTCGAGCACCTCGGCGAGCTCGAGGGCGAGGACGCCCCGCCGGCCCTCGTCGCCCTCCTCGACGTCGCGGTCCGCCTGCGCCCGCGCCTTTGCCTGGCCCGGCGGCTGCCCGCGGCCTTGCTGCGCAGCGTCGCCCGGGGGCTCCAGCCCATGCCCCGGGCGGGCCAGCGCGCCCGGGCCAAGCTCGTCGCCAAGCTGGTCCGCTCCCCGCTGTGCCGCGGGCCCGCGGGCGAGCTGCTCCTCGACGTGGCCCTCGGGCTGATGTGCCTCGGCGGCCGGCCCAGCGTCGTGCGCCTGCTCGAGCTCATCCCCCGCGCCGAGGTCACCCGTCGCCTCGCCCAGTGCCCGCAGCCGGCCCTCGGCGAGTGGGGCTACATGTGCCGCCTGGTCGAGTCCGACGAGCAGGCCGCGGAGCTCCTGAAGCTCTGCGGCCGCGCCAACGCCCAGCGCATGGCCGAGCTCCGCGCGATCGCCCTGGCGGCGTGGGGCACCAAGGTCGAGCGGACCCGCCTGATCGTCCGCGGCCTGGGCCGGGCGGCCCTGCGCCAGCTCGGCGAGGGCCTCGTATCCCTCGCCGAGGCCGGCGTCCTCCCCCGCCTCGACAAGCTCTCGCGCTGTATCCACGTGTTCGTCAAGGAGCTCGAGCCGGCGACGGCCGCCCAGCTGCTCCAGTCCCGGCTGCGCCGCCTGCCCCTGCACACGGGCGAAGGCGACAGCCCCGTGATCCGCACCGGCGAGTTCGAGCTCGTCCACGCCCTGTTCAAGGTCCTCCCGCCCCCCACCCTCGAGCTGCTGCTGTCCGGCCTCGAGCTCGACGCGCTCTCGGCCCTGGGCCGGCGCATCGCGTCCGAGGACCTGCCCCTGCTCCCGAGCCTGGTCCAGAGCATCGCCAACGCCCTGGCCAAGCGCGAGGAGGAGCCGGCGCGGGCCCTGTCCCGGGAGCTGCTCCTCGCCCTCGCCCCGCCGATGCCTTCGGCGCACCGGATCAGCAGCCGCAGCAGCGTCGCCTCGCTGAGCTCCGCCGAGGTCGAGGCCATCGCCATGGTCATGCCGGCGGACCTCGAGCGCGCCCTCGCCCCCGCCCTCGCCGGCCCGAGCATCGGCCTCGCCCCCGCCCTCGCCCGGCGCCCCGACCCCGCCCTGCTCACGACCCCGGTCCCGGCCATGCGCGCCGCCGCCTGCGTCGCCCTGCTCGGCTCCCACGACTCGCTGACGCTGATCGCCGAGCAGTTCGATCGCTTCTGGGACGCGGCGGACTCGGAGTTCGAGAGCGCGGTGGTCGGCGCGGCCGTCAACACCTGGCAGACCGCCCGCGAGCTCGGGCCCCTGGGCCACGCGTGGATGCACTGCTGGGAGCAGCACGCGTTCGCCTTCGGCGAGTGGCTGCGCAGCTTTGGCAGCGCCAAGGCCAACCCCGCCGACAGCGCCCGCTTCCGCGCCGCCCTCGAGCGCTGCGCGAGCTTGCCCTCGCCCATCCTGCGCCGCCGCGCGTGGATGGCCGCGTCCCGGGTCGTCTCGCTGTGGGCGACCCGCGATCGCGGGCGCGGCGAGTCCAAGCTCGAGGCCGTCGACGACCCCGAGCTCCCGGCCTTCCTCGTCGATCAGCTCGACACCGACCTCGGCCCGAGCGCGGCCCAGCTGCTCGTCAGCCTGCACCTGGCCCGCTGCTGCCGCGCGGCCCTCGACGCCCAGCGCCCCCGCGTCCTCGCGTCCGCCGTCGACTACGACCAGGTCACCCGCCACACCCTGTCTCGCTGGGTCCGCATCGACGGCCTGCCCAACCGCACCGTCGCCGCCCGGGCCGAGCGCACGCCCGTGCGCGAGAGCCTGCTCGGGCGCGTGCGCATCACCGAGGACCTCGAGCTGCTGCGCGCGTCGGCCCTCGACCGCAACGCGATCCTGGTCAACGAGGCGGTGCTGCGCCTGCTGACCCTCGGCGGCCGCGGCGAGGGGGTGCTCGCCGAGCTGCTCGAGGCCACCGTCCCCGCCGAGGGCTCCGCTCCAGACGAGGCCGCCGAGCGCACCTTCCCCCCGCGCATCGACGTGCTCATGGACAGCGTCCCGCTGTGGGAGGACCCCGCCGCCATCGCCCGCCTGCGCGCCCTGGTCGAGCGCCCGGGCATCGACGCCGAGCTGCGCTTTCGCCTGAGCATGGCCTTCGCCGAGCGCGGCGAGCTCGAGCGGGTCCCCGCCGCCCTCGAGGCCGCCCGCAGCCCCGAGGGCACCTCCCGCAACCCGGGGTGGTTCCGGGCCAGCGACTGGCAGGCGCTCACCCAGGTCGCCGAGCTCGACGCCATCGCCGACGCCCTCGTCGACAGCCCCCACCCCCACGCCTACCGCCTCGCCGTCGAGCGCTGCGTGGCCAAGACCGACTCGAGCGCGGTCCCGGCCCTGCGCCGCTTCCTCGCCGTCGACAGCTGCCGCCCCTCGGACCTGCGCCGCGGCGCGGCCCTGACCTTGCTGTCCAAGTCCGACGAGACCGGGCTGCCCGTGCTCATGGCTCAGGCCTGCGCCGCCCAGCGAGACCGGGGCGTCGGCTGGCTCCGCGGCCTCGGCCCCGAGCTGTCGGGGCGCGTGGCCGCGGCCATCGTCGACGCGGCGCTGATCGGCGGCAAGTCCAGCTGCCTCGAGTCCCGGGCCCTCGGCGTCGCCCGGGCGTGCGCGGGGCCAGCGGCCAGCGAGTCCCTGCGCCGCCTGCTGCTCGACGGCCGCGACGCGAGCGTGCGCCCCCAGCTGATCCGCGCGACCTCCAACTTCCGCGAGCGGCGGCTGCGGATGCTCGACGTCGCCGAGATGTTCGCCTGGGGCGTGCGCCGTGGCCTCGAGCTGACCGGCGGGCTGTTCAGCGTGCACATGACCGAGCGCCGCGAGGACTTCGGCTACACGCGCATGAACGAGGCGCGCATCTACGTCTCGACCCTGCCCTACCTGGCGAGGGCCCGCCACGGCCGGCAGATCGTCGAGGCCCTGATCCTGCACGAGTTTGGCCACCACATGTTCCACGGCGGCGAGGCGGGCGAGGCCGTGTGGAAGCGAGCCCAGGCGCAGGGGCTGCACGGCGTGCTCAACCTCGTCGCCGACGAGCACCTCGAGCGCAACCTCCGGGCGCTCCGGGCCGACTACGGCGATCGCCTCAAGCGCCTGGGCGCCCACGCCTTCCAGCACGCCGAGCGCGAGTTCGAGTGCAACTGGCTGCTGACCGCCCTCGGGCCTGCGGCCTTCGCCACCTTGACCACCACCGAGCTGCGCCCCGCCTTCGACCCCACCAGCGTCCGCGCGCACCGGGGCACGCTGCTGCGCCAGCTCGAGCGCAGCGGCAGCGCCTGGGCCCGCTTCGCCCGAGCCCTGCGCCTGGGCCTGGGCAACCGCCACGACGATCCCCGCGTCGCCGAGGCCCTGACCCTGTTCACGCCCAGCTTCCGCCGCCTCGACATGGAGGGGCTGTGGGCCATCACCGAGCGCCTCGCCGAGCTCTTCGCCCACGAGCTGCCCACCGCGGACCTGTGCGGCGGCCACGAGACCCTGGGCGCGTCCGAGCGCGAGGCCCAGGTCCGGGGCGAGAACATCGGCGACGAGGATCTTCAGCAGGAGGTCGAGCGCATCCTCGACCCCCGGCGCCAGCCCGAGTCGGCGGCCAAGCAAGCCGGCAGCGACGGGCCGCCGCGCCTGGCCATCAACGTCAGCGGCGAGGTCGACTTCGACCGCATCACCCGCGTCGAGCGGCTCTCGCCCCGCCCCGACGAGCACCGCCGCGTCGCCGCCGAGGTCAAGCGCCACGCCAACCACCTCGCCGAGTTCTTCGCCAGCATGGGCGTCGCCCTGGTGCCCAAGCGCGGGCGCATGCGCGGGCGCAGCTTCGACCGCGGGCGCCTGACCGCCGTCGTCACCCGCCAGGACCCGCGCATGCTGATCGCCCGGGAGCCGCAGATCACCACGGACCTGTTCATCGGCGTGGTCATCGACTGCTCGGGCTCCATGCGCCTGCGCGACCACATGGAAAAGGCGATCCGCTTCGGCGTGCTCTTGGCCGAGGCCGCCGCCCCCGTCGACAACGTCGACGCGCGCTTCTTCGGGTTCACCGATCAGCTCATCTACGACGCCGGCGACGCCCGCCGCTGCGCCGTGACCTCGCTCGTGACCGGCGGGGGCAACAACGACGCCGCCGCCCTGGCCCACGTCGCCAAGGTCGCCATGGCCTCCCGGCGCAAGGCCAAGCTGCTCGTGATGATCAGCGACGGCCTGCCCACGGAGTGCAGCGTCGACGCCCTGCGCGGCCTGGTCCTCCACCTCACCCGACGCCACGGGATGATCTGCGCCCAGGTGGCCGTGCGCGCCCTCGAGGAGGTCTGCTTCCCCCACTACGTGTCCCTCGACGCCGAGTCCGTCGAGCTCGCCACGCACCGCTTTGGCCTGCTGATCAGCAAGCTCGCCCGCCAGGCGCTGTCAGGCTGAGGGCTGGCGCAGGGTCCCGGGCACGGCCGCGGCCAGGGTCAGGCCGCGGGCCGCCATGAAGGCGATGAGCGCGAACCACAGCATCGAGGGCCCGCCGCCCGCGTAGCGCGAGGCCAGGGCCAGGGGCAAAAAGCCCACGCCAAAGGACAGCAGCATCGCCCGAGACAAGGTCCGCCCCGCGGCCAGGCCGATGAAGTAGCCGTCGAGCACGTAGGCCAGCGAGCCGAGCAAGAGCACGACCACCAGCCAGCCCCGGGCCGCGACGACGGTGGCGAGCAGCTCGGGCTGGTCGGTCAGCAGGCCAAACAGGCCCGGGAAGGCGATGAAGGCCCCGGCGAAGGCCGCCCCCGTGCCCAGGCCCCAGCGCAGCGCGAGCAACAGCAAGCGGCGCAGCCCGCCGCGGTCGTCCCGACCGGCGGACTCCCCCGTGAGGCTCTCCGTGGCGTGGGCGAAGCCGTCGACGAAGTAGCTCGCCAGGCCGAGGACCCGCAGCAGCAGGGCGTTGGCCGCGAGCAGGGTCGAGGAGAAGGCGGCCGAGAAGTTGGTGAAGATCGCAAACGCGCCGATCAGCGCCAAGGTGCGCAGCCAGATGTCGCGGCCGAGGCTGAGCAGCGGTCGCAGCCGCGTCCAGCTCAGGACCTCGGAGGCATCGGGGGATCGCGCGTCCGCGTCACCCGATGCTCCATCCGCGAGCTCCCGCCAGGCCCGACGCGCGATCGGCAGGGCCACGAGCAGGCTCGCCACCTGGCTCGCCATCGTGGCCCAGCCCGCGCCCGCGGCCCCCCAACCCCACTCGACGATGAACAGGTAATCCAGCGCCACGTTGGTGCCGTTGCTGACCGTCGCGAGCACGAGGATCGGCCGCGTGCGCTGCAGGCCCAACAGCCAGCCGGTCACGCAAAAGTTCAGCAGCACCGCCGGCGCCGCCCAGATCCGTGCGTCGAAGTAGGCCCGCGCCGCGGCCTCCACCGCCGGCTCGCCGTCGAGGACCGCGAAGGCCAGCCAGGCCACGGGGCCCTGCGTCGCCAGGATCAGCCCCGCGAGCACGCAGGCGATCAGCCCCGCGCGCAGCAGCAGCGCCCGCACCTCCCGGACCTCCCCGCGCCCGAAGGCCTGGGCGCTCAGCCCCGTGGTCCCCATGCGCAGGAAGCCAAAGGACCAATAGAGCATGTCGAACACGACCCCGGCGAGGGCGACCCCGGCGAGCGGCTCGAGCACCTCGAGGTGGCCGAGGATCGCCGCGTCGACGAGGCTGGCGACCGGGACCATCAGCGAGGCCACGATGCTCGGCACGGCCAGGCCGAGAAAGCGTCGGCGCAGGCCGGGCGCGGCTTCGTGGTCGGGCGGCTCGGCCATGGCCGGGGCTATAGCAAATCGAGCTTGGAGGGCGAGCCAGCTCCGTCGGGCTCCGCAAAGCCCGCACGCCGAGCCCAGACTCCGCTATCATCGACGCGCTGCCCGTCGGATGCATGACCCGCCGGGCGAACCCCATTGGACTACGAACTCCTCACTTTCGAGAGGAAGGCCCCCATGTTCTCGCGTACCCACCGCTCCTCCCCCCTGTCCCCCATCGCCCTGTGCGGGCTCCTGGCACTGAGCCTCGCGGCCTGCGGCGAAGATGAATCCATCGGCGCCTCATCCACCGGCGGCAACGACGAGGTCGGAGAGGCCGGAGACTCCGGGACCGCCAGCGACGACCAAGAAGGCGGCAGCGCCGATCAGGACTCGTCGACGGACGCAGACTCCACCGCCGAGGACACCGACGGCACCATGGACTCCACCACGGACGGCGGCATGGACACCACCACCGACGGCGGCATGGATACCACCACCGACGGCGGCATGGACACCACCACCGGCGGCATGGACACCACCACCGACGGCGGCATGGATACCACCACCGACGGCGGCATGGACACCACCACCGGCGGTATGGACACCACCACCGACGGCGGCATGGATACGACCACCGATGGCGGCATGGACACCACCACCACCGACGGCGGCATGGACACCACCACCACCGGCGGCGATCCGATCTGCGACCCGGATCTCATGGACATCCCCTGCCTCACCTGCATCAAGGACTCGTGCTGCACCGAGATCGTCGCTTGCCTCGATGACGGCCCGTGCACCTGCGCCTACGACTGCGTGAGCATGGGCGGCGATCCCCAGACCTGCCAGATCAACTGCAACGCCTTCAACGGGGCCTCGAACGCCCTGCTCCTGTGCGGCCAGCTCAACTGCTCGGCCGAGTGCATCCCCTGAGATCGCCCAGATCACCCACAAAGTCGTCTGACGCCGCTTTGCCCGCCGCAAAGTGGCGTCATTCATTTAAGACCACACAAAGGGCCTCCCACACCTCTAATGCCAACACAGTGGCCTCCTTGGGGCACTGCGGCCTCCTGCCTCAGCTCTCCCTGTGGCATCTTGCCCCGATGGGCACTATAGGAACCTTCAGGGATGAGCGAAGACGATCTTCACCGCCAAGAATTTCAGCGAGGCTGAAATCTTTTAGGCAGAATGTGCAAAAACGAGCATTGTTCAGAGCGCACTTGACTATCCCGTGATCGCCTTCGCCCATGCAATTCTGCCGTATTTCCTAGAATAACAGCGTATGGAGCGTGATTCACAAGTACGTGTTGGCCTTAAGCGCAGGAGAGTGTGTGCCAAATCGCCCCAATTTTCAGCGTGCTTTACGCCGCCGACCACGCAAATCCAGCCCTGCTGGATTTTTTTGATATATCTGTTGAAAATCGAGCTTCCCCGGTGTAAACCAAGAGTCGACGAGATCAGAGCGCCTCCCCGCTGCGGCTCCAAGGACGGAGTAATGTGATTCAGCGAGCAGGTAACAATGCGTACACTCCAGGATTGGGAGTGATGATTTGGTCTACGGACCGCCAGCACACGGACGTGCTGGGCCAAGGATGGTGATGCAGGTCGGGCCAACTCGTCGACGGAGCCAAGTGATGCGCTACATCCGGATGTACAAGGGCAATGAAGACGGCGGTCCCGGGGTCACCCTCTACGAGATCGACGAGCACGGCTGGGTCTACCGGCAGCTTCAGGTCCACTCCGAAGGCGTCCGCTTCTCCCCGGAGGACATCCTCCTGCGTCGACCGGTGAGCGTGGGCTACATGGCCAGCCACCCCGACGCCGAGGAGATCAGCGCCGAGGAGTTCGAGCTGCACTGGGCCGAGTTCGACCATCGCCGTCGCTTCCGCCGGAGCATCCCGAACCCGTGGCGCTGCTGGCGGGGCAGCCTCGGCGACTTCGAGCTGCGCTGGATCCCCGCGGGCGCCCACCCCGGCGGCCCCTGGGTGCGCGTCCCCGGCTTCCTCCGCCTCTACGTCCACGGCACCTCGGACGACGCCTGGTCGGTGCAGCGCCAGCTCTTCCTCGAGCGCGAGGTTCGCTGGACCGCGCCCGTCGCCAGCGAGGTCTACGCCGCGGACGACGTCCCCGTGCGCCAGGTCGTCGACGGCCCCGGCCTCGCCGGCGCGCTGTGGACCGAGAGCGGGCCGATGCAGGCCGCGACCGTCGCCCTGGCCTGAGCCAACGCGCTCTCCCGAACGAACAGACCGACGCGGCCCCGGCCCCGTCGGTCTGTCGCGTTTTTTGTCCACCCCTCGACGTCTCGGAGTCCTCGTCGGCTTTCTGTCAGCCCGAAGTACCTCCACCACCCCTGCAGGTAGCGTTGCAGCTGCCACACCACCTGCTCCACACGCCGTCCGCGACGCTTGTTCGTAAGCTCGCGGACGCGCTCCTTCATCCTTTCCATGGACTTGCTCGCCACCCCGATCTTCGTCTCGCCCTTCTTGTTGACCCACAGGTCAAACCCCAAGAATGGTCGCTCGTAGACCCGAGCGACCGTGCTCTTCGACTCGTTGACTCGCAGCCGCAGCTTGGCGAAGCGCTTGATGAGCGCGCCCATCACCCGCTCCCCCGCTCGCTTCGACCGCACGAGCACCCGGAGGTCGTCCGCGTAGCGGACAAACGCGTGGCCGCGTCGCTCGAGCTCCTTGTCCACCTCGTCGAGGTACACGTTCGCAAGTAGAGGCGACAGCGGTCCGCCTTGCGGCGTCCCTCGCCTCTGCTCCACCTTCACCCCGTTGACCATCACGCCGGCCGAGAGGTAGCGGCGGAGCGTCCTGAGCAGTCGACGGTCCTCCAAGCGCTTGGCTAGCCGCCCCATCAGCATGTCGTGGTTGACCCGGTCGAAAAATTTCTCCAGGTCGATGTCCACGACCCACACTCGCCCTTCGGTCACGTAGTCCCGCATCTGCGAGACCGCGTCGTGGGCCGAGCGGCCCGGCCGAAAGCCGTAGCTGTGGTCGCTGAAGGTTGGATCCAGCCGCGGCTGGAGGACTTGCAGGATCGCCTGCTGGATCACACGGTCGCCCACCGTCGGGATGCCGAGCTCGCGCTCGCCTCCCCCGCGCTTGGGGATCTGCACCCTTCGCACCGGCTTGGGTTCGTAGCTGCCCGCGAGCAGCTGCTCGCGCATCCCAGGCCACTGCTCGCGCATCCACCTGGGCAGCTCTTCGACCGTCATCCCGTCGATGCCAGGACTTCCACGGTTTTGCCTGACTCGTTTCGCCGCGCGCTCGAGGTTGCGGTGGTCGACCACCTCTTCCATGAGCGCGCGCGTGCCTGGGCCCTCGTTTCCGGTCCTCGCCGACGAGGCCTCCTCGCTCCCCTCGGGCGTCCCGGATCCACCGGTGGCCCACAGGGGGAGCTCCATTTGTTTGGACGTCTGAGGCATGGTCTCGTCGAGATTCTCGGGCGTCGTGCCCTCGCTATCGTTCGGTCCTTGTGGCGCCCTTCGACGCCTTTCGTGACCTCTGCTGACTTCTCGCTCCGCGTGCGTGACCACGTGGCCCTTTCAGGCCCCTAGAGCGAGAGCTCCCCGGGTAAGGACACCGGCCTTCCCAGCGCGATCGCCGGATGCACGTGACGCCGTGTTCGGCCACGAAGAGCTTCGCGTTCACTCGCACGCTCGCCCTCGGCGCCCCGCCTCTGATCCG
The DNA here is from genome assembly GCF_000170895.1 of Plesiocystis pacifica SIR-1. Taxonomy (GTDB): domain Bacteria; phylum Myxococcota_A; class Polyangia; order Nannocystales; family Nannocystaceae; genus Plesiocystis; species Plesiocystis pacifica. Next base: position 73,199 of record NZ_ABCS01000004.1, on the reverse strand, counting down.
GTTTCTGTGCGTCGACCCGCTGGTTCGTTTCACGCTTCTTTCAGACCCTCAGTCGCCCTCGGGCCCTTACGCTTCCCTTTCTTCGTTCGTGGCTCCTTGGAGGAGGACTTTCACCTCCAGGTCGGTGTCCATGCCGGGCACACGAACCCACGCCCCCGCGAGCGGGGGCGACCACATGCCTTCTCCAAGGCACGAACTCCATTGCCCACCAAGCCAAAGCGGAGGAGCGGAGCGACGAAGCGTCCCCGGTGCAGGAGCGCCTGTGGGGGCAAAGTAGAACTCAGGGACTGTGAGTAAATCACAGTCCCTGTCTATTTTAGCCGTCGTGGACGACGCCACGCCCTCCCTGCCCCACGTCCACGACTCAGAGATTGTCAAGGAATCCACGCCCCCGCTCGCGGGGGCGACCACCAGCCTTCTCGAAGGCACGAACCCCATTGCCCACCAAGCCAAAGCGGAGGAGCGGATAGCGACGAAGCGCCCCCGGTCCTCAGATGCCTGTGGGGGCAGAGCAGAACTCAGCCGAAGCTCGCCCGGCGCAGGCGGACGTAGTCCTCGGACAGGTAGAAGCTCAGCAGCGCCGCGACGCGCACGGCCAGATCGTCGAGGCGCGCCCGCTCGCGCTCGTCGTCGGGGCGGGTCTGCCGGGTCAGGCACGCGCGCAGGCCGTGGCTGACGACCAGGGGCCACTGGCTCAGGTGCGCGGGGTGGACCGCGAACATGCCGCGGATCGCCGCCCGCGGATCGCCGCACGCGACCAGCCCTGCCCGATCGGCGGTCAGCTGCATGACCCGGTGCGCGGCCACGAGCTGGCTGTTGTCGCTGGCCAGGCTGTGGCTGTCCCGGGCCGCCAGCTTCTTGCGCCAGCGGTTGATGGCCGGCGCGCCGACCTTGTCGAGCAGGTGCTTGGCCGGCGCCTTGAGGCCCTTGAGGATGGGCGCGGCGGCGATCACCATGCCGAGCCCCGAGAGCCCCAGGTCGAGGGTCCCGGACCACACCTCGGTGCTCGTGACGCGGCTGTGGCCAAAGCGCAGGTGGGCGAGCTCGCAGGTCACCGCGAAGCGCAGCGCGGCCTCGTCGAGGTGGGCGTGGTTGTCGGGGTCGAGGTGGTCGCCGCCGAGGAGCATGAAGGCGGTGCTGCCCTCGTAGGCGCGCAGACCCACGGACTTGTCGCCCCGGGATACGAAGGGCTCGACGCCGCCGAGGCCGAGCAGCACCGAGGCGTCGGCGAGGGCCCGGGACAGCGCCGTGGCCTTGGCCAGGTTGGCGCGCTCGCAGTAGCTCTTGAGCTGGGAGCAGTCGGGCACGGTGACCTTGGCGAGCATGCCCTGGAGGCGGCCGAGCACGCCGTCCTCGCGCGCGGCGGGGTGGCGCAGGAGCTCGAGCTCGTCGGCGGCGAGGGGTCGAGCGCGGAGCTTGCGTTCGCTCGCCGCTTCGTCCGCGCCGGGGCGCTCGCTGAGCTCCGGCGCGGGCAAGCCCGAGCTCCCGATGAAGGGCATCTGCTCGTCGGCGAAGCCGTCCTCGTCGAGCATCGCGCGCACGAACTCGGCCCGCTCGCGCAGCCTCAGCTCGCCGAACTGCTCGTCCGCGCCGGCGTCACCGTCGATGGCCGCGAGCAGGGTCTCGATGCGCGTCGAGACCAGGGGCTGGAGCTGCGCGAGCTCGGCGAGGGCGGGGACGTGGCCGTCGCCCAGCTCGCGGTGCGCCGCGGCGGCGAGCTCGTGGAGCTCGACCCGGATGGTCTGCCCGCCGCGCTCCGCCGACACGGGCAAGAGGTCCTGGAGCGCCTCGCTGGGCAGGGCGTCGCGGCGCTGCTCGAGCACGTCGAGGGCGCGCTGGGCCTCGCCCAGGGCCAGCAGGTGCTCGACGAGGACGAAGTCGAGGACCGCAGCGCCGACCAGGTCGTGCTCGTCGAGGCGCGCTTGCATCAGCGGCCGGATGGTCTCGTGCAGGGGCAGGGCCAGGGCGCTCGCGCTCGCCCCCAGCTCGCACAGCAGCTCGACGACGAGCTCGCCGCGCACGGGCCCGACGGACCAGGCGCGCCACCACTGCAGCAAGGCCTCGCGCGCGGGCGGCTCGCTGCCGCCGCGGCTCAGGGCCTCGAGGGCGTCGACCAGCGCCGGGCCGTGGCGCCTGCGCAGCCGCGCCCGACGCTCTTCGAGGCTCAGGTGCTCGCCGACCTCGGACTCGATCACCGAGCGGTCGACGGACAACTCGCCCACGGGCTCGACGAGCAGGGCGAGGGTCAGGGCCGCGTAGGCGTCGCGGTCGGCGAGCTGGCTCAAGACCGCCGCCGCTCGCTGGCCAGCGACGGAGCTCGGCCGGAACTGGCCCACGAGCCACAGCGCCCGCGCCAGCTCGCGCAGGCGCGCGTCGCCGTGGCTCGCCGTCAGCTCGGTGAGCGCGGAGACGCTGGCCTCGGCGGTCAAGGGGACGCGGTTGTCGAGGGGCGCGCCCTCGCTGAGCACCCCCAGGACGCCGCCGCCGATGCGCCCCGGCGTCCACGACAGCGGCGCGTCGTCGATGCTCTGCGACCACAGGTCACCGACGGGCGAGACCGCGGCGAGGGCCTGGCGGCGCTCGGTGATGACCAGGACCCGGGCGCTCGCCGAGCCCGGGCGCACGGGCGAGTCGGCGAAGCGCTCGAGCTCGTCGGTGCGCAACCACGCGAGCAGGCGCTCGTCGGCGTCGAGCCAGCGCAGCAGCCACGCCCGCTCCCGAGCCTCGATGGTGTCGACGAAGGGGCCGTCCCAGCTCCACGGGCCGTCGGGGTGATCGAGCTCGCCGCGTTCTTGGGCCCAGCTGCGTTGGGCGTCGGCGCTGGGCGCTGGGCGCTCGCCGAAGGCCCGGCCCACGCGGACCTTGGCGATCATCCGCTGCGCCTGCTCGCCCCGCCCCCAGGGCACGGCGAAGCGCCACGGCTCGGCCTCCAGGCGATCGCCGAGGGTTCGGCCGAGGTAACGCAGCGAGCGACCCGCGGCCAGCAGGTCGACGGGCTCGGCCTCTGGCGATCCGGGCGGCGCGTCGGTCAAGATCAAGAACAGGCCGGTGCGCGTGCGGCACAGCGTCGCCCCGCTCCGGCCTCCGCTCGCCAGGCGCACCGAGCCCCCGAGGCGCAGGGCCTCGACGAGCTCTCCGTGGCCCGCCTGTCGCAGGCGCTGCGCGGGCTCGGTCGGGACCGAGGCGTCGGGCGAAGCTCGCCCGCGCCGATCCGCGTCGACCGGCTGCTCGGCGCCCTCGCTCACGACTACTCAGCCGCCTCGCAGGGACCCCGGTAGGCGTACTGACGCCCGGGGCACGAGCCCGAGCTCTGGAAGTCGTTGCCGTTGCAGCTGCAGTAGGGGGCCAAGTCGGCGGTGCAGTCGGCCGTCCCGCAGGTCCCCTGGCTCATGGGCGCGCAGCCCTCGAGGCCCTCGCCGAGGCACTGCCCCGAGGCGCACTGGCGGCTGTCCTGGCACGGCTCCCCGTCGGCGAGCTTGGGCTCGCAGGGTCCGCGGTACTCGAAGCGATCGCCCGGGCAGCTGCCCGAGGTCTTGAATTCCTTGCCGTCGCAGCCGCAGTAGGCGACCAGGTCGCGGGTGCACATCCGGCCCGCCGGGTCTTCGACGCAGCGGCCCTCACCCTCGCCGCAGCCGACCCCCTCGCAGATCCCCCCCTCGCCGCAGTCGGCGTGGGTCGAACAGGACGCGCCCTTGGGCAAGTCCGGCCCCTGGCTGGTGGCGCCGGACGAGTCGCCGCCGTCGCCCTCGGCACCGGCGTCGCCGTCGTCTTGCTCGACGACGAAGCTCCCGCCCGAGTCCGCCGAGTCGGCGTCGTCGTCGGCCTTGCCGTCCGAGGTCGGCGAAGAGCTCGACTGCACCGAGGTGGTGCAAGCGAAAGAGAAGAGCGCGAGGATGAGCAAGCCGTGACGCTTCGGCACGAGAGTGAGGGTAGCATCCCCGCCCAGCGGGCCACCCGCCTCGGCGGTGCGCCCTCAGCAGCCCACCAATCGATCCAGGTCTTCCGGCGACACGAAGGCCTGCAGGCCCCCGTCCTCGAGGCGCGTCCGGGCGACCTCGGCGGCCTCGTAGTCGTCGAAGGGCCCCGCGAGCACGCGGTGCACGGGCGGGAGGCCGTCCTCGCCGGGCAGGGTCTCGACGAGCACGAAGCTCGGCGCGGGCGCGCCGAGGGTCTCGCCGACCCGATCCGCGAGGCGCTCGGCGCTGCCTGGATCGGGGACCACGTCGACCTGTAGCCACAGCTGCGTCGATCGCCCTAGGAGGTCAGGGCGTTCGGGGGGCTCGGCGGCCTCGCGGCTGCGCTCGACCAGCGCGGCGATCTCGAGGCCCAGATCGGTCCCGACCCCCTCGACGCGCTCGGCCAAGAGCGCGGGCGTGGGCAAGAGCGAGGCCAGGAACATCCACAGCGCGAACAGCATGCCCAGCTACAGTTCAACACGCGTGCCAAGGCTCGAAGGCCCCAGCAGCGGCCCTCTGCGCCCTCGCAGCGGCGACCGACAGCATTGCCATCATCACGTTCGCAATCATCGCGAACGCGTTCTCCCTGTCCTCAGAGGGTCGGCCAAAACGAGTTTGGCCAACCCTCTGTCTACTTTAGCCGTCGTGGACGACGCCACGCCCTCCCTGCCCCACGTCCACGACTCAGGGTCTGTGGATAAATCCACAGCCCCTGGCTATTTTAGCCGTCGTGGACGACGCCACGCCCTCCCTGCCCCACGTCCACGACTCAGAACTGCGAACGCGCGTTCGCTCCGAACCACAGCACCGGATCGAAGCGCAACTCCGCCACAGCCGCCCGCGGCAACAGGGCGAGATCGAAGCCGAAGGCACCCCCCCGATCGTCGAGGCTCAGGCGCAAACCAGCGCCGAGGCTCGCCCGACCCAGGCCCGCGCCGGTCCGGAACTCCCAGTGCTTGTTCGGGTCCATCGGCTCCCCGGTCAGCGAGCCGAGCAGGCCCAGGTCCGGCGGCGGCATCAGCTCGGTGGGCAGCGCGAGCACGAGCCGGGCGCTCTCGGGCTGCAGGTGCAGGTTTGGCCGGGCGCCGCGGACTTCGAGGGCCGGGGTGTCGAGCTGCAAGGGCGAGGCGGCCTGGGCGGGGAGCGACAGCCCGAGGCACAGGCACAGGCCGGAGAGGACCCCCGCGACTCGTGCACTGGCGAAGTCGACCACGCGCTCCACGACGGGACCATCATAGGCCAAGTCCGCCCGCGCTTGGGCGGCAACCAGCGCGAACGTCGTCGGCCCCGAAGAACGCCCGTTCTCGCCCGCGAGGGCGCCGCTACAAACGCGCCACAAAGCCGGGCCAGGCATGGACGCCGCGCGAAAACCATCCCACAGTCGTCGGCCCATGCCGCGCCTCGATCTTCCCTCCCGCCCCCGCCGCAACCGCAAGAGCGCGGCCATCCGCGACGCGATTCGCGAGACCTGGCTCGGCCCCGAGCACTTCATCTACCCCCTGTTCATCCACGAGGGCGGCGAGGACATTGCGATCACCTCGATGCCGGGCAAGTCCCGGCTCAGCCCCGCGGGCCTGCTCGCCGAGGTCGACCGCGCCGTGCAGCTCGGCATCCGCTCGGTCGTGCTCTTCCCGGCCATCGACGAGTCGCTCAAGACCGACGACGGCCGCGAGGCCCACAACCCCGAGGGCCTGATCCCCAAGACCATCGCCGCCCTCAAGGCGCGCTGGCCCGAGCTCATGGTCGTCACCGACGTCGCCCTCGACCCCTACTCGAGCGCCGGCCACGACGGCCTGGTCGCCCCGGACGGGCGCATCCTCAACGACGAGACCGTCGAGGTGCTGGTCGAGCAGGCGCTGTGCCACGCCCGCGCCGGCGCCGACATCATCTCGCCCTCGGACATGATGGACGGCCGCGTGGGGGCCATCCGCGACGCCCTCGACGACAACGGCTTCACCGAGGTCTCGATCCTCGCGTACACGGCCAAGTACGCCTCGGCCTTCTACGGGCCGTTCCGCGACGCCCTCGACTCCGCGCCCAAGCACGGCGACAAGAAGACCTACCAGATGGACCCCGCCAACGTCCGCGAGGCCCTGCGCGAGGTCGAGCTCGACGAGGAGGAGGGCGCGGACATGATCATGGTCAAGCCGGCCGGGGCCTACCTCGACGTCATCCGGGCGGTCCGCGAGGTCACCCCGCTGCCCATCGCCGCCTACCAGGTCAGCGGTGAGTACGCCATGCTCAAGGCCGCTTCCGAGCGGGGCTGGCTCGACGAGCGCAAGGTCGTGCTCGAGAGCTTGATGGCCATCCGCCGGGCGGGCGCCGACTTGATCCTCAGCTACTTCGCGCCCGAGGCCTCGGCCTGGCTCGCCGAGTAGACCCGGCGCCCCTCTGAGCGCCGTTCACCACGCCCAAACGGGGCCCAAACGGGCCCTGAGCGGGGGATCTCTGAAGACTCGTCGCGCTACCCGAGCGACCCCCCTTCGTGGTAGGGGTCGTTCGATGAGTGACGCGGCGATGCGAGATTTGCCCCCCAAGACCGTGATGCAGACCCTGGACGCGGCGGCCCAGACCTACGCCAGCCAGCCCGCCCTGCGTTGGAAGACGAGCTCGGGGCGCTGGGCCGAGACCAGCTGGAAGGACTACCGCGCCGAGATCCACCGCGCCGCGAAGGGGCTCATCGCCCTGGGCCTCGAGCCCGCAAAGGGCGTGTCGCTGATCGGCTTCAACTGCCGCCAGTGGATGATCGGCAACATCGCCTCGATCCACGCGGGCGGCGTGCCGGTCGGCATCTACACCACCAGCTCCGCGGAGCAGTGCCACTACATCGCCAGCCACTCCGACTCCAACATCGCGATCGTCGAGAACGCCGAGCAGCTGGCCAAGTTCCTCGAGATCCGCGAGCGGCTCCCGGATCTGAAGGCCATCGTGATGATGAACGGCGAGCACGACGACGCCGACGTGCACTCGTGGTCGGCCCTGCTCGAGAAGGGCGACAGCCTCGAGCAGTCGGCCCTCGACGAGCGCATGAGCGCGCAAAAGCCCGAGGACATCTGCACGCTCATCTACACCTCGGGGACCACCGGCAACCCCAAGGGCGTGATGCTCAGCCACGACAACCTGAGCTGGACCTCGGCCTCCGCCGCCTCGACCATGGAGATCGAGGAGGGCGCCCAGTTCCTCAGCTACCTGCCGCTCTCGCACATCGCCGAGCAGGTCGTGTCGATGTACGTGCCCATGCAGATCGGCGGGTGCAGCAACTTCGCCGAGAGCATGGAGAAGCTCGGCGACAACCTGCGCGAAATTCGGCCCAACGTGTTCCTGGGCGTGCCGCGGGTGTGGGAGAAGATCCAGGCCAAGATGATGGAGGCCGGGGCGAAAAACTCCGGGCTCAAGAAGAAGATCGCCGCGTGGGCCCGCGGGGTCGGGCTCAAGGCCGCGGCCGCCAAGGAGCGCGGCGAGGCCCCGCCGCTGGCCTACGGCCTCGCCGACAAGCTGGTGTTCTCCAAGGTCCGCGAGCGCCTCGGCCTCGACAACAGCCGGCTCAACGTGACCTCCGCGGCGCCCATCGCCAAGGAGACCCTCGACTTCTTCGCCAGCCTCGGCGTGCTCATCAACGAGGTCTACGGCATGAGCGAGTGCACCGGCCCGGCCACCATCTCGACCCCCGACAAGTTCCGGGTCGGCTGGGTCGGCTGGGCCCTGCCCGGCGCCGAGGTCAAGATCGACCACGACGGCGAGGTCTGCATGCGCGGCCGCAACGTGTTCAAGGGCTACTACAAGAACCCCGAGGCCACGGCCGAGGCCATCGACGCCGAGGGCTGGCTGCACTCCGGCGACATCGGCACCCAAGACGGCGACCTGTTCAAGATCACCGACCGCAAAAAGGACCTGATCATCACCGCCGGCGGCGAGAACATCGCCCCGCAGGTCATCGAGGGCAAGCTCAAGAACATCGTGTGGGTCAGCCAGGCCGTGGTCGTGGGTGACCGGCGCAAGCACCTGTCGGCGCTGCTGACCCTCGACGAGGACAAGTTCGACGAGATCCTCAAGCAGTCCGGCAGCACCGCCGAGACCCTGTCCGAGGCCGCCGAGGACGACAAGGTCCGCCAGTGGCTGTTCAGCTCGGTCCAGGAGGTCAACGGCGGCCTCGCCCGCGTCCAGCAGATCAAGAAGATCACGATCTTGCCCAAGGACCTGAGCATCGAGGGCGGCGAGCTGACCCCGACCATGAAGATCAAGCGCCGGATCATCCGCGACAAGTACGAGGCCCAGATCGAGGCCTTCTACGCCTGATCGCCCGCCCCCGACGAGGACCCGCGCGCTATCTGCCGGGTCCTCGTCGCGCGTTTTGTGCCCCCTGTTTCCACCTTTTTGATTTTGCCGCACCGACCGAATGGAGAGCACCGATGGCTGCCAATGACCGCATCGCGATGTTCATCGACTTTGAAAACCTCGTCTATGGGCTCGAGAACACCGAGCAACACGAAGGCCGGGCCGACATCGCCCTCGACGTCGAGCGCCTGGTCCGCTTCGCCCGCGACGAGGGCCGGCTGATCGTCGCCCGGGCCTACGCCGACTGGCGCAGCGCGAGCGTCCGCCAGCACCAGCGCGACCTCTACGTCCAGGGCATCGAGCCCATCAACGTGCTCGGCCGGCGCCACGGCAGCGAGGTCAAGAACTCCGTCGACGTGGCCCTGGCCGTGGACGCCGTCGAGTCCCTGTTCGAGCGCGACTACGACACCTTCGTGCTGATCTCCGGCGACCGCGACTTCCTGCCCCTGCTCCGCTGCATCCGCAGCCACGGCAAGCGGGTCGTGGGCGTGTCCGTGCGCGAGTCGGCGTCTCGGGACCTGCCCAACCTGTGCGACCGCTTCGTGTTCTACCGCGATCTGTGGGCGGCCTACGGCGTCGAGGAGCGGACCGAGGGGGCCGTCAGCGAGGTCCAGATCCGCGACTTCGCCGTGCTCAAGGAGCGCATCCACCAGCTCCTCGTCGAGGAGGTCGGGGCCGGCGGCGTGCTCGGGGCCACGCTCAAGCCGATGATCCGCAACCGCATCGACCCGGGCTTCGACGAGACCCGCTTTGGCTACCTCAAGTTCTCCAAGCTGCTCGAGGCCATGCCGGAGATGCTGCGCTGGGAGTACACCAGCGACGCCCACGGCGGAGACATCCGCGTCTACCCCATCGAGCGCACCGACACCCAGCCGCCGACCACGGCCGCCCCCGCGCCGCTGCCCGCGGCCACCCACAGCCCGACCACCGACGCCAACGCCAGCCGCACGGAGACCCCCTCGGCCAGCCTGCGCTCCCGCCCGGTCCCGCGCACCATGCCCCTCGACGCCTTCCTGAGCCGCTCGCGGGGCAAGCTCGACCGCACCGGCTTGCACCTCGAGCGCCGCGATCGCCTCGACGCGCTCGAGAGCATCTTCGCCGCCTTGCCGCAAAAGGACGAGTTCATGTCCCAGGCCGAGATCGTCGAGAACCTCGAGGGCCGGCGCACCGCCAACGGCCGGGAGCTCGCCCACGAGTCCCTGCGCCGCTACCTGTGGGCGCTCTACCAGTCCTTCGTGTTCGACATCCACCCCGACGACCGCGGCCTGCACCACCTCCAGCGCCGCCTGCAGCTCAAGACCGAGTTCCGCTCGGTCAGCGCCCTGGCCGTGCGCCTGGACCAGAGCCTGATCTACAAGGTCTGGGAGCTGCTGCCCGAGGCGGCGGAGGACCGCCTGGCCTACACCGTCGAGCTGCTCGAGTACGGCGACGAGGAGGAGCAGCGCGCCCTGGCGACCAAGCTGCTCGAGCGCGTCGAGAACACCCGCAAGATCTTCTAGGCCCCACGAAGCCCACCCCCTCCTCAGGTCGCGGCGGGCGGCCCCTCGGGCCCTCGCTCGAGCAGCTCGCGGGCCGCCGCCACGGCGTGGGTCGCCCCCGCGAGGATCATCGTCACGCCCGCGTCGACGCGGTCTTGGCCCGAGGGCATGGCCCGGGTCTCGCCCTCGTGGGAGATCGCCAGGACCGTCGCCCCCGTCAGGGCCCGGAGGTTGAGCTCGGCCAGGGTCCGGCCGCAGGCCCACGCGTGCGCCGAGATGAGCACCGCCTCGGTCGCGCCCAGGCCCGGCAGCAGGGCGTCCGCGCCAGCGATGGGGGCGGCGTCGTGCTCGTCAGTCATCTGCCGCTCGACCAGGGCGACGAGCGCGGCCGTGCCCGCGCGGACGTGCCCCTGCAGGTTCGTCGCCGAGCGCCAGAACACCACCCCCAGGCCGAGCCCGAGGACCCCGAGGACGAGCAGACCGACGGAAGAGCCGACGAAGGGCGTCACGAACAGCACCACCGGGGTGCTGACGGCGAGCACGACCATCGACTGGAGCGCGACCACGAAGGCCCGCCGGGGCGCCGCGGCGAGGTCGAGCTCGCCGTCGAGGCGGACGGGCAGGACCCGGTCGGCCAGCAGCTGGCCGACGCGCCGGGCGGTCCTCAGCATCGTGATCACCAGGGGCAGGCTCACGACCAAGCCGGCCGCCGCGACGAGCAGCCCGGCCCACGGCTCCCCCGCCCCCGTCCACGCCTCGACCTGACCGCTGAGCACGCCGCGAAAGTACGCGACCAGCAGCCACAGCGAGAGCACGACGACCCCGTCGATCACCAAGACCGCGGCGGCGCTGCGCAGGTGCGAGCGCCGGCGGGGCTCGCCCCCCTTGGCCCGCGCGGTCTCGAACCACGACTCGCACAGGCAGGCGAAGGTCTGCAGCGGCCGGGGCAGCGCCCCGTCGACCACGGTAGCGACTCGATCCGACACCCGCGCGAGCAGCGGGGTCGTGAACGCGGTGATCACCGCGACGGTGACCACCACCGGCTGGAGGAAGGGCCCGACGAGGCCGGCGGAGGCCCCGATCGCCGCGATGATGAACGCGAACTCGCCGATCTGCCCCAGGGACAGCCCGGCCGTGACCGAGCGCCGCACGCCGTTGCCGCTGAGGATGCCGGCGGTGCTGACCACCACGAACTGACCGACGATCACCACCGCCGAGACCAGGACGGCCAGGCCGAAGTAGTCGACGGCGACCCGCGGGTCCACCGTCATCCCGACCGAGACGAAGAACACCGCGCCGAACAGATCGCGCACGGGGTGGACCAGGGCCTCGATCTGGTGGCCGCGCCCCGACTCCGCGACGAGGGTGCCGGCCAGGAAGGCCCCGAGCGCGACGGAGTAGCCGAGCGACTCGGCGAAGTGGGCGAGGCCGAAGGCCAGCGCCGTCGACAGGACGACGAGGGCCTCGGTGCTGCCCCGGTCGACGACCCAGCGGACCAGGCGCGGGACCACGAACAGCCCCGCGACGGTCAGGACCAGCAGCAGCGCCACCAGCTTCACGAGCACGGCGCCGATCGCCGCGGGGTCGAGGCTCGCGCCCGAGGCCAGGGTGGTGAGCCCGGCGACGAGCAAGATCGCCGCGAGGTCCTGGACCACGAGCACGCCGAACACCAGCTCGCGGACCCGCGGCTCCGGGGCCCGCTCGTCGAACACCTTGGCCACGACCATGGTGCTCGAGATGGCCACGCAGGCCCCGAGGAACACCGCGTCCATGAGCTCGAAGCCGAGGACCCGGGCGAGGCCCCAGCCGAGCGCCATCATCGCGCAGACCTGGGCGCCCCCGGCGAAGCCAGCCACGGGGAGCACCTTGAGCAGGCGCCGGACGCTGAACTCGAGCCCCACGGCGAACATCACGAGGACCACGCCGAACTCGGACAGGGCCGCGATCCGCTCCGTGTCCGCGAAGATCGGGATGGGGATGTAGGGGCCGACGATCAGGCCGGCGAAGAGGTAGCCGAGCACGCTCGACTGCCCCAGGCGCTGAAACACCAGGCTGACCACCGCCGCGACGCCCAAGACGATGGCCAAGTCCGCGACGAGGTGGTGCATCGCGCCTGTATTGCGGACGGCCTCGAGACTTGCAAGCCCCCCAACGAGAGGACCAACAGCGTCAGCTCGCAGGGGGTCGGCCAAAACGAGTTTGCCCGACCCTCTGTCTATTTTAGCCGTCGTGGACGACGCCACGCCCTCCCTGCCCCACGTCCACGACTCAGGTTTAGCCGTCGTGGACGACGCCACGCCCTCCCTGCCCCACGTCCACGACTCAGGTTTAGCCGTCGTGGACGACGCCACGCCCTCCCTGCCCCACGTCCACGACTCAGGTTTAGCCGTCGAGGACGACGCCACGCCCTCCCTGCCCCACGTCCACGACTCAGTTGGTGATGCTGCCGCCGAGTTGGAACACGGGCAGGTAGAGCGCCGTGATCACCCCGACGCCCAGGCCCAGGGCCGTGACCGCGGCGATGACCACGGCGATGGTTCCGCGCCCGCCCTCTCGATGGGCCCCGCGGACGCCGAGGACCACGGCCAGGCCCGCGAGCAGCAGGGCGAGGAAGAAGGGCGCGCCGCCGAACACCAGGCGCGTCGCGGCGGGCAGCTCCCCGCCGAGCTCCCGGAACATCACCGCGAACTCGGGCAGCACGCGCAGGCGAAACCAGCCGACCTCGATGACCGTCGCCAGCGCCAGCACGATCGTCGCGCGCAGCCGCTTGTCGTCGGCGTAGCTCCGCTCGTCCTCAGCCATCGGGCTAGCGGTACTCGTCCGTGGCCTCGACGAGGGCCGAGATGATGCCGGGCTCGAAGGCCGAGTGCCCCGCGTCGGGGACGATCACCAGCTTCGAGCCAGCCATGCGCTCGTGCAGGTCCCAGGCGTTGCGCATGGCACAGATGACGTCGTAGCGCCCGTGGACGATGGTCGTGGGGATGTCGGCGATCGCGGCCGAGCCCTCGAGCAGCTGGCTGTCTCGCTCGAGGAAGCCGGCGTTGACGAAGTAGTGGCACTCGATCCGCGCGAACGGGAGGGTGAAGGTCGCGTCCTCGCAGTGCGCCTCGACGTCGGGGTCGGGCAGCAAGGTCGCGACGCGGCACTCGTAGAGGCTCCACGCCGTCGCGCAGCGGTTGCGCTCGACGGGGTCGTCCCCGGTCAAGCGCCGGTAGTAGGCGCCGATCAGATCGCCGCGCTCGGCCTCGGGGATCGGCTCGAGGAAGTCCGCCCACGCGTCGGGGAACAGCCGCGCCGTGCCGCCGCCGTAGAACCAGTCCATCTCGGGCTTGGTGAAGGTGAAGATGCCGCGGAGCACGAGCTCGGTGACCCGCTCGCGGTGGGCCTGGGCGTAGGCGAGGGCCAAGGTGCTGCCCCACGAGCCGCCGAACACCTGCCAGGCCTCGATGCCCAGGTGCGCGCGCAGCTTCTCGATGTCGTCGACGAGCTCCCAGGTGGTGTTCCCCTCGAGGCTCGCGTGGGGCCGCGAGCGCCCGCAGCCGCGCTGATCGAGGAGCACGATGCGGTAGACGGCGGGGTCGAAGAAGCGCCGGTGCTTGGGGTCGGTGCCGCCCCCAGGCCCGCCGTGGAGGAAGACCACCGGCTTGCCCTGGGGGTTGCCGGACTGCTCCCAATAGAGCTCGTGGATCGGCGAGACTCTCAGAAAGCCACTCTCGTAGGGCGTGATCGCGGGGTACAGGGAGCGCAGCTGCGGCACGGGGCCAGCTTGGCAGAGCCCGCTGCGTGCGTCCAGCGCGGTGGATGGGGGCGCGCGTCATCGCCCCGTCGGGCGAGCAACCAGCGGTGCGTGCCATCGGATCGCGACCTACGCATGCGGCCACAAAAGCAGCCACAGCGGGGTTTTCAACGGCTTTTGGCGACACGGCCGCGGTGGGGTTGGGGGCGGCGTGGGACCCCCCGCACGAGGCAGCGCGCCCCAGGGGACAATCTGCGATCCCTGCGCACCCGTGGGCTTTGGCGTGCGGGCTCATCGAGGCACTCGGCGCGCCCCGAGCTGCGCTCCGACCACGAAGGTGTGCGGCCCGGTCCCCCGATCACGCCCAGATCGACGCTGCGCGAACGCAGCATCCCGCGGCCGAGTCTTTTGGTCACTTCGCCCCACTGACACCTCCCGCCCCGATCCCCGCGCGATCGCGGCCCGACGCCCGCGCGCACGATTGTTTCGCGGCTCAATTCGCCGCGCCCTCGTTGCCGCGCCTCGCGTTCCGCCTACGGTGGATCTGTGACACGACCCGCCAACGGATGGATCAGGGTCAACGTGGGAGGCAAGGAAATGCGCCGCTTGGACATCGTCGAACAGCTCGCTCAATACCTCGAGACTCTGGACTGGGACGCCACCACGCGCGACCTGATCCGGCGCGTCCAGGGGCACAGCCCCATCGCCGTCGAGCTGCTCGCCTACGAGAACCTGCGCTCGCCCACGCTCGAGGCCCAGCGCGTCGCGGCGATCCAGCTCCGGGTGCTGCGCAGCTACGCGGCCGAGCTGCGCTGGCTGGCGGCGCTGAGCGAGAGCGAGCCCCTGCGCCCGAGCACCCGCGCCGCCATCGGTCACCTGCTGGCCGAGCTCAGCGACCTGCCCGGCTCGCCCGGCTCGCCCCGCCTTCCAGAGCTGCTCGAGTCGGCCTTCCTCTACCACGCGCTGTTCGCCAAGCTGCGCCCGTGGCTGCCTCCGGTGGCGCGAGCCTTCGAGCACGCCGAGGTCCTCGACCTGCTCGCCCTGGCCCTCGAGCCCGCGCGTCAGACCGAGCTGCGCCCGCGCTTCGAGGCCCTGTGGGCCATGTTCCACCGGGTGATCCAGCTGCCCTCGACCAAGCTCGCGCTGCTCGACGGGGCCCGCCCCGATCGCCTCGCGCGGACCATCAAGGAGCTCGCCCTCGAGCGCATCGAGATCGCCCCCGCGCCGCCCTGGAACTCGCCGAGCTGGGCGATGCCCTGGCTCGCCGGACGCAACGCTCCGCTGCGCGCCCTGGCCAGCAACTCCGCCCCCGACCTGCGCGACGTCGACTCGACGGCCGAGCGCGCCGTGGCGCTGCTCAGCCTCGACTGCGGCTAGGCGGCTAGCTAAATAGCCCCGCCGGCGCCTGCACCAACTCGATCAGCACCCCCTGGCCGCCCTGGGGGTGCGCTTCGTTGCCCTTGGGGTGGATGAAGCACACGTCGTGGCCGGCCGCGCCCTTGCGGATGCCGCCCGGGGTGAAGCGCACGCCCTGAGCCGTGAGCCACTCGACGGCCGCGGGCAGGTCGTCGACCCACAGCCCGATGTGGTTGAGGGCCGGCTGGTGGACCCGCGGCCGGGCCTCGGGGTCGAGGGGCTGCATCAGGTCGATCTCGACGACGCCCGTCCCCTCGCCCACGCGCAGGATGTCCTCGTCGACGTTCTCCTGTTCGCTGCGGTACTCGCCGACGCGCTCGACACCGAGCAGGCCCACCCACAGCTCGCGCAGGGCGGACTTGTCCTGGCCGCCGATCGCCACTTGTTGCAGTCCGAGGATCGAGAAGGGTCGCTCCGAGCTCATCGCGGCGGAGCATAGCGACGCCTGGAGAAGACGAAAGCAAGCGAATTCGACTTTCGCTTGCGGATGCGAAACGTGCGCATCTTCAAGTCTCGAGCGATAAAATGGTTTTGAAAACAGATTTCAATTTCGATAAGTTCGCTTCATGTCTCACCGTCACGCCCTCGAGCTCCTCGCCGCCGACCGCGGCTACCTCGTCCAGCTCTGCCGCGAGTGCTCCATCGTGCACGTCGACGTCGGACCCGTGACCCTGCGCCTGCGCCCGGGCGCCCTCGACTCCCTCGCGCAGGTCCTGACCCGCGCCAGCCACGAGCTGCACCGCGCCGAGGCCAACGAAGAGACGGTGCGCATCGAGCTCGAGAAGCTCACCGCACCTTCGCTGGTGAACTAGCTTTGATGGAGGGGCTTCGCAGCCCCTCCCCCCGGCGGTCGGGCAGGCGCCCTCCGAGTCCTCCGGACTAGCTATGCATGCGCGGCGGGTCGTCGCTGGCCCGCACGACCTCGGCCTCGTGCGCGGCCAGCTCGTCCAGGCGCGCGCGCAGGCTGTCCTCGTCGATGTCGAGGCAGCTCCGGGCCAGGTCGACGTAGGTCGCGTGGTGCCGGGCCTCGCTGGCCAGCAGCCCGTCGTAGAGCTCGAACAGCGCGTGCTCGGGGTGCTCCTTCGCCTCGGCCCCGCGCGCGGCGAAGGCCCGGGCGAGGAGCTGCATGCGCTCGCAGCTGCGGGCCTCGATGAGCGAGCAGCACAGCAGCAGATCGAGCAGGCGCTCGTGCGGCTCCTTGCGCACCGCGGTCATCAAGCGCGCCGCGTAGGTGCTCGGCTCTTGCCTGGCGAACTCTCCGCCCCGCTCGCGGATCAGACCCACGACCAGCTCGAAGTGCTCGAGCTCCTCCCGCGCCAGCTCCGACATCGGCACGGCCAGCTGGGGGTACTCGGGGTAGCGAAAGATCATGCTCAGGGCCGTGGACGCGGCCTTTTTCTCGCAGTGCGCGTGGTCGAGGAGCACCTCGTCGATGTGTTCGAGGGCGCCCTCGACCCACGCCGGATCGCTGGTCGAAGCGAGGTGGAGCACGGTCGGAGTGTATGCTCCAGCCGTGCCCGTGGCGAAGCGCTCGCACTCTCGTGCCCCCGCGGGCTCGCTCACGATGGTGGTGATCCTCGCCCTCGGTCTGCTGGCAGTCGGCTGCCCCGCGCCCGTGAACTACGCGACCCGCGATCGCTACCCCCAGCCCGAGGCCCAGGACGCCGCGCCCGCGGGACCCGCCTTGCTCTCGGCGCAGATCAGCCGCTACGGCGACGAGGACGACCCCGCGAGCGCCGAGGACACGACCTGGCCGCCACAGGAGCCGGCCAACGATCGCCTCGTGCTCGTGTTCAGCGTCGAGCTCGACGCCCTGAGCGTCGACCCCAGGAGCTTCGGCGTGCTGCGCAGCGACGGCGTGCGCGTGTCCCCCCGCCGCGCCTTCCTCGCCCCGGCCGACGAGGGCGACGAGAACCGCAGCCTGACCCTCCTGGGCGAGTTTGGCGGACCCGAGCGAGCCCCCGTGACCGTGCACGTGCTCGGGCCCGTGTTCGCGGAGAGCGGCGTGCCCCTCCGAGGCCTCGACGCCAAGATCGCCGGGCCCGAGCAGGCCGACCGCCCCATCCTCGTCGAGCGCCTGGGTAGCGACGAGGGCCGCTGTCCCGGGGCCACGCGACTGCTGCGCGTGCACTGGAGCGACGGCCTGGCGGGGGTGGCCGACGACGACCGCGGCCGGGTCACCCTCGAGCTCGGCTCCGGCGAGCGGCGTCACCCCGTGGCCTTCGACGACCAGGCCCACCTCGAGGTCGCGGCCGCCAACACAGACGCAGAGGCAAGCACAGACGCAGAAGCTGCCGCGGTGCCCCCCCAGCTGCCCAGCCCGGGCGCAGAAGACGACAACGTCCTCGATCTGTGCCTGGACTTCGACGACACCGTGCGCACCCTGGACTTTGCCGCCGGTGTGTTCACGGACCTCCAAGGCCACCCCACGGCCGCCGCCCACATCTCGATGTGAGCCCCCGCCCCCCTCGTCATGGTCACCCCCAAGATCCGCTCGATCAGCCTGCCGATCATCCTGTCCTCGATCGCGGTGATGCTGACCATCGCCCTGCTCGTGGGCTGGATCGGGGTGATCGTCCAAAACATGGAGATGGTCCAGGCCAACCTCGCGGGCAACATGTGGCTGCTGGTCGGGGGCATCGTGTCCTACGTCCTGGTGCTCAGCGTCATCGTGCTGTTCACGGTCTTCCTGATCCGCGAGATCCGCGAGGTCCGGCGCCAGACCAGCTTCATCGACTCGGTCACCCACGAGCTCAAGACCCCCCTGGCCTCCCTGCGCCTGGCCGCCGAGACCCTCGCCCGGCCGCAGCTGGCCCCCGACCGCCGCGAGCAGCTGCGCGTGATGATGCTCGAGGACGTCTCGCGCCTCGTGGCCCTCGTCGACGGCATCCTCGACGCCAGCCGCATCGCCGGCGGTGACGTCGAGCCTGGCGAGGTCGACGAGGTCTCGCTCCACGAGCTGAGCTCCGAGATCGTCCGCGAGCTGACCACCCGCCACAAGATCCCGACGGGCAGCGTCGAGCTGGATCTCGAGCCCGAGCTGAGCCTCTTCGTCGACCCCCACGCCCTGCGGACCGTGCTCAGCAACCTCGTCGACAACGCGATCAAATACTCCCAGGGCGAGCCGTGGGTGCGCGTGCGGGCCCACCGACGCACCAGCGACAAGCAGGTCGAGATCGCCGTCAGCGACCGCGGCATCGGCATCGACAAGGCCGATCTCAACCGCGTGTTCGACCGCTTCTACCGCGCCCCCGCCGAGGCCGTCCGCTCCCGCCACGGCACGGGGTTGGGGCTGTTCGTAGTCTCGGCCATGGTCCGGGGCATGGGCGGCCGGGTCGAGGTCAGCTCCCCCGGCCCGGGGCAGGGGACGACTTTCCGGGTGCTGTTGCCGATCCGTTACGCCAGTTGAAGGCCCAGCGGACGCCCGGTGTACAATGCCGGCGCCTTTGACGGCGCCCGCGCCCCATGCAGTTCGGCCCCTACCAACTCGTCAGACGAATCGGCGCCGGGGGCATGGGCGAGGTCTGGCTGGCCCGCCAGTTCCTGGCTTCGGGGGTCAGCCGCGCGGTCGCGCTCAAGCGCTTGCCGAGGAGGCTGGCCCGCAAGGAGCGCTACCGGCGGATCCTCCTCGGGGAGGCGCGCCTGGCCATGATGCTGCGCCACTCGAACATCATCGACGTGTTCGACGCGGGCGAGCTCGCGGGCGAGGCCTACATCGCCATGGAGTTCGTCGACGGCGAGGATCTGTCGCGGGTGCTCAAGCGCCTGCGGGCCCTCGACCAGACCGAGCTCGACCCGCGCCTGGTCGCCCACATCATCGCCGAGATCCTGCGCGCGCTGTGCTACGCCCACGAGTTCGTCGACGAGTCCGGGCGCCCGCAGTGCATCGTCCACCGCGACGTCTCCCCGCACAACGTGATGCTGTCCCTCGCCGGTGAGGTCAAGCTCGCCGACTTCGGCGTCGCGCGGCTGGCCAGCGAGGAGACCTCGGGGACCCACGTCAAGGGCAAGATCCGCTACATGCCGCCGGAGCAGCTGCGCGGCGAGTCCAAGCGCCCCACCGTCGACCTGTTCGCCGTCGGGGCCGTGCTCCACGAGCTCCTCGACGGCGCGGTGTTCCGGGGCGAGGACATCGAGGACGCGACCTTGCTCGGGCTGGTCATGGACGGGGTCGTGCCCGAGCTGACGGACCCCTCGAACGTCCCGCCCCACATCGAGACCCTGCGCCGCCGGCTGCTGCACACCAACCCGAGCAAGCGCTTCGCCTCGGCCCGCGAGGCCCTCGAGTTCATCTACGCCTGGGACCGCTTCCGCAACGCCGAGGCCGGGGTCACCGACCTGGTCAAGCGCGTCCGGGCGACGCCGACCAACTGGGAGCCCGAGCCCGCCGCCGACCTCGACGAGCAGAGCGCGGTCCGCCCGCTGACCGACACCCTCGACCCCGTGGGCGACACCGGCGTGGGCTTCGGCGTCGCCGAGACCCTGCTCCACGACGACGACGGCAAGCCCTACCACTCGGGCAGCTTCGAGGATCTGGCCGTCATCGATCCGCTCGCGGCCATCGACCCCCTCGCCGAGCCCCGCGTCGACGACGATCAGCTCATGGCCCAGCTCGAGGGGCTGAGCACCACGCCCAAGACCAAGGCGAAGATCGACGACTTCCCGGCGCCCCCGCCCGAGGCCCCGCCCAAGGGCCGCGTCAAGCGGCGGGCGCCCTCGGAGCCCGTCGCTCGCGGCGGCGGCGAGGGCCCGAGCTGGACCTCGACCAGGACCCGCGACCCCGACGACCCCCTGCCCCTGACCGCGCACCCCGAGTTCGACCTCGGCCCGGCCCTGTCCGTCGCGCCCGTGCCCCCGGCCTCTCGCCCCTCGACGGGCAGCCACGCCCCCGTGCCCCGACCCCCGCGGCGCTGGCCCAAGCGCCTGCTCGGCCTGGTGCTGGTCGCGGGCCTCGGCGTCGGGGGCTACTTCGCCGCCGATCACTACGGCGTCCTCGACGGCCTGCTCGCCGGTGAGCTCGAGCTCATCCCCAAGCCGCCGCCGGAGCGCCGCCGGGCCCGGGTGCTGCACGACGGGCGCCCTGCCCTGGTCGGCTTCGGGCGCATCGACCCCGCCCCCCTCGAAGAGACCGGCATCGCCTACGACTTCTCCCTCAGCCACGGCCTCGCTCAGCCCCTCGACGCCCTCGACAACGGCCAGGCCGAGTTCGTGCTGACCACCCTCGACGCCTTCCTGGCGACGCGGCCCAAGGGCAAGGTCGTCGCTCTGGTCCAGGTGTCCACCGGCGCCGAGGGCCTGGTCCTCGACACCGAGGAGTTCGCCAAGCTCACCAGCCTCGACGCCCTGCGCTCGCTCGACGAGGGGAGCACCCTGGCCATGCCCCGCTCCGGCCCCGCGGCGAGCCTGGGCAACGCCGCCTGGTCCTACTTCCCCGCCCTCACGACGTTGACCCCCGACGCGAGCTACGACGACAGCGGCGCGGCCTGGGAGGCGCTCTCGGCCAAGGCCAACGGCGTGGTCGGGGCCGTGCTCAGCGAGCCCGAGCTCAGCAAGGCCCGCGCCGCCGGCATGCGCGTGGTCCTGTCCAGCCGGGACCTGCCGCGCGCCGTCGTCGACGTGCTCGTCGCCAGCGAGCGCGTGCTCGCCGAGGACCCCGAGCTCGTGACCAAGGTCGTCGACGCCTACGCCGAGGTCGCGACCACGCTCACCGACGACGCCGCCCTGAGCCAGGCCATCGCCGAGCAGCGCGGCGGCGACCAAAATGATCAAGAGCTCGCCGCCCTCGTCGCCGGCACCTGCCTCGTCGACGCCGCCGGCTCGACCGTGCTCGCCAGCGCCATCGCCGAGACCTGGGCCGGCCTGCGCCTCGACGGCAAACAAAGCGACGCCCTCCCGGCCCTCGACGCCCTCACCCACGGCCTCGAGCTCGGGGAGCTCGGCGGCGCGACCCTACCCGCGAGCGTCCAGCGCTGCCTCGACCGCGAGCTCCCCGAGGACCGCCGCCCGAGCGGCGACCTGGGCACCATGCGCCTGCCCCCGGCCCCCAGCACCTGGTTCGAGGCCGAGAGCGAGGCCCTGCGCCCCGACGCCCCCGTGGCCGTGCTCGCTGGACTCATCCGCCAGCTCGACGACGCCGGCGTGAAGATCCAGCTCACCGCCTACGGCGAGGCCAAGGGCAGCAAGGCCAAGAAGCTCGGCCAGCGCCGGGCCGAGACGCTGGCCAAGGCCATCGGGGTCTACGGCGTCGAGGCCACTGGCGCCGCGAAGTCCAGCGACGGCGCCCAGCTCGAGCTCCGACTCTCGCGCTGAGGCCCCGCCCAGCGAAGGCGGCTCAACCACGACGCGTTGTCGAGGCGGCGACGCCTACAGACAGGGCGGCGCGTTCAGCCCCGGGTAGGGGAACAGGTCGACCTCGCAGTCCGCCTTCTTCCCGTGGAGGAACAGCTCGCCGGGGCTGGCCGCGAAGGTGCCCCGCGTCGTGTCCACGACGTAGCCGTTGTTGAACACCTCGAGCGGCGGCTGCAAGGCACGAAAGCCCATGTCCGCGTCTCCGTCGAGGAGCGCCGCGAGCTCGGCGTTGCGGTAGTAGGTGTTCGCCCGCGCCCAGGTCAGGAAGTGCTGGAGGTAGCGCCGGCCGGGGCCGCCCGTGTCACCGTTGATCAGCTGCCCTTGCTTGTGGCGCCCCTCGTAGCCCTGGGGCCGGTTGAGCTTGGCCGAGATCAACAGCGCGGTGAGCAAGCTCTTGGGACCCCCGACGGTGCTCGACTCGGGCAGCTGCGGATGGTTGGAGCCCTCGGAGGTCGAGTACTCGTAGAGCGAAGGATCGCCGTGACGAGCGAACAGATCGGCGATCTCCACGAGGTGGCCGAGCTGACCGGTCACGTAGTGCTGCCCCGTCTCGCCGTTGTTGCCCCCCCGGTAGTAGTCGCCCAGGCTGCCGTCGGGGCGGATGTTGTAGCGAATGACCTCCTCGAAGAACAGCTTGCAGTCCCGGATCAGCAGCTCGTCCTCGAGCATCCAGCCGATCACGCACACCGACATCGCCGAGTCCGTGATGCGGTTTTGGTAGAGGAGCTGCCCGTAGGTCGCGGTCGGTCCGCCGTCCCACAAGCTGAAGTCGTCGTAGGGGGGGTTGTCGATGTTCGCGTTCGGCGTCCCGGCCACGCGCGCGTCGACGCTGTCGAAGATCGAGACCTCCTCGAGCAGCAGCTGCTCGATCGCGTCGCGGAAGTACAGCCCCGCCTCGAACAACCAGGCCTCGATCTGCGCGCGCTCGTCCGCCGTGTACACCGGGTTGTCGATCACTTGCCCCTCGACCGCGCGGCGGCGCGTGTAGTCGTAGGCCTTGGCGATCTTGACGACCCACAGCGAGGTGAAGAAGAAGGGGTTGGTGCTGGACACCTGCTGGCCGCCGCCGAGCCCCTGCCCCTGGTGCCCGATCCCCCACCGGTCTCGGTTCGAGAAGTCGACGCCCGGGGCCCGGGCGACGTCCGTCTGGCGCAGCAGCACGCGGCGCACGTCGTCCATCAGGGCTTCGTCCTCCTCGACGGCCGCGACGAGGGCCGCCGACAGCAGGTCGTCGCCGTACTTGAAGGCGTCCTGGCAGGTCCAGTAGTTGTCGTCGGGGGTGCAGGGCACGAAGCCGTTCCCCGTGCTCTTCTTCGTCGCCGGGGCCCAGGTCGGGATCGCGCCCGTGCCGTCCCAGTATGGGGGGTCCTGCGACACGGTGCGCCAGCCCGCGATCGGCCCGTTCCAATAGTTGTAGTGGTCGGGGGTCACCAGATCATCCCAGGCGTCGAGGACCGGCATCTCCACGAAGCTCTCCATGGACGCCTCGAAGGCGGCCGCCGACCCGAGGATCCGCTCCCACTCCCCCGGCGAGTTCGGGGTCACGTCGCCCAGGCTCACGAAGTTGAAGGTCGCGGATCCGGCGGCGCGCTCTTGCAACAAGTGCAGCTCGGAGACAGTGAAGTCCTCTGAAACCAGGGGATCCCCTGGCTCCCCCCCAGTGCCACCATCGGTGCTGTCATCGTCGCCATCACTGCCATCACTGCCGTCACTGCCGTCGCTGCCGTCGCTGCCGTCGCTGCCGTCGCTGCCGCTGCTTTCCATGCTGGCGCCCCCGTCGCTGTCCGACTCGCTCGTACTCTCGGTGTCTCCGACGCTGTCTGACTCGCCGGCTTCGGCGGCCTCATCGGGCACACACCCGCTGGAGAAAGACGAGGCCAGCAAGATGGCACAGGGAAGGAGGGATAATTTTGTCGTGTTCATATCTATGCATTGACGACACCTCGACCGAAACTTTTGACACACCATTCCCCATGAGGGAACGCCAACCCAATGAGTTCTCGACCGAACTAACCCATCACACCGAAGCTGACTATTAGCATTTCCGAGATTTAAAGCACGTTCACTTGGTGCACTCGCATCACCGCGTTCGACCCATGCGACTCGACTTGATCATCGCTACGGCGAGCTTACAGGTCGAGCATGGGCGGTCGCGTCGCAAGTAGCACTCACCAAATCGTGCGCTCGACAACACGAACAATCCTACCTGGACACCACGTGCACACGGGTCGAGCCCTACGTTCGCGTAGGGACGTGCGTTTGGTCCGGGCGACCTCGCTGCCTGGCACCCCGACACGTGCGCGCTCGTGTCCCGAGACTGTCTGTCCGGACACTGCCGCTTGCTCCGTGAAGCCGCGACGGACGAGAACGGGCGAGGCGCCCGTCAGATGGCCTTGGGCAGGCTGTGCGGCCCCTCGTCGAAGAGCACGCCGTAGAAGTAGGTCCGCACCGCCGCGTCGGCCTTGCCCTCCTTGACCACCTTGGACATCACGATCTGGTCCGGCCCGTAGCCGAGCTCTGCCGAGAACTTCCCGGTCTGGGTGCCGATCTCGAAGTTCAAGTTGGTGATGATCGGGTCGGTGCAGCGGGTCTTGTCGCCCACGCGCTGGCAGACGATCACGCCCTCGGCGTCGATCACGTCCTCCTCGATGGGCTCGTCGCCGAGCTCGTCGTCCCACAGCCGCTCGTAGAGGTGCTCGGCGTAGCCGATGACCAGGAAGGGGCCGCCCTCGGCCTCGACGACCTTGAGCTCGAGGCGATCGACGCTCTGGTGGACCTCCTCGCCGCGGGCGTCCATCAGCGCCGAGGCGTAGACGTGCCAGTCGGACTCGCCGGTGCGCACGGCCGGGTGGTAGCAGTTGGTCGAGCCGTCGCCGACCTCGAACACGCCCCAGCTCCCGTCCCCGGGGGCGATGAAGTTGCACTCCTCGGGGACGCACAGCCCGTCCTTGGGGTACTGGGCGCACACGTCCTCGGCGGTGCCGGACAGCAGGCTGATCAGGTGCAGGCTGTCGACGCTCCCGGGCGGGCCGTCGGGCGGGTCGAGCTCGGGCGCGACGTCGCCGAGGGCGTCGAGGCGGCCCTGGATCTCGGCGCGCAGGCCCTCGTCCGGCTTCAGCGCGAGGGCCTCGCGGTAGTAGTGGGCCGCGTCGTTGTTCTTGCCCTCCTTCTCGGCGTACTGGCCCACGCGGTCGAGGAGGGTGACCTTCATGGCGTCGTCGTCAGCCGTCAGCTTGGCCGCGAGCTTGGTGTGGTGCACGGCCGCGACCCAGTCCCCGGCCTTGGCCTCGAGCTCGCCGGCCTCGATGAGCGCCGGGCGGTAGTGGGGGTCGAGCTTCAGCAGCGCCTCGTACTTGGCCACGGCCGCCTCGGTGTCCCCCGCCTCCCCGAGCTTCCGAGCCTCGGCCAGCAGCGCGACCATCTCGTCGTGGGTCTTCTTGACCGCCGCCGGATCGTGCTCGAGCTGATCCTTGCTGCGCCGGTCGGCGAGCTCCTGGTCGTCGGGGTGGAGCGCGGCCGCCTTGGCGTCGCCGCCCTTTTTGGCCGCGCTGCCCTCCCCGTCTTTGGTCTCGGCCTTGGCCGCGTCGGTCTTCGCGGCGTCGGTCTTCGCCTCGGCGTCCTTGGTCTCGGCCTCGCCCTTGTCACAAGCGGCGAGCAGCGAGAGTGCGAGCAGTGCGGTCGGGATGGAGCGAGAGCGGAGCACGGCGGCATTGTCGAGCCCCGCTCGCCCTCAATGCAAGGGCAGAGGTGCTCGAGACGGCACCTTCCGACAAACGACCGCTCGCGGGCGGCTCGGCTACCCCGTCTCCGTCGTCCCGCCAGTGTCTGTCGTCTCCGTCGTCCCCTCGGTCTCCGTCGTGTCCGTCGACCCTTCAGTCTCCGTCGTCCCTTCGGTCTCCGTTCCGGCCGTGTCCGTCGTCCCCTCGGTCTCCGTCGTCCCCTCAGTCTCCGTCGTCCCCTCGGTCTCCGTCGTCCCCTCGGTCTCCGTCTCCGTTCCGGCCGTCTCCGTCGAGCCGCTCTCGTTCCCATCTCCGTCCACGACGGCGCACCCCGAGAGCAGCGCGAGCAACACACTCATTGAAAGTCGCTTCATGTCGTCCTACCCGCGAATCAAGGTCAAGAGGTCGAGGTTTCCGCCCAGACCCAGCACGAAGCTCACCACGAGCTCGTCGTCATTGTCGCCCGAGACGTTGGCCAGGCCAAAGCCGACCCCCAGCAAGATCGACACGTAGGCGTTGGGCGTGATGCCCAGCCCGAGCGCGGTCACCCCGGTGACCCCGAGGCGGGTGCGCTCGAGATCGCCCGGGCTGCTCTCGACGGGCAGCGTCGACTTGAAGGTGAGCGGATAGCCCACCCACATCCCGAAGGTCCGGCTCATACAGTTCGCCGGGAGGTCTTCGTACCAGCCCACCACCGTCGACTGCATGCTCCCCGCCAGCATCTCCTCGGCGTCGTCGATGGCGTAGCTGATCGGCTCACCGTCCACCTCGAGCTCGACCTTGGACTCGCCCTTGGCCTTGGCCGCGGCGATGCGCTTGGCCGTCTCGAGCTGATCGAGGGTGAGGCCATCGAGCTCGTCGTAGGTGTTTGGCGAGGGGCTGAGCAGCCCCCCCGCGCGCACGAGCATGGCTTCGACCGTGCTCTCCGTCCGCAGCCGCCCGAGCGCGCTCGCAAGCGGGTCACTGATCAGGAGCTTGCGATCCTTCGGGGACGGTCCGCGCATCCTCCTGCCGTCCCCGTGCCTGAGCACCCCGTTGCGCTTGGCCTCGAGCTTCTCGTCGATTTCCGCGAGCAGCTTCGCCGCTTTCTTCCAAGGGTCTTCGCACTCGCAATCCGCTGGCGGGTCCTCTCCCCACACAGTCACCTCAGCTGCGACCTTGGCCACCTCCGCAGCCTTGGCGGCCTTCTCCGCCTCCTCCTTCGCCGTCTTCGCCGTCGCGGCCGCCCGCTCCGCTGTCCGCTTCGCCTCCGCTGCCTTCTTCTCCGCGGCCGGCTTGCCCGCTGCGTCCGCCGCCTGCAGGGCCGCGCTCGCGTCCTCCGCCAGCTCGTCCGCCGCGTCCTTCGCTGCCGCTGCCTTCGTTGCCAGCGTCGCCTTGTCCGCTGCGTCCTGCTCGGCCTGCTTCGCCGCTCTGACCCGCTTTGGCCGCGTACCCTCGACCGCGTTCGAGATCGCCAGCAACTCGTCGTAGAGCTTCTCGATCTTCTGCAAGGTCTGGCGATCCGCCCGAATGTTCAGCGACGTCGGCGGGCTCCACCCCGGATCGGCCACGACCACCTCCAGCAGCCGGACCATGCGACGCTTGGCTCGCGCCTTGGCCGACTCGTCGGCGGCGATCTGAGCCGCGGCGATGGACGAGGGTCCGGCGTACTTGTTCGCGCAGTAGATGTTGACCTGCGGCTTCTCGGTCCAGTACGCCGGGTTGAACATGATGTAGGGCATCGCCCCGACCCCTGGCGTCGAGTAAAAGCGAGGCCCCTCGTCGCCCTGCTCCATGTGCAAGGGGAAGTAGGTCGTCAGCGCCGTCCCTCCGGTCACACCGTAGCGAATCAGCTTGCCCGCCCTGGCCGACTCGAGCGCCTGCTTGGCCTGCTTGGCCTCCGCCTCCGCGTCGTCGGCCCGCTCCTTCGCCGCCTCGGCCTCCGCCTTGGCAGCCTCGGCCTCGCCCTCGGCGACGAGGGTCTTCTTTTGCTCCTCCAGGACCTCCCGAGACGGTGAATCCAGAGTCTCAGTCGGCTCCGAGTTCACCGTCGCAGGGTCACTCGCCTCCGCGTTCGAGTCGGCGCCACCGCTGGGCTCTGGGGCCGCCCACGCGGACGTACCCATGGTCATGAGTCCAAGCACCGCCACCGCTGGCGACAACCCCCTCTTCGAATATCTCGATCCCACCCTTCGATCTTGCCAACACCACCTCGGACCCGCAATTGCGATTCCTGAATCCACGCACGAACATCCTGCGGGGCCGAGCGCTCAAGCGTCGCCATTTCGGCGCGCCCGCCTGGCCGCGCGCCTGCGTTCGCCCTTGCGCCGGATCACGTAGAGCGAGGGCACCAGCACCAAGGTGATCGAGGTCGCGAAGATCAGCCCGTAGCCCAGCGCCAGGGACATCGGCGAGAGCAGGGCGTCCCGCCCCCCCAGGCCGTAGGCCGTGGGCATGACCCCGGCGACGGTCGTCAGCGTGGTCAAGAGCACGGGCCGCAGGCGCTCCGAGGCGATCTGCGCGACCTCGCGGATCAACTCCCCGACCTCGCCCTCGCCCAGCCCCGTGCGGTTGAGGGAGGTGACCATCACGATGGAGTCGTTGACGACCACGCCCGAGAGCCCGGTGACGCCGAGCAGCGCGAACAAGGAGATGGGGATGCCGTGGGTGGCGTAGGCCCAGACCACGCCGATGAGGCCCAGGGGCACGGCCGAGACCACGAACAGGGCCTGGGTCAGGGAGCCGGTCAGCAGCATCACGACCATGACGATGCCGATCAGCGCCAGGCCCAGGACCATGGGCATCTCGCCGAGGGTCTCGTCGGTCTTGGTCGCCTCGCCGCCCACATAGACGCGCAGGCTCGGGCTCGAGCGCTCGCCGCCCTCGTAGAGCGGGATCAGCTCGGCCCCGACCGTCGCCGCGATGGACTTCGAGGTCTCCCCCGAGCTCGGCTCGATGCTGCCGACGATGGTCGTGGTCCGCACGCCGTCGCGGTGGTGGTAGGCCGCGAGGGCGTCGACCTCGACGGGCTCGACGAACTTGCGCAGGGCGTGGAGGCGCCCGTCGGCCCCGCGCACGGGCGTGGCCAGGAGCATGTCGAGGTCCGCCCGCGCGTCGGCCGAAAAGCGCACGCGGATGTCCACGTTCTCGTCGAGGTTCTGGAGCTCGGTGACCGGGAGGCCGAAGAAGGCCGCCTTGACCGTGCGCGAGACCGTGTCGACGCCGACCTGCTCGAGGGCCATGCGCTGGTGATCGAGGCGCAGGTCGATCTGCCGGATGCCCGGGCGCTGGTCGCTCTCGAGGTCGATGATCCCGCGTCCGCCCTCGAGGTAGTTTTGGACCTCCAGCGCGACCCGGCGCCGCTCGGCGTCGTCGTTGCTCGACACGTGGATCTGCACCGGCCTGCCCAGCGGCGGCCCGATGACCTTGGCCTCGTAGACCAGCTCGAGCTCCTCGGGGACGTGCAGCTCCTGCTTGACCCGGGCGATCCAGGCCTGGGCCGAGTAGCCGCGCTCGTTCTCCAGGTAGACGCTGATGTGGGCCTCGTGGTCGGCCGAGCCCACGGCCCGGGCGATCAGTCGGGTCTCTTGATGGCCGACCCGCGCGGTCATGCCCTCGAGGTCCTCGCCGATGATCTGCGGCAGCTGCTGCTCGAGGTTGCGGACCAGCGCCTCGGTGCGCTCGATGGGCGTGCCCAGGGGCGCGCGGATCTTGATGTAGAAGGCGTCCGAGTCGTCCTGGGGGAACAGCGCCACCGGCATGGACGTGGCCATGTAGTAGACGGTGCCGATGAACAGGCCCACGAAGGCCAGGGCGATCACCCCGCCCCGGGGCAGGACCCGCTCGAGCACCCCGGCGTAGGCCTGCTCGAGGGCGACGACGAAGCGCGCCTTGGGCCGGGGCTTCTTGGGCTTCTCGCCATGCCCCACGATGTGGCTGGGCAGGATGAAGAAGCACTCGAACAGCGAGACGATCAGGGTCAGGATGACGATCGCCGGGATCGCCCAGGAGAACTTGCCCGGGATGCCGCCGAGCAGGAACAGGGGCGAGAAGGCCAGGATGGTCGTCAGCGAGGAGCCGATCACCGGGATGGCCATCTCCCGGGTGCCGAGCACCGCGGCCTCGTGGGGGTCGACGCCGGCCTCGAGGTGGAAGGCGATGCGCTCGGCGATGATGATCGCGTCGTCGACGACGATGCCGATCACGAGCACGAAGCCCGCCAGCGAGATCATGTTGATCGAGATGCCGATCGCCGGCAAGAACGCGGCCACACCGAGCAGGGCGAAGGGCAGGCCGAAGGCGACCCAAAAGGCCACCCGCCCGCTCAGGAACAGCAAGAGCACCGCCAGGACCAGGACCACGCCGCCCACGCCGTTGGTGATGACCACGTCGAGGCGGTTGCGGGTCAGCCGCGAAGCGTCGTTGTAGGTGCGGACGGTGACCGACTCGGGCAGCGCGGTCTGCTCGAGCACGGCGTAGACCGCGTCGACGGTGTCGAGGATGTCGGCGCTCTCGCGCTTGCGGATGATGAGGTTGGCGCTGCGCTCCCCCTCGGCGTGGACGCGCATGCCGATGTCCTCGCGGGTCACCCGGACCTCGGCGACGTCGCGGATCCGCAGCGCTCCGCCGGTGCCCGGGGGCGCGCCAGGAGCGAGGGTGCTGCGGTCCTGAAAGCGCAGGATCGTGTCGCCGACCTCGCCCGCGTCGCGGTACTCGCCCGACAGCACGACCTGGCGCTGGACCGGGTAGGCGGTCAGCTTGCCCCCGGTGCTCGCCAGGTTGCGGCGCTGGAGCGCGGCCATGACCTCGTCGAGGGTGACCTGCTGGGCCCGGGCGCGGACGGGGTCGAGGAGCACCTCGATCTCCGGGTCGCCCATGCCGATCTCCTCGACGGAGCCGATCCCCGGGATGGCCTCGATGCGCGGCGTGAGCGTGTCGAGGGCCTCGCGCAGCGCCGCGTCCGGGCCGCTGACCGCGACCTCGAGCACGGCGCGCTTGGCCGGGTTGAAGCGCGAGAGCACCGGCGGGATCTCGAGGTCCGGCGGCAGGTCGGGGATGGCGTCGACGGCCTTTTGCAGCTCGCGCTCGACCTCCTGCACCTCGCTGGCGTCGAGGTCCTCGTAGAGGCTGACGACGATGCGCGAGACCCCCTCGCTCGACACCGAGGTGTACTCGTCGACGCCGTCGACCTTGCTGATCTGCTCCTCGAGGGGCTGGGTGAGCTTGGCCTCGACGTCGGCCGGCGACGCGCCCGGCAGGAAGGTCGTGACGATCACCTCGTTGATGGTCACGGCCGGGAAGCCCTCGCGCTGGCTGCGACCGATGATCAGCAGGCCGATCGCGAGCACCGCGATGGTGATCACGTGGACCAGCGTCGGGCGATCGAGGAAGAAGCGGATCATGGGGTAGGGGCTGGGGCCGGGTCGGGAGTCTGCCCGGGAGCGTTGGCGAGGGGCATGGGCGCCGCTGCTTTGGGGTCGCCAGACTCGACGATCACGCCGTCGGCGAGGGCATGGAGCGCAGAGGTGACGACGCGCTCGCCTCCTTCGAGGCCGCCGAGGATCTCGACGACCGCGTCGCCGTAGGCCCCCACGCGCACGGGGACGAGGCGCGCGACGCCGCGGTCGAGCTGTGCCTCGCCGCCCGGCGTCGACTCGTCCCCGCCCTCGAACACGAACACGGCGAGCTGACCTCCCCGCCGCGTCAGCGACGAGCGCGGCACCAGGACCTGCTCCCGAGCCTTGCGCAGGGGCAGCTCGACCGTCGCCACCATGCCGCCGCGGATGCGCGCGTCGGCGTTGTCGACGTGGTACTCGACCGTGAACAGGCCGGTCATCGGATCGGCGGACGGAGCCAGCGCGGCGAAGCGGGCCGCGACGGCCTCTCCGCCCAGGTCTTCGATGCGCGCCTGGGCCTCGGCCTCCTGATCCAGGCGCCCGATCTCGCTGCCCGCCAGGCCGACCTGCACGCGGACCTTCGACAGATCGACGACGTCGAGGAGCGGCGTGCCCGGGCCGATGACGTCGCCCTGGTCGACGACCCGGCGCGCGACGATGCCAGCGATGGGAGCGGTGATGCGCGTGTCTCGGGTCGAGCGTCGGGCCGAGCCGAGGTTGGCCTTGGCCCCCGCGAGCGCGGCCTCGGCCCGCTCGAGGCGGTTGTCCGCGGCCTCGAGCTGCGCCGCGGGCAGGCTGCCCTTTTGGGCCAGGGCGCGCTTGCGCTCCGCGTCGCTGCGGGCGAGTTCGACGTCCCGCTCGAGGGCGTCGACCTGGGCCGAGGCCCCGGACACCGCCAGGCGCTGGCGCGAGCCATCGATCTTCAACAGCGCGTCCCCGACCTCGACCACGTCGCCGTTGTCTACGGACACGGACAGCACCCTCCCGCCCGCCTCGGCGCGCAGGTTGGTCTCCTGCCAGGGGCTCGTGATCCCGGTCGCCGTGACCTCACGCTCGAGCCGACCGACCCTCGCCTGGGAGGTGTCGACGCGGATCGCTGCCTCCCCCGGATCACGCACGGGCTGGTCCGGCGCGGGCGCCTCCCCCTTGCCCGTGCAGCCGACCACCGCGGCGGCCACGACCAGGAGCCGAGCCCGCTCGAATAGCGCTCGGAACGTTGATCCGTGGCGAGCGAGCTCCATCGGAGAGTTGATGGCACGGGTCGCGAGGCCGGTCAACACGGCGCCGGCAGTCAGGGCCAAAAACCGCGCTCTCACCCACCTCCCACCAATTTGAAATGAAGGCTCGACGGTGGAGCCAGTCCATTGGATCGTCATGCGGTCCGCCGTGCGCCCTCTGCCCCCTTCAGCCCCTCGTCCCGCCTCGCGCCTCGCCCCCCTCGCAGCGGGTGCGGCCATGGCATGCTTGCTGCTCCCAGCGACCGCCCACGCAGGCAAAAAGCGCAGCAAGCCCAAGCGCCGCGGCGGCCAGGCCGAGGTCCTCGCCGGCGCCTCCGCGTGCCTCCCCGGCCCCGGAGATTGCAAGGACGACTCCCTGGGCAAGACCGCCCCCTCGGTCGGCATGGCCTTCGACATCGGCTACCGGGCCCACCCCGGCTTCTTCATCGGCGCGGGCTACCAGGTCGGCTGGTTCAACCCCACCTGGTCCCTCGAGGACGACCAGCCCGAGTTCAGCAACGCCTACCAGCAAGGGATCTTCGGCGTGCTCCGGGGCTACTGGTCGCTGTGGCGCTTCGACATCGGCTTCGAGCTCGCCCCGGGCTGGTCGCGCCAGACCTTCGTGCGCAGCGAGGGCGACACCCGCCACTACTCCCAGGGCTTCGCCCTGCGCCCCGGCCTGTCTCTGGACATCTTCGTCAGCCGGCACGTATTCCTGGGCGCCAAGGCGGACGTGATCTTCAACCTCCACCGGCAGATCTGCGAACGCACCGGCAACGACACGATCTGCGAGGGCGGCCTGGACATTCGCCAGGCTCGGGTCCACCAGTTGATCGGTGGCGTCCACGTGGGCGGGGTATTTTAGGGGTCGATGGGGCCCGCTCGTCACCATTGGCAGCAGCAATTGACGGTCTTGCCGAAGGTGTTCAGCTCGTCGTCGCAGCCGATCTCCAGCGGAGTGGCCGCGTCCTTGATCGCGGCATCGCACAGCGCGTCGGCTTCTTCCTGCAGGGCGTAGTCCCAGGCAAAAGCGGTCGCTCCTTCGCAGTCGAGCGGCGCACACACGCCGCCATCGTTGGCACAAATCTCCGCGCAGGTCCCCGCGGCCAGATGGCAGAAGGTCAATCTCCCTTGGCACTCGCCGTCGACGCACTCACCAATGCCCAGGGGCCCGATACACTTGAGGTCCTCCTCGCCGCAGTGCCAGGGGTCGTCCATCGAATGCTCGGCCCCAGCATCAGCGCCGGGGCTCTCGACTTGGGTGTCGAGGCCTTCGTCTGGGATACCCGGGGGACTGCGGGCGAGAACGACCAACATCGCGGCGAGCAGGCTTGGGTTGAGCTTCATCAGAACGTCCAGGGTCGAGAAGGAAAGGCACGGGCAGGCATCAAGCTCGCGCCGAAGCGGTCGCTGGGGCAAACACCGAGCAGATGATCTGGCGAGACCTGGATCCACAAACTCCCGTCACAGCCCAAGCTCAACAGCCCTCACAGCTAGGCTTTCACTTTACCAGGCGCCGGAGCAAGAGCTCCCGAACCGCCTCACTCGGCGCGCTCGCCAACGCGGCCGCCCGCCACCGCGCGGCCTCGTTGGCCTCCCCCGCGCGGCGACACAGATCCGCCAGCGTCGCCGACCACAGCACCGAGCCCTCCAGCCAGGTCGGCGGAGCCCGGTCCCGCACGAGCTCCAGCCCCGCCTCGGCCCCGCGCCACTGGGCGAGCGCGAGGGCCCGGTTCAAGCGATGCAAGGGCGAGCGCGACACCACCTCGAGCTGCTCGTAGAGCGTGGCGATGCGCTCCCAGTCGGTCGCCTCGAAGGACGGCGCCATCGCGTGCTCGGCCGCGATCCCGGCCTCGAGGTGGTAGCGCGTGAGCGCATCGCCAGACGCCGACGCGGCCAGCCAACACATCCCCTCTGCGATGTCGTCTGGGTTCCAGGCGCTCCGATCCTGCTCGGACAAGAGCAACAGGCCGCCGCCCTCCCCGGTGCGCGCCGACAGTCGAGCGCGGTGCAGAAACATCAGAGCCACGAGCGCCGACGAGGCAGGATCGCCGACCTCGTGGCGCGCCAGCATCACCCCCAAGCGGATGGCCTCGGAGCACAGCTCGCGGCGGATGGCGAGCTCGGGATGGGTCGAGAGGTGCCCCTCGGTGAACAGCAGGTAGAGGGTCGCCTGCACGGCCGGCCTGCGACGGCGCAAGCTCTCGAGCCCGGCCTCGAAGATGCGCTCGCGCCCCTGCGCGTTCAGCTGCTTCCGGGCCCGCGCCAGCCGCTTGTAGACGGCCGCCTCGCCGCTAAAGGTCCGCTGCGCGATCTCGGCGACGCTCAGGCCACACAGCGTCTTGAGGGCGAGGGCCAGCTGGGCCTCGATGGCCAGCGCAGGGTCGCAGCAGACAAAGAGCATGCGCAGCTGATCGTCGTCGATCTCCGAGCCGAGCCGCACCCGGGGTGACGGCTCCAAAGAGGGCTCCGTCCCAGCCTGGCTCGCCAGCAGCCGGGCCCGATTCCCCCGGGTCCGCAGCTCCCCCGTCAGCGCGTTGTGGGCGACCGTCCACAGCCACGCCGAGGGGTTGCGCGGCTCGCCGCTGCGCGGCCAGGTCTCGACCGCCCGGAGCAGCGCGGTCGAGGCCGCGTCCTCCGCCAGCTCGAGGACCTCGACCCCAAAGCGGCGGCTCAGTCCGGCCACGAGCCTGGCGTACTCGCGGCGAAAGAAGGTTGGGCTGACGCTGCTCACGCGCCCGGGACGTGGATCTCGATGACCTCGACGCCAGAGCCCGGGCGCACCAGGCCTGGGCACGCGCCGGCGATCGTCGCCGCCGCCTCGAGGTCCTCGGCCTCGACGATCATGTAGCCGCCGACGAGCTCCTTGACCTCCACGAAGGGGCCGTCAGCGCTCTCGGCCGAGACGACCTTGCCAGAGCCGAGCTTGCCCCCGAGGTCGACGAGGCTCGCGGCGTGGCGCTCCCGCCAGGCGTTGAATTGGGCGTACATGTCGGCCATCTGCGCCGGGGACGGCTTGGCCGAGTTGGCGCTGTCGGGGGACGGGAGCTTGCGCTGGAGACACAGGAACTTGGGCATGGTGATGGGTCCTTTCGTGCCGGAATTCGAAGGCACGACCCTTGACGCGTGACCCGGGCGGTCTTGGACATCTCGGCGGATTTTTTGGGCAGATTTTTTGGCCGGTCGCCTGCGCCTCGTCGCGCTACTGCGCGCAGGCGCGGCGGTAGGTGTGGGTCCAGTAGCGCCCATGGACAACCACGCCGTCCTCGGCGGGGATGATCTGGTGGATCCAAGAAGCGTCGAGCACCGCGGGCTCCGTCCCCCAGCCCTCGCTCGCCGCCCCCTCTGGACCGTGGCGGTGGAGCTGGTGCGGCTCGCCGGGTTCTTGGGACTGGACGACGCCCCAAGCGTAGCCCTGCCCGTCTCCGGCCAGCGGGTCGAAGTCCGGGATGTCGTCGGTGATCGAGGTCCAGTTCGCTCCGTCGAAGCGGTGGGTCTCGTAGACGATCTCCGGGAAGTCCCAGCCCTCGGGGTAGCTGACCCGGGCCACGGCCTCGTCGCCTGCTTGGACGAAGGCGACCACGCTCATGTCCTCCACGTCGCCGAGCAAGGGCTCACCGAGGGTCGTCCACTCCGCCCCCTGCCAGCGCCGCACGAGGCCGTCCGTCCCGATGATGTGCGTGGCCGAGCCGTCGTGGATCGAGCCCGCGACCGCGGGCACCCCCTCGTCGGCGCCGAGGACCTCGGTCCAGCTCTGCCCGTCGTAGCGCCACGCCCGAGCCACGCCCGCGTCGCTCTCGAAGGCCCACACGTCCTCGGGCCCGCTCCCGCGCAGCTGCGAGGGGTTGCCGTCGGGCTGCCAGCTGGCCTTGTCGAGGGCGCCGCCCTGCCAGCGCCACAGCTCGACGACGCCCGTGTCGCTGTCGGAGCCGATCAGCACCCAGCCCTGGTCCGCGCCCTCGGGGAAGAGGTCGACGACCTCGGGCTCGCCTCCGTCGATGGCGGGCGCCACGAAGCTCTCGACCCAGCGACCCGTGGACGCGCCCTCGGGCACGAAGCCCGCGATGTCGGGAACGGGCGCGTCGAGCTCCCAGCGAAGCACCCGATCGCCGACGACCTCGAAGGCCGCGTCGACCCCCGCCGCCTGGCCGCGGCTCGGGAACGCGGACTCGAAGGCCGCGCGGACCTCAACAGTCACGGGGTCGGCGGCCTCGAGGTCGACGACGAACAGCTCCGGGCCGCCCGCGAGCATCATCAGGGCGCCAGCCGGGCCGTCGCCGCCCTCGGTGCGCGCGTAGCCCAGCTCCTCGCCGGTCGCCCGCAGGGTCGGGAGCTCGGCGCCGCCGGTCCACGTGTAGAGCGACGCTTCCCCGTAGTCGCCCTGGGCGTAGACCGCGATGCCCTCGCTCGCTGGGGAGATGTGCGCGCGGTAGGCCGAGGCGCCCGCGGGCGCGACGGTCCAGGTCCCGCCAGCGTCGCGGCGCGCGAACACCATGTTCGCCTGGGCCCCGACCAGCCACAGCGCGCCCTCGTCGTCGAGCCACAGCTCGTCGGGCTCGAGGCCGTCGACGTCGAGGAGCTCGACCGCCCACTCCCCGTCGGCGCTGGGCAGGTGAGCGACCGCGCCGTCGAGACCCGCCGCCCACAGCTCGCCGTCGGGGCCCACGGCCAGGGCGTTGGCCTCGGCGACCTCGCTGGGGACCGCGCCGTGCTGAATCCAGGAGTCGCCGTCGTACTCGAACACGTAGCTGTCGGCGATCGCCCACGGGCCCGGGCCGGTGCCGGGCTGATCGGGCAGCACGATCTGGCCCGGGGTGACGCTCAGGCTCAGGCTCAGGCTCTCGCCGTCCCAGTGCCGCAAACCACCGGAGCCGGCGAGCCACGCGTCGTCGACACTGCGCGCCTCGAGCAGCCAGCCGTTGAGGTCTTCGAGGCCATGGACGAAGCGCAGGCTCTGCCCGTCGTCGACGAGCATGCTGCCCTCGCCGTAGGCCAGGGTCTGCACGCCGTCGGACCACAGCACGCGCATGTCGGGGTAGGCCGTGCGCGTCGAGGTCCAGCCCTTGGCCTCGAGCTCTTCGTCGGAGCACGGCGGCCCGCCGTCTTCGCCGACCTCGTCCCCCGCCTCGTCGTCGCCATCGACCCCGCCGCCCCCCGGGCCGCAACCGAGCGACGCAGACACGGCGAGGACTCCCAGTCCGACCAAGACCGAGCGCGCTCCGTGCTCTCTCAAAAAGACCATGGGCCGATTCTACTCTCTGGCCCTGACGGATTCCCTCGGTAGGACCCGGTTTTGGGGACGGGGCGAGCCCACTCCTTCTTTGTCGCCGAAGCCAAGCCCAGAGAACCCCGAGCCTCGCGGGCGAGCGAGGGCCGAGTGGTGTAAGTCGTCTCGAGCGCTCCGGTTGGCTCCCGGAGGTAGCCAATGTCGATTCGTCGCGGACTCCAAACCAGGCCCCGGGTTTCCACTTTCAGACTCAGCAGCGCGGCGCTGGGTACCGTGATCGTCAGCGCCGTTCCCTTGACGGGCTGCCTGTCCGACAGCGACTGCGGCGTTTGTGATCCCAACAAGCTGGTGCTCGAGAGCATCACCGCGGTCAACTACGAGAACCGCAAGGTCCACCGCCTGACCCCCGACGTATCCGAGGGCCAGTACTTCATCGACTCGATCACCGACTGCCTCGAGACCGAGGAGGCCCTCGCCAACCCGCGCGGCGAGGACGAATACTGCAAGCTCTCGCCCCTGATCACCGGCAGCGGCCTCGAGTTCGTGTTCAACAACCTGCTCGAGGCGACCTCCGTCGAGCTCGTGCGCCGGGACCCGAGCAACCCGCAGCTGTTCGAGGTCTACGACTGGAAGAGCCGGATCGCCGCCATCGAGGGCCCGATCACCCGCTTCAACGGCGACTACGTCGAGCAGCCCGGGGAAGACCCGGACACGGTCGCGCGCGCGATCAACCTCAGCTGCGTCGAGAACCTCCGCGCCATGGGTCAGGACTTCGACCACGAGGTGCTCGACGACGACCCGCTGATCTGCGAGGGCTTCTACACGGCCAGCGACGGCCGGCGCCTGCCCCTGCGCATGCAAGAGTCCGGCGAGACCAAGTCCTACGCCGGCGAGACGGACTGGCGCGTGGCCAGCTGCTCGGCCCCCAGCGAAGGCCCGGACACCTGCTGCTCGGCCTGCGACTACGAGCTCTCGGTCAACGTCGCCAAGTACGGCGCGACCGCCAGCGGCGGGCGCCGGGACCCCTTCGCCGCCGACGCCAACGCCCAGCCCATCGCCTGCGACCCGACCGGCGACGTCTACACCGAGTGCGCCGACTTCGTGGCCTCCGTCGACCGCGAGTTCGAGACCAACCGCTACCTCTACGAGTGGTTGGGCGAGACCCGGGAGTGGCGGCTGCCGCTGTCGGACAAGCTGCGGGAGACCCACCCAGCGCTGCGGCCCGCGGGCGCCGAGCCGGTCGGCGCGCCCTGCCAGACCGACGCCGACTGCGACGAGGCCCTCGGCGGAGACGCGGGCGCGGCCTGCATCGGCACCGACCCCGAGGGCCAGCTGTGCGCCGCCGAGACCGAAGGCTGCGCCGACGCCCACTGCAAGGCCGAGTGGTTCGCGACCTGCTCCAGCCAGGCCGACACCACCGGCGGGGCCTTCTGCGTGGATCGCCGCTTCCGCGAGCGCGGGGCCGGGGGCTGCTACGTCGCCACCGAAGAATTCCAGTCCTGCGAGACCGACGGGACCTGCACCACCTGGGAGGCCGGCCGGCGCCTCGCCTACTGCGACTCTGGCGAGTTCCCCAACGGCGTGCTCGCGGCCAGCGAGTGCTGCCAGGCCAACCTGGGCGCGGCCGAGGACGGGGGCGCCTGCGACCCCCTGTTCCAGCCCAACCTGCGCCCGGTGCAGCGCTTCGATCGCGACCAGACCCTGCCGGCCGAGACCCGCTCGTGCTTTTGCGGCGACCCCAGCCAGCAGCCCGACTACTGCGCCCGGCAGATCGAACAATTTTGCACGGCGCCGTGGGGCTCGCTCGAGCGCCACGACGGGGCGAGCAACGAGGACGCCTACGTCACCCGCTTCGTGACCAAGGTCGGCGGCGTGGTCTACGACCCGGCCCTCAAGGGCGTGCTCTTCCTGCCCGGCGATCTCGGCAACCAGCCGCGCTCGGCGGTCGAGTCCTGCGCCGAGGTCACGACCACGCCCTCGGACATGATCGGCGGGCGCAACCCCCAAGACGGGTGGCGCATGCACGACAACGCCTTCTTCGAGACCTACGAGAACTTCGACCGCGGGATGTGCTCGGGCTCGAAGTACACCGTCCGCTTCTCGAGCGAGGGGCAGTTCATCCGCGACAAGGTCGGCAACGTGCTGAGCACCGACGAGCTCAGCTACGCCTTCGAGACCCCGGAATTCCACGTCGTCCCCGACACCGGCTACCCCACGGACAACCTGCGCATCGGGGCGTGCTCGGACTTCGGCATCCGGCTGTCCAACAAGTACGACCTGTCGCCGAACAACACCAAGAAGATCGAGCTGGTCCAGCTCAGCCGCGTCGCCGATCCCAACGCCACGGACGAGTTCGGCGAGAGCTGCAGCACGAGCAACGAGCCCGAGTGCTGGGCGGAGGACTTCGTCGTCGCCGGCGGCCCGCGCTGCACCCTCGACAAGGACGAGGTCGTCGCCGACCAGCTCGGGGCCGGCGATGATCTCAGCGCCGTCCCCCCCTGCCTGATCGTCGACGTGAGCGGGCAAAACGAGGGCCGCCTCGGCGTGTTCCTCGACAACGTCAACTTCCTCAAGCAGCTGTTCCACTTCGACGAGGACGACCCCAGCAAGAACGTCGACTCCTGGGGCCGCGACGTGACCGGGCGCTACCGCCTGCGCGTGCCGGGCCTCGAGGGCGTCGAGCGCTTCGCCGACCTCGACCTCGACGACCCCGAGGACCGCGCGGCCTACGACGCGGCCTTCCACGACGTGTGCGGGATGCCGCTGATCACCACCGGCGGCCAGGGCTACGAGGACTTCTACTACGACTTCACCATCGACGAGCCCAAGTGCAAGGAGGACCCGGACGGCGACGGGGTCGAGCTGTCCTGCGACAACGCGCGCCAGCACACCAACCCCTTCCAGTTCGACGAGGACCTCGACGGCTACGGCGACATCGTCGACAAGTGCCAGCTGACCCCGGGCACCACGAACACCGCCGACTCGGACCGCGACGGCATCGGCAACGACTGCGACCGCTGCCAGTCCACCGCCGACAGCTACAACATCGACGGCCTGGCCATGGACCCGGCGTTCATGGTCCGCAACATCCCGGACCAGACCGACACGGACCGCGACGGCATCGGCGACGTGTGTGACAACTGCATCTGGACGCCGAACTGCAGCGTGTTCGGCGAGGACAACCCGCACACCGTCGGCACCCCCGTGCCCGCCGACAGCTCGGTCTGCCAGGCCGACGAGAACGCCAACATGATCGGCGAGGCCTGCGAGGACCCGGACACCAACCTGGGCCTGCAGATCAACGCCTGGGCCGCGGGGCCCATCGGCTTCGGCAACGACGACGACTTCGATCAGGACGGCCTGAGCAACGTCGACGACGCCTGCCCGCGCCAGCCCGTCGCCCCGGGCGAGCCGATCAGCTGCGCTTCGGACACGGACTGCCCGAC
Organism: Plesiocystis pacifica SIR-1; assembly: GCF_000170895.1. Classification (GTDB taxonomy): domain Bacteria; phylum Myxococcota_A; class Polyangia; order Nannocystales; family Nannocystaceae; genus Plesiocystis; species Plesiocystis pacifica. Next base: position 32,946 of record NZ_ABCS01000004.1, on the reverse strand, counting down.
CTACAGCACCTGCGAGGACACCGGCTACTGCGACCACGTCGACTCCGACGACGACGAAGTCGGCGACATCTGCGACACCTGCCCGGCCAAGAGCAACCCGCTGCAGATCGTCGAAGGCGGCGCGCAGGAGGACGACAAGGACGGCGACTTCATCGGCGCCGACTGTGAGGCCGGCGACACCTGCCGCGGCGCCCGGGACCCCCGCCCCTACGCCTTCATGGAGGTCTCCGTCAACGGCCTGTGCTGCACCACGCAGTGGCCTGGCGACGGGGCCTACGGCGAGCAGCGCCCCGACGGCTCGTGGGAGTGCGAGGGCCCCTGCGACCCCGACGGCTTCCCGATCAAGGCCGACTGCGAGGACGAGGCCGACCTCGCCTTCGACGTCCCCGACGGGATCAAGTGCCGCTCGATCCCCGCCCCGGTGCTCTCGGTCCCCGGCATGGTCAACCTGCCCGAGGGTTGCCAGGAGGCCCTCGACGCCGCGGGCCTGTGCGACCCGGGCAAGGATCCGAACTGCCCCGACGACCCCGACTCGACCGCGTCCAACCGACGCCTGCGCCTCGACGACGTCCCCGACCCCGACCAGCTGTGGGACAAGATGTGCTGGCTGCCGCAGTGGGACCAGGACTTCGACGGCCTCGGCGACACCTGCGACCTGTGCCCCTTCGCCTTCGACCCCTTCAACGAGACCTTCACCTCTGAGGCCACCGGGGTCGTCATCGACAACGTCGGCAAGTACTGCGCCGGCGAGTACAGCCCCGACGCCCTGTGTGCCGACCAGGCCGATGACGAGGCGGAGACCGAGACGGGCACGGAGGGCGACACCACCGAAGGCTGAGCGACGAGGGTCGTGGGTCAACGTTCGTCGGGCGCGAGGTGCTCGACGCTCGCCACGACCTGCTCGATCTCCGGCGCCGAAAAGGGCGTGTGCACCCGGCGAGTGCTCGCCGGGTGCACCCCCAGCCCGAGGCGCCTGTCCGGATTCCACGACCGCCGCGGTCGCACCGGTCGCCGCTCGAAGCCGCCGCCGCACTTGGGGCACACGTTTCGCAAGGTGCCGGTCGCACAGTCCGCGCAGTAGGTGCACTCGTAGGTGCAGATTCGGGCCTCCGCGCTCTCGGGCGGGAGGTCCTTGTCGCACAGCTCGCAGTTGGGCCGTAGTTCGAGCATGGACGGAACGCTAGCGGCCCTCCCCGCTGGCGGGTACGTCTTTCCCATGTCCAAACTCGCCAAGCCCACGCGGGGCCCTCAGCGCGCGACGCCGAAGCTCTCCCGGTAGCGCCCGGGCGAGGTCCCAAAGCGCTCCCGGAAGGCCTTGGAGAAGGCCTCGGGGGAGGCGAAGCCAGCGGTCCCCGCGATCACCTTCAGCTCCAGCTGCGTGTCGTGCAGCAGCTCGCGGGCGCGCTCGAGCCTCACGGTCCGCAGCAGCCGCGCCGGGCTCATGGCGAAGGTCTCGTGGCAGCGCCGGTGCAGGGTGCGGACCGACATCTTCATCCGGGCGGCCATGGCCTCGACCGAGATCGCGCCCTCGCTGTCGTTCTCGAGCCACGCGAGCAGGTCCAGCATCTCGCCCCCGGCCGCCCGCGTCTGCAGGTCCATCACCCCAGAGAACTGGGACTGCCCGCCGTGGCGAACCATGAACACCACGAGCTGACGGGCCACGCGGAGGGCGAGGGCCGACCCGAGGTCGCGGCTGACGATGGCCAGGCTCATGTCGACGCCGGACAAGACCCCCGCGGAAGACCAGTGCTTGCCGTCCTCGACGTAGAGGGCGTCCTCGGCGACGTGGGTGTCCGGGTGGCGCTCGCGGAGCTCTTCGACAGCGGCCCAGTGGGTCGTCGCCTCGCGCCCGTCGAGGAGCCCGAGGGCGCCCGAGAAGAACGCCCCGGAGCACACCGAGGCGGTCCGTCGCGCCCGCTTGGACGCCTTGCGCAGCCACGCCATGAAGCGCGCGTCGTTCAGCGCAGCGGCGCGCGCCTGCTTGCAGCCGCCGGGCAGGATCAAGGTGTCGATCGTCCTCGGGGCGTCGCGCACCGGGTCCGCCTGCAGCGGGAGGCCCACGCTGGTCTGGACCCGCGCTCGCGCCGTACTCGAGACGTAGTGGAGCGCGTAGAAGGTCCGCCCCAGCTGCCGGTTGGCCTCCGCCAGGACCTCTGCTGGGCCGGCCACGTCGAGGAGCAACACGCCGTCGTAGAGCGCGAAGACGACGCGATGCCGCTTGGCAGCTTTGGACATGGCATCATCATAGCTGACGAGGCCGTCCACGTCCGTCGAGTCCGCAGGCGCCGACGCGCGCGCGGTGGGCAATGTCGATTGCGGGGGCCGGATTCGAACCGGCGTGCTCGGGATTATGAGCCCCGCGAGGGAACCTGCTCCTCTACCCCGCGATGAACCACCACGCGGGCGTCGTTCACCTCGAACTGCGACGGGTTGTCGACGATGGTCTAGCTTGGCGCTCTGGCAGCCACGTCCACCATACGGGCGGAGCCTGGCTCAGACGCGCCTGCCAAGGGCGCGACACCCCTGGATTAGTGCAGCTGCGCGCGAAGTCAAGGACGGGAATTTGAAAAAGTTGGCGAGCCCATCGCTCGGCGTGGGCCCGCCAACTCAGCCTGCGAGGCCGAGCTCCGCCCGCACCTCGTCGAGGGGCCGCTCGAAGTGTCGCTCGAGCGGCATGGCGAGCAGGTCGTCGAGGGCCCTGCCCAAGCGAAAGCCCCGAGCCAGCGCGCGGAAGGTCTCGCCCACGCGGCGCGGCGCCATCAGGGGCAGCGCGACCAAGGCCAGCGGCGCGTACAGCCAGAAGATCCACGCCAGGCGCTGACCCAAGACGAAGCCGAACACCCCGGCCTCGCCGGGCACGTCGGGGCCGTAGCCCAAGAGCACGTGGTACATGTCGTGGACGAGGGCGTAGCGAGCCCAGTGGCTGCTGCGCTCGAGCACCGCCGCGGGGAAGTCCTCGCTGACCACGAAGGGCTCGAGCGCGTTGTCGTCGAGGAAGCGGGCATAGGCGCCGCCGAAGGTGTCCGCGGGCATGGCCCGGAGCGCGTCCATGTCGAGGCTGGGGATCAGCGGGTCGAGGACCCGCATCGCCTCCGCGGAGCGGGGCTTGGTGGGCGTGAACACGTCGGCCTTGTAGACGGCGGCGTCGCCGTTCAAGGTCCCCGCCCGGACCAGGCGCCGGAAGGCACGAAAGCTGTCGAGGCGGGTGAAGGTGGGCGCGGCGGCGGCGGGCGCGAGAGGCTGAGACATCAAAACTGACTCCTTTTCTTCTTGGAGTCAGTTTGGATCATCCGGGCCGGGGCGCTAGCAAAATCGGCCGAAAATCGCATGCAGGGGCCCAAAGGGCACTGACGAGAACACCACCTGAGCGTCCTCGCTTCAAAAAATGACCTCCAGATGGCAGATGCGTCAGTTTGCAGTCACTGCGCTGCCGCGGAAGCTGAAGCGGAAGCTCGCCTCGCCGTCGCGCTGGTCGGGCTCGGCCAGGCGCAGCCCCTCGAGGGCCCCGAGGGCACAGGTCGCGAGGGTGTCGCTGACCGTCGAGTGGTTGCGGTCCCACTCGAGCTGGGTCACCCGACCGCTCTCCTTCTCGACCACGAAGCGCACGGTCAGCGTACCGATGGCGTCCCGGTTGAGGCGCAGCTCTCGGTTGTAGCAGGCCTGCAGCTCGGCGGTGCGCGTGTCGAGGAGGGCCGAGGTGTCGGCCTGGTAGGTCGCGGTGTCGCGGGCGAGGCCGCTGCACGCGGACAGGCCGAGCACGAGGCCGAGGCCGACGAGCGAGAGAGGGCGCAGCGCGGACATCAGTCGACCTTGTCCTCGGTCTCGACCCGCGACAGCCCGGTGCTCGGGTCCGTGATGGTTCGGGTCTCGGTGTAGGCCTGGCGCACGATCACGAACTCCACCCGCCGGTTTTGGCCGCGCCCTTCCTCGGTCTCGTTGTCGGCGATGGGTCGGTCCTCGCCGAAGCCCTCGGCCTCGAGGCGCGCCTCGGGCACGCCGCCTTTTTTGACCAGGTGAGCGCGCACGGCCTCGGCCCGGCGCTGCGAGAGCTCGAGGTTGTGGTCGGCCTCTCCTTCGGCGCTGGCGTGGCCCTCGACGCGGATCAGCTCGATGCGCGGGTTGTCGAGGATGACCTGCGCGACCTCGGCGAGCAGGTCGTGGGAGACCCGCTGGATCTTGGCGGCGTCGTACTCGAACGCGATCTTCTCGTGGATGACGATCTTGTCGTCGGTGACCTCGACGCGCGCGTCGACCTTGGGCGGCTCGGGAGGCGGCGGCAGCTCGGTGGCCTCGATGACCTTGGCGCTCTCGCCCTCGAACACCCGCGGGCCGCAGGCGCTCAGGCTGACGAGCGCTGCGACCAGCACCGCAGGGCAGCCCATGGCACGCGCTCGGCCGCTTCCGCCTGGGTCCGACACGCGCTCACCCTATCATGGCCCTGCCAGACCCACGCCCACGCCCATGCCCGACTCCCGACCCGACCACCTCCGCCTCGTGCTGATCAGCGACACCCACGGCCACGACGACTTCCCGGTGCCACCGGGGGACGTGTTGATCCACGCGGGCGACGGGTGCAAGCGAGGCAGCCTCGACGAGGCGCGGGCCTGGGGCGACTTCCTCCGCGCCCAGCCCCACCCGCACAAGATCGTCGTCGCCGGCAACCACGACCGCTGCTTCGAGAGTCAGCTCGACGAGGCCGCGGGCCACTTCCACGACCTGACCTTCCTCCACGACAGCGGCTCGGAGCTCGACGGCCTGGGCGTGTGGGGCTCGCCGTGGCAGCCGTGGTTCTTGAACTGGGCCTTCAACCTCCAGCGCGGCCCCGAGTTGGCCGAGAAGTGGGCGCTGATCCCCGAGACCACGGACATACTCGTCACCCACGGGCCGCCCATGGGGGTCCTCGACCAGACGGTGACGGGCGAGGCGGTCGGCTGCGCGGACCTGATGGCGCGCCTGGAGGTGGTCCGCCCGCGGGTGCACGTGTTCGGCCACATCCACGAGGGCTACGGCACGGCGCACGTCGACCACGGCGCGGGGCCAGGCACGCTGTGCGTCAACGCGAGCACCTGCACCCTCGCCTACCGAGCGACCAACCCGGCGGTGGTCGTCGACTTGCCCCTCGATCGCAGCTTGCCCGCGCGCGTGGTCTAGCAGTCGCCCACCCCGGCCGCGCCGGGACCCATGATCCACGAAAGCATCGTCCACGGACTCAGCTGGCGTTGAACCCGTGGGCGGCTGCCTTGCTCGGTAGGCTTTTCGAAAAAATCGGCGCGAAGCGTCAACACTTCAGCACCTTTTGAGACTTCACCTGTCCGGGAGCTCCGCCGCGGCGAGGCGCCCGGCCTGAAGCTCATGACGACTCGCAGTTTTTGTTTACGTGTTCATGCGCGCGGCGCCCAGCCCGCGATGGCCTGCCTCGGCGCTCTCTTTGTCTGCCAGCTCGGCTGCGCGCCCGTCGAAGGGGGAGGGAGCTCCGAGGGCGAAGAGCTCGGCGCGGACTCGACCGCCGGTGAAGACGAGCAGGGAGAGCAAGACTCGAGCTGGCTCGAGACGGACGAGGGCGAGACCGAGGGCAGCGAGGAGATCGAGCTCGCCAACGTCGAGGGGCCCTGCACGAACAGCGACAGCTTGACGGCGACGGAGCCCACGGAAGACCAGAGCTACCTCGCCGTCGCGCTGACCCCACCGGCCTTCCCCTTCGAGGTCACGCGCGTGCGCTACCGGCTCCTGGGCGAGGACATGAACCCCGACTGCAACAGCCAGCAGGCCCACACCATGATGGTCTTCGTCCGGGACGAGCAGGGTATGCCCGCTTCGCCCTCGATGGCGGAGCCCATGGAGTTTCACGCCGTCGAGGCCGATCCAAACTCCCTCAGCGGCCGGGACGTCGCGATCGAGCTCGACGCCCCCATCGTGCTGGAGGAGGGCGAGGCGATCGTCGTGGCCGTGGAGCTCAAGACCCTGCCCGACCTCTCGGACAAGATCTGCGTGCGCGCTTGCGCGGATGGACCTTGGCCGCTGGAGACGAACTACTGGAGCGGCGAGAGCACGGAGCCCTACGCGTGGGCGGACACGGTCGCGGACTACGACCTCCAGTGGAACATGGTGATGATGGCCTACGGCGCGGCGCTGTGAGGCGAACGCGGGCGAGAATTGACGAAGGCCGCCCGGCGTCGATCGACGCGGAGCGGCCTCGCTAGCGAGCGCGGGGCTCACTTGGGGGGCGTCGCGGGAGCCTCTCCCTTGGGCGCGGCCGGGGCCGGAGCAGCCCCGCCGTCGGCCTTGGCGCCCTCAGCCGGGGGCGCCTTGTCGCCAGCGGGCGGGGGCGCCTCGTCGCCGGGAGGCGGCCCGCCGTGGCCGTGCGGGTCGGCGCCGTGGGGGCCTCCGCGAGGCGCCGGGCCGTTGGGGCGGGCGCCGGGCGGGTGGCCCTGACGCTGCTGCTTTTGGGCCTTCTTGCGCCGCTCCGCCCGGGGGTCGGGGCCGAGGGCCTTCTCCATGTGGTTCTCGACCGCGTAGCTCTCGAGCAGGCTCTCCTTGAGGTCGCGGCGACCTTGGTGGAGCTTGCGGGCCGAGAGGCGCTCGCGGAGCTGATCCTCGAGGGCCTCGATGGGCAGCTCGCCGGGGGCGTACTTGCCCTCGACCTTGATGATGTGGAAGCCGAACTTGGTCTTGACCGGCTTGCTGACCTCGCCGGGCTCGAGGGTGAAGGCGGCGTCGGAGAACTCCTCGACCATGCGATCGGCGGCGAAGATGCCCAGGTCCCCGCCCTTGCGCGCGCTCGGGCCCTCGGACAGCTCGATGGCCAGCTGGGCGAAGTCGGCACCCTCGGCCGAGGCCTTGGCGTAGATCTCCTCGGCCTTCTTCAGGGCCGCCTCCTCCCACTCCTTCTTCTGCGCCTCGGTGGGCTCGGGCACGGGCTCGCCGGGGGCGGGCTTTTGCTCGGGGCCGACGCGGATCAGGATGTGGCGGGCGCGCACGCGCTCCTTGTCCTTGGTGTAGTTCGGCTTGACCTTCTCGTACTCGCCGGCGATCTCCTCGTCGGTCACGGCCAGCTTGCCGTCGGCCTCGAGCACGGCGCGCTCGAGCAGCTCGGCGACGTAGAGCTGACGCAAGCTCTCCTCGCTCTCGCCGCGGCGGCGCAGGTGCTTCTCCCAGTCCTTGATGCCCCGCTTTTGGGCGTCCTCGCGCTGCTGCAGCTCAGCCTTGTCGTAGGCGATGCTGCGCTTTTTGGCCTCCTGACGCAGGATCTCCTGGTAGATGAGGCGGTCGACGATGGACTTGCGGTAGCGGCGATCCGCGGTCTTGGGGATGTCGCGGTTGCGGTCGGCGTACTTTTGCAGCTTGAGGTCGTAGATGCTGTGGAACAGCTCGCCGGTGATCACGACGTCGTTGACCTTGGCGACGGGGTCGGGGATGGCCGGGAGCTCGCTGTTGCCTGCGGCTGCGCTGTCCCCTCCCTCCTCGGCTTGGGTGACCTCGGTTCCGTCGGCCTTCTTGGGCTGCGGCGCCTTGGTGCAGGCGGACAGGCTCATGAACACGACGGTGGAAAGACTGAGCGAGATGAGACCAATACGGCGCATGATGACTCGTACTCCGGGGGGCTGGAGGTGCTCCAATCCCCGTTTGGCCGCGCATTGTAGTGCGCAGGCGCGGACGTGACCACCCCAGCGCGCGCCTGAGACCGCCTCTGGCGCCGCGCCGCACGGGTCTCAGCTCACACTCGCGCGACGCGCCTGAGCCCTGGCGACCCTCGGTGGCCCGCCCCTCCCACTTGACGTACCCTCCCGCGGCCATGGCCGGTCTCGTGCAGATTCGTCGCGCAAACGCCCCTGAGGACGCCCAGGCGGGCACCGAGGGCGCCGTCGTCGACGACTCCATCCAGGCCGACCCCCACGCGCCGCGGGTCTACATGGAGACCTTCGGCTGCCAGATGAACGAGGCCGACACCGCCCTGGTCCTCGGCCGCCTGCGCCAGGACGGCTGGGTCCGCGTGACCAGCCCGGCCGAGGCCGATCTCGTCCTCGTCAACACCTGCGCCGTGCGTGAGAAGGCCGAAGATCGCGTCTACGGCCGGACCACCCAGCTCCTCGACCACCGCAACCGCAACCCCGACCTGGTCATCGGGATCACGGGCTGCATGGCCGAGCACCTGCGCGACAAGCTCGAGACCCGCGCGCCGCACATCCAGCTCGTCGCCGGGCCCGACAGCTACCGCAACATCGCCGCCCTCGCCCGCAAGGCGATCACCGGCGAGCGGGCCGTCGACGTGCACCTCGACAAGGCCGAGGTCTACGAGGGCCTCGACCCGGTGATCCGCAGCCCCGGCGACGACGGCAGCGAGGCCGCGACCAGCCGGGACGACGGCGTCTCGGGCTACGTCACCATCCAGCGCGGCTGCGACAAGTTCTGCACCTTTTGCGTCGTGCCCTTCACCCGCGGGCGCGAGCGCGGCGTGCCGCCCCGCGAGGTGCTCCGCCAGGCCCGGCGCCTGGCCGAGGCCGGCTACCGCGAGCTCACGCTGCTCGGCCAGACCGTCAACTCCTACGCCTGGGAGGACGTCAGCTTCGCCGAGCTGCTGCGGGCCGTCGCCGCCGTCGAGGGCATCGAGCGCATCCGCTTCACCTCCCCCTACCCCGTCGACTTCTCCGACGAGCTCATCGAGGTCCTGGCCACCGAGCCCAAGGTCTGCCCCTACGTGCACATGCCCGTGCAGGCCGGCGCCGACGTGGTCCTCGAGCGCATGCGCCGGGGCTACACCCTGGCCGACTACCGCGAGCTGGTCCGCAAGCTCCGGGCCGCCGTGCCCCACATCGCCATCTCGACCGACATCATGGTCGGCTTTTGCGGCGAGACCGAGGCCGACCACGCCGAGACCCTCGCGCTCATGGAGGAGGTCCAGTTCGACTTCGCGTTCATGTTCGCCTACAGCGACCGCGAGATCACCTACGCGAGCAAGAAGCTCGTCGACGACGTGCCCCAGGAGACCAAGCTCCGGCGCCTGCGCGAGGTCATCGAACTACAGGAGAAACACACCCGGGCGCGCCTCGCTGCGCGCGTGGGTCAGCGCGACCGCGTGCTCGTGGTCAACACCTCCAAGCGCGGCGACAAGCTGCTCGGGCGCACGCCGACCTTCCAAAAGGTCTTGCTGCCTCTGGGCTGCGCCGCGCCGGGCGAGTTCGTGGACGTGACGATCACCGGAACGACCGGGCATTCGCTATTCGGTGAGCTCCTCGACGTCCAAAACTCGGACTGACTTTCAGGTGTTCAAACGAGCTCGAAGTGCGCGCTGGGCTCCGGCGGTGTTCCCGTGAGCTAACAAAACGTGCAACAAAGCTTGTCACTGTCGTTTTGTGTCTAGGGGCTCGCGGGATACCCGCAGCAGCGATTGCTCATTTTGTGAGCCAGTCACGACACGAGGAGTCTACAAACCCTGGATCCGCGTGATATTTCGTCCCGATGCAGTCCAAGAGCCTCTCCCTGATCTTGCCCTTGTCCCTCCTCGCTGCCACCGCGTGTGCCGACGACGGCACCACGCCCAGCGATGACGAAGTCGGTGACACCGACACCAGCACCGACGACGACGTTGGGGAAGATACCGACACCGAGACGGGGACCGACACCGGCACGGAGACGGAGACCGAGACGGAGACCGACACCGAGACCGAGACCGAGACCGAGACCGAGACCGAGACCGAGACCGAGACCGAGACCGGCATGGAGACCGAGACCGGCATGGAGACCGAGACCGGCATGGAGACCGAGACCGGCATGATGCCCATGGACTCGATGCTCCGCGTCCTCCACCTCGGCCTCGACGCCCCCGCCGTGGACATCTGGCTCGACGACGGCGACATGCCGGTGGTCACCGACCTCGCGTTCGAAAACGGCACCGACTACCTCACCGTTCCCTCCGGCGTGCACACCGTGGCGATCACCGCCGCGGGTGACCCCATCGAGAACGCGGTGCTGAGCGTCGACGTCGACCTCGCGCCCGAGACCAAGTACTCGGCCGTGGCCTACAACTACATCGCCGAGCTCGGCGTGCTCGCCCTCGTCGACGACGACGCCGACATCCCCATGGGCGAGGTCCGCTACCAGGTCACCCACGCCGCCCCCGACGTCGGCCAGGTCGACGTGTGGCTGCTCAGCGACCCGCCCGTGCCCGTGGTCACCGACCTCGACTTCATGGCCAGCCAGATCGTGCCCGCGCCCGCCGGCCCCCTCGAGCTCGGCGTGGACGTCAACGACGACATGGTCCCCGACCTGACCTACTCCGTGCCCGATCTGGGCCCCGACATCTTCGTCGACGTCTACGCGGCCAACGAAAACGGCGGCGCCCCGGTGTTCCTGCTCGCGCACCTGCCCGACGGCTCCACCGCCCGCATCGACGCCAACACCTTCTGCGGCGACGGCAACATCGACACCGACGACGGCGAGGTCTGCGACGGCATGAACCTCGGCGGCGAGACCTGCATGACCCAGGGCTTCGGCGCTGGCGACCTGAGCTGCGCCGCGGACTGCATGTCCTTCGTGACCGACGCCTGCTCGCCGATCAGCAACTGGGGCGACGACTTCGAGGGCGGCAACGTGTTCGGCGGCGAGTGGACCGTCGGCGGCACCGCTCCCTTCTTCGTCAGCCAGGTCATGCCCAACAACGGGGTCAACAACGCCGAGACCGGCAACATCGACAACAACCAGATCAGCTTCATGGAGGTCGACGTGAACTGGGCCAGCGACGGCGACGTCACCTTCTGGTACCGGACCGGCACCGAGACCAACTGGGACTACCTGAAGTTCTTCATCGACGGCGTCGAGCAGGACGAGTGGTCGGGCGTCATCCCCTGGACCGAGATCACCTTCCCGGTGACCGCCGGCAACCACACCCTGCGCTGGGAGTACGACAAGGACGGCAGCATCAGCTCCAACGGCGACACCGTGTGGGTCGACGACATCACGACCACCGGCGGCACCATGGCGCTCTGAGCCCCGCTCAGACCCCATCACTCGCCCACGAAGGGGAGCGCTGTGCGCTCCCCTTTCATTTTTTTCGCCCTCGCTCCGGTCCCCCGTTGCCGCCCAGGACCCGCGCCTGATAGATCAAAGCGGTGCGAGATCAGCTGCGCTTTGGCTTGATTCAGATTCGCCGCCCGGGAGACCCCGTGGCCGCGGATGAGCACCACTGCTTCGTGCGCCGCCTCGAGGTCGCGCCGACCCAGGTCGCTCAGGTCGACGTGTTCACCGAGTCCCTCGACGCGAGCCTCTACGACCGCTTCGACGGCCTGCTCATCGGCGGCTCGGGCGAGTTCTCGGTGCTCGACGACGTCGAGCCGATCCGCAGCTTGCTCCGCTTCCTCGAGACCACCGTCGAGCGCGGCATGCCCACCTTCGGGTCCTGCTTCGGCTTCCAGGCCATGTCGCTGACCCTCGGCGGCCACGTGGTCCACGACGGCGAGCGGGCCGAGGTCGGCACCTACGAGCTCGAGCTGACGGACCACGGCAACGGTGACCACCTCTTCGGTCACCTGCCCGAGTCCTTCCTCGCCCAGCAGGGCCACAAAGATCACGTCATGCGCCTGCCCGACGGGGTCCAGAACCTCGCCACCAGCCAGCGCAGCGAGCACCAGGCCGCGCGCTTCGCAGACCTGATCTGGGGCACACAATTCCACCCCGAGCTCACCCTCGAAGACAACAGCCGACGGGTGCTCCGCTACCAAGAACGCTACGCCGAGGACATGGAAGCCGTGCTCGACACCTTCAAGCCCTCGCCCGCGACCCACGGGCTGCTCGCGCGCTTCGCTGACGTGCTGGCCGAGCGCGAGTGAGCGCCGCCCTCGGCCATCGCAACGCCCGCTAGCTGACGATAAGAATGGCCATAGCGTGGCGCCATGCGGCGAACCGGGGAATGAACACAAAGTCGCTTCGGCTCGAGCTGCCGCCACACGGACTTGCTCAACCCGCTAGCCCGTCACGTGTAGCGAACTCGCGCCCTCGCGCCAGTGTCTCCACGCTGAGACGATCTATGGCAGCACACAGCTCGCTTCGAGCGCTCGCTCGGTCTTGCGTTTGTCGCGCCTCACCAATCTCCTTCAGAAGTGGGTTCATGCCGCCCTAGCCGGCAAAACACCGCGACTGTGGGATCTGTGTCGCCGAGCGTAGTAGATATTGGTTGTGAGCAACTCGTCGAGCGAAGAGCACCCCTTTGACAAGAGCTGTGACGTCCTGATCATCGGCGCGGGCTTGGCCGGCAGCTGCCTCGCGCGCCAGCTCCACTTCCAGATGCCCGATCTGTCGATCACGGTCATCGACAAGAAAACAAGCTTCGACTACTGGGTTGGAGAGTCAACCCTGCCGCCTTGGGCGGACTACGCTGCCCGCTACCTGCGGCTCGGTTCTTACCTGTGGAAGAAGCACTTCATGAAGCACGGGCTGCGCTTCTTCTTCGACAACGAGGGCAAGGATCTCTCCTTCGACGAGATGTCTGAGCACGGACGCCGCCACTACTCGACGGTGGTCTCCTTCCAGCTCGACCGCGCGACCTTCGATCGTGACATGGTCGAGATGAACCGAGAGCTGGGCATCGAGGTCCTCCTCGGCTGTCGAGTGCTCCACCGCAATGGCACCATCGCCCCGGGCACGGCGATGCCGGGGGTTCGGATCGACGGCGAGCAGGGCCACGTCGTCGAGACCTCCCAGGGCACGATCCGCTGCCGCTGGCTCGTCGACGCCGCCGGCCTGCACTCGCCCGTCGCTCGCAACCTGGCCACCGTCGTCGATGACTTCGAGCGCCTGCCCGTCGGCACCTACTGGGCGCGCTACACCGACATCAACGACATGGACCACCTCGGCTCCGATGAGTGGCGCAGGCGCGTCGCCTACACCGATCGGAACCTCTCGACCAACCACTACATGTACCGCGGCTACTGGATCTGGCAGATCCCGATCACCGACCGCGTGACCAGCCTCGGCGTGGTCTTCGACCACACCAAGGCGCCGCTGAAGATGAAGTCGGCGGACGACCTGACCGCCTTCTTCAAAGAACACCGCTGGGGCCGAGAGCTGCTCGGCAAAGACCCCAAGGCCCTCGACTTCCTCGGCCTCAAGCGGCTCCCCCGCTACGTCGAGGAGTTCGCGTCCACGGACCGGTGGTTCCTGACCGGGATGTCGAATTCCGTGGTCGAGCCGCTGTTCTCCTCGACCTGCGTGTTCATCGCCTTCTCGAACCTGCTGATCGGCGAGATGATCAAGCGCGATCGGGCCGGCGAGCAGAAGGTGTTCGAGTCCCACGTCGAGCACTTCAACATCTTCTATCGCGCCGCCTATGAGGGCTTCATCAACACCATGGACTACAACGGCCACGGCTCCTTCGAGGGCTGGGCGCTGTATCGCTCGACCTTCCTGAACAACGGGCTCAACCGGGTCGTGCGCGCCTTCAACGAGGACCTCGCCAAGGTCATCGCAATCAGCGAGGCCCACGTCGACGGCTGCGACTGCTCGCTCGAGGGCTACCTCGACCGCATGCTCGTCAAGGGGCTCCCGGGTGCGCTGCGGCGTATGAAGGACGAGTACGTCGACTACCTCGACGAGAAGCAGGCTTACTACGAGCTCAACGCCAACGAGTTCCTCGAATCGACCGAGCGTCCGAGCCTGCGCTACAACTGGTGGCGTCCACAGTCTCAGGATCAGCTCATTTCCGAGGATCAGATCACCTACCAGGGCATGTTCCGCTGCTACACCGAGCAGATGGCGGAACGCGAAGGGATCGCCTGGAACGAGCGCGCCTTCGTACAACACTTCAACCCCGACTTTAGCCAGGGCCAGCGCATCGCCGCCGTCGTCGCGGCGATGAAAGCGGCCAACGAGGCCGGGCTCGAGCCAGGCTCAACCGAGAACGTGTGGCACCCCAGCGGACCCCCCGATCCGACGGTGACGGGCTGGCGGCGGGCCTACCGCGCGGCCAAGTAGACTGGGTGAAGAGCTCGCTGTCCGGCCCGCAGGCCCTCGCCTCGGGCCGACCGCTTCCCCACTCGGCATCGCCGGCCAGGGGCATCCCCATGGCCCGCTGCTCGTCCCTCTCCGAGCTGGAGAAATTGACATATCTCAGCGAGAAAGCCCATGACAATCACCCCGGGCAGGACTGCCCCAAAGCGGGCGGAAGCCACACTGGAGTATCACCATACACGAGCACTCACGTGAGACCGCCCGCCCATGACAACACGGACAAAGCGATGAGGCCTAGCCTCCCGTTCAGTGCGAACTCGATTTGATCAATGGACGGCTCGTAGACCTTCTGAGAGAAGTCTCCGATGATCAGGACGCCATAAAGAGCAGGAGAACGCCGCCTTATGCTCTGAACACCGAACTTGGGATGTCCCCCGCCCCAGCCCAGAGCACTCTCCAACCGCCCCGCGCGAACAGCGCAACGTCATCACTGACCCCTCCTACTCGTTGCCTCCAGAGATCGAGTCATGATAGGCTCGATGCGTGCAAGAGTACAAGTCGATTGCCTTCGACACCATCGAAGACGTCTTGTTCGTGGTTCACTATACCCCCCAGCCAGACGACGCTGACTGGGCAGAGTTGACCAAGTTCACGGACACGCTGAAGGGCTTGAGCGCGTTTGTCGTGTTTACCTTTGGCGCGACCGTCAGTGCCAATCAGCGCAAGGACATGACCAACCTCTCGGATCGGTTCGGCCATACGCTGTGCCTGCTGACCGACTCGCGAATGACTCGCGGCATGCTGACTGCGCTGTCCTGGTTCGGAGTCAAGGTCGGGGCCTACGGCCCCGAGGACTTGAAGGCGGCCCTCGCAGATTGTGACCGCTCCCACCTCCACGACCGGATCCTCAAGCACGCCAAGAACTCCCTCGACAAGGCGCGGGCCGCCGAGGCTGCCCGTGGGGCCTAGCTCACTCCGCTTGGCTGCGAGCTAAACTCGCCACTGCCCATATGTTGAACTCTCCAGGTCGCCATCGCCTCCTAGCCCTCGCGCTGCCCTTGGGGGTGACTTTGGGTGCGCTCGCCTGCGACCGCAAGTGGGACTTCGAGTGCCACGCGAAGTGGCAAAAGGGCGCCACGGAGGTGTGGAGCGAGACCTTCACCTACCCGCAGATGGACAGCGAGACCGACGCGACCGCGCGCTGCAAGGACGACATGCTCGAGGCCAAGCCCAAGGGCGCGACCTCGGCCCTGTGCAAGTGCGAGGGCAAGGACGAGGGCTTCCTCGGCGGGCTGCTCGGCGGCTAGCCCCGCGGGCTAGACCTCCAGCTCGCGGACGAGCTCGAAGCGGGCGTCGATCTTCTTGGCGCTGTCGATGGCGTAGATCTTGGCGTGGCCGAGGGACTCGGCCATGAAGCCGCGCACCGCCCGGAGCTGCCTCTCGACGCGCTTGGCCGCGGCCTTGCTGGGGCGGGTGAGCCAGGTGAGGTGCTGCGCCTCCAGGGCCGCGTCGACCTCCCAAAAGCCCGCGAGCTGGCCGTCCACGAGCACGCTGCGCAGGTGCGGGTACTGAGTCGAGCGGATCGGCCCGCCCCCCGACCGACCCCAGCGCGGAATCTCGAGGTCGAGCTGCGCGGGCGGGCACACGCAGGCCGGCCCGCCGCGCACGACCAGGAAGGGGTCCTGCAAGCCCACGAGCGCCTCGCCCTTCGCTTTGGCCCGGGAGTGGGCGAGCTCGAGGCTCGCCGGGCTGGCCAGCATGGCCACGGGCTCGTCGCGGCCCACGACCTCCACCTCCACCTCCACCAGCGTGTCCTCGAGGGCGGCGATGGCCTCGCGCGCGGCGGTCTTGGTCGCGCCGGACCAGGTCACGAAGTGCTCGAGGCTCGCGGGCCCGTACCAGCCGAAGAACAGCTGCGCGAGCCACTGGAGCAGCTCGTGCAGATCGTCGCGGCCCGGCTCCAGCCCGCGCCTGCGCACGGACCATTCGAAGCTCTCCGTGTCCAAACGCGCGCCCACGGGTCGCCGCTCGATGGCCCCCTCGAACTCGAGGGTACGCAGCGCTGGCGGCAAGCTCGAGCTCAACCCGACCTTCTTGCCCTTGGCCCCAAACGACGTGATGGCCTTGGCGACCTTGGCGTGCTTGCGCAGCTCGGTCGTCGTCGCCGGGCCGTCTCGGTCGAGGGCCGCGAGCACGGCCTTGGTGGTCTTGGTCAGCTGCCTGGCCGTGCCGCCGGCCTTGTCGAGGTCCCGGGCGTTGCGCTTGGCGGTGAGCCGCTGGGCCACGGCCAGGCAGGCGTCGGCGTGGGCCTTGGGGACGAGGTACATGCAGCCGCGCACCGCCGGGGAGATGCGAATCGCCCCGGAGCGCAGGGCCTCCTCGACCACGCCGAAGTCCACGGGGACGCCCCGCGCGAACAGGGCGAAGTAAGGGTCCGCGCCGCCGAGGGCTCGGGCCCAGGTATGGGCGGCGAGGACCTCGTCCGGCGCGCGCTCGGTCGAGGGCGCGAAGCCCTGCGCGAGCCACCACGCGCGCTGAGCCTGAGCGATCGATAGCCTGTCCGCGGTCATGGCTCTGGTCTATCAGAGCCGCGCGACGCCGTGGGGCGAGTCCACACTCAGGAGGTCGCTTCGACCATAGCCGTGGCCTTCGAGTCGACCCCGACCTCGACTCCAGCGTCGAGCAGCCACTGCCGGATCTGTCGCCGGCTGTCCCCGTCGAAGAGCGGGCCGAAGTGGCCGAGGGAGCCCGCGAGCACCCGCACCTCGCCCTCGCCGGTGACCGTGGCCCAGGGCGGCGAGACGATCTGCTCGCCCATGCCCACGACGGTGTGGACCGGGACGCCCGAGGGCGGCCGCTCGGCGAGCTCGCGCATCAGCGGGCTCGTGGCGACCATGTCCCGCGCGCTGCGGCCCGGCGCGCCGACGCGGAAGGTCACCCCCCGATGCGGCGAGCCGAGGCACACCAGCACCGCGACGCCGTGGTCCTCCGGGTGGCTGTGGATCATCGAGCGCGCGACCACGCCGCCCATGCTGTGGGCGACGATCGCCACGCGCTCGGCCCCGGTCTCGGCGCGCAGGGCCTGGACCCGCTCGCGCACGTAGGCGGCGTTGTCGGCGATGGGCCGGAAGGTGCTCGGGAACTCGTCGAGCGCCACGCGGAAGCCCTCGCGCCGGAGCCAACGGCCGAGGCTGGCCATCGCCCCCGTCGACTCGAGGTAACCCGGCAGCAAGAGCACCGGGGTCCCGGAGCTCAGCGGCGCGACCCGGGGGCTGCCGAGCACCCGCCGGCGCATGTCGGCGTGCACCACCCGGGTCTGGCACCAGGTCTCGTACACCGTCCCGCGCACGCGCTCGAGGACCGAGGCCGGCGCGTCGAAGAGCTCGGCGTGCTCCGGGTCGAGGGGCCGGAGCTTGGCCGCGCGCCAGCCGATGGCTCGACCGCCGAGCACGAACAGCAGGTTCGCGCCGTAGTAGCCCGCGACCGAGGCGCTGACGATCTCGAGGACGAGGACGAGGCTCGCAGCCACCTCGACAACCTACCTCAATCTCGGAGCAGGGCCATCAGCCGCCGCTGATGATCGCGGTGAACTGGCCGTCCCCGCGGCGCGCGGTGACCTTGACCGCGCCGCGGTCGCGCTCGAGGGCGGTGAGGACCCCCTCCACGCTGCGCACGCGCTCGCCGTTGATCTCGACGATGCGATCGCCCACCCGCAGGCCCAGGCGCTCACCCAAGCCACCCGAGACGACGTCGTCGACCACGAGGCCCTCGTCGTCGGCGTGGACCTCGACGCTCAGCCGCGCGGGCTGGCCCTGGTAGAGGTCCTTGCCGCCCCCCGACGGCGGAACGAAGGGCGTCTTGGGGTCGATGCTGCCGCCCTTGCCCTCGGGCGCTGGCGTCGGCGTCATCCGGGGCGCACCCCGCCCGTTGATCCGCGCGAGCGCGTCGGGCCCGGGGCGCTCGCCCAGGGTCACCGTCACGACCTTGGCCTCCCGGCCGCGCAGCAGCTCGACCTCGACCTGCTCGCCCGGGCCGTAGTCGCCGATGCGGCCGCGCAGGTCGTCGAAGTCCTCGACCTTGCGGCCGTCGACGGCGATGACCCGATCGCCCGCCTGGATGCCGGCCTTGGCCGCGGGCGTGTCGCCCCGGACCTCGCCGACCACCGCCCCGAGCACGGGCATCTCGCCGTAGTCCGGCGGCGCGTCGATGCCGGTCACGCCCAGCCACCCGCGCACGACCTTCCCGTCACGCAGCAGCTTGGGCACGACCACCTTGGCCTGGTCCACGGGCACCGCGAAGCCCAGGCCGTCGTGGCCGCCGACCGCGGTGTTGATGCCCACGACCTCGCCGCGCAGGTTGAACAGCGGGCCGCCGCTGTTGCCCGGGTTGATCGCCGCGTCGGTCTGCAGGAAGTCCGCGTAGCCGTCGCGGTAGAGCCCGAGGCTGCCGCGGCCCTTGGCCGAGAGGATGCCGCGGGTCACCGTCTGGCGCAGGCCCATGGGGCTGCCCACGGCGATCACCCAGTCGCCGACCTCGAGCTCCTCGCTGGAGCCGAAGCGGACGTAGGGTAGGTCCTTGGCGCCCTCGAGCTGGATGACGGCGATGTCGGTCTGCGGGTCGCTGCCGACGAGCTGGCCGCGGAAGCGGCGGCCGTCCTCGAGGTGGACCTCCAATTGATCGCGGCCGTCGACCACGTGGTGGTTCGTCACCACGTGACCGTCGGCCGAGACGATGAAGCCGCTGCCGATGCCCCCCGAGGGCGCGCCGCCGCCGAAGGGGTTGAAGCTGCGCCCGCCCGAGCTCATGGCCTGGATGCTGACGACGGCCGGCTTGACCTTCGACAGCATGGGCGCGAGGCTCAGCGTCGGATCGTAGTCGAGGCCCGCCCCGAGCTCCGCGTCGGCCCCGTCTTCGGGGGCCGCGGGTTTGCTCGCGCGGGCCTCGTTGGTGCAGCCGCTGCCGACCACGAGGGCCGGGGCGCCGAGGCTGCAAAACGCGAGGAAGAACAGGCCATGGGGACTGAGCTTTCGCCGGCGGGAGTGCATCGCGGCGGCCCAACTGTGAAGCCTCGCGACTATTCCCGCGTCTGCTCCAGATTTTGCTCGGTCGGTGTCGGCCTGCTCCATGCGCGCTCGCTACGACTTTACTGGGCCTGCTACTGGATCAGGTCGGAGCCGTGGGCGTCGATGTGGATCCCGGCCTCGACCAGGCGACGGGCGTCCCGCGGATCGCCCCGTCGGCGCCAGCGCTCATAGAGCCCGAGCAGATCGCGCTCTCCCGACCCACCGCGCAGCATCCGCCCGAGCAGCTCGACGATCTCCTCGAAGCGGTCGGCCAGCCGGCGGAACACCTCGAGGCGCGCACGCCTCGCATGGATCTCGCGGTACGCGGCCGAGCCAATGCCCGCGACGTAGCCGACATTGACCGGGCTGCGCTCCAGGGAGTCCGGCACGACCCCAGCGATGTAGAGCGCTCGATCGCCCACCTCGCGCAGCGCCGCCGCGCCTGATTCGCGCGCGGCCAGAAACTGGGTCGCCAGGGCCGGGCTGGTCCGCCCCGCGATCTGCGGGCGGCGAGCGTGGCTGGCGAGCATGTGGACCAGATAGGCCCCCAGATCTCGATCCAGGGCCATCCCTTCGCGCTCGCTCGCGCCCTCGAGCTCCTCGTAAAAGAAGGACTCGAGGGTGCCATCAAAGACCAGGTTCGGTGCCGAAGCGGAGGACTGGGTCATGGGCTCCTGCTTTCTCGTGAGTGAAGTCGTGCCGCAATTCTCACGCTAGCAGTCTTCGCGGGTCACACAAGCCGAACGCGCGAGCTGGCTCACCCCCACCCACAGCAAACTTTTGGGGTTGACGGTCTTGATCCCCTGTTTTGGCGCTTTACCCTCGCGCCGCTGGCAGTCGACTCGTTTGACTGCCAAAGCCCCAACCGCCTTCGAAAAGCTGCGTGATTTCAAAAATTTACGCAGGCATCGGGGCACACCGAGACTCCGCGGGGAAGCAGACCGCAAAGACGGCACCCCGCCACAGCCGAACCCAAACGATCGACAGGGAAAGCCATCCATGAACGTCCGTCCACTCAACGATCGCGTCCTCGTGAAGCGCCTCCAGGAGGAGGAGAAGACCGCCGGTGGGATTTTCATCCCCAACTCCGCCAAGGAGAAGCCCACCCGCGGCAAGGTCATCGCCGTCGGCAGCGGCCGCGCCGATGACAGCGGCAACCGCAAGCCCCTCGACGTCAAAAAGGACGACGAGATCCTGTTCGGCAAGTACGCCGGCACCGAGATCAAGGTCGACGGAGACGACCTTCTGATCATGCGCGAGGAAGACATCCTCGCCGTCGTCGAGGCCTGAGCCCTCGCAGCCCACAACCCAAGAGATCCAAGGAAAGTCATCATGGCAGCCAAGGAAGTTCGCTTCGATTCCAACGCCCGCGCCGCGATTCTCGCTGGCGTCAACACCCTGGCCAACGCGGTCAAGGTCACCCTCGGCCCGCGCGGCCGCAACGTCGTCATCGAGAAGTCCTGGGGCTCCCCCACGGTCACCAAGGACGGCGTGACCGTCGCCAAGGAGATCGAGCTCGAGGACAAGTTCGAGAACATGGGCGCCCAGATGGTCAAGGAGGTCGCCTCGAAGACCTCCGACGTCGCCGGCGACGGCACCACCACCGCCACCGTGCTCGCCCAGGCCATCTACCGCGAGGGCCTCAAGATGGTCACCGCTGGCCACGATCCCATGGAGCTCAAGCGTGGCATCGACCTGGCCGTCGAGAAGGTCGTCGCCCACGTCCAGAGCCTCAGCACCGAGACCAAGGGTGAGGAAGAGGTCGCGCAGGTCGGCACCATCTCCGCCAACGGCGACACCGAGGTCGGCAGCCTGATCGCCAAGGCGATGGGCAAGGTCGGCCAAGAGGGCGTGATCACCGTCGAGGAGAACAAGGCCAACACCACCGAGCTCGACGTGGTCGAGGGCATGCAGTTCGACCGCGGCTACCTCAGCCCCTACTTCGTCACCGATCAAGAGCGCATGGAGGTCCACTTCGAGGACGCCTACCTGCTCCTCCACGAGAAGAAGATCTCGTCGATGAAGGACCTCCTGCCCGTGCTCGAGCAGGTCGCCAAGCAGCGCAAGCCCCTGGTGATCATCGCCGAGGACGTCGACGGTGAGGCGCTGGCCACCCTCGTGGTCAACAAGCTCCGCGGCACCCTCGACGTGGCCGCCGTCAAGGCCCCCGGCTTCGGCGACCGCCGCAAGGAGATGCTCAAGGACCTCGCCGTGCTCACGGGCGGCAAGGCCCTGACGGAGGACCTGGGCGAGAAGCTGGACAACATCCAGCTCAGCGACCTGGGCACCGCCGGCCGCATCACCATCGACAAGGACGCCTCGACCATCGTTGACGGCGGCGGCCAAAAGGACGCCATCGGCGCCCGCGTCAAGCAGATCCGTCGTCAGATCGAGGAGACCTCCTCGGACTACGACCGCGAGAAGCTCCAAGAGCGCCTCGCCAAGCTCGTCGGCGGCGTCGCGGTGATCAAGGTCGGCGCGGCCACCGAGGTCGAGATGAAGGAGAAGAAGGCCCGCGTCGAGGACGCCCTGCACGCCACCCGTGCCGCCGTCGAGGAGGGCATCGTCCCCGGTGGCGGTGTGGCTCTGCTTCGCTCGGCCACCGGCCTCGACAGCCTCGAGGCGCCCAGCGACGAGCAGCAGGTCGGCGTGTCCATCGTCCGCCGCGCGGTCGAGGAGCCCCTGCGTCAGATCGTCGCCAACGCCGGCGGCGAGCCCAGCGTGGTCGTCAACAAGGTCCTCGAGGGCGAGGGCGGCTTCGGCTTCAACGCCCGCAGCCAGGAGTACGGCAACCTCGTCGAGCAGGGCGTCATCGACCCGACCAAGGTCGTGCGCACCGCCATCCAAAACGCCGCCTCCGTGTCCGGCATGATGCTGACCACCGAGGCCATGATCGCCGAGCTTCCCAAGGAGGAGCCCGCGGCTCCGGCCGGCGGCGGCATGGGCGGCATGGGCGGCATGGGCATGTGAGCCCGGCCGTCTGAGCTTCGCTCAGGCACCCAAAGGGGCCCGCCACACGGCGGGCCTCTTTTCGTTTAAGCTCCGAAGCTCGACTGGCTCATGGCCTACAGCCCTCGCTACCAAATCTCCGAGACCGTCCTCCGAGCGGCCGAGGAATTGAGCGCAGCCCGGGCCGTCGTCGAGCTCCTCCCCCTCCCTTTCGCCCAGGTCCGCGCCCTGCGTCGGGAAGCGTCGATCCGCGTAGCCCACAACAGCACCTGGATCGAGAACCGCACCCTCGCCCTCGAGACCGCCGCTGCGGCCATCCACGACCGCACGGACAACGACCGCGAGCGGAGCCAGCCCGAGATCGAGGTCCGCAACTACTTCGACGCCCTCGACCTCATCGACGCGAACCTCCACGTCGCACCCAACGAAGATTGGATGCGACGGCTGCACGCCTGCATCATGAAGGGCAACCGCGCAGGCCGGCCTCGGGAGCGCTCCGAGTACCGCCAAGCCACGGTCCAGGTCGGCAACTTCACCTACGTCCCGCCTGCGTGGGAAGACGTCCCCAAGCTGATGTCCGAGCTCTCGCAGTGGGCTGCAGACGCGATCGATGAGCTCCCCGACTACTTGTTCGCTGCGATCCTCGCGTACCAGTTCGTCACGATTCACCCTTTCATGGATGGCAACGGACGCACCTGCCGAGCGCTCGCTACTTGGGCCTTGCGGCGCCACTACGACTCCAAGGGCCTCCTAAACGTCGAAGAGTTCTACGTCCGCGATCTCGCCGGCTACTACGACTCCCTCCAGATGGGGCTTCACTTCAGCTACTACGATTCAAATGAGCGAGGCAGCCGCTCCGATCCTGACCTCAGCCAGTGGCTCGACTACTTCTGCAGCCGCCTCGGCGAAGCCGCCCGGCACATGCGCGAGTCCATCGAAGGTCACTTTCGGGCGCGACACCCAGAGCTTCTCGACGACCCGCTCTCCGATCTCCCGGACAACCTTCGACGCTTCCTCGTCGATCTCGAGTCCCTCGCCGAGCCCTTTGGCTCAGCGGGAGTGAGCGCCCGCTTTGGGGTGTCCCGAAAGACTGCCCGCGCATGGCTGAGTCGATGGCAAGCAGATGGTGTCATCGTGCCGCTCAACCCCGAGGCCGCGCGCGTGCACAAGTTTCAGCTCTCCCAAGGCTGGCTCGAGCGCCTCGATGCCGCCGAACCCGGGGAATAGCGGAAGCCTACTCAAGCCGATAGGGGAAGCCCAGCGGGCTCGCCATCTCCAAAAACCGAGTATTTCCAAGGCGCGAAGCTCTTTTCGCGGTCAAATAGAGGAACTCCACTTCACCGCCGAAGGCCCATTCCCCTAGCCCGGCCCGCAGCGCAGCGCCCCGATCCCTTCGCCCAGCTCCACATCCAGAGCCGGCGTGGGCAGGGTCGAGAAGCGGATCACCGAGGGATGCTTCGCGTCCCGGTAGACCCGGTGCTCGGCCGTGACGAAGTCCTCCGCCTCGGCCTCGTAGATGTTCTCGACCCAGCTCTGCGGGTTGCGGTCCATGAGCGGGAACCAGGTGCTCTGGATCTGGATCATCACCCGGTGCCCGGGTGCGAAGGTGTGCAGCACGTCCTGGAGGTGCACGGTCAGCTCCGTGGCTTTGTTGGGCACGAAGGGCTTGGGCTGGCTGGGGTCGTCGCGGAAGCGGCCGCGCAGGACCTCGCTGCGGACCATCATCTGCGCGCCGCCCATGTGCTGGCCGCGGGCGAGGTGCTCGTGGTCCTCGGCGTCGCCGGGGTAGACGTCGATGAGCTTGACGACCCAGTCCGCGTCGCGCTGGCTGGTCGAGACCCACAGCTGGGCGTCGACGGGGCCCGCGAGGGTCAAGGGCGCGTCGAGGGGATCGCTGACGTAGGTGAGCACGTCGGGCCGGCGGCTGGCGAAGCGCTGATCGTCGGTCATGTACTCCCGGGTCATGCCCTTGTCGACGTCGGTGGTGAAGGGCACGGGGTAGGCCGGGTCCGAGGTGAACGACTCGAAGGCCTTGCGCTCGGTGGGCGCTTTGGCGACGAGGCTGCCGTGGGGCGTGAGCCGGTCGCCGGTCCCGGCCCCGAGGTAGAGGGCGCCCGCGCTCGCGTCCTTCGGCGGCCAGGTGTCGAACTGCCGCCAACGCATCGCCCCGGTCTCGAACACGTAGGCCGTCGGCAAGGCCCCGCACTCGGCGTAGTCCCGGGCGCTGGGGTGCTCGAGCTCGACGGCGAAGAAGCGCCGCTCGACGAAGGGGCGGTAGTGCAGCGAGGTCGGGGAGCCGAAGTGGGCGTCGCCGAGGTGGTCGCCGTCGCCCCGCGCCCAGCCGCCGTGGCGCCACGGGCCCATGACCAGGGTGTTGCGGCTGTCCGGGTCCTGGCGCTCGATCGCCGCGTGGATCGCCAGCGGCCCGTAGAGGTCCTCGGCGTCGTACCACCCGCCCACGGTCAGCACGGCCGGCGCCACCTCGCGCAGGTGCGGGATGAGGTTCCGGGCCTGCCAAAAGTCGTCGTAGTTGGGGTGGGCGACGACCTCGTTCCAAAAGGGGATCGAGCCGTGGAAGTGGCGCGCGTTGGCGTTGGCGACCGGGCCCAGATCGAGGAAGAACTGGTAGCCGTCGGGGGTGCCGTGCTGGAAGCGGGGCGGCCACTCGGTGGTCAGCTCCTCGCGCACCACGCCAAAGCTGGCGATGAAGTTGAACAGGTGCGGGAGGAAGAAGGCCCCGTTGTGGTGGAAGTCGTCGTACCACCAGTCGGCGATGGGGGCCTGGGGCGAGACGGCGACGAGGGCGGGGTGGGCCTCGACCATGCCCGCGGCCGAGTAGAAGCCGGGGTAGCTGATGCCCCACTGGCCGACCCGGCCGTTGTGGCCCTCGACGTTGGCGAGCAGCCACTCGACGGTGTCGAAGGTGTCGCTGCTCTCGTCGATGTCCGCGTCGCTCTTTTTGTCGTCGACGTGGGGGGTCATGTTGACGAACTCGCCCTCGGACATGAAGCGCCCGCGCACGTCCTGGTAGGCGAAGATGTAGCCGTCGCGGAGCATCTGCTCGTGGGGGCCGAGCTTGGCGGGGAACTCGTCCTCGCCGTAGGGCGCGACGCGGTAGGGGGTGCGGAACAGCAAGATCGGCAGGCGCTCGTGGCCCTCGCCCAGCTCGGCGTCGAGGGCCTCGCGCCAGCTCGCCTTGGGGGTGTAGACGGCCGTGAACAGGGTCTTGCCGTCGCGCATGGGGATCCGGACCTCGCGCTTGTCGTAGTGGCCGCGGATCCACTCGACGCGCGCGGCCTCGTCCGCTTCGGCCTGGGCCTCGGCGTCGAGGGCCACCGCGGGCGCCTCCTCGGCCGGGTCTGCGTCGACGCACACGGGGCTCGCGGTCACGGGCGGCGGCGTGGTCGAGGTGCACCCGGCGCAGGTCAGCGCGCAGCCGAGGCCGCTGAGCGCGAACAGGGCCGGGAGGGAGAGCGCGGGAGACAGCAGTGAGCTCGCGGGCAGTGGACGCGTCACGGGCCGAGGGTACACTCCCGCGATGGCCCGGCCCCGCGCCAAGTCGCCGCTCCCCAACCCCCGTCGTCTCGCGGTCCGCACGCTCCGAGAGATCGAGCAGCGCCAGGGCTTCTCCAACCGGATCCTGTCCGAGCAGCTCGAGCGCTTCCCGGACCTCGACCCCCGCGACCGCGGGCTGATCACGACCCTGGTCTACGGCGTGCTGCGCCACCGCGGGCGCCTCGACGCCCACCTCGACGCGGCCGCGGACAAGCCCCACAAGCTCAAGGGCGAGCTGCGCACCATCTTGCGCGTGGCCGCCTACGAAGTCCTCGAGCTCGACCGGCCCCTGCCCATCGCCAGCGCCGAGGCCAGCAAGGCCGCCAAGCGCATCGACCCGCGCGGCCGGCTCAAGGGCATGATCGCCAAGATCCTCGCCAAGGTCGCCAAGGACAAAGCAGACCTCGACGCGCGCCTGAGGCCTGGGCAGCGCTGGTCCCTGCCGGCGTGGCTGGTCGAGCGCTGGTCGGCGCAGCTGGGCGCCGAGGGCCTCGAGGCCCGGGCTCGGGCGCTGACCGAGGTGCCCAGCGTGGACCTGCGCGTGGACCTGAGCCGCAGCACCCGCGACGCCGTCCGCGAGCAGCTCGTCGCCGATCACCCCAGCGTCCGCTTCGTCGAGCTGCCCGAGGCCGCCGGCGACCAGCCCCAGTGCCTGCGCGTGCGCGGAGGCGGCGACCTGTTCCACGGCCCGCTGTTCGAGGACGGCCTCATCGCCATCCAGAGCCTCGGCAGCCAGCAGGCCGTCCGCGTCCTCGACCCCCAGCCGGGCGAGCGCACCCTCGACGCCTGCGCGGGCATGGGCACCAAGACCATCCAGATCGCCGAGCACATGGGCCGGCGCGGCGCGCTGGTGGCCTCCGACGCCTCCGCCGAGCGCCTCGACGAGCTCGAGCGCTCGGCCCGAGCGCGCATCGAGCTCGACGCCGACGGCATCGCGCTGCAGGTCGTCCACGCCGACCTCGCGGGCCCCGAGCTGCCCGCCGAGCTCGACGCGCCCCCAGACGAAGCTGGTTTCGACGCCGTCCTCCTCGACGCCCCCTGCACCGGCCTGGGCAACCTCGCCCGCCACCCCGAGCTGCGCTGGACCAGCCAGGCGAGCGACGTGCTCGAGCGCGCCGGGCTGCAGGCGAGCCTGCTCGAGCGCTGCGCCGCCTGGGTCCGCCCGGGCGGTCGCCTGGTCTACGCCGTGTGCAGCCTCGAGCCCGAGGAGGGGCCCGCGATCGTCGACGCCTTCCTGGCCACCGAGGCCGGGGCCGCCTTCGAGCAGACCAAGCGCGAGGCCTGGACGCCCGAGGCCCAGCGCAGCGACGGCTTTTGGCTCGCGCGCCTCGATCGCGTGCGCTAGCGCCCGAGGTGACCGAAGGCGTAGTCCGCCTCGTAGACGCAGGGGTACTCGATGCCCTGGTCCTGGCCCAGCTGGGTGCAGTCGGGGCCGTCGGTCACGCCGTCGTCGTTGCAGTCGAGGTCCAACCGCAGCTCGAGCACCCCGTCTTGGTCCGACGCGAGCTCGCCCGAGACCGCTCGGGTGCCAACGATGAACACGCTCGCGTCGCCGTAGATGTCGAGGGAGTCGATGATCATCTCGCCGCAGTCGAAGTCCTCGGCCATGAGCGCGCAGCCGTAGACCACCCCGCCGATGGTCAGCTCGAAGCCGCTCTCGTCGATGAAGGGCGCGACCTCGACGACGCCGTCGGGGATGTCCGCCTCGCAGCTGTTGGCGAGGATGGTCGGATCGCTGAGCTGCCACTCGCCCGCCTGGGGCCGGGGGCTGCCCGGGCCGGTGCCCCCGCCCTGTTCGTCGCTGCCCGAGCTGTCTTCGCCGGGCTCGTCGTCGCCAGTGTCGTCGTCGACCTCGGCGCAACCGAAGGTCAGCGCAAGGGCGAGCGCGGTCGCTCGCCAGGGTCGTCGCCACGCTCGCGGATGGGGCACCCTCGGAGCTTAACCGAGGGACCCCCCTGCGCGCATGCGCTCACCAGCCAGCGCAGGGGCGCTCGGTCCCGAGTGCGGCTATCGTGGGGAGATGCGCCTGCAGCTTGGTCCTCACGCGGCCGTCCTCGCCACCATGGCCAGCCTGGCCTGCAACCCGGGGCCCGTGACCCTCGATGGCGACGGTGAAGCCGAGTCCGAGTCGGACACCCAGGCCAGCGACGAGGTCGGCGAGAGCAGCTCGGAGTCCAGCGGCTCGAGCGCGGAGGCGTCCGAGGTCGAGACCGACGACTTCACCGAGACCGACACGCCCGCGGACCTGCCCGAGCCTCCGCCCGACCCCCCTCCCCCGGCCTCCGTCGTCGAGGTGGCCGTGGGCCGGCTGCACACCTGCGTCATCCTCGACGACGCCTCCATCGCCTGCTGGGGGCGCAACGAAGACGGGCGCCTGGGCAAGGGCCACATGGAGGACCTGGGCGACGACGAATTCCCCTGCGGGCGCGTCGACATCGGCGGGCCCGCGGTGGCCATCGACTCCGGTCGCAGCCACAGCTGCGCCGTGCGAGACGACGGCGCGGTCTACTGCTGGGGCTACGGCCACAACGGCCAGCTCGGCTACGGCAACGGCGACAACGTCGGCAACAACGAGGCGGTCGTCGAGGTCGCGCCCGTGGACGTCGGCGACGCGGCGGAGGTCGTGTTCGTCGGGCCCTACACCAGCTGCGCGCGCACGGTCGGCCAGGACCTGGTGTGCTGGGGCACGCGCCACGGCTACCCGGGCCTGGGGCGCCTCGGCGACAACGAGCACCCGAGCAGCGCCGGGGCCGTGGACGTGGGCGGCGTGGTCATCGACATGGGCTTCAGCTCGGGCAACGCCTGCGCGGTGCTCGACGGCGGCGCGGTGCGCTGCTGGGGCGTGGCGAGCTCCGCCCTCGGCTACGACCTCGGCGAGCCCATCGGCGACGACGAGACCCCGGCCTCGGTCTCCCCGCTCGAGCTCAGCGGCCCGGCCATCGCCATCGACGGCGGCTGGAGCCACATGTGCGCCCTGCTCGAGGACGGCGGCGTGCAGTGCTGGGGCTGGAACGGCGAGGGCCAGCTCGGCTACGGAAACTGGGACGAGATCGGCGACGACGAGGCCCCGGCCTCGGCGGGCACGGTCAAGCTCGGCGAGCCCGCGGTGGCCATCACCGCCGGCTCCGATCACAGCTGCGCCGTCACGGCCTCGGGCGCCCTGTACTGCTGGGGCGACGACGACTCTGGCCAGCTCGGCTACCCCGGCAACCAGGGCTTCGTCGGCGGCGAGATCGACCCCGTCGACGCCGGGGCCGTCGCCCTCCCCGGGGCCGCCAACGCCGTCGGAGGAGGCTACGCCCACACCTGCGCCCTGCTCGGTGACGCCCTGCACTGCTGGGGCGCGGGCTGGGCCGGGCAGCTCGGCACCGCGTCGCAAGGCGAGGTCCTCGACCCCGCGACCACCGAGCCCGTGGGCGTGGACTGCCCCGACTGCTGCGCCATCGAGCCCGAGCCCGAAGAGCGCCTCGACGGCGAGCGCGACGTCCGGATCTACGTCGAGAGCGTCGAGGCCCTCCCGGCGACGATCGTCGACGGCGCCTCGCTGCGCGTCCAGGGGGCCTACTGGCCCGTGCTCCAGTGCGAGGGCTGCAACCCGACCTTCGTGGTCCGCGACGGCGCGGACCAGACCCTGCTGTTCGCCCACACGGCGGACTACGCCCTCGACCCCGGCGACGCGGTGCTCGCCTCCCTGGGCATCGACGAGGGCCAGTGGTACGCGCCCCTCGAGCTCAGCGTCGTCGACCCGCAGCTGTGCGGGCCGATCGTCGACGACTGCATGGGCGTGGGCGCGCGCCTGGCCATCGACGTGAGCGCCCCGGGGCTCCCGGACGCCCGCGTCCTCGACAGCACCCTCGGCCTCGTCGGCGACGGCCTCACCCTCTCGGCCAACACCGTCGAGACCTGGAGCGACGGCCTGTGCGACGAGGGCTCGGTCCCCTACGCGCTGACCCTCGCGCGCCGGGCCTGCGCCCCGGACTGCGGCCCGGTGAGCGTGGCCGAGAGCTGCGAAGCCCCCGCCCAGGACCTGCTGTGGGCGGGCATCAGCTTCGACCGCAAGCCCGTCGAGGTGGCCTACGACCTCGACTGCGTCGCGCTCGACATCGTCGACGAGCCCGCGCCCTTTAGCTGGGCGCTCGAGCTCGACTGCGTCGGCTACCCCTGACCCCACCATGCAACGACGCATGGCCCTGATACAGATTCAGGCAATCGACCATGCGCTCGCACAGATCCATGGTGAGGTCCATGGAGAGAGCCATGAAGGTCTGCATCGTGGGAGCCTCTGGAAAACTCGGCCAGTACATGGTCCAGCACTGCCTCGACCGCGGCTATGAGGTCGTGGGTGTGTGCCGGGCGCAGAGCGTCGCCAAGCTCGAGCGCTTCGCCGAGCGCATGACCGTCGTCCCCGGGAACACCGACGATCGCGAGGTCATCGCCCGCGCGGTGAAGGGCTGCGACGGCGTCCTGACCGTGCTCGTGCCCTGGGGCATGCAGCGCTACGCCTCGGGCACCGCCCAGGCCGTCCTCGACTTCGCCGAGCCCCACGCCCGGCTGATCTTCTCGTGCGGCTGGCACATCACCCGGGACGGCAAGGACGTCTACAGCACCCGGCTCAAGGCTCTGGTCGCCATCGGTGGCTTCGTCGCGCGGATGCTCCGCGTGGTCGACCTCGACGACCAGGTCGAGGCCTGCGACCGCGTCTTCGCCAGCGATCGCCGCTGGACCGTCGTCCGCGGCAGCGACCTCGAGGAGGGCGAGAGCCAGGGGCTGCCGGTGTGGGCCGAGCACGTCGGCGATCCCCTGCTCGCCAGCAACCGGACCCGGCGCGTCGACTTCGCCCTGTTCATGGTCCACGCGCTCACCGACGACGCCCTCGCGCAGCAGGCCCCGGCCATCGTCGGGCGCCAGACGGCCTCGGCCCTCGCCCACGCGAGCTGAGCCTGCCCGCTCAGTGAAAGAGCAGGTGGCGCCCGGCCTCGGACACGTAGATCGCCCGAGAGTTGTGGGGGTTGAAGGTGCCCTCGACGGGGACGAAGTGCAGCGAGTCCGTGGGCAGCCCCACGAGCCCGCGCCAGGCCTCCTCGAAGTGGCGGAAGCGCTCGAGCCGAGACCGCCCCTGGGCCGTCGCCGGGCACACCGAGCCGAAGGTCGAGACCGTGTCCGTGGTCGCCTGGAGGTGCCAGATCTCGCGGCTCGCGTACTGCCGCAGCAGGGCCTGGCGCGCGGCCTCGCGGCCCTCCTTGCCGTCCGGGTCGTTGCGGCCGCGGCGGGCGAGCTTGCGGTCGGCCGGGCGCAGGTAGGTGTCGAGGGCGTAGGCGATGGCCTCGTCGGCGCGGGTCAGCGCCTCGCCGGGCTCCGCCCGCGGCAGGTCGGTCAGCCCAAAGCCCCAGCGATCGTGATCCTTGCAGCCCTGGGGCAGGGCCCAGCGCCAGCTGCCGGTCTCGCCCTCGCCCTCGCCCGCTCGCGGGCGGCGATCGGCGGGCAGCTTGCGGCGCCGCGAGGGGAAGGCGTACATGCCCGGGTTGGCGACCACCGAGCGCACGTGGACGCCCTCGTGGGCGAGGTGCTCGATCACGCCGACGCCCAGGAGGTTGTAGCGGTGCACGGTCTGCCCGCCCGAGGAGTGCCCGACGAGCACGACCTCGCGCAGGTTGGGGAACTGCAGCAAGGAGGCGCGCAGCAGCTCGTCGAGGACGGCGAAGCTCGACACCGGCTCGGCGACGACGCGGCCCCGCTTGGTGCCCTCGACCGCGTCCGCGCCCCGGTTCCAGCCCACGCCCCGCCAGGTCCACGCGCGCGGATCGGCGTCGGTGTAGGGCTGCCAGTCGCCGGTGATCTGGAAGGTCGGGGCGAGGATTGCGATGCGCTCGGGGTCGAGGCTGGCGTCCTCGGCGACGGCCTTGGCCAGGGCGCTGCGCACGTTCAAGATCTGCTCGAGGGCGGGCGGCACGGTGCGTGAGGCGAGCGCCTTGGGGGTCTCCCCGACGACCCCGTGGATCACGACGATGACCCGCTCGATGTCTGGGTTGGGCGGGCCGTCGAGGGCCGCGCCCACGGACGCGTGGTAGGGCAGGCGCCCGCGGTAGTGGGCCGCGTCGGCCCAGTGGCGAAACTCCAGGCTGCCCTCGACGCACTCGCGCTTGCCGCAGCGGCGCAGCTCCTCGACGGGGGCGTAGCGCCGCGGACCCTGTTGGCTCACGCCCGCGCAGCCCAGGCCCACGAACAGCAGGGCGCCCACCAAAGCCGCGAAGCGCCCGCGCCGAGCTGGCTGTGTCCGCGCCATGCCTCCCCAGGATAACAGGGCCGAGCGCTCCCCGGTCGGACCGCGGGTACACTGCGAGGACATGGCGAACCCCGGCCAGCCCGCCCCGCTCGCGGACGAAGACGACGATCGCTACGTCGTGCTCCCCCGCCAGGTGTGGGTCGACGGCGCCCTCGCCCAGCCCGAGGCCAAGGACGACGCCCTCGCCCGCGAGGAGCCCCTCGAGCTGCGCATCGCCGGGACCTCCGTGGCCGTGGTCATGCGCACCCCAGGCCACGACCTCGAGCTCGCCCGGGGCTTCTTGCTGAGCGAGGGCATCGTCCCCGACGCGGCGGCCGTCGCCGACCTCCGCCACTGCACCACCGTCGACAGCCCCGAGGCCGAGGACAACGTGCTGCTCGTGCGCCTCGCCGAGGGCGTCGACCTGGACCTCGCCGCGCTGCGCCGCAACCTCTACGCGAGCAGCTCTTGTGGGGTGTGCGGCAAGGCCAGCATCGAGGCCGCGCTGCGCCCGAGCCAGCGCTGCGCCAGGACCCTCGTTCGCGCCCGCCCGCGCGTCGACGCGGAGGTGCTCTACGGCCTGCCCGGCGCCCTCGAGACCGACCAGCCCGTGTTCGCGCGCACCGGGGGGCTGCACGCCGCCGGCCTGTTCACCGCCGCGGGCGAGCGCCTGGTCGTGCGCGAGGACGTCGGCCGCCACAACGCCGTCGACAAGGTCCTCGGCTGGGCCATGGCCGCGGGCGTCGAGCTCGGCGACAAGCTGCTGATGGTCTCGGGGCGCGTGTCCTTCGAGATCACCCAAAAGGCCGTGGTCGCTGGCGTGCCCGTGATCGCGGCCGTGTCCGCGCCCTCGTCCCTGGCCGTCGAGCTGGCGAGCCGCGCGGGGCTGACCCTCGTCGCCTTCGTCCGCGGGCGTCGGCTGTGCGTCTACGCCGGCGCGGAGCGGCTCGCCCCGTCGACGGCCGCCCGGGCCCGCGCGGCCGGAGAGCCCGACGGCTAGCAGTCGCCCACCCCGGGACCCATGATCCACGAAAGCGTCGTCCACGGACTCAGCTGGCGTTGAACCCGTGGGCGGCTGCCTTTCTCGGTAGGCCGGGGCTGTGAATCCATTCACAGCCCCTGAGCCTGGATCTGCGGGCGCCCCGTCCCGCGGCGGGACAGACTGCCGAGGTGGCGCCT
>NZ_ABCS01000005.1 GCF_000170895.1 Plesiocystis pacifica SIR-1 | reverse complement strand
CTCGGCCCTTCCCGGGGGCGGCCGCGGGCCTCTCGGGCCTGGCGACGGTCATCGCCCGGGAGCACCCCCGCTGGCGGGTGCGCTGCCTCGACGTCGAGGCTGGCAGCAGCGCCATGGACTGGCGCGCGCCCGCGGAGCGCCGCTCGACGGCGCTGGCTTTGCGCGAGGGCGGGCTGTGGCGCCGCGCCCTGGTGCCCGTCGACGCGGGCGCCCTCGAGGCTTCGGCCTTCGTCGAGGGCGGCACCTACCTCATCGTCGGCGGCGCGGGGACCATCGGCTTTGATCTGAGCATGCGCCTGGCTCGGCGCTGCGGCGCGACGGTGGTGTGGATGGGCCGGCGCCCCCTCGAGGGGCAGGTCGCCGAGCGAGCCGCGGCGGTGGCCGAGGCCGGCGGAGAGGTCCTCTACGTCCAGGCGGACGTCGGCGACCCCGAGGCCGTCGAGGCCGCGGTGGCCGAGCTGCTCGGGGCCTGCGAGGGCCTCGACGGGGTCGTGTTCGCGGCCCTCGCCTTCGCCCAGGCCGAGCTCGCTCAGCTCGACGCGGCCAGCTTCGCGGCGGCCCACGACTACAAGGTCGAGGGCGTCCGTCACCTCGTCGACGCCCTGCGTGGCGTGGCGCTGGACTTCTTCCTGATCGTGTCTTCGATCCAGTCCATGGTCGGCGACCGCGGCCAGGGAGCCTACGCTGCGGCGAGCGCCTACCAGGACGCCCTCGCCGACGCGGGCGTGGACGCGCCGTGGCCCTTGAAGGTGGTCGACTGCGGCTACTGGGGCAGCGGGCCCACGGCTGAGGCGGGCAACCGCGAGCGCCTCGCCGCGATCGGTCACGGGCTGATCGATCCCGAGCAGGGCCTGGACGCCATCGAGGGCGTGCTCGCCTCGGACCTGGCCCGGGTGGTGTTGATCGACGCGGCCCCGGACGTGCTCGCGGAGCTCGGCGCGCTCGAGGCTCCCGCGCTCGTCCCCGGCGGGCGTGCTGCTCGCTCGAGCCTCGAGCTGGCGACCCACGAGCAGCCCCTGCGCGCCCTGACCCAGGGCGTGTCCTTCGACGTCGACGCCAGCGCGCGCGCGGTCTGGGAGGGCCGCCTGGACGCGGGCCTGCTCGCCCTGTTCGCGGGCCTGGGCCTGAACGCCGGCGCGCTCGAGGATTGGCGGACGCAGGCGGGGGTCCAGCCTCGCTACCACCGCTTGTTCGACTCTCTCGTCGGTCTGTTGCGCGAGCGCGGGCTGCTGGAAGAGACGGCCTCGGGGTGCCGCCTGGTTGCGAAGGGGTCGGGCGTGAGCGCGCCGTTGCCCGCGAGCCTCGAGCCCCACCAGCGCCTGCTCGACACCTGCGTCGCGGCGGCCCCAGGGATCTTGCGCGGCGAGACCCTGGCCACGGACGTGCTCTTCCCCGGGGGCAGCACGGAGCTGGTCGAGGGCATCTACAAGGACAACCCCGTCGCCGACGGCTTCAACCAGGTGTGCGCGGGGACGGTCGCGCGCGCCGTCGAGGCGAGGCTCTCGGCCGGCGCCGAGGTCGTGCGCGTGCTCGAGCTGGGCGCGGGCACGGGCGGCACCTCGGCCGGGGTGCTCGCGGCCCTCGGGCGCTTTGGCGCTGCCGTCGAGTACACCTACACCGACGTGTCCGAGGCCTTCCTCGATCACGGCCGGGCGCGCTTTGCAGGTGCTAGCACGCAGCTGCGCTTCGCCCTGCTCGACGCCAGCGCCGAGCCGACGGGCCAGGGCTTCGCGGCCAAGGCCTACGATCTGGTCCTCGCCGCCAACGTGCTCCACGCGACGGCGCGCATCCGCGAGACCCTGGGTCACGCCCGGGCGCTGCTGCGCCGCGGGGGCTGGCTGGTGCTCAACGAGGTCACCCGCGTCGAGGCCTTCACGACCTTGACCTTCGGCCTGCTCGACGGGTGGTGGGCCTTCGACGACGAGGCGCTGCGCCTGCCCGGCGGGCCGCTCCTGGACGTGCCGGGTTGGCGCCGCGTGCTGGCTGCGGAGGGCTTCGTGCGCAGCGTCGCCCTTGGCGAGGGGGGCCAGCACGTGCTGGTCGCCGAGGCCGACGGACGCCGTCAGCGTCCGCGCGTGCAGCAAAAGCCGCGCCCGAGCGCGCCGCGACCGGTCGCCGCTTTGGCGGGAGTCGTCGAGCAGCCGCCCGTCTCCGGGTCGTCCACGTCGAGCGCGGGGGCCGTGGCCGAGTGCCTCGCCAAGGCGCTGTCCATGGACCCCGGGGAGATCGACGGCGAGCGGGCCTTCGCCGAGTACGGCCTCGACTCGCTCACGGGCATCGACCTGGTCACGGCGCTCAACCGCCGCCTGGGCCTGAACCTGCGCACGACGGTGCTCTACGACTACGGCAGCTACGACGCCCTGGTCGCGCACATCGACGGTCTGCCCGAGTTCGTCGCGGCCGCGCCCGCACCCGCTCCGGCACCGGCACGAGTAGCGACCCCGGTCGCGCCCGCTCCGGTCCCCGCTCGAGCGCAGGTCGCCTCGACGCCTTCGCCCGTCGAGCGCTCGCGCGGCGCCGTGGCGATCATCGGCATGTCCGGCCGCTACCCCGGCGCCGTCGACCTCGACGCCTACTGGTCCATGCTCGAGGCGGGCCGCTGCGCCGTGCGGGAGGTGCCGCCGGAGCGCTGGAGCCTCGACGGCTTCCACGACCCCCAGCGCGGGGTCAAGCGCCGCTCCTACTGCAAGGTCGGCGGCTTCATCGACGCCATCGACGAGTTCGACCCGAGCTTCTTCCGCTTCAGCCGCGCCGAGGCCGAGCAGACCGCACCGCAGCAGCGGCTGTTCCTCGAGCAGGCCTGGCGAACCATCGAGGACGCGGGCTACTCGGCCCAGCGCCTGGCCGAGTCCGACTGCGGCGTGATCGCGGGCGGCCTCGACGGGGACTACCTCAGCCGCCTGGTCGCCGCCGGGGCCGAGCAGCCCCAGGCGTTGTGGGGCACGGACAGCTCGGTGATCGCCGCGCGCGTGGCCTATTTCCTCAACCTGCGCGGGCCGACGGTGGTCCTCAACACGGCCTGCTCGTCGGCGCTGACGGCCATCCACCTGGCCTGCGATCGCATCCGCAGCGGGCAAAACTCGCTCATGCTCGCGGGCGCGAGCTTCCTGCTGGATCGGGCCTTCTACGTGTTCGCGGCCCAGGCGGGCATGCTCTCGCCGGCCGGGGTGTGCCGGGCCTTCGACGACCGCGCCGACGGCTTCGTGCCCGGCGAGGGCGTGGGCCTGGTCCTGCTCAAGTCCCTCGACGAGGCGCTGCGCGACGGCGACCGCGTCCACGGGGTGATCCGCGCCTCGGGCATCAACCAAGACGGGCGGACCAACGGGATCACGGCCCCGAGCACGGTGTCCCAGACCCAGCTCGAGGCCCAAGTCTACCGCGACTTCGACGTGGACCCGGCGAGCATCGGCTACATCGAGACCCACGGCACGGGCACCTCGCTGGGCGACCCCATCGAGTACCAGGCGCTGACCCAGGCGTGGGCCCAGGCGAGCGCCGAGCGGGGCAGCGCCCCGGCGCCGGTGGGCGGCTGCGCCATCGCCTCGGTCAAGACCAACATCGGCCACGCGGCCGTGGCCTCGGGCATGGCGAGCGTGCACAAGGTGCTGCTGGCCATGCGCCACCAGAGCATCCCGGCCTCGCTGCACTTCGAGCAGCCCAACCGGCACATCGCCTTCGCGGGCAGCCCCTTCGTGGTCAACACCGAGACCAAGGCCTGGGCTCCGGCAAACGAGGGCCCACGGCGCGCGGCGATCAGCGGCTTTGGCATGAGCGGGACCAACGCGCACCTGGTGCTCGAGGAGGCGCCGGCGAGGACCGAGCGCGAGGCTCCGGTGCGCTCGGCCTACCTCTTCCCCGTCAGCGCCCGCACCGAGGAGGCCCTGCGGACCTACCTGAGCGCGCTGGCGAACCATTGCGCGCAGACCCGGGACAGCGCGGCGCGCATCGCCTGGACCCTTCAGGTCGGGCGCAGCGAGTTCCCCGTGCGCGTTGCGTTCGTGGCCGCCGACCTCGACGAGCTGCGTCGGGCGATCGAGGCCTTCGTCACTGGGCAGGGGACGCGCGCGCCGACTCGGAACCTGCGTCGTGATCCCGGCCAGCCTCGGTTGAGCAAGGCCGAGCTGGCCCAGCGCAGCGCCGAGCTGGGAACGGAGCGCGACGTGACGCGGCTGCGCGAAGGCCTGGCGACGCTGGCCGAGGCCTTCGTTCACGGTCAGCGCCCGGACTGGGCGGCGCTGCTCGGCGCCCCCGCGCCGACGCCGGTGCCCCTGCCGGGTCATCCCTTGCGCAAGATCCGTTGCTGGATCCCCGAGGGGACGCAGGCGACGGCGGAGCCCGTCGTCGCTCAGACATCGGCGCCGGCCGTGATGCAGGTCCAGCGCGGGCAGATCGACGGTCGACCGGCGGCGCTGCTCGAGCTCGATCCCCAGGCCTGGGTCCTCGACGATCACCGCGTCGAGGGCCGCGCGATCTTCCCGGGCGCGGCCTACATCGAGTTCGCCCGGGCGGCCGCCGAGCTCCTCGAGGGCCGGCGGGTCGCGGGCGTCCACGAGCTGGTCTGGCTGCGTCCGCTGAGCCCCGAGGGGCCGGGGGCGCGGGTCGTGCTGAGCTGGCGCGGAGACGCCGAGGCGGGGCACTTCGAGGTCCGCAGCTGCGGGCCGAAGGATCCCCTGGACGGCGCCTCGCTGCCCGTTCACGCCCGCGGGCGGGTGAGCTGGGGCGAGCCCGAGGCGTCCTTGGCCGAGGCTCCGCGCCCGACCGGGGACGAGCGCGAGCTGCCCGCGGGCCCCGAGCTCTACCGGGCCTTCGCGTCCATGGGCCTGGGCTACGGGCCCTCCTTCCAGGTCATCACCGAGCTGCGCGCCTCGTCGACCTGCGCCCGCGCCCGCCTGCGTCCGAACGGGGCGGCGCGCGAGGACGGCTCGCTGCAGCTGTCGCCGGGTCTGCTCGACGGCGCGCTCCAGTCCCTCATCGGGCTGGCGCTGGCCGAGGGCGCGGGGTCGCGGGACGCCGCGGGCGAGTCCGCCAGCCCCTTCGTGCCCTTCATGGTCGAGTCCGTGGCCATTCACGGGACCATGCGCGACGCGTGTCGGGTCCAGGTGTGGCGCGAGCCCGGCGGGCGCCGAGGCGTCGAGCGCTTCAGCGTCCGGGTCGAGGGCGAGGACGGTGCGCTTCGCGTGGCGATCCGCGGGTTGAGCGTGCGTCGGTTGACCCCGCCGCAGCCGGAGCGAAAGCCCAACGCGAACGCGGGCGAGCTGCTGTGGGCGACGCCCGACTGGCGGCCGAGTCCGGCGCAGCCCGGGGCTCCGTTGAATCCGGGCGCCGTCGCGCTGATCGGCGGCGACGAAGCACACCGAGACGCCCTCGCCCGTCGCCTGGGTCGCCCCGTGCTCGCGTCGAGCCTCGCCGAGGCCCGCGCGCAGCTCGACGCTTCGCCCCTCGCCGCGGTAGTCCACGTCCCTGGGGCGCGCCCCCTCGACGAGGCCTTCACCCTCGCGCGCCTGTTGGCCGCGCCGACGTCTGCGGGTCCGCGCTTTAGTCGGCGCGCGCGCCTGCGTCTGCTCGCCCTGCATGGCGAGCTCGACGCGCGGCCCCTGGGCGCCTTCCTGCGCTCGCTGCAGGCCGAGCTCGTTGGCCTGGACGTCGCCAGCTTGGGCGTCGAGGCAGGCCTGAGCGCGGCCGAGTGGGCCGAGCAGGTCGCCGCCGAGCTCGGCACGGACATGGGCGGCAGCGCAGAGGTCGAGCGCCGCGTTCAGGCCGGCCAGCGGAGCGTCCGTCGCATGCTCCGGCGTCAGCCGACTGCACCCCTGACCCCGCGCGAGCGCGCGGTCGTGTTGATCACGGGCGGCGCGGGCGGGCTGGGTGCAGCCTTCGCCCGAGCCCTGGCGAAGGGCTGCGCGGCCCGGGTGGTGCTGTGCGGTCGTCGACCTGCGGACGCGGCCATCGAGGCGCTGCTGCGCGAGCTCGAGGCCCTCGGCGGCGAGGCCATGTACGCGCCCTGCGACGTCACCAACGCGGGCGCCGTAGCGGCGCTGGTCGAGCAGGCCCGCCGCCGCTTTGGCGCGATCCATGGGGTGATCCACGCCGCCGGCGTGACCCGGGACGCGAAGGTCGTCGATCAAGACCCCGCGAGCCTGGCCACGGTGCTCGGGCCCAAGCTCGACGGCGCCCGAGCCCTCGATGAAGCCCTCGGCGCGAGCCCCCTCGACTGGATGGTCCTGTGCGGCTCCATGTCCGGCGTGTGGGGCAACCCCGGGCAGGCCGTCTACGCCTACGCCAACGCCTGGCTCGACGCCTTCGCGGCCGAGCGGGAGGCCCTGCGCGCGGCGGGTCGGCGCCATGGTTTGACCTGCTCGATCGCCTGGCCGCTGTGGCAGCGAAGCGGGGGAGAGGGCATGGGCGTCGACGCCGAGACCCAGCGCTTGCTCGCGACCACCATGGGCCTCGAGCCCATGCCCGAGGCGCGGGGAGCCGCGGCCTTGCTCGAGGCCTTGAGCCTGGGCGAGCCGGCCGTCGCGTTGGCCCACGGTCGCGTCGAGCGATTGATCGCCGCGCTCGGTGTGGAGGACGAGGCCAGCGGAGCGGGTGAGCTCGAGGCCGCGGAGGCCTTCGTGCGCCGCGCGGCGGCCGAGGCCCTCGGGCTCGCCCTCGACGACGTCGATCTCGACGAGTCGCTGCGGGACCTGGGCGCGGACGCCCTGAGCTCGACGGCCCTGGCTCGCGCGCTCGAGGCTCGCTTTGGCGGCTCGCGCTCGCCGACCAGCCTCGCCGCGTACCCCAGCTTGCGCAGCCTGGCCCGGAGCCTGGCGACGGGTACGGACGCGCCCACCTTCGAGGTCGCGCCGAGCCGCGCGTCGAGCCCGGTCGAGCGAGCGCCCTCGAACACCGAGGGCGCGGCGGATCGCCTGGGTCAGCGCCTGCGCGAGCTCGTCGCCGAGCTCGTCGGGCTCGGCCTCGAGGAGGTCGAGCTCCACGACGACCTGTCGGAGTTCGGCTTCGACTCGCTCAAGCTCACGGAGTTCGCCAACCAGCTCAACGAGGCCTTCGGCACGGCCTTCACCCCGGCGGTGATGTTCGAGTTCGACTCCCTGGCCAGCCTGGCCGAGGACATGCGCAGCCAGGGCGTGCGCTTGCAAGAAGTCGTGGCAACACAGCCGGCGCCCGATCCCGCGCCGCCCCAGCGCGCGCAGGTCGAGCAGCCCGAGCTCCCCGAGCTCCCCGAGCTCCCCGTCGACGAGGACGCCGTCGCCATCGTCGGCATGAGCGGCCGGCTGCCAGGCAGCGTCGACCTCGACGCCTTCTGGTCGGCCCTCGACCAGGGCCGCGACCTGATCACCGAGGTCCCCGCGGCCCGCTGGGACTGGCAGGCCGCGTCCGAGGCCGCCAGCGACGTCGGCCGCGGCCGGGTCCGCTGGGGCGGCTTCATGCCCGAGGTCGATCGCTTCGACCCGCAGTTCTTCGGCATCTCCCCGCGCGAGGCCGA
The DNA here is from genome assembly GCF_000170895.1 of Plesiocystis pacifica SIR-1. Lineage (GTDB taxonomy): Bacteria > Myxococcota_A > Polyangia > Nannocystales > Nannocystaceae > Plesiocystis > Plesiocystis pacifica. The sequence goes on along the minus strand of NZ_ABCS01000005.1, from coordinate 173,527 downwards.
GCTCATGGATCCGCAGCAGCGGCTGATCCTCGAGTGCGTGTGGCACTGCATCGAGGACGCGGGGCACCGGCCGTCCTCGCTGGCGGGGACGCGCACGGCCCTCTACGTCGGGGTCGCGGGCCTCGACTACACCGAGCTGGTCAAGCAGGCCGCGGGGGCGATCGGCGCCCACAACTCGACGGGGATGACCCACAGCATCCTCGCCAACCGCGTGTCCTACCTGCTCAACCTGCGCGGGCCGAGCTCGCCGGTGGACACGGCCTGCTCGAGCTCGCTGGTCGCGATCATGCACGCCGTCGCGGCGATCCGCACGGGCGCGGCGGACATGGCCATCGCCGGAGGGGTCAACGCCCTGCTCAGCCCCTCGATGTTCACGGCCTTCGCCCGCGCGGGCATGCTCAGCCCGCGGGGCCGCTGCCGGACCTTCGACGACAGCGCCGACGGCTACGTCCGCGGCGAGGGGGTCGGGGCGGTGTTCCTCAAGCCCCTGCGCCGGGCCCTGGCCGACGGCGACACGATCCACGCGATCGTCCGCGGCTGCGCCCAAAACCACGGCGGGCGGGCGAAGTCGCTGACGGCCCCCAACCCCAACGCGCAGGCGGACCTGCTCGTCGACGCGTGGACCCGGGCGGGGCTGCACCCGAGCATGCTCGACTACGTCGAGGCCCACGGCACGGGCACCTCGCTGGGCGACCCCATCGAGCTCAACGCCCTGGGCAAGGCCATCGCCAACTTCCCGGCGCCGACGGCCGAGCAGGCCATGGCGCCGGGCTGCGAGCGCGTCGGCGTCGGCTCGATCAAGACCTACGTGGGTCACCTCGAGGCCGCGGCGGGCATCGCCGGCGTGCTCGGGGTGCTGCTGGCCATGCGCCACGGGAAGCTCCCGGGCAACCTGCACTTTGAGACCCTCAACCGGCACATCCGCCTCGAGGGTACGCCCCTGGACATCGTGGATCGGCCGCGTCCGTGGCCGCGCTCGCGCGACGCCCAGGGCCGCGCGCAGCCGCGTCGGGCCGGGGTCAGCTCCTTTGGCTTTGGTGGCGCGAACGCCCACGTGGTGCTCGAGGAGTATGTGCCCGCGGCGGACGGGCGCCCGGCCTGCGCGGGCCCGCAGCTCGTCGTGCTCTCGGCGCGCAGCGAGGCCGCGCTCCAGCGCCAGGCCCAGGCTTTGCTCGGGCACCTCGAGGGCGACGGGCAGCCGCGCCTCGACGACCTCGCCTTCACCCTGGCGGACGGGCGCGAGGCCTTCGCCGATCGCCTGGCGATCGTCGCGTCGAGCGTCGGCGAGCTCCTGGGCGAGCTCGACGCGTGGCTGCGCGGGGACTCGCGCTCCCGGGCGCTGCAAGGAAGCGTGGATGCCCTGCGCCGGCGCCTGGTCGGCGGTCGCGGGGGGCAGCCGGGCGTCGTCGACACGACGAGCGCCGCGGCCCTCGAAGGTGTGGGTCGGCGCTGGGTCGCCGGTGAGCTCCACGAGCTCGGCGAGCTCTTCGTCGGCGCGCGGCGGGTGTCGCTGCCGGGCTACGCCTTCGCGCGGGAGCGCCACTGGATCAGCGGGGGCCCCGCGCCCACGCCGAGCGTCGCGAAGCCTGTCGCGCCGAAGCCAGCCGAGCCCGCGCCGAGGCCGGTGAGCGCCGAGGAGGGCGAGCCCTTCTTCTTTTGCCCGCGCTGGCGTCGGGTCCCGGCGCCGAAGCCAGTCGAGCTCGAGGCCCGCGGCCCGCTGTGGGTGGTGTGCGTCGAGGATGACCCGCAGCTGGTCGACGCCGTCGCCGAGTCCCTGGGCGTGGACGAGGTCTCGGTGCTCAGCGCCGAGGTCCTCGCCCGACCAGACCTGCGCGAGTGCGTCGCCGGCTTGCCCCTGCCCGAACACCTGGTGTTCCTGGGCGGCGGACCGACGGCCCGCGCGGGCGAGGAGGGCCTCGAGCTCGCCGAGCTCGCGACCGGGCGCGCGCTGACCTTGCTGCGCTTGATCAAACTGCTGCTCGACCTGGACCTGCGTCGGAGGGCGCTGCGCGTGAGCGCGTTCAGCTTTGGGGTCCACGACGGCCACGCCGAGCTCGCGCCGCTGTCCGGACAGGGCGCGGCCGCTCCGGCGGACGCCTGCCTCCACGGCATGCTGGGCTCCCTGGCCCGGGAGTACCCGAGCTGGACCGTGGAGCTCGTCGACCTCGACGGAGACCTCGACGGGCCCGCGGCCGCCGAGGCCCTGAGCGCGTGCCTTTGTCGGGGCGGCGTCCCGGGGACCTGGGCCGTGCGCGGCGGGGCCTGGTACGCCCGCGGCCTCGAGACCCTGCGCCCCTCGGCCGACGCTCGCGCTACCGCAGGCCTGCGCCGCGGCGGGGCCTACCTCATCCTCGGCGGCTCCGGCGGCTTGGGCCTGACCTTGGGTCGACACCTCGCGGGCCTCGGCGCGCGCGTGGCCCTGGTCGGTCGTCGCCCCCTCGACGCCGAGCTGCGCCAGACCCTGGCGAGCTTCGAGGCCGAGGCGCCCGGCGCTCGGGCGATCTACCTGCGCGCCGACGCGAACGCGCCGGGCAGCATCGCCGCGGCGGTGCGCGAGGCCGCGGACGCCTTCGGCGGCCTCGACGGGGTGGTGCACTCGGCCATGGATCTGTGCGACGTGGCCTACGAGGCCATGGACGAGGGCCTGCTCCGGCGGGCGCTGACGCCCAAGGTCCACGGCTGCGTCGAGCTCATCGAGGCCTGCGCCGGTCTCGGGCTCGACTGGATCGCGCTGTTCTCCTCGGGCCAGTCCCTGTCCACGGACGCGGGCCAGGGCAACTACGCGGCGGCCTGCACCTTCGAGGACGCCTACGGTCGGGCCGTGGCCGCGGCCGGCTCGGTGCCGGTGCGGGTGATCAACTGGGGCTACTGGGGCAGCGTCGGCGCGGTCAAGGACGAGCGCTACCGCCGTCGCCTGGCCGCCCGGGGCATCCGCGCCATCGAGCCCGCGCGCGGGCTGGCGGCCTTCGAGGCCGTGCTCGCCGCTCCGTCGCCGCAGCTGCTGGCCTTCGCCGCGGAGCCCTGGCTGCGCGAGCGCATGGGCATCGACGACGACGCCGCGCTCTCGGTCTTGGGCGTCGCCCCGAGCCGCGAGGGCGCGCTGGTGGTCGAGCCGCCGCCCCTCGACCTCGCCGTGCTCGAGCGGGCCCGGGGCAGCGCCGCCGCGCTCACGCGTCAATCCGCGGCGCTCTTGGTCGGAGCGCTGAGCCGGGAGGGGGCGCTGCCCGAGCGCGGTCGCAGCTTCGAGCCCGAGGCCGCCGCGGCGCGCCTGGGCGTGGACGGAGCGCACCGCGGCGTGTGGGCAGCTTTTGTCCATTTGCTCCGTGACGCCGGCGCGCTCGAGCGCAGCAGCGAGGGGACGTGGACGGTCTCCGCCGAGGCCGAGGCCCTGCGCCGCGAGGCCGCGAACACCGAGGCCCTGGCGGCGCGCTACCCCGAGCTGGGTCCGCACCTGCGCCTGCTTCAGGCCTGCGTGCCGGCGAGCCCGGCGATCTTGCGCGGGACGACGACGGCCCCCGAGGTGCTCTTCCCCGGCGGCTCCATGGAGCTCGTCGAGGGCATCTACGCCGGCGACGCGATCACCGACTACCACAACCAGCTCGCGGCCGCGGCCGTCGAGGCGGCGCTGCGCGAGCGCTTGCGCGAGGATCCAAACGCTCGCCTGCGGGTGCTGGAGATCGGCGCGGGCACGGGGGGCACGAGCGCCTCGGTGCTCGCGCGCCTGGCCAAGCTCGGCTGGGCGGATAGGCTCGAGTACGCCTACACGGACCTCTCGGCCGGCTTCGTGCGCCACGGCGAGCGCAGCTTCGGCGCCCACGCCTTCGCCCGCTTCTTCGAGCTCGACCTCGAGCGGCCCTTCCCCGAGCAGGGCGTGGCGCTGGGCAGCGTGGACGTGGTCCTGGCCGCCAACGTGGTCCACGCGACCCGCGACGTCGCGGCCTCGGTCGCGCGCATCAAGACGGCGCTGCGCCCCGGCGGCGCGATCGTGCTGCTGGAGACCGTGGCCACCCAGGCCTTTGCGACCTTGACCTTCGGGATGACGCCGGGGTGGTGGCTGTTCGAAGATCCGCACTGGCGCCTGGACCACGCCCCGCTGCTGGGGCCGGCCCTGTGGCGGCGCTTGCTGGCGCAGGAGGGCTTTGGCGCCGTGGCGATCCACGGCCTGCCCGGGGTGGCCGAGGGCGAGCTCGTGCAGGGCGTCGTCGTCGGACACAGCGACGGCGTGGTCGGGACGCGGGCGCAGGCTGCCGTCGTCGAAGCGGCTGCGCCCGCGCCTGCGACTCGCTCCGTCGAGCCGAGCGGCCATGTCGAGGGGGTCGAGGGTGAGGCCGTGCTCGACTGGCTGCGCGAACGCTTCGCCAGGGTCCTCAAGCTCGACCCCGCCGACTTCGACCCGCGGGCGACCTTCGAGATCTACGGGGTCGACAGCCTCGTGGGCATGGAGCTGGTCCGCGAGCTCGAGACTGAGCTGGGGCCGCTGCCGGCGACCTTGCTGTTCGAGAACCCGACCCTGGAGGCGCTGGCCGACACCCTGAAGTCCAGCGCCGCCGAGGGCCTGGCCAAGGCCTTGCCGACCGTCGAGGCCCCGCGCCCACGGGCGCCGCAACCCGAGCCCGCGCGCGCTCAAGCGTCGCGGCCCGAGCCCGCCGCGGACACCCCCGCGTCCGACCTGTCCGACGCCGTCGTCGATGGCCTGTCCGACGACGCCCTCGACAGCCTGCTCGCGCGCCTCGACCGGGCCCTGGCCACGCCGCAGGCGCTGCGCACGAACTCGAGGGATCGACGATGACCACGACCGACAAGCGCGCGCGCAAGCGCCAGATCCTGCGCACCTTGCTGCGCTCGACCCTCGCCGACCTCCCGGCGGACGCCGTGGCGATCGTCGGCGTCGCCGGCCGCTACCCCGAGGCGCCGACCCTCGACGCGCTGTGGGCCAACCTCCTCGCCGGCCGCGAGTCCATCTCCGAGCTGCCCACGGATCGCTTTGACTGGCGGCGATGGTTGGGCGAGCGGGGCGAGCCCGGGGCCCTCTACACGGCGCGCTGCGGCGTGCTCGAGGACGCCGAGTGCTTCGACCCGATGTTCTTCGGCATCCCCCCGCGGGAGGCCTGGACCATGGACCCCCAAGAGCGGGTGTTCCTCGAGGTCGCGTGGGCGGCCTTCGAGGACGCGGGCCTGGTGCCCTCGCGCCTCGCCGCCAGCGAGGCTCGGGTGGGCGTGTTCGTGGGCGCGATGAACAACGGCTACACGGGCCTGGGCGCCAACGCCTGGGGGCGGGCGCAGGCCGGCCACGCCGACGCGGGCCGGGGCGTGGGCGCGCGCAGCTCGTTTTGGTCCATCGCCAACCGCCTGTCCTACCTGTGCAATTTCACGGGCCCCAGCCTCGCCGTGGACACGGCCTGCAGCGCCTCGTTGACGGCGATCCACCTGGCCTGCGAGAGCCTGCGCCGGGGCGAGTGCGAGCTCGCGGTCGCGGGCGGGGTCAACCTGATCACCCACCCGCTGCAGCTCATCGGCCTGTGCGGCATGGGCATGCTCTCGCCCTCGGGGCGCTGCAGCAGCTTCGGCGCGGCGGCGGACGGCTTCGTCGACGGCGAGGGTGCCGGCGCCGTCGTGCTCCGCCCCCTGGCCCAGGCGATCGCCGCCCGGGATCCGATCTGGGGCGTGATCCGGGGCAGCTCGATCAACGCTGGCGGCAAGACCTCGGGCTACACCGTGCCCAACCCCCGGGCCCAGGCCGCGTGCGTGCGCGGGGCCCTCGAGCGGGCCGAGGTCGACCCGCGCAGCATCTCCTACGTCGAGGCCCACGGCACCGGCACGACCCTGGGCGACCCCATCGAGCTCGCTGGGTTGAACGCGGCCTTTGGGCGCGACGCGGACGGCGAGCAGCCGCGCCGGGCCCTCGCGTCGATCAAGGCCAACCTCGGTCACCTCGAGTCGGCGGCGGGGGTCTGCGGGCTCACGCGCATCCTCTTGCAGCTGCGCCACGAGACCCTGGCGCCGGCCATCCACGGCGATCCGCCGAATCCGCGGGTCGCCTTCGAGGGCTCGAGCTTCGAGCTGGTGCGGACGGCCCAGGCGTGGACCCGGCCGGTGCTCGACGGCGTCGAGCAGCCCCTGCGCGCGGGGCTGAGCTCCTTTGGCGCGGGCGGAGCCAACGCGCACCTGATCGTCGAGGAGCTCGCCGATCCCCTGGCCGCCCTCGAGCCCGAGCTGCGTCCGCCTCATCTGCTCTTGCTCAGCGCCCGCGAGCCCGAGCGTCTGCGGGTCTACGCCGCGCGCATGGCCGACGCCCTCGCGCAGGGAGGCGAGGCCGCGCGCGAGCTGGGTCGGGCCTGCCACACCCTCGCCGTGGGTCGTGAGGCCATGGCCGAGCGCCTGGTCGTGGTCGGCGAGGACGCGGACGCGATGGTCGCGGGGCTGCGCGCCTACGCGGACGGGCGCGAGCACCCGGGGCTGTCCGTGGGGCGCAGCCTGCCGACCCGCGAGCGCGGTCCGGCTCCGAATCGGGCGCTGCACCCCGAGGCCGAGCTCGAGCTGCGCCTGGTCTGGGCGCGGTGGTGGCTGGTCGGGGGTGAGGTCGACTGGGCTCGGGGGGCGAGCACGCCGGGGCCACGGCGGATGTCCTTGCCGACCTATCCCTTCGCGCGCGAGCGCTACTGGATCGGCGAGGAGGCGCTGGGGAAAGCGGAGGCCTCGTCGTGGATGCTGGGCGCGGACGATTGGCGCACGCAGGAGCATCGGATCCAGGGGCGGGCGCTGTTGCCCGCGGCCGGGTTGATCGCGCTCTTGCTCGAAGGCGGCGGCCAGCTCGAAGAGCTCGAGCTGCTCGCGCCGATGGTGGCCGGGGCCGATGGCCTCGCCCTGGCGCTGAACCGAGGGGCGGACGGCCGCGTCGAGATCCGCAGCGACGACTCGAGCTGCGCGACGGTCCATGTGCGGCCCGAGCTCGAAGGCGAGGCGGGGCGCGTGGACCTGCAGGCGATCGCGGCACGTTGCGGCGCGCCCACCCACGACGACCCCTACGCGGCCTTCGCCGCCGCGGGCATCGAGTACGGGCCGCGCTTTCGCCTGCTCCAGAGCCTCGCCCTGGGCGAGGGCGAGTGCCTCGTCGACCTCGACGGCGCGGGCGAGGCGAGCTGGACGGCGCTGTTCGACGCCGCGTTCCAGTCCGTGTTCGCGCTGACCCAGGCGGAGCAGCTGTGCGTCCCTCGACGGGTCGAGGCCGCTCGCTGCTTCGCGCCTGCGAAATTCCCGGCGCGGGCCCACGTGCGCGCTCGGGCGGGGCGCGAGCTGTGCTTCGATCTCACGGTCTGCGACGGCGGCGGTCGGGTGCTCGGGGAGGTTCGCGGGCTCGAGCTCGCGGTGCTCGGAGCGACTCGATCGCGCGAAGGACGGCTCACCTTGGGCTCGACCCACGCCGCCGTCGAGCTGCCGCAGCCGGCGCTCGGAGAGGCTCCGCGACGGATCCTCGTCCTGTGTCCCCAGGCCGAGATGGACGACCTGGGCGAGGCGCTGCGGGCTACGGGTCCGGACCGCGAGTGGGTCGTCGAGGCGGCGGAGCCTTGCCTCGCCGATGCACCGGAGGCCCTCGACGCTCGGGTCGCAGCCTGGCTCGCCGACGGATGGTGGCCAGAGCTGATCCTCGACGGCACCGGGGCGCTCCCCAAGGTCGAGGCCGGTCGCGCCGGCGTGGCGCTCTTGCGCGTGCTCGGCTGCCTGCACGCTCGGGCCGCGGGCGCCTCGCTGCGTTGTCTGTCGTGGTCTCGGGCCGCGGGTGACGTCCGGGGTCTGCGGGCGCTGGCGCCGGCCTTCGTCTCGCTGCGCGGGGAGTGGAGCGGTTTTGTGGGCGGGGCCGTGGTGGTCCACGACGCCCTCGAGCCGAGGGCGCTCGCCGAGCGTCTGTGGGCCGAGGCCCGCGCGCTCGGAGGTCGCGACGCGGCGCCTTTGGTGGAGCTCGTCGAAGGGCACCGCATGGGCCCCGCGCTCGCCGAGATCGAGGACAAGACGCAGCCCGCAGAGCCGGTCCACAGCTGGCTGATCACCGGCGGCCTGGGCGGCCTGGGCCAGACCTTGGCCCGCCACCTCGCCGCGACGACCCCGGGCGTGCGCCTGCACCTGTGTGGTCGCTCCGACCTGGACGCAGCCGGGCAGGCCAAGCTCGACGCCCTGCGCGAGGCCGGGGCCGAGGTCGACTACCGCGCTTGCGACCTGCGCGACGCCGCGGCCGTGGCCGAGTGGGTCGCCCACGCCCAAGCTCGGGGCGGAGTCGAGGGCGTGCTGCACTGCGCGGGGGTGTTGGCCGACGGGCGCCTCGCGGACCAGCGCGCGTCCCTGGAGACCGTCGTCGACGTCAAGCGCCTGGGCGCGCTGAACCTCGACCGCGCCACGGCACAGCTGCCCGTGCGCCGCTTCGTGCTGTGCGCTTCGATCGCTGGCGTGTTCGGGAGCCCGGGGCAGGTGGCCTACGCCTACGCCAACGCTTTCCTCGACGCCTTCGCCCACCACCGGGAAGTCCTTCGAGTCCAGGGCGCGCGCTCGGGGAGCTGTTGCGCCATCGACTGGCCGGCCCTGCGCGAGGGCGGCATGCAGCCCAGCGCGGCGAGCCGCGATCGCATGCGCAAGGCCCTGGGCCTTGGCGAGCTCGACGCGGCCGGTGTGGCCGCGGCGTTCGATGCGGCGCTGGCAGGGTCGCACGCTCAGCGCGTCGCCCTGGTTGGGGATCGAGAGCGGCTGCGGGCGCGGCTCGCCAGCCCCAAGGTCGAGCCCTCGCCGACGCCGACGCCGACGCCTTCCAAGGCCGGAGCCCTCGACGCGGCGCGCGAACTGGTCCTCGGGGTCATGGAGGAGGTCCTCGAGGTCCCCGCGGCGCGCGTGCGGTTGAGCGATCGCTTCGACCAGTACGGCGTCGACTCGATCTCCGCCGTCGCCATGGCCCGCGCCCTCGGGCGCAGCCTGGGCGCCGTGCCCGAGACCCTGTTCCTCGAGTACCCCGTCATCGACGAGCTCGCCGGCGCCCTGGTCGAGGACTTCCCCGAGGCCTTCGAGGCTGGAGTTGAGGCTGAGGCGAAGGTCGAGCCCGAGCCCGAAGTCTTCGTGCCTGCGCCGACGCCCTCGGTGACGGTCGAGCGCCCGCGGGACGAGGACGACGACGCCGTCGCAATCATCGGCATGGCCGGCCGCTTCCCCGGCGCGCCGGACATCGCCGCCTACTGGTCGCTGCTGCGCGAGGGCAACGCGAGCATCACCGAGGTCCCCGCGGATCGCTGGGACTGGCGCGAGCACGGCGAGGGCAGCCGCTACGGGGCCTTCCTCGACGGCGTCGATCGCTTCGACCACGCCCTGTTCGGCATGGGCCGGGTCGAGGCCGCAGCCCTCGACCCCAGCGAGCGGCTCATGCTCGAGCTGGCCTGGGAGGCCTTCGAGGCCGCCGGCTACCCCCGGGCGCGGCGCGAGGCCCTGGGCCGTCGCGTGGGCGTCTACACCGGCTGCATGTACCGGCAGTACGCCGAGCTGGCCGGGGACGCGCGGACCCGCGGGCTGCTGTCGGCGGGCTCGAACTGGTCCATGGCCAACCGCGTGTCGTGGTCCTTCGACCTGCGCGGGCCGAGCCTGGCCCTCGACAACGCCTGCGCCTCCGGGCTGACGGCGCTGGACCTGGCCTGCCAGGCCCTCGCGCGCCGGGACTGCGCCCTGGCCCTGGTCGGCGCCGTGAACCTGAGCCTGAGCCCGCACAAGCACGCGGCGCTGCAGCTCATGGGGCTGAGCGCGTCCGGGCCGACGCCGCGGCTGTTCGGCGGCGGCGACGGCTTCGTCGCGGGCGAGGGCGCAGCGGCCCTGGTGCTCGCGCCGTTGAAGGACGCTCGGTCGCGAGGAGACGCGATCCTGGCGATCGTTCGAGGCAGCGCGAGCAGCCACGGCGGGCGCACGGCGGGCTTTAGCGTGCCCGATACGGCGGAGCTCGCCGAGGTCGCGCGCCGAGCCCTGGACCGAGCCGGGCTCGAGCCCGAAGGCCTCGACTACCTCGAGCTCGCCGCCAACGGCTCGGCGATCGCCGACGCCGTGGAGCAGCGCGCCCTCGGGCGGGTGTTCGGCGGGCGCGAGCGGGGATTGCCGGTCGGCTCGACCAAGGCCAGCATCGGCCACCTCGAGGCGGCCTCGGGCCTGGCGCAGGTCATCAAGGTCGTCGAGCAGCTGCGCCGTCGAACCCTGGCGCCCTCCTTGCCCGCGGGCGCGGCCGAAGCTGGTTCGCGCCTGACTCGGGGCTTCGAGCTCGTCGACGCGGCCCGGCCCTGGGCCCCGAGCACGGACGCGCCGCTGCGCGCTGGCGTGCAGTCTCTGGGCGCGGGGGGCTCGAACGCCTTCGTGATCCTCGAGGCCGGGGAGGCGCCCACCGACGCTGCCGCGGACGAGGCGGACCGGCCGCAGCTGTTGCTGTTCTCGGCCCACGACGACGAGCGCTTGCGGGCCCTCGTCGCGGCCACGTGCGCGCGCATCGATGCCGAGCCGCCGCGCCTGTCCGACCTGGCCCACACCCTGCGCAGCGCTCGTGAGCGCCTGCCCGAGCGCCTGGCCGTGGTCGCTCGCGGGGTCGACGAGCTGCTCGCGGGGTTGCGCGCGTGGCTGGCCGAACCCGACGCGCGCGGGGGCCTGCCCGCCCTCGCCCGTGGCCGAGCCGAGGCCGTCGATCCCGTGTTCGAGGGCCCCGAGGGCGAGGACTTCGTGCGCGCCCTGGTCCGCAACGGTCGCCTCGCCGAGCTCGCGCGCCTGTGGGTGCGGGGCGTCGAGGCGCCGGTGGCCGCGGACCCGAGCGCGCGCCTGGTCGCGCTCCCGGCTTACCCCTTCGCGCCCACGGTGTGCTGGCTCGAGCCGGCGACGCCGAGGGCGGAGAAGCTCGCGCCCGTGGAGCTCGGCGCGGTCGAGCGCGGCGTGTCCGAGCTGCTCGCCGAGCTGCTCGAGCTCGAGGTCGGCCGCGTGGGCCCCGAGCGACCCTTCGCCGAGCTGGGCCTGGACTCCATGCTGGGCTCTTTCCTGCTCGCGGGCATCGGCCAGCGCTTCGGCGTGCGCCTGCCCCTGGCGAGCCTGCGCGAGCTCGAGACCGTCGGCGCCCTCGTCGAGCGGGTCCGCGGGGGCCTGAGCTACGTCGAGCTCGAGGCGCCGCCCAAGGGCCTCGTCGAGCTGCGGGCCGCCGGTTCGCAGGGCTCGAGCTTGTGGATCCACGGGGCGCCGGGCTTCGCCTTCGTGTTCCGCGACATGCCCAGCCTCGTGCCCGAGGGATTGTCCGTGCACGCCGTCGAGGCCCGCGGTCTCGACGGGGCCGAGGCGCCCTTCGCCAACTTCGACGCCCAGGCCGATCACTACCTCGAGCTGCTGCGCAGCGCCCGGCCGCGGGGGCCCTACCTCGTCGGCGGCTACTCCCTGGGCGGCGTGCTTGCCATCGAGGTCGCCAGCCGGCTGCAGGCGCTGGGCGAGGTCGTCCGCGGCGTGGTGCTGTTCGACACCCTGCCCGTGGACGACGCGAGCCTGGGCACGGGCGAGCTCGAGGGGCGGCAGTGGAAGCGCATGGTCGCCGACATGTTCCTCGCCGAGGGCCGCCTGCCCGAGACCGTCCTCGACGGCGTCCCGCCCTCGCTGCACGCCTCGACCCTGGCGACCGCTCTGAGGGCGGCGGGGCGGACCATCGTGCCCAAGGCCCAGCTCTACGCCCACCTGCGCGGCGCGCTGTCGGTGTGCGAGCACCACGGCGAGGGCCTGCGCCGCTGGGCCGAGGGCGAGGCCCCGCGCCTGCGCGGCGTCGAGCTGCTCTACTTCCGCGCCGGCCTCACCACCCGCGGCGAGCCCGTGGACCCCGACGCCGCCGAGGCCCGCGTGGCCCCGTGGCGCGCCTGCGTCGACGGGCCCGCGCGCGTCGTCGATCTGCCCGCCGATCACTTCGAGCTCCTCGCGCCCGGAAACCACGACCGAATCCAGGCCGAGCTCGACGCGCTGCTGCGCCCGCAGGGCTCCGGCGCCCTCTCTCTTCTCTCCTGACCGCTGCTCCGACCATGTCCGACCCCTCTCAAAGCCCCTGGCTCGTCCGCCATCGCCCGCGCCCGCACGCTCGCGTGCGCCTGATCTGTATCCCCTTCGCCGGGGGCGCGGCCTCGGTGTTTCGGCCGTGGAGCGACGCGCTGCCCGAGTCCATCGAGGTCTGCGCCGTGCAGCTCCCCGGCCGGGAGCGACGGCTGCGCGAGCCGCTCTACGACGCCATGGATCCGCTGATGCGCGAGCTCGTGGCGGCGATCGGTCCGAGCCTCCAGTCCGGCCCCAACCCCGACCAGCCCTTTGCGATCTTTGGCCACAGCCTGGGCGCGTGCGTGGGCTTCGAGCTGGCCCGGCAGCTGCGGCGCCTCTACGGCCGCGAGCCCGTGCACCTGTTCGCCTCGGCCCGCCGCGCGCCTCACTTGCCCGACCCCGCGCCCTTGCACGCCTTGCCCGAGGACGAGCTGGCCGCGGCGCTGCGGCGCATGGGCGGCACGCCGGAGACGGTGCTCGCGGACCCCGAGCTCATGCGCATCTTCGTGCCGATCCTGCGCGCGGACCTCTCGGTGGCCGAGAACTACCTGTGCCCGCCGGGCCCGCGCCTGCGCTGCCCCATGACCATGCTGCGCGGCGACGCGGATCCCATGGTCACCAAGGCCGAGGCCCTCGGCTGGCGCGAGCACACCCGCGGCCCCTTCACCATGCGCACCTTCGCCGCCGGGCACCTGTTCCTGGGCACCCACCAGGGCCAGGTGCTCGAGCTGATCACCACCGCCCTGGCGCCGGTCCTGCGCGCCGGGGCCACCCCTGCTTCCCCCCTCGACCCCACCCCCACTCACCGAGGCTGAGTCCATGCACTTATCCCACGACCTCTCTTTGGAGCCGCGCGCCGAGACCTTGACCGATCCGGTCGAGGCCTTCGTCCGCGAGCGCGTGCTCGGCCGCGAGCTGCGGCTGGACGATCGACCCAAGGCGCCCTCGCGCCAGTACCAAGAGTTCGTCGAGCGCGGCCTCGACAACTGGTGGGTGCCCAAGGCCCAGGGCGGCCGGGGCCTGAGCTTGAGCGAGAGCGTGGACATCGTCGACGCCCTCGCCTACGGCGACGCCGGCCTGGCCCTGTCCCTGTTCATCGCCGTGATCGGCTCCACGGTCATCGACCTCTACGGCAGCGAGGCCCACAAGCGGCGCTGCCTCGGCGCCCTGGCCAGGGGCGGGGTGACCTCGGCGACCCTCGGCAGCGAGCGCCTGGCCGGCTCGGAGCTCCTGCGCATGGCCACGGCCGCCCGGCGCGAGGGCGACGAGTGGGTCCTCGACGGCGAGAAGTACTTCTCGACCAACGCCGGCATCGCCGACCACTGGCTGGTCATCGCCCGCGACGTCGCCCGCGACGAGCTGCGCGGCTTCGTGGTCGAGGACCCGCTGACGCGTCCCGGCGTCGAGGTGCTGCGGCGCTGGCCGATGATCGGCGTGCGCAGCTCGGCGACCTACGAGCTGCGCCTGCGCGGCTGCCGGGTCCCCGCCGACGCGGCCCTCGAGGGCAACGGCGTGCGCTTGCTGGAGATCGGCCTCAACCCCAGCCGCACGCTCATCGCCGCGTGCGCCCTGGGCATCGCCCGGCGGATCCGCGACCTGTGCCTCGACTACGCCCAGGACAAGCGGGTCAAGGGCGAGGCGCTCATCGACAACGCCGTGTTCGCGGCCAAGCTCGGCCAGGTGCAGATGGACATCGACACCATGCGCTGCGTGTGCAAGGCCGCGGCCCGAGACTTCGACGCGCTGCGCGGGCGCAGCGACGCCGCGGCGGTGTTCATGGCCGCCGGCTCGCTGGCGTCGACGGTCACGGCCAAGGTCGTGTGCGGGCAGATCGGCTGGCGCGTGGCCAGCGTGGGCTCGGAGATGTTCGGCGGCCTCGGCTACACCGAGGACTCGCTGATCGGCAAGCTCGTCCGGGACATGCGCTACGTGTCCGTGGTCGAGGGCGGCGAGGACGTGCTCCGCGACTACGTCTACAACCGCTCGGTGCTGCCGGCGGACATGCGCCGGCGCGCCCTCGAGGGCCGCGGAGGTGCGCGATGAGCCTCGCCGTCGTGTTCCCCGGTCAGGGCGCCCAGCGCCGCGGCATGGGCAAGGGCCTGTTCGAGCGCCACCGCGAGCTCGTGCGCACGGCCGACGCCGTGCTCGGCTACTCCATCGAGGAGCTGTGCCTGCGCGACCCCAGGCGCGAGCTCAGCCGGACCCTGTTCACCCAGCCGGCGCTGTTCGTGGTCAACGCCCTGCACTGGCTCGAGGTCCGGGGCGAGCACGGCAACGGCCGCGCGCCCGCTTTGTTCGCCGGGCACAGCCTGGGCGAGTACAACGCGCTGTGGGCCGCCGGGGCCTTCGACTTCGAGACGGGGGTGCGCCTGGTCCAGCGCCGGGCGCAGCTCATGGATCAGGCCGCCGATGGAGGCATGGCCGCGGTCCTGGGCATCGACGCCGACGCGGTCCGGGCCGTGCTCGCGCGCAGCGGGGCGCAGACCGTGGACGTCGCCAACCTCAACGGGCCGACGCAGACCGTGATCTCCGGACCCACGGCCGAGATCGCCCGGCTCAAGCCGATCTTCGAGGCCGAGCCGATCCGCGCCTACGCGGTCCTCAACGTCTCGGCGGCCTTCCACTCCCGCGCCATGCGCCCGGCCCAGGACGCCTTCGCGCGCTTCCTCGAGGGCTTCGAGCTGCGCGCCCCGGCCAGCCCGGTGATCGCCAACGTCAGCGCCCAGCCCTACACGGAGGCGACGGTCGCGGCCTGGCTCAGCGAGCAGATCGCCGGCGCGGTGCGCTGGGTGGAGTCGGTGCACCACATGCTCGACGTCGGGGTCACGGAGTTTCTCGAGTGCGGGCCCGGGGACGTGCTGACCAAGATGATCCGGCGCATCCAGGAGGCCCCGCGGCCGAAGGTCGTTGCGGCGCCGAAGGTCGAGCCGACGCCGAAGGTCGAGGTGGCTCCGGAGGTCGAGGCGACCCCGAAGGTCGAGCCTCGCCCCGTTCGCCGCCCCTCGACCAAGCTGCCGCGGGTGCGGGTGTTGCCCGTGGGCGGTCGCGCCAAGCCACGCACGCCCGAGCGGGAGACTCCGCGCGGACGCATGACCCCGAAGATCCGCAGCCTCGGCTCCGGACGCCCTGCGCCTGCGCCTGCTCCCGCGCCCGCGCCCGCGAAGCTCGACGCCGCCGCCCTGGGCGATCCCGCCTTCCAGGCCGCGCACCGCGTGCGCCTGGCCTACGCCAGCGGCTCGATGTACCGCGCCATCGCCTCGCCGGCCCTGGTCGCGCGCATGGGCAAGGCGCGGCTGCTGAGCTTCCTGGGCACGGGCGGCCTGTCCCTCGCCGAGATCGACGGAGCCGTGGACGCGGTCCAGGCCGAGCTCGGCACAGACGGGATCTACGGCTGCAACCTCCTCGCCCACCCCGACGACGCCGCCCGCGAGCTCGCCGAGGTCGAGCTCTTCCTGCGCAAGGGCGTCCACACCCTCGAGGCCTCGGCCTTCATGCAGGTCAGCCCGGCGCTGGTCTGCTTCCGCCTGCGGGGCGCTCGGCGGGGCGCCCAGGGCGAGGTCGTGGCCGCGCGCCGCGTCGTCGCCAAGGTCTCGCGCCCCGAGGTCGCCGCGCAGCTCATGGCCCCCGCGCCCGCCGAGCTCCTCGACGCCCTGGTCCGGGAGGGCAAGCTCAGCGCCACAGAGGCCGCCCTCGGCCGCGAGCTGCCCCTGTGCCACGACCTCACCGTCGAGGCCGACTCGGGCGGGCACACGGACATGGGCTCGCTGCCGACCTTGCTCCCGGCCATCGCCAGTTTGCGCGACGCGGCCATGGCCGCGCGCCCGCACCCCGAGCGCGTCCGCGTGGGCGCGGCGGGGGGCATCGGCACGCCCAGCGCCGCGTTCGCGGCCTTCATGCTCGGGGCCGACTACGTGCTCACCGGCTCGATCAACCAGTGCACCCCCGAGGCCGGGACCAGCGACGCCGTCAAGGACATCCTCGCGACCCTCGACGTCGCCGACACCGACTACGCCCCGGCCGGCGACATGTTCGAGCTCGGCTCTCGGGTCCAGGTCGCGCGCAAGGGCCTGCTCTTCCCCGTCCGCGCCAACAAGCTCTACGACCTCTACCGCCTCCACGAGCGCATCGAGGACATCGCCCCGGCGACCTTGCGCCGGATCGAGCGCAATTACTTCAAGCGCAGCGTCGACGAGGTCTGGGCCGAGTGCGAGCGCTGGTACGGCGAGCACCGCCCCGAGCTCCTGGCCCGGGCCGCGGCGAGCCCCAAGCAGCGCATGGCGATGATCTTCAAGTGGTACTTCGCCCACACCAGCCGCCTGGCGCTGACCGGCGCGGCGGAGCAGCGCTCCGACTATCAGGTCCACTGCGGGCCCTCGATGGGCGCCTTCAACCAGTGGGTGCGCGGCACGGCCCTCGAGCCGTGGCGTGCGCGGCACGTCGACCAGATCGCCGACGCGCTCATGGAAGGCGCCGCGGCGCTGTTGCGCGAGCGCCTGGGGCCGTGGTTGGGCCGGGCGTCGACCTCCGAGGGCGGGAGCCTGCCCGCGGTGCCGCGGCTCGGATCCTGAACCAAAAACGAGACCGCCGAAGTCGGCGGTCTCGGGAGTGAGCCTGGTAGGAATCGAACCTACAACCCGCGGATTAAGAGTCCGCTGCTCTGCCAATTGAGCTACAAGCCCGGTGGGACGCGAAACCTACACGAACCGTCGGCAGACGCCAGCCCCCCAGCGTTGTGCTTGCTCACAATTCTCGGCGAAGCTGGAGCTCAGGCGCGCACGACCGGGGCCTGGGTGGCTTCGCGGATCGCGGCCTCGTCGACGCCCTCGGCGAGCTCCACGAGCTCGAAGCCCAAGCCTGCGCCAATGGGGCGCAGGACGCCGAGGTCGGTGATCACCAGGTCGACGCAGCGCATGGCGGTGAGCGGGAGGGTGCAGGCCTCGAGGACCTTGCTGGCGCCGTCCCGGGAGCGGTGGCGCATGACGGCGATGACCTTGCGGGCGCCGGTGGCCAGATCCATGGCGCCGCCGATGCCGGCGACCTTCTTGCCGGGGACCATCCAGTTGGCGAGATCGCCGGCGGCGCTGACCTGCATGGCGCCGAGGATGGCGACGTCGACGTGGCCGCCGCGGATCATCGAGAAGCTCAGGGCGCTGTCGAAGGTGCTGCCGCCGGGGAGCACGGTGACGGTCTGCTTGCCGGCGTTGATGACCTGGGCGTCGACCTCGTCGTCGTGGGGGAAGGGGCCCATGCCGAGCAGGCCGTTCTCCGAGTGCAAGAAGATGTTCTGCTCGGGGCCGATGTGGTTGGCGACGAGGGTCGGGATGCCGATGCCGAGGTTGACGACGCTGTTGGGCTCCAGCTCTCGGGCTGCGCGGGTGGCGATCTGGTCTCGGTCCCAGGGCATGGCGCCTGTATAGTCCGACGGATGCATCGGCCTTGGCCAGGGATTGCCCTCACCGCTCTGCTCACGGCCACGGCTGGGAGCGCGACGGCCTGCCTGACGCCGCCGCCTCCGGGGGAGGGGAGCGCGAGCCCGGGGGAGGGCGCCGCGGCCGAGGTGGACACGGTGGTCGACCCGGCCCGGGCGATCGGGGAGCTCTACGAGGTCGGGGAGATCCGGGCGTTTGAATTCACCCAGCTGGGCACGACGATCGGGCGCTCTTGGGGGCGCTACGGCGGCACCGTGGTCCAGGCCGGCGAGACCCTGCACCGCATCGAGACCCGCGTCGAGCTGTTGCCGCCGGGGTCCAAGCCGGTGCGCTGGGCCTCGGAGCTGCTCGTCGACGGCGAGGGCAACCTCGTCGGCGGGTGGGAGCGCTCGATGGCCGCGCAGCTGAGCTTCGCCGTGGACCCGGGCGACGCCATGCTGCGCATCGAGGCCGACGCCGGGCTGCCGCAGATCGAGCGCGAAGAGCTGGCCTACGACCCCGGCACGGCCTTCATGGGCTACATGTCGACGATCCACGAGGAGCTGATGTTCGGCGCCCGCGAGCTGGTCCTCGGCGAGAACGAGTGGCGCTTGATCAGCCTGTCGGCGGGCAGGGCCGATCCGTGGTCGGCGACCGTCGAGAAGAAGGGCACGACGGTGGTCCTCGACACCAGCCTCGGCGAGGAGATCTGGTTCGAGGACGGCCGCATCAACCGCATCGAGGTGCGCGAGGACGAGCTCGTGGTCACGACCATGGCCCACCCGCGCTGGCCGGAGTGGGAGGTGATCGGGCCCAAGGGGCTGAAGTACCAAAAACCGGCGGACGCGAGCTTCTCGATCCGCCCCGTCGAGCTCCCGGGGCAGCCGGGCGAGGCGGGCCTGGCCGGCGAGGTCCTCGTGCCCGACCCGGACACCCACGGCCCCGGGCCGTACCCCGGCGTGGTGTTCTTGAACGGCAGCGTCTCGGCCGATCGCTACGGCTTCGCCGGGCCGCCCGCGGTGGACCTGGGCTACCACGAGATGACCGACGCCCTCGCCAACGCGGGCTTCGTGGTCATCCGCTACGACGAGCGCGGCATCGGGGAGAGCGAGCAGGCGCCGATGAGCTGGGCGGGGCAGCGCGGCGACGCCCAGCGGGCCTTCCGCACCCTCTTGGTCCAGGCCGAGGTCGACCCCGACCACATCCTGGCGATCGGCCACGCCGAGGGCGGCTGGCGGGCGCTCGCGCTCGCGGCCATGCGCCCCCGGGAGATCGTCGGCGTGGCCATGCTCGCGACCCCAGGCCGGGGCTACCGCGAGCTCTTCGCCGCCCAGCCCGACGTGCTCGCGGCCCTCGAGAGCGGCGAGGGCCTCCCGCCCAACCTCGAGCCCATGGCCCAGTGGTACGGCGAGATCCTCCAGGAGGACCCCGACGCGCTGATCTTCCGGGCCCGCGTGCCGATGTGGCTGGCCCAGGGCGGCCAGGACTTCGAGGTCGATCCGGTCAAGGACGTCTCCGCCCTCGAGGCCTCGGCGACCAAGCACAAGCGGAAATTGACCGTCGCCCGCTTCGAGCACCTCGACCACCACTTCAAGGCCACCGACGGGACCTCGAACCACGCCAGCTACCTCGAAGAGCGCCCCGTGGATCGGCGCTTTTTGAAGGCCCTGGTCGCCTGGGCCGAGAACGCGGCGAAGTGATGGCCGCCCTCGACGGCGAGCGCCTGCCGACCCTCGAGAGCGAGCGGGCGCGGCTGCGGTGGTTGACCCTCGCCGACGCCCCGAGCTTGTTTGCGATCTTCTCGGACCCCGAGGTGATGCGCTTTTGGAGCACGCTGCCGCTGGCGAAGCTCGACGAGGCCGAGGCCATGGTCGAGCAGATCCAGGCGGGCTTTCACGCCCACCGCTTTTACCAGTGGGGCATCGCCCGCAAGGTCGACGACGCCGTGATCGGGACCGTGAGCCTCTACCAGGTCAACCAGGCCAACCGCCGGGCGGAGCTCGGCTTCGCCCTGGCGCGGGCGCACTGGGGGCAGGGCTGGGCCCGGGAGGCCGTCGGGGCGGCGATCGCCTTCGCGTTCTCGGAGCCCCTCGATCTCGCGCGCCTCGAGGCCGACGTCGACCCCGACAACCACGCCTCGCTGCGCCTGCTCGAGCGCTGGGGCTTTCAGCGCGAGGGCTACATGCGCGAGCGCTGGCGCGTGGGCGGCGGGGTTCAAGACTCGGTCATGCTCGGCCTGCTGCGCCGCGAGTGGCCGTAGCCGAGCTGGGCCGCTAGCGCTGGCGCTGGGCGTCGGCGCGCAGGCCCTCCCAGGCCGAGAGCGCCGCGAGGTCGATGAGGTCCTCGCCGCGCAGGTAGGCGTCGAGGTCCTCGAAGCTGTCGTCGCCCCAAAACAGCTCGTCGCCGACGAGCATGGTCGGGACCCCGAACACCCCGCGCTCGATGGCCTCCTGGGCGTTGGCGAGCAGGCGCTGCTTGACCTCGGGCTCGCGGGCGCGCGCGCGCATGGCGGGGGCGTCGAAGCCCGCGGCGCTCAGGGTGGCCGCCAGGGCCTCGGCGTCGTGGACCCCCGGGCCGCCGCCCCAGGTCGCGTCGAACAGGGCGTCGATCAGTCGGCGCTGGTCCTCGAGCTGATCGTGCAGGGCGCAGACCAGGCGCAAGCTGGCGATGGGGTTGAAGGGGTGGCCGGGCGGGGGCTGCAGGGGCACGCCCAGGCGGGCCGCCCGGCGGCAGACCTGCTTGAAGGTCCACAGGCGCTTGGGCGCGATCTCGGCGGGGCCGAGCTGACCCCAGTGGTTGAGCAGGCCGGCGAACACCACGGGGCGATGGACGACCGCGCGGCCGCTGGCCTCGGCCACGGCGTGGACGCGCTGCCAGGCGAGGTAGGCGTAGGGGGAGATGAAGTCGAACCAGAACTCCACGGGCGTGTCGGGCGACGGCGCGGCCATGGCCCCACGCTGACACGTCGCGGGCGCGGGGGTCGAGATCTCCCGGGGAAAAATCGTGAGCTTCTCCAAAGGCCCGAGAACGGCCGCTCGCGGCCGCTCACCGGCGTTTCGCGCCCACCTCCAGGGGTGGTAGCGTCCGGCCATGAGCACCTCGGAGCGCTACGCGAAGATCTGGGAGGGTGGCCTGCGCGGGGACCTGCGCGAGATCCTCTACGACGTGGACACCCTGCAGTCGACGATCCTCGACATGGGGGAGCAGATCACCCGGGACTACGCGGGCAAGGAGCCGCTCCTCGTGGCCATCCTCAAGGGCTCCTACCCCTTCCTCGCCGACCTGGCCCGGGCCATCAACCTGCCCCTGACCGTCGACTTCATGGCCGTGTCCTCCTACAAGGGCACCAAGTCCACGGGCGTGGTCCGCATCCTCAAGGACCTCGACCGGAGCATCAGCGGCCGCGACGTGATCATCGTCGAGGACATCATCGACTCGGGGCTGACCTTGCAGTACCTGCGCGAGAACCTGCGCGGGCGGGGCCCGGCGAGCGTGGAGATCGCGGCGCTGCTCGACAAGAAGGTCGTGCGCGCGGGCAAGCCCAACGAGGACATGGGGGCCAAGTACGTGGGCTTCGAGTGCCCCAACGAGTTCGTGGTCGGCTACGGCCTCGACTACAACGGCCGCTACCGCAACCTGCCCTTCATCGGCGTGCTTCGAGAAGAAGTGTACAGCTAGGAGCCCGCACCAGGACTTCCTACCGGAAGCCCTTCCACGGCCCCCTAGCCCCTAATCTCGATGGAGGGGCTTCGCGGTCCCTCCCCCGCGCCGGCAAAGCCGTCACGGGGCCTCCTCCCCGGCGGTCGGGCTTCCGCCCTCCTGTGCCCCGGACCTGTGACAGGAGTCTCTGTTTGGGGGACTGGGGCCCACGCAGGCTAGTCCGGTGGCACACTAGCCGCCGTGCAGTACTGGGCCGGAGGCTACGTACAAGACCTGCTGATCATCGTGGCGTTGATCGCCGCGGCGGTCGGCCTGCGCCGCTTGCTCCCGCCCCTGCAGCGCCTGGGCATGCCCGACGCGCTCATCGCTGGGGTGCTGGGCATGGCCCTGGGCCCGGCGGGCGCGGACCTGCTGCCCTTCTCGAGCGAGCGCCTCGAGCTGATCATCTACCACGCGCTGGCGCTGGTGTTCATCTCGGTCAGCCTGCAGGCGCCGCAGAAGAACTCGCGCTCGGGGGCGACGCGCTCGATCACCTTTGCGATCCCGGCGCTGGCGGCCATGCAGGGGGTCATCGGCCTGCTCGCGGTGCTGATCTGGAACGCGGCCGCGGGCGAGAAGGCGCTGCACTCGGGCTTCTCGATGCTGCTGCCCCTGGGCTTCAACCAGGGCCCGGGGCCGGCGATGACCCTGGGCGGGAGCTGGGCGAAGGACTACGGCTTCGCCGACGGGGCGCAGCTGGGGCTGATCGTCGCGGCCATGGGCTACGCGTGGTGCTGCGTCGGGGGCGTGGCCCTGGTCGCCTATGGCCGGCGCCGCGGCTGGCACGAGCAGGCTGGGCTGTCGCTGCTCGGCGGCGGGGCCGAGGGCGAGGGCGCGGACGCGGACGCAGCCCCGTGCGAGCGCCCGCCCGCGCGCCGGGCCGAGCTCGGCGGCCTCGAGCCGCTCACGGGCCAGCTCGTGGCGATCGCCATCGTCTACCTGGGGACCTGGCTGTTCCTGTCCAAGGTCGCCCCGCTCGTGCCCGAGGATCGGCAGTCGACGATCTACGGCTTCCACTTTTTGATCGCCACGGGCTTCGCTTTGGCCCTGCGCCCCCTGGCCGCGAAGCTCCCCGGCGGCACGCCCCTGGACGACGACCTGCTCGCGCGCATCTCCAGCGCGATCGTCGACGTGGCGACCTGCGCCGCCCTGGCGGCGGTGCGCATCGAGGTCTTCCTCGAGTACCTCGCGCCGGTGCTGTTCATCACCACCATGGGCGGGCTGAGCACGCTCTTGGCCTGCGTGTGGCTGGCGCGGCGTGCCTTCCCCGACCAGCCCTTCCACCACGCGATCATCACCTACGGCGCGCTCACGGGCACGGCGACCACGGGCCTGGCGCTGCTGCGCATGCTCGACCCCCAGCTCCAGGGCCCGACGGCGCGCAACTACGTCCTCGCGGTCACGCCCTCGGCCCTGCTGGCCCTGCCCCTGTTTGCGATGATGCCGTGGCCGGTGCGGACCTTCGCCGACGGCTATCCGGGGCAGCAGCTCACGGTGCTCGGGGTGCTGCTGGTGTACTCGCTGGTCCTGCTCGCGTTCTGGCGCATGGTCGGTCCGCTCAAATTCGCGGGGCCGCTGGCGTCGCTGTGGCCCAAAGAGCGCAGCGCAGAGGTCCAGCCCGGGGGCGAGGACGGATAGCTCCAGGGGCCGGCTTGCGCGGATTGCCCGGGCCTGAAATCCTTCCGTCGCGTCCATGCCCCGCCCGTCCTCGCTCTCCCGTCTCGCGCTCTTCGCCTCTTTCGTCGCCCTCACGGCTTGCCGCCCGGGGCCCGACGCGGACCCGACGGACGCGGTGACGCCGACGGAGACCGAGGACACCGACGCGGGCCGGGCCGAGGCGATCGCGGACGCGGTCGTCGGCGTCGACGACCCGCAGCTCCGGGAGCTGCTCGCCGAGCACTGGGGCAGCACCCTCGACCACAGCCCCTACTACGGCGCGCCGGGCTGGGGCGAGTACGGCCCGGCTGGGCGCGAGGCGGGTCGGGAGCGGCGCGAGCGGTGGCTGGCGGCCCTCGACACCATCGAGGCCAACGCGAGCCTGAGCGAGCGCGACGCGATCACGGCGGCGACCTTCCGGGCCCAGCTCGAGAGCAGCCGCGCGGCGGAGGTGTGCGAGTACTGGTCGTGGTCGATCTCCCTCAACACCAACCCCGTCGAGGTGATCAACGGCGCCTTTGGCCGGGCCTACCTCGTCGACGCCGCCGCCGGTGAGGCGGAGCTCGAGCGCCTGCGCGCCTACGGGCCCGTGGTCGACGCGTGGATCGCCGACTTGCGCGACGGCCTGAGCCGCGGCCGGGTCGCCGACCGCGAGACCCTCGAGCGCGTCGCCGAGCTGCTCGACTCGCAGCTGGGCACCGAGGCCCAGGGCTGGGGCTTGTTCATCGAGGCCGGGGACAAGCTCGAGGCTCAACGAGCGGGCTGGACCGCCGAGCAGCGGGCGGCCTTCGAGGCCGATCTCGAAGCGGTGATCGACGGCGAGCTCCGCCCCGGGGTGGACCGCTTCGCCGCCCTGGTCCGCGACGAGCTGCTCGGGGCCGCGCGCGGCCCCGAGGCCGTGGGCATCGGCGCCCTGCCCGAGGGCGCGGCCTGCTACGAGGCGATGATCCTCCGGCACCTCAGCGAGCCGCGCACGGCCGAGGACATCCACGCTTTGGGCCTGCAGGAGATCGCGCGCATCGACGCGGAGTTCGAGCGCCTGGGCGCGTCCGTATTCGGCGAGGCGCTCGTCAAAGAGGGCGGGCGCGCGGCGGTGCTCGAGCGCCTGCGCACCGATCCGGCCCTGTACTTCGACAGCCCGGAGGCCGTCGAGGCCTTCGCCCAGGACAGCCTCGCGGCCGCCACCGCCGAGCTGCCCAAGTGGTTCAACGCGCTGCCCGAGGCCCCCTGCGAGGTCAAGCGCATCCCCGACTACCAGGCGCCCTTCACCTACGTCGGCTACTACGGCCCGCCGACCCCCGACGAGGCCATCGGCTACTACTACGTCAACACCTCCAAGCCGACGACGCGGCCGCGCTTTCAGGCCCGGGCGCTCGCGGTCCACGAGGCCGTGCCGGGGCACCACCTGCAGATCGCCCTGAGCCTCGAGCTCGACGAGCTGCCCATGGTCCGGCGGACCGCCGGGGTGACCGTGTTCGTCGAGGGCTGGGCGCTGTACACCGAGCGCCTCGCCGACGAGATGGGCCTGTACCGCGACGACCTCGACCGCCTCGGGGCGCTGAGCTACGAGGCCTGGCGGGCGTCTCGGCTGGTCGTCGACGCGGGCATGCACAGCAAGGGCTGGACCCGCGAGCAGGCCCGGGCCTTCATGCGCGAGCACACCGCCCTGGCCGAGACCAACATCGTCAACGAGGTCGACCGCTACGTCGGTTGGCCGGGGCAGGCGCTCGGCTACAAGTACGGCCAGCTCGAGATCTTGAAGCTGCGCGCCGAGGCCGAGGCCGCGCTCGGAGACCGCTTTGACATCGCCGCCTTCCACGACCAGGTGCTCGGGGCCGGGGCCGTGAGCTTGCCGGTGCTCCGCCGTCGGGTGCGGGCCTGGGTCGCGGCGCAGGGGCGCGGATGATCGGGCTGGCGCTGCGCGCTTGCCTGGCGTCGGCGCTGGCGCTGGCGCTGACCGAGGCTCCGGACGAGGCCGAGGCGCCAGCGCCGGGGACCAGCGTGGTCGACTCGGGCGATCCGGGCCGGGCGATCGAGCTCCCCCAGGACGCGCAGGGCGGAGACGAGCGGGTCCGCTCGCTCTACTTCGACGGCGAAGAGCGCGTGGTCGCGGGCGGCAAGGGCAGCCTGTTCGTCGTCGACCGCGACGGCCAGGCGCTGCGCGAGGCCCTCGAGGGGGCCCAGGGCGAGTCGGTGTTCATCGACGCCGACGGCAGCCGGGGCCTGGGCGGGGATCTGGCCGTGTTTGTGGCCGCCGACGGCGGGGTCGTGCGCTGGAGCCCGGGCAGCGTCGCCGAGGATCGGGTCCCGCTGCTCGAGGGCGACGAGCTCGTGGCCGTGGCCGTGGACTCCGGCGGCTTCATCTACGCCATCGGCAAGACCCGGGCGCTCTACGAGCGCGGCAACCTGCGCTGGCGGGTCTACCCCTACCCCGAGACCCTGCGCCCCCTCGACGCCGCCGCGACCCCGGGCGGGACCATCCACCTCGTCGGCCGCGACGGCATGCTGGTCCGCTTCCGCGACGGCGAGTGGGATCGGCCGCTGCTCCCGGGGCTCTCGCCCGAGTCCATCGAGGCGCCGTGGACCGACGCCTGGTACAGCGACGTGACGCAGACCCTGTGGGTCCGGGCCGGGCGCGACCGCCTGCTCGAGCTGCGCGTGGGCGAGCTGCGCGTGAGCCTGAGCGAGGCGGCCGAGCCGACTGAGCCAAAGGCGGAGGCGGAGGCCGAAGCCGAAGCTGAAGCGGAGGCTGCCGCCGAAGGCCCGCGCCCCAACCCGCTGCGCGTGCTCGGCACGGTCCCCGTCCGCGAGCACCCCATCCCCCTCGGCCCGCCCCGCGCCGACGAGCCACCGCCGAGCTTCGCGGGCCTCGCCGGGATCTCGGCGGCCACCGGCGATCGGGTGGTCGCGACCGCCGGCGGGCAGCTGTGGCTGTTCGAGCGCGACCGCTTCGTGCTCATCGACGGCGAGGTCGGCCTGGTCCACGCGCTGACCGTCGACGAGGCCGAAGACCGGGCCTGGATCGCCAGCCAGGCCGGGCTCAGCGTGCACCAGCTGCGCGCCGTGGGCGAGGCGCCGGCGGACGATCCCCTGCCCATCGAAGATCAGCGCCTGCTCGATCGCCTCGCCCGGCGCGAGGCTCGCGAGGCCCAGAGCGACGCCCTGCCCGAGATCTTCTGGATGCCGACGCTGCGCATCGACAACGGGGTGACCTTCCCCCTCGGCGCGCGCCCGCCCTCGGCCTACTCCCTCGAGGTCGGCGCCGGGGCCATGCTCGCGCCCCTGGACCGCGACCGCGGCCCGACGCTGTGGGTGTGGCCCGAGCTCGCCTACCGGCTCGAGCGCCACGAGAGCCGCGGCGGCCACCTGTTCGACGTCGGCGTGGGCCTGGGCTTCGGCACCCACGTGATCGCGGCCTACTACCGCCCGCGCCTGGTGCTGGGCGGCATCGACGTGGGCAACGACGGCGAGCCCGGGGTCTACGGCCTGCGCCACGGCCTCGCCCTCGAGGCGCTGTGGGGCGTGCTCGGCCTCGAGTTCAGCCACCAGTACCTGGGCAGCAACGAAGGCTCGCTCACCGACCTGCGCCTGGGCGTGAGCGTGAACCTCGTGCCCCTGGTCTGGGGGGCGATCTTGTGGGCCACGCTGCCCACCAACCGCTGAATCCGCAGAGCCCGCGAGGGGCGCAAGTTCGTCGCGCGGGCGGTCTTTTGCGGCCGCAGCCGCCGTGATATCGAGGCCCCGATGACCGAGGCCTCCCCCGACATCGTCGCGAAGATTCCCCAGCTGGACATCCGCCGCTTCGACCGTGGTGACGACGCGGACCGCAGCGCCTTCGTCGCGGATCTGGGCGACTCCCTGCGGACCTGGGGCTTCGTCGGCATCCGCGGCCACGAGCTCGACGAGGCCCTGATCGCCCGGGCCTACGCGGTCCTCGAGGGCTTCTTCTCCCTGCCCACGGACGACAAGATGGCCCTGCACGTCGAGGGCGGCGCGGGCCAGCGGGGCTACACGGCCTTCGGCGTCGAGCAGGCCAAGGACGCGAGCGTGCCGGACCTCAAGGAGTTCTGGCACGTCGGCCGCGACGTGCCCGAGGGCAGCGACTGGGGCGACTCCATGGCGCCCAACGTGTGGCCCGATGACGACCTGGTGCCCGGCTTCCGCGACACCCTCAGCGAGCTCTACGCGGCCCTGGACGATCTCAGCCGCCGGGTGCTCCGGGCCATCGCGCTGCACCTGGGCCTGCCCGGCGACTACTTCGAGACCGTCGTCGACCACGGCAACTCGATCCTGCGGCCGATCCACTACCCGGCCCTGGGCGGCGAGCAGGGGGCCGACGGGGCCGTGCGCGCGGCGGCCCACGGCGACATCAACTTGATCACCTTGCTGGTCGGCTCGGGCGAGCCGGGCCTGCAGCTGCTCGCCCGCAGCGGCGAGTGGATCCCCGTGTCGACCATCGAGGGCGTGGTCGTGTGCAACGTCGGGGACATGCTCGAGCGCCTGACCAACGACGTGCTGCCCTCGACCATCCACCGCGTGGTCAACCCGCCCGAGCCGTGGCGCAGCAAGCCGCGCTACTCGGTCCCCTTCTTCGTCCACCCCAACTCGGAGTTCTCCATCGAGACCCTCAGCGGGTGCGTCAGCGACGAGCGGCCCAACGCCTACCCCGAGCCGATCAACGCCGACGCGTTCCTGCGGCAGCGCCTGCGCGAGATCGGGCTGGGCTAGGCGGCGGCGAGGCCACGCACGAAGCGGCCTCGGCGGGGGTTGCTAGACTGGAGAGCGAGGGTGTTGTCGCGGGTCGTGTTCTCTCTCCTGTGCGGGTTGAAGGCCTCGTGTTCGAGGCCCACCAAAGGGATAGAGAGCCCTCGACGTCGACGCCGCGCCCTATCCACGAGGCCAATCACCTCCCCGTCCAAGACCGGGCCGGGCCGGGCCCGAGCCGGCCGCGCTCGAGTCAGTAATCCCAGCAGTTGCCCACGGAGCACGACCCGATACACCACTCGTGGCCGTTGCCCGTGGGTCCCTCCTCCATGTCCAGTCGCTTTTGGGCGTCGGTGCAGAAGATCCCGTGATCCCCAGGGGCGGCGTTGCTCGTGATCGAGAAGTTCGAGGACTTATAGCTCGCCCCAGACTGCCCGATTCCGTCCGCCCACGAGCCCAAGCTGACGATGTTGATCGCCTTCGCGCGCCCCGGGAGCATGGGGCTACCCAGGATGGTCACGCCCACGTAGTAGCCGCTGGCGAGGTTCCAGTCCCAGTCGTCGGAGCCGTAGTCCATGTGGACCTGCACGGGGTTGTCTCCGTGGCACTCGTAGGCGAAGCCCCGGATGCGGTGGCTGGGGGTCGAAAAGGAGTGATTGTTCCAGGCGTTGACGCGCATGGTCACCGCGGTCAGGTCGCCGACGATCGCGGCGCCACCGGTCACTGTCGGCATGCAGGCGCCCGTGGCGATGTCCGTGAGCGCGAGATCGTAGTCGCAGTCCCCGGCGTTGCAGTACCAGTAGTCGCGATGGGTCGTGTGGAGGCCCGTGTTGTTGCCACAGGTCGCCGCGCTGGTGTAGCCCTTACCGTAGACCGATCGGGCCGTGGCGACCTGGCTCGCGGTGCAGGTCCCCCAGGCGTGGGGCTCGTGCTCGGCCGCAGCGCCGTCGTAGCCAAGCTCGAGGGCCTGCGCGACCTTTTCGTGGACCTCGGCGCGGAGGCTGTCGATGCGCGCGGGGCTGTCGAGGAGCTCGAGATCCGCCTCGGTGGCCCGGGCCAGGAGGCGCTCGGGGACCGCCCGCGGGGCGTCCGCGATGGCGACCCATGCCTCGACGGGGCTCAGGGTCTCGGCGGTGTCCATGTCGATGATCGGGGTGTCCGCCTCGGTCCCCGAGATCATCAGCATGACTTCGCCGCGGCTATCGTCCGGGGCTCGCCACTCGACCGCGGAGGTCCCCCGCTGCACCCGGGCGAGGAGCGGCGGGAGCCGTTCGGGCTCCCTCGCCCCGAGCTCGTCGTCGGGTGTCGCGTCGACCTCGTAGATCCCGTCCTCGGTGACCGTCGTGATGATCGTTCGGTCTTCGTCGTCGTCCTGCTCAGGCTCGAGGTCACAGGCGACAATGGCCGTTAGTGACAACATGGCGAGGTACAAGGGTGCCTTGGATCGGCCGTTGGTGGTGTGCTGGTTAGCCATCACTGGCGTAATACCGACGGCGAGTGAGTGGATTAACTGCGCCTCGAAAAACCTCCTCAGCGATGCCGAGCAAGATCGGTCAGGCTTTTTCGACCCAGATGGGCCATGGTCGGTGGGCCCGATGCGCCCGACCGAGACCGCCAGCAGCTTCTACGCCCGCCGCGTCGAGCGGACCCTGGCGTTCATCGAGGCCCACCTCGACGAAGCCCTGCCGGTGGCGCGCCTGGCCGAGGTCGCGGGGCTGTCGAAGTTTCACTTTCACCGCCAGTTCCGCGCCCACGTCGGCGTGCCGGTGGCCCGCTTCGTCGCGCGCTTGCGCCTGCGCCGGGCCGCCCAGCAGCTCGCCTTCAGCCCCGAGCTGAGGGTGCTCGACGTCGCCCTGAGCGCGGGCTTCGACAGCCCCGAGGCCTTCGCCCGGGCCTTCCGCGCGGTCCAGGGTCAGTCGCCCACGGCCTTTCGCCGCGCGCCAGACTGGCCGCGCTGGCACGCGCAGTTCGAGCTGCCCCGAGCCCTCCACCACAGCCACGCCGCCATGTCCGACGCCGCCACCCCGATCCTCCGCACCCTCGACCCCATCCCCGTCGCCGCCCTCGAGCACCGCGGCCCCCCGGCGACCTTGATGGCCTCGGTCCAGCGCTTCATCGCCTGGCGCCGGGGCAGCCAGGCCGCGCCCGAGCCGAGCACGCGCACCCTCGGGGTGCTCTACGACGACCCCGAGAGCGTCGCGCCCGAGGACTTTCGCTTCGACGTGTGCGCCGAGCTGGCGCGATCGCTGGACGGCGACGCGCGGGCGCGCGAGGCCGGCGTGGTCGCCAAGACCATCGCCGGGGGTCGCTACGCCGTCGCCCGCCACCGCGGGTCCACGGACGCCATCGGCGAGACCGTGATGGGCCTGTACCGCGACTGGCTCCCAGGCAGCGGCGAGCGGGTCCGCGACGCGCCGCTGGTGTTCCACTACATCGAGCGCGTGCCCCGGGTGGCCGAGCACGAGCAGGTCACGGACGTCTACCTGCCGCTCGTTTGATGGACTACTTGGTCACGGCCTCGCGGACCTTGTAGACGATCAGCACGAGCATCGCCCAGGCCGCGGTGTCGATCAGGAAGTAGGGCCAAAAGGTCGCCTCCATGGCCATGAGCTGGTCCGCGGAGAGCATGTCGTAGATCTCGTCGGGCATGCGCGACATCTGCCGTCCGAGGTTCTGGGCGCCGTTGAGGGGCATGTTGATCAGCCACAGGATCCACCAGATCCCCGCGAGCATCTTCTTTTCGCCGAGCTTGTCGAGGATGTCGCGGACGCCCAGCCACGGCAGCACGACGTTGGCGAAGGGGATGAACCAGCCCAGCGAGGCCAGGCCCGGGCCGAGCTTGGTGTCCTTGCCGCTGGCGCGGATCGCCTTGGTCGCGCGGAAGGTCCAGATGATGAACAGGATCATGCCGACGAAGGCGGCGAGGTTCTCGACGCCGAGCAAGGCGGCGTCGATGCTCTGCATGCGATCGAACTGCTCGGCGGTGATCTCTCCGGGCGGCGGGTCCGTCAGGCGGAAGACCAGGAAGCTGATCACGCGCATGCTGGCGCGCGCGCCCAAGAAGATCAGCAGCGCGCCGCTGATGCCTCGGACCTTGGCGTAGGGATCGTTGGTGGTCATCGGCGGGACCATACACGGAAGTGGCGTGAAGGGCGCGAAGGGAATTGTGGGTCGTTTTGGTCCGCCGGGGTGACAACAGTAGAGGGCCGAGAGTCGAGTGAATTAAATGCAGTCATCATGGATTTTTGGAGAGTCATTTTTGAATACACTTTAAACAGTCACTGTGTGTTGCACCCGACGTGGAGGTTGGGAGGGGAGGATGGGAAAGCCACGATATCGTGACCTGAGAGCGTTAGCGGAGCGTTATTAACCCGTTGTCCGCGACTTGCGCAGCATGCTAGGGTGCGCAGCACCTCGCTGTTGGGGAATCGAGATATCGATATTCGTCGAGTCTAGGAGCTCGGATGCCGCAAGCACTAGTCGTTCCAGGAGTCAGCGTCGCTACGCGCTTCGAAGTCAGGCCACCTCTGCCGTCGCGCACGGGGATCCTCGGCGCCGTGGGGATCGTCGATCTCGACCCCGGCGAGGGGCCCGTCGCCGTCACCACGAGCCAGGAGTTGCTGGCGCTGTTCGGCCCGGCGACCCGCTATAGCTTCCCAGAGGCGCTCTCAGCCCTCGCAAACGGGGTCTCTCAGCTGATCGTATCCCCGGTCGACGAGAGCGCCGGGGTCCCGGCCGCGCTCGAGCTGTTCGACGACGAGCTGCCCAGCCCCGACAAGGTCGCGCTGCTGCGGGCCCGGGCCGTGGGCCCGTGGGGCAACCGGCTCTCGGTCCGGGTGACCCGGGCCTTCGCCGCCGACGGGGTGACCGTCAGCCGGGTGCACCTCGATCTTCTATACGACGGCGCGGTGATCGAGCGTCACCGCAACCTGGTCTTCCGGGCCGGCGACGACAACGACTTCTTCCGGCGCATCAACGCCGAGAGCCAGACCATCGTCGCCCTCGATCCGGTGTTCATGACCGACCTGCCGGCGCTGCTGGCCACGGCCACGCCCATCGCCCACGCGCCGGCTCAGGCCGCGATCGGGACGATCGTCGGCTCGGGCGGTCCGCTCATCGATCTCGAGGCCACGGACTCGGGCGAGGCCGGCAACGGCGTGGCCTTCTCCGTCGCGCCGGGTCGGGCCAGCCGCAGCTTCCCCGACGCCGAGGGCAACGCCGCGCTGACCGTCCGCGCGGCCGATGCCGGGTCCGCGGGCACGAGCATCTCCGTCGAGATCGTGGCGGCACCGGGCGGCGGCATCTCGCTGACCGTCGGGGGCATGGCCGGCGGGCCGGCGGTGCACGTGGCCGAGACCCTGACCGCGCTCGTCGACGCCCTCGCGGCCCACGGGCAGATCGTCGCGGAGGCCACCGGCGCGGTGCTGCCCGTGGCGACCGGCGGCGCCCTGAACCTCGAGGCCACGGTCAGCGTGACCGTCGAGCGCGTGGGCGTCAGCACCTCGGTACTGAGCGATCTGGCCAGCGCCCAGGCCATCGTCGACGCCCTCAACGACGACGGCCACGTCCAGGCCGCGCTGCGGGACGCCGGCGACGCCGACTTGCTGCCCCTGGCCACTTCGGACAACGCCGGCCGGCTCCACGGGGGCCGGGACGCCGGGCGGGCCCTGGGCCTGCGCGGGCGGACCAACACCGACGACGACGTCGCCGTGCTCGTGCCGGCGCCGAGCGCTGGGGCCGACGCGACCCGACTGCGGGTCCGCGTGCTCACGGGGTCTCGCGCCGGGACCGTGCGCCTGGTCGTCGGGGTCCAGACCGACGACGGCTTCGCGCCCCGCGAGGACTTCGACGGCCTGACCATGGACCCGGACCCCAAGGCCGGCCGCTACCTGGTCACCGCCCTGGCCGAGGACAGCACCCTCGTCCGGGCCATCGACCGCTTCCGCCCCGCCGGGGCCAAGAGCTGGCCGCGGGCCCTGAGCGACGCCAAGTCCTTCGCCGGGGGGGCCTCGCCGGGTACGGGGGCGTGGACCGACGCCGTCGACGCGCTCGCGGCCGAGGAGGCCGTCGACATGCTGCTCGCCGGGCTCCAGGGCTGGGCCGACGCCGACCTCGACCACCTCGCCGTCCAGCGCCACATGCTCGGGCACGCCCGGGCCCAGGCCGACAAGGCCCGGCCGCGCATCGTGATCGGCTCGATCGCGCCGAGCGAGGAGGGCGACGTCAAGGCCATCGTCGCCCACGCCGGCGAGGTCGGGGACCGCCGCTTCGTGCTGTGCACCCCCGCAGGCAGCGAGGGGGCCGTCGCCGGCTTGCTCGGCCACCTCGAGTACTTCCAGTCGCCCACCTTCAAGGGCATCGCCGCCCTCGGGGTGCCGCTGCACCGCTACCGCGACGGCGAGCTCGACAAGCTCGTCGGCGAGCAGGGCAACCTGTGCGTGGTCCAAAAGCGCCGCGGCCGGGGCACGATCTGCCTCAAGGGCATCTCGACCACCGGCGACCAGATCTCGGTCACGCGCACCGCCGACGTGTGCGTGCGCCGGGTCCAGGCCATCGCCGACCGCTTCATCGGCGAGCTCAACAACGCCGACGCCCGCAACGCGCTCAAGCAGATGATCGTTGCGACCTTCACCCAGATGGAGCGCGACGGGGCGCTGGTGCCCTCCGTCGACGGCGAGAGCCCGGCCTTCCAGGTCGACGTCTACTCGTCGCAGACCGACTTCGCCGCGGGCATCGTCCGCATCGACGTCGCGGTCCGCCCGGTCCGCGCCATCGATTACGTCTACGCCACGATCACCGTCAAGAACTGAGGAAGCCGCCATGTCGACCGTCTTCACCGCCAACAGCTCCGGCGTCCTGGTGGACAACACCAGCATCGCCGGGGTGCAGTCGATCGATTACCGGCAAGAGCGCGAGCAGGCCGAGGTCCATGGCCTCGGCAGCGACGAGCGCCTCGCCGTGTACTACGGAGCCCGACGGGTCGTCGGCCGCGTGCGCGTGGCCTCGACCAGCCCCGAGCTCGACGCGCTCTCGGCCAGCGGGGCCGCGTTCCAGATCGTCGCCAACCTCCGCCACGGCGAGGGCGGCCGCTCCGTCGCCTTCGACGAGTGCCACATGCGCAACAAGGAGTTCCGCATGGCAAGCGGCGGCCACGGCGAGACGATCTACGAGTTCACCGCGGTCCGCGTGCGCGAAGAGGACGCGGGCGGAGCGGAGGCCTGAGCCGAGCTGAAGCGCTCGGGCCGAGGTGAGCATGGGCGAGGCGAGCCACAGCCGCGAGGTGGAGATCGAGCTGCCCTGCCGGCACGAGGGTCTGCGCCTGCGCCGAGAGCTGGTCTCGGGGCGGTGGGTCCTCGACGGCTGGGGGCGGCGCGTGGTCGCTCGCGAGTGGCGCTGGGGCGAGCGTCGGCGCTTGCTCGAAGCCTGCGTCGAAGACGGGCGCCTCGACGCCGAGCGCTTCGTCAGCGGGCTCGTCGCGCTGCTGTGCGAGCCGGTCCCGCCCGTCGAGCTCCACCCGCTCTATGCCCACCTGCTCCTGGAGCTGCTCGGGGTCGACGGCCAGCGGGGCCTCCCGCGCCTCGACGCCGTCGAGCTGGCTCTGGCCCGTGACTTCGGCTGGACGGCGGGGCAGCTCGCCCGAGAGGGCGCGGTCGGCCTCGATCGTCTGGCGCGCTCGCTCGAGCCTGGGACCGCGAGGCCGCCCGCGCCCGCGGTCGCGCCACCGGAGCTCGAGGGTCCGCCCCCGGGCTGGAAGCGGATCGTGATCCAGGATGACTGAGCTCGAGTCCGCCCTGGCGGCGCAGGTCGCCGTCCTCGACTCGCTCGAGCGCCAGCTCGCCGCGCTGGCGGGGAGCGTCGGGGCGGCGCCGCCGGTCGGTGTCGCGCCGGTGGTCGAGGGTCAGGCTGGAGACGCGCGCGCGCTCGCTGCTCCGCCCGAGCGCAGCGGCGACGCTCCAGAGCGTGCGGGCGCCGACGAAGGTACGCGGGACTGGCCTAGCCAGCGCGCGGTCGAGCGCTCGTCGGATGTGGGCTCGTCCAGGGACGCCGCAACGGGCCCTGGCGATCGCAACGCCAATGAAGCGAAGCGCGGACGGGGGGAGAGCCCCTGGGCCGCGCCTTTGCGCGTGGGTCCAGCGCAGCGTGCTCCCGCTGGGGACGAAGGCTCGGCGAGCGCGGCCGAGGCTCGCTCGCCCTGGGCCGGCGGCCGCTTGGTCCTTGGAGGTCGTCGGCGAGCGGTGCGGCCGGAGCCCACCCCCGAGCAGCGGACCCCGACCTCGACCCGCGAGGCGCCCGTGGAGCTTCACCAGTCTGCGCCCGCGCCGACGGAGCCGCTGGCTTCCAACTCACCTCGTCACACAGTCGAGGCGTCCACCCTCGACGCGCCTCGCCGCGTCGCTCGAGAGCTCGCCGAGCCCCTCCCCGTGTCGAGCCGAGCCGCGCGAAGTGAAGCCGCCCTCGACACGGCAGCGCGCCCTTCGAGGCCCGCGCGCGAGCCCCTGCGCGCGAACGAGAACGCGGCCGCCTTCGACCTGCCGCCGCCCCTGCGCGCCCACGCCGTGGCCGAGACCCCCTTCGGACCCCGCGCGGGCGCGCTCGGATCGAGCGAAGACCTCCGCTTTCATCCTGCCGCTTCCGGGCACCCCGAGCCCAGCCCCGAGCCCGACCTCGACGATGAGCTCGACGCCCTCGACCAGCTCGAGGAGCGCCTCGCCGACGTGCTCGAGCGCGCGCTCTTCGAGCAGGGGGTGGAGCCGTGAGCGGGGCGGTGCCGATGATCGACGACCTGCTCTTGGAGCTGGTGTCCTCGGCCCGCCAGCGCACCCGGGCGCGCCTGGCCTCGACCCCCGTCGCCGGCCTCGCGGGCGACGTCCAGCAGCGCCTGGGCCGGGCCTCCCACGAGGTCGAGCTGCGCGGCCTGCTGGTCGGCGAGGACGCCCTCGACGAGCTCGACGCCCTCCAGGACAAGGTCGTCGAGGGCGGAGAGGTCGACTTCACGGCCGACATCACCACGGCCCTCGAGATCGAGAAGATGGTGATCGTCGAGGCGCAGTTCGAGGAGCAGGGCGGGCGGCCCAACCGCTTCGCCTACCGCATCGTGCTGCGCGAGTCGCCGCCGCTCCCCGAGCCGGCCTCGCTCTCGCCCTTCGGCGGCCTCGACGGCTTCGGCGATCTGGGCTTCGACACCGACCTGCTCGGCGACATCATGGACCAAGCCGGCGCCCTCCAGGACGTGATGGAGATGGCCGGGGACGTGCTCGCGGGCCTCGAGGCCCTCGGCGGCCTCGCCAGCCTCGACGCCGGCAACCCCCTCGAGCCGATGCAGCGCGAGGCGGGGTCCATGGAGGGCGTGGGCGGCGGAGCCAGCGACGCGGGGGCGGCCCTGCGCGAGCTCTCGGGAGGGGGCGAGTGATGCTGACGCCCGCGCTGACCCTGGACATCGGCGAGCTCCGCTACGCGCACGTCGGCCGCCTCGAGCTGCGCCGGGGCCTGCTGCCCATCGTCGATCGCCTGGTCTGCACCTTGCCCGCCGGGACGACCTTCGAGGCCGAGCCCGGGGACCCCGTCAGCCTCGAGCTCGACGGCGGGGAGGGCTCGAGCGCGGTGTTCAGCGGGACCCTCAGCGCGGTGCGTCGGGGCCTGCGGAGCCTGACCGTCACCGCCCACGGCCCAGCCCTGCAGCTCGCCCGGACCCGGCCCGCGGCCAGCCTGGAGAAGGTGACCCTGTCCGAGATCCTCGAGCGCCTGTGCGAGGAGGCCGAGGTCGAGGTCGAGATCGAGGGCGGCGACGCCCAGACGGCGCTGTTCGTGTGCGAGGGGCGCTCGACGGCCCTGGACCTGATCGGCCGGGTCTGCGCCGCGGGCGGGCTGCAGGCGGGCTTCGACGGCGAGGGCACGTTGGTCGTCGGCGAGCACGGCCCGGCGGGGGAGCACGCCCTGCGCTACGGTCGCGAGCTCGTCGACCTCGCCCACACCAGCCGCCACGCAGACCCCAACGAGGCCTACGTCGCGGGCGAGGGCGGGGGCGCGCCGGACAGCGGCGAGAGCTTGTGGGTCGCGGCCGACTTCGCGGCAGGCGGCGGGAGCCCGGCGGGCGCGGGGGTCCGCTGGCGGGCCGAGCCGCTGGCGCGCACCGTCGACGACGCCCGCTCGGCCGCCGCGAGCTGGACCGGGCGCATGCGTCGACGGGCGGCCCCGGTGCGCATGCGCTGTTGGCTGCTCCCGCAGATCGATCCCGGCGCCCGCGTCGAGCTCCACGACGCCCCCGAGCACGCTTCTTTGGCCGAGTGCCGCGTGCGTCAGGTCGTCCACCGCCTGCGTCCCGGCGCCGGGGCAGGGCGCGCGACCCAGAGCGAGCTGTGGGCCAGCGCCGAGACCGGCGGGCTGTCGGACTTCGCCGGGGCCCTCGGGGCCGCGATCGGAGGCTTGCCGTGAGCCGCGTGGGCGAGGCGATCCGCGCCCTGGCGCGCCACGAGCTCGAGCAGCGCAGCTTTTGCGAGCTCGCCGTGGTCACCTCGAGCTTCCCCGGCAGCGAGGAGCCCGACGGCCAGACCGTCAGCATCCAGCTCAAGGACTCGGGCCTGGCGATCCCGCGGGTGGCCGTGGCCGTGGGCGCGACGGGCTTCGGCGGCCTGCCCCGGGAGGGCGACGTGGTCGTGGTGCTGTTCGCCCGCGGCGACCTGGGCTCGCCCATCGTCGTCGGCCAGGTCTACTCGGACCAGCGCCGGCCCCCGAGCTTCGAGCGCGACGAGCTCAAGCTGGTCTGGCCGGGGGAGGTCGAAGACCCCGAGGCCGACGCCCTGCAGCTGTCGATCGCGCTGACGGACGAGGGCCGGGCCTTCCGCCTCGCCCTGGGCGGGGACAAGGACGCGGCCGTGCACGTGCGCGAAGGCGAGATCGAGCTGGTCGCCGGAGGCGTCAGCGTCAAGCTCAGCCACGCCAGCGACTCCGACGGCCGGGTCGAGGTGGTCGGCGGGGCCGCGAAGATCACCCTGGACCAGGACGGCGACCTGGCCCTCGAGACCGGCGGCACGCTCTCGCTGCGCGGCAAGGAGATCACCATCGAGGGCGACACCACGGTCAAGGTCAACGGCCAGAAAGTCGAGCTCAACTGATGGGCGCGCCGCTGGCCAAGCAAGACGACCAGGTGATCGCCGTGGACACCCACATCGTGATGGTGCCGAGCGCCGCGGGGCCCGTGCCCACGCCGCTGCCGCACCCCTTCACGGGCAAGCTGGCGAGCGCGCTGGCGACCACGGTCGAGGTCGGCGGCAAGCCGGCGGCCACCGTCGACTCGATCGCCGACAATTCGCCGGCCCACGTCGCGACCCCGCCGGGGACCTCGTTCCAGAGCCCGCCCGCGGACCAGGGCACGGTCACCGTCGGGAGCGGGACGGTGATGATCGCCGGCAAGGCGGCCGCCCGCGCGGGCGACACCGTCGAGACCTGCAACGACCCCGCGGACGCCCCGGTGGGCACGATCGTCGCGGGGGGAAGCGTGCTGGTGGGAGGCTGAGCAGGACCATGGCGGAGCTCGAACACCTCGGACGCGACCTCTTGGTGGCCCCCTTCTTCGCTGGCGACAGCTGGTCGACCTTCGACCTCGAGCTGCGCCCGCGCGAGGACGATCGCGGCCGTGAGCTCGGCTTGGATCTCGGCGCGGCCGGGGGCATCGACGCCCTGCGCCAGGCCCTGGTCCTGCGCCTGCTGACTCCGCGCGGCAGCCTCGAGGCCCTGGGTCACGCGGGCTACGGCAGCCGCATCCACGAGCTCATCGGTCGGGAGAACAACCGCCGCAACCGCCTGCTGTTGCGCGCGCGGGTGCTCGAGACCCTGCTCCAAGAGCCCCGGGTCGCCGAGGTCCTGGCCGTGGAGGTCAGCCCCGACGCCCTCGACGCTGGCATCGTCCACGTCCACGCCGAGGTCCGGCCCGTCGGGGCTGAAGATGAGCCGGCGGTCGCCCTCGATCTGGAGGTCGCACTACAATGAAGTTCGACGATCGCAGCTACGAGGACATCGTCCGTGACCTGTTGACCCAGCTGACCGGCGGGGTCGCCAACGAGGTCCACGTCGCCGGCGCGGACATGGACCGGCTCACCTTCCACGCCGGGCCGGTGCGTCGGGTCAGCTACCTCGCGGGCAAGGTCGAGGGCAAGCACGGCCCCGCGGACTACCGCTGGACCGAGCGGGAGTTCGCCCTGGTCGCCGCGGACGACGACCCCGACGCCTACGTCGGCGTGCAGCTGCGGCCCCGGGCGCCGCGCCCCATCGCGGGCAGCTCGGTCACGGTCAACTACTACCCGCGGCGCATGGGGCCGACGCCGATCACCGACGTCCAGGTCGGCAGCGTCGCCCGGACCATGCTCGAGACCATCGCCCGGGAGATGGCCACGCAGTACGTCCAGCTCCAGCGCGTCTACGAGTCGGCCTTCGTCGAGACCTCGACGGGGCGCAGCCTGGACCGGGTGTCCGCGCTCGTCGACACCCGGCGGATCGAAAAGGGGCACCCCGTGGGCAAGGTCCGCTTTACCCGGCGCCAGGGCGCGGCGGGGGCGATCTTCATCCCCGCCGGGACCGCCGTCACCGACGGCGGGGGGGCCCGCTACCTGACCACCGACGACGCGCGCATGCAGCCGACCCAGTCGACCGTCGAGGTCTGGGTCCACGGCGAGTCCAAGGGCACGGCGCTGGCCGAGCCGGGCGCCCTAGTGGTCATCGAGCGGGCCATCGCCGGGGTCGACCGGGTCAGCAACGAGGCCGGGACCAGCCGCGCGAGCGAGGCCGAGGGCGACGACCAGCTCGCGTCGCGGGCTCGGCGGGCGATCCACGCCGCCGGCAAGGGCACCCTCGACGCGCTGCGCTCGGGCCTCGAGGGCCTGCCCTTCGTCTCGGGCGTGTCCTTTGGCGAGTACCGCGAGGGCCCCGACTCGCCGGTCCCGATGCCCGGGATGCTGCGCGTGGACGTGGCCCTGAGCGAGGACACGCCGCGCAACCGGGCCGTGGTCGCGCGGACCATCGACGGCCTGCGCCCGGCGGGCATCCACGTCAGCCACGGCTACGCCCAGCCCCTGAACCTCGACCTGGGCGCGCGCCTGACCCTCGCGGGCAGCAAGCTCGAGTACGGCAGCCTCGACGAGCTCGAGGCCGAGGTCCGCCGGCGCCTCGAGAGCCTGGTCGGCCGCCTCGGGCCGGGCTCGACGCTCCGGCGCAGCGCGCTGATCACCGCGACGCTCGAGGACCCGCGCATCGTCGACGCCGAGCTCGACATCGTCGCCGACGGCCAGGCCGTGGCGGGCGCGAGCTTCTCCGTGCCCGGGGATCGCAGCCCCAAGGCGGCGGTCCAGTTCGCCCAGCACGCCTTCGAAGCACTCGCCGACGCGTCCGCGGCCTCCGTGATCTCGGTCCACGCCCACGTGTCCGTCGCGCCCCTGCCCCCGGGCGGGCAGTCCTCGACCGTCGAGGCCGAGCTGCGCGCGCGCCTCGAGGCCATGCTCGCGGGCCTCGGCCCCGGCGAGACCCTGGCCTTCCTCGACGTCCTCGACGCCCTGCGCGACACCGAGGGCGAGAGCCACCCGCGCTGGGTCCTGGTCAGCGAGGCCACGGTCTTGCAGCTCGACAGCGAGAGCGGCGTCTCGACCCGGCTGGTCGCGGGCGGCAGCACCGTGGTGCCCGGCGACGCCAGCTTCTCCCTCGACGCGCTCACGCTGGAGGTGCTGACCCAGTGAGCCGCCTCGACGCCATGCTCGAGCGCCTGCCGCCGCCGTGGCGCATCGAGTCCGGGAGCCGGCTGCACGAGCTGCTCTCGCTGACCTCGCTGTGGCTCGAGACCTTTGACGAGGACATGGACCGGGTCCAGCGCTCGCACTGGATCGACACGGCCTTCGACCGCCGCGACCTCGAGAAGCTCGGCGCGCTGTTCGAGATCGCCGCGCTGCCCTGGGAGCCCGACGACCTCTACCGCGAGCGCCTCAAGGCGACCATCGCCGCGCGCTTGCGGGGCGCGGTGACGCCGGAGGTGCTCGGCGAGGTGCTCGATCGGATCTTGCGGGCGGCGGACGACGCCCTGCTGCGCCGGCCGATCCGCGAGCGCGGCCAGGCGCGGCTGCGGCTCGTGGAGTTCCCCCGCCAGCGCTGCGTCTCGGCCGAGCTGCGGGCGCGCTCGGGCCTGCTCGCGCCCCTCGACCAGGTCGTGCTCGAGCACCGGGGCCTCGAGCCCAGCTCCCTCGAGGGCGCGATCTGTGGGCTGACCCGCCGGCGCAGCGTGATGCCCACCTTGATCAACCTCGCCAACGGCGACGTGGTCAGCTGGACCGGGCGCGTGCCCGCGGGCGCCGTGCTCCGGCTCATCGTCGACCCCGCCGCGGACGGCGAGGGCCCCGACCGGCTGCGCGCCGAGCTCGACGGTGTCGACGTCAGCGAGCGCCTGATGACCGGGCGAGGCTTCGACCCCGAGGGCGCGCTCCGGGGCGCGTCTGGCCTGCCCCTCGAGGTCCTCGACACCCCGGCGCCGATCCGCCTCGAGCGCGGCGCCAACCCGCTGTGGTTCGTGCCCATCGGTCGCTTCGACGAGCCGGGCTTTGACCAGGCCGTCTACTCCCTCGCGCGCCCGGAGGTCCGCCAGGCCCGGTTCGCGGCCTCGCCGACGCAGGCCGGCCCCGGGGAGGCGAGCTTCGGCCAGGCGCTGTTCTTTCAAGACCCCGCCGTGGCTCTGGACCTGTGGTGGTACGAGCGTCGGCCGGCGCGCTTCGACGTCGAGCTCGGGGACGCGGGGGAGCGCCACGAGGCCGGGGCGCGGGCCCACCCCAAGCGCGACCGCGAGCGCCTCCACGAGCTGCTCGCCGGGACCGTCGCGCTGCTGCGCGCCGCCGGGGTCGACGGTCGGCTGCGCGCCCAGACGCTGCGCGAGACCAGCCCGTGCCACGACCGCGTCACGATCTTGCGCCCGGATCAGGGCATCGAAGTCAGCGAGCAGGAGTCGCGCCTCGACGCACTCGGTGCGCTGTTCGACACCACCGCCAAGGACGGCGCGCGCTTCGAGTAGGAGGACCATGCACTCGGCCAAGCTCAACCCTTCGCACCACCTGCCCCCTCCCAGCGGCCGCCTTCGGCTCGAGCTGCGCGAGCCCGGGGGGCCGACCTTGCTGCGCCGCGCGGCCAGCAACACCGTGCTCCGCTCGGGGGCGCAGCTGCTCGCCGATCTGTTCACGGGGGCGGCGAGCGCCGCCCTCGACGGCGTCGCCCTCGGCGTGGGCGAGGAGCCCAACACCCCGCCCTACGAGCGCGCGGGCCTGCGGACCACGACCCCCGGCGGCGTCGCGCTGATCGAGGCCGCGGTCACGAGCCTCGACCCCGAGGAGTTCGAGGTCGAGGCCCTGCCCGAGGAGTATCGAATTCGGGTCTCGCTGCGCACGCTGATCCCCCCGGGCGTGGGCGTGAGCCCCGACCCCGAGGTCGAGAGCGTGCGCGTGTCCGAGGCCGCCCTCGGCGTGCTCGCCGAGGACAAGCTCAGCTTGGCCCGCGTCTACAACCGCGTGATCTTCGAACCCTTCGACAAGGGCCGGAAGCACGAGATCGCGCTCTACTGGGAGATCAGCTTCCCCTACGGACCCAGCGCCTGAGGAGCCCGACCATGAAGTACGTCAACTTCCAGTTCAACACCAAAGCGGCCATCAACCGCGACCTCAACGTCGAGCTCATCAACGAGGGGACCGGCAAGGTCGTCAAGCAGGTCAAGCCCTTCCTCGACGGCAGCCTGCGCGTCCGCGACCTCGACCCGGGGCGCTGGCGGATCAAGGTCCGCCACCCCAACCTGATCCACACGATCATCGATCGCCCCTTCCGCGTGCTCCCGGATCGCCCGACCTACGTGCCGATCCACGTGCCCACGGACATCTTCACGGACACCCAGATCCGCGACACCCCCGAGGCCGACCTCGGGCCCGAGCGCGGCCGCCTCGACGAGCTCGAGGGCGAGGCGCGCAGCCAGGCCAACAAGATCCCGGGCCAGCCGGTGTTCGCCGGCGACTGGAACAGCCTGGCCGGGACCGTCGCCGACGTCGCCAAGTCGACGGCCGACCTGTCCCAAAAGGTCAGCCCGATCGGCCACGACCACCCCGAGCTGGTCGAGAAGCTCGACGAGCTCCAGGCCAACCTCGAGCGCTTCTTCGACGTGTTCGGCAAGACCGTGGTCCAGCTCCAGCGCCAGATGCAGCAGCTCGCCCTGGACGCCCAGACCCAGCGCGCCCTCGACCAGATCCCCGAGGTCGAGCCCGCGGTCCGCGAGAAGGTCCGCAAGACCCTGGAGAACCTCGGGGGCGTGGCCAACTCGCGCCCCGACCTCTACACCCGCGAGCTCAAGCGCGCTGGCGAGAAGCTGCACGCCGACCTCGTGGCCAGCGCGGACGACGAGGTCATGGCCAAGGCCGAGTTCGCCGAGGCCCTCCAGGTCGTCCACGAGATGCGCACCCTGGTCCCCGCCACGGACTACAAGCGCGAGCTCGAGACCCACAAGCGCATCGACCAGGTCAAGTCGATGTCGAACCTGGCGATGATGTTCGCCAACCGAAAGTGAGCCCGCGATGTCCCAAGCGACCAGCCTCGAACGCATCGACGAGATCACCAGCGCGCTCGCGGACCTCGACGCCAAGCAGCGCGGGGAGCCCCTGCGCGCCGAGGACTGGAACGTCCTCGTCGGGGCCGTGCGCGAGCTCGCCAAGCTCGGCATCCACCAGGTGCAGGGCCGCGACGACGCCCTGGCCCTCGGCTACGCCCGGGCCGAGCACGCGCACAAAGGTACGGTCAGCCTCGACTGGCTCGACCCCAAGACGCGCGCTCTGGTCGAAGGCGGGAGCAAGGACTACGAGCTCGCGGGCAAGGTCGAGGCCCTCGAGCGCTCGGTCAACCAGATCGGCAGGCAGGTCGACGACCTGCGCGAGGGCTTCGACTCCCTGCGCGACCTGACCCACCGGCTGCGCGACGAGGTCCGCGGGGGCAGCAAGGACATCGACAAGTGGCGCTTCGACGTCGAGAAGTTCGCCCACCTCGAGCACGAGTTCGGCAAGCTCGACGGCAAGTTCAGCGGGCTGGGCAAGGACCTCGAGTCGGTGATCAACCTGCGCAACCAGCTCGAGGAGGCGAACATCGGCGAGATCGACGACCGCCTCGGGGCCCTCGAGGCCATGCGCACCAAGCTGATCGGCGCCGGGACCCAGATCCCCGACCTGCGCGCCCTCGAGTTCGACATCGCCAAGCTCAGCGACAAGATCGCCGGCGTCGGGACGCTGTCCATCGGCGAGGGCGAGTCCATCGACGAGGCCGCGCTCGGCAAGAT
This sequence comes from Plesiocystis pacifica SIR-1, assembly GCF_000170895.1. Lineage (GTDB taxonomy): Bacteria > Myxococcota_A > Polyangia > Nannocystales > Nannocystaceae > Plesiocystis > Plesiocystis pacifica. Next base: position 129,679 of record NZ_ABCS01000005.1, on the reverse strand, counting down.
GATCGACGAGCAGCTGGCCAACAAGCTCGCAGGCAGCGCGTTCGAGTCGCTCCTCGACGAGCAGCTCGCGGGCAAGCTCGGCGCCATGGATGCGAGCGCGGCGAAGATCGACGAGGCCGCCCTCGGGCCGCTCATCGACGAGCACCTCGCCTCCGAGCTCGAGGGCAAGCTCGGGGCCATGGATGCCTTCGGCGGGCGCATCGACACCCTCGAGACCACCGTCGGCGGCCACGGCAAGACCTTGAAGGGCTACGGCGAGCGGCTGAGCTCGAGCGAGGGGCAGCTCGAGGCCCAGGCGACCACCCTCGGCAACCTGGGCAAGCTCGACGGGCGCCTCGCGGGCGTCGAGGGCAAGCTCGGCGGCGTCGAGAACCAGCTGGCGACCTTGAAGCTGACCCAGCCCGGGGGCGCGAGCCTCGACGCCGAGGCCCTCGCCGGACTGGGCGCGCGGCTGTCGGGCGTCGAGGAGCAGCTCGGCAGGCTCGACGAGATCGACGGCCTCAAGACCTCCCTCGCGGACTTGAAGGTGCCCTCCCTCGAGGACTTCAGCGCGCTCAGCGGGCGCGTCGGCGAGGTCGAGGGCTCCCTCGGCACCCACGGCGCCAGCTTGGACGACCTCTCGGGCCGCGTCGGGGAGGTCGAGGCCCAGGGCGAGACCCTGGTGACCTGGCGAGGGACCATGGAGGGGGTGATGGCGAGCATGGCCGAGGGCGGGGACGCGCCCGCGGTCGACCCCGACTTCGCCGGCCGGGTCGTCGCCCTCGAGGGCCAGGTCGGCAGCCTCGAGACCTGGAAGGGCAAGACGGCCACGACCCTGGCCGACCTGGCCAAGGCCGACGCCGGGGCGAGCGAGGCCCGCGACGCCCTCGCGGGTGAGATCAGCGGCGCGGTCAGCTCGATCGCCGCGCTCGGGGACAGCCTCGCCAGCGCGACCACGGGGCTCGCCGGGCTGACCACTCGCCTGGGCAACGTCGAGACCTCGCTCAAGTCCTTCGACGGCCTGTCGACCACCATCGAGGCCCTCGACGGCAAGGTCACCAAGCTCGACACCTCGCTAAAGGGGGCGACCACGACCCTGAGCAAGCTCGGCAAGTCGACGACGACCTCGCTGAACCAGCTCGGGGCCTGGCGCAAGTCCGTGGACGGCCAGCTGGGCAACCTCGCCAAGGACCAGGCGGCCTTCGCCGACTGGCAAGACGGCGCCCAGGGGCAGCTGGCCAAGCTCGCCGAGTCCAACAAGCTGGTCGAGGGCTACGACGAGCGCCTGAGCGGGCTCGAGAGCTCGACCAAGTCCCTCGAGGCGTGGAAGACCACGACCAACACCCAGCTGGGCAAGATCGGGGCCGACGTCGCCGCGACCAAGGAGCTCTCGGGCCGGGTCGCCGGGCTCGAGGGCAACGTGGCCAAGCTCGGGACCTGGCGCGGGGGCGTCGACAACAAGCTCACGAGCCTGACCAACAAGACGACCGCGATCGACAAGAAGGCCTCGGGGCTGGCGAGCAACGTCAACACCCTCTCGGGGCTCGAGAACCGGATCAACAAGCTCGAGGCCGGGCCGGCGCTGATTCGTCGGCCGCGGGTCCCCATGCCGATCAACCGCTGACCCCCCGAGGACGCTGCCATGCTGGACGCCTTCGAGGCTCGCCTCGCCGAGCTGCTCACCGATCGCCTGGACGAGGTCGCCGGCCTCGCGGGGGTGGTGCGTCCGGGCGGGGATGGGACGGCGCTCGGGGGGGACGCCCTCGAGCTGCGGGTGCGCATCGTCGACGCGCGGCCGATGACCGTCGTGGGCGACGACGCGCGGGCGCGCCTGGGCGAGCGCGGGGCGTGGCGGGAGCGGGTCACCCTCGCCCTCGAAGGTCGCGTCGAGCTCGAGCTGCGCATCGGCGAGGCCGGGGACGGGGCGGAGTCGGCGGCCCAGCGCGGCCAGCTGGTCGGCGTCCTCGATCGCCTGCTCGTGTGCCTGGCTGACGAGGGCGTGCGCTCGGGCCTGGCCTTCGCCAAGGCCAGCGATCAGGGCTTCGAGCTCGACGGCTTTCGCCTCGCGCAGGTCCAGGCCCCCGACGCGGGCGAGGGCGCGCTCCAGTCGTGGCGCGTCGAGGTCGACTACCAGGGACGCTTTTGGCCCGTCGGCGAGGAGCAGGCCGGGGTCGCGATCGCGGCCTTGCCGATCCGCACGGCCGTGCTGCCGGCGGGGCTGCCCTCGGGGGCCTCGGTGCGCGCGGGCGAGACCCTCGAGCTGCCGGTCCGCGTCGCCCTCGAGAGCCTGCACCTCGGCGCCGAGGCGGACGGCGGCGAGGGCCCGCCCCGGCGGATCATGGCCCGGCTGCGCGGCGCCTCTCCGGGCGAGTTGCTCGGCGACGCCGCGCCCGGGGAGGGCTTCGTGGGCTACGCGGTCGACCCCGCGGGCGAGATCAGCGTGCGCTACGCGGCCCCGGACGCCGTCGTCGGCAAGGCCGAGGCGCGCATCGAGCTGGCCCTCGAGCGCCCCGCCGGCGGCCGCGTGGGCCTGGGTGAGCTTCGGGTGGAGGTGCGCGAGTGAGCGGCAAGACCTTCGAGATCCTCGAGCTCGGTCCGGGGATTCCCCTGGCGCTCGCGGGCCTGTCGGCGCTGAAGCAGCCGCTGCCCGTGGTCAAGGTCGCCGAGGACTCGTCCAAGCTGCTCACCTTTGGTCCGGAGCAGGGCTTCGAGCAGGCGCTGACCTTCGAGGTCCCCTGGCTCCCCGACATGGACGCGCTGCACGTCGTCCGAGCCGGGGTCCGCATCACGCCGGTGACGGCCTACCTCGATCCGGGGCTGCGCGCCGGCAGCTCGGGCGCGGCGGTGCTCGAGCTCCCCGCGGGCAACGCTCGCAGCGACGAGGTGCTCGTCGACGCGCAGCTCGACGAGGTCCGGATCCGCGGCCTGGAGATCCCGGTGGCCTCGGGGGACTACTTCCTGGCCGGGAACGCCACGCACGTGCTGCGCTGGCGCGCTGGCGAGGCGCCGGCCTGGGTCACGACTGGGGGCGCGCCCTTCCTGCACTTCGCCATCTGCCTCGGGCAGGGTGATGGCTTTGGTCCGCCAGCGGCGGCCTTCCCCCATTTTTCGATGCCGGGCAACAGCGGGCTCTACGGGGCGGCGCTGGCCGGCGGTCAGATGGTGATGACGACCCGCCCGGACGGGCGCGTGGACGTCACGCTGCGGGTCACGCCCCGGCTGCGCACGCGCAAGTGCAAGCTCGTGCTGCTGCGCCTCGACGGCGATCACGTGGCCCGCTACGACGACGGCCTGCCCCACGAGGGGGTGCCGATCGGGTGGTCGGCCGAGGAGATCGAGACCCTGTGGCGGGGCGGCCTGCAGGACGTGGAGATCGAGGCCTTCGTGTCGAGCGAGGGCGTCGCCGAGCCCGACGTCGCGCCGGTGTCGAGCTTTCCCGGGTCCGCGCTGCGCGAGGGGAGCGCGACCTTCGTCGACTTCTCCGCGGCGGCCCGCAGCTTGCTGCGGGGGGCCCACGGCGCGCGGGAGAGCGGCGACCAGGACCTGGCGCTGGCGGTTCGCTTCGACGCCCAGACCCGCGGCCGCGTGCGCTACCAGGACTTCGAGGTCGTCGCCGAGTACCGGCGCTTCCCCGGGGATGAATTCGAGGACGGCGCGCCGGCCCTGAAGCTGCGCGGCGCCCCCGAGCCGATCCGCCTGCAGCTCCCCGCGGGCCTGCGCCCGAGCCGGGCGACGCTGACCCTCGACGGGAGCTTTGGCCGCCACGCGCTGATCCCCGCGTCGGATCGCGGCAGCCTCCAGCCGGAGCTGCGCGCCGACAGCTACCGCGTCCGCGGGACCGCGCGGGTGGCTCGCTGGGTGCCCCTGCCGGGCACGCCCAACGCCCTGCCGCCGCGCCCCTTGCTGACCCGGGTGGGCGTCGAGGGTCGGGCCGCGGGACCCTGCGAGCTGCTCTTGGCCCTGCACCGCGGCCGCCCAGGCTTCGTCGGGGAGCGCATCGGCGACCCCGTCGCGCTGAGCGTCGAGACCGAGGTCCACCCGCGCTGGCATCGTGCCGAGCTCGGCCGCGCGGCGCGGGCCGCCTCGCGCTTGTCGGACCTCGAGGGGGTCTGGCTCGTCGCCGAGGTGTCGCGGGGGACCTTTTGGTGGTCCGCGGCGCTCGACGACGCGCAGGTCGGCGAGAGCGTCGGCGTGTCCTGCCTGCTCAGCGAGGGCGGCGGGACCTGGGACGCGCGACCCGGGCGGCCGCGGATCCAGGTCCACCACGAGCTCGTCGCTGGCGAGCCCGGGGCGCCCATCCCCGAGGCCATCGAATTTCACGTCAACTGGGGCGGCCCCTCGGCGCCCGCGTGGGAGCGACTCGACGTCGACCTGCGGCCCTCGGCGATCGCCGGCGCGGTCGACTTCCGGGCCGAGGGCGTGATGCCCTTCGGCGAGGGGGGCGTGACCCAGGGCATCTCGCGGGCCCGGGTCCGCCTCGATCAACTCGCGGAGCTCGACGGCGGCGTGCTCGAGCTCGGCTTCGACTGCGTCCGCGACGTCGACTTCCGCCTCCTCGACCTCGCGTTCACCTACAACCCCTGGACGGCCAAGTCATCATGAGTGGACTGCTCTCGGCCCTCGACACCACGCTGGACAACCTCGACCTCGGCGGGGTGGTCACGGATCTGCTCGGCGACATCAGCGGCCTGGGGGACACGGTCAACGGCCTCGACTCCGGCTCCGCGAGCGGGATCGTCGACGCCCTCGGCAGCCCGCCGACGCCCGAGGGCCTCGACGGGGTGACCGAGATCTCGGCCTCGCTGACCGGCGCGGTCGCGCTGATCCCCGGGGATACCAGCGGACCCCTCGGCCCCCTGCTCACGCCCTTCGCGTCCCTGAGCGCGGGGGTCGACGTCAGCATCTCGATCACCGGCGTGCGCGCGGCCTTCGACGCGATCCGGGAGCTCGTGCGACTGGCCGGCTCTCGGGTGGCCTCGGGCGCCTCGCCGATGCCCGAGGACGACGAGCGCGGGAGCCTGGACCTCGCGGCGGTGCGCAGCACCCTGGGCCAGGCCGAGGGCGCCCTCGACGAGCTCGTCGCCTTCGTCGACCCCTCGCGCCTGCTCGAGCTGCTCGCCCAGCTCGGCCCGGCGGGCGCCGACCTCCAGACCCGGTGGCCCGCGCTGCCCGTGGTCGGCGACATGCTCCAGGCCTTCGCCGCCGTCGGGAGCTGGCAGACCCTCGCGCCCGCCGAGCTCCAGGCCCGGCTGGTCACTGGCGTGGGCAACACGGCTACGCTCTTGACCCTGCCGCGGGCGCGGGTCGTCGACCCGGCCCTGAACGCGGCGCGCACGGCCGCTCGGGCGGGCGAGATCATCGGCGCGGCCTCGACCGCGGTGACGCCGACCCTGCGCGCATTGGGCGATCGCCTCGCGGGCGGCGGGCGGCTCAGCCTCGAGGAGCTCGACAGCCTCGACGCGCAGCTCGACTCCCTCGAGGCGCTGTGCGACGCCCTCGACGACGACGCGACCGGGCTGACGACCGTCGAGGACCTGCCCAACGAGCTCGAGCGCGAGTTCATGCGCGTGCTCCGGCTGATCGAGCCGGCCCTCGACAAGGCCGCCCTCGAGCGCCGGGTCTCGGGTGTCGTCGATGCGATCCCCGCGGCGCCGGCGGAGCTCCTCGGCGACTTGGTCACCGAGCTCGAGGCCCTCGATCTCTCGATGATCACCGATCCGCTGTCGGCGGTGCGCGAGGCCATCGAGACCGCCGTGGCGGCGGCCGAGGGCGCCCTCGAGACGGTGCGCGACGGCCTCGACGACCTGCTGCGCCCGGTCAGCGAGGGCATCGAGGCAGCCGTCGGCGCCATCCACCTCGACCAGCTCCAGGACGCCCTCGGCGAGCTCCCGGGGATGATCGAAGGCTTCGTCGACGACGAGATCCGCACGCGCTTGACGAGCCTCAAGGCCGACATCGAGTCGGTCGTGGACACGGTCGCCGGGGCGGTCGACGACTTCGACCCGGGGCGGCTCAAGGCGCGCCTCGAGGGGCTGGTCCGCGAGGCCGCCTCGGTGCTCCAAAACGATCAGGTCCGCGAGGTCTTCGGCACGGTCCAGGTCGTGCTCGAGGACATCCTCTCGGCTCTGGAGGGCTTCCCCGAGGACCTGCGGGGCGCGTCGGAGGAGAGCGTGGCGCTGCTCGACCAGATCCGCGAGGTCGCGTCGGCCATCGACCCGGGCTTGATCCCCGGTCCCGTCAAGCCGCCGCTGCGCCAGGCCGTGGACGCGATCACCGACCTCGACATCACGGGGACCGTCGGCGAGCCCCTCGCGGAGATCGTCGAGACCGCCCTCAAGGAGGGCGCGCTGCCGGTGCTCGAGGAGTTCGAGGCCCTGGTCGACGACCTCGCCGCGCGCCTCGAGGCCTTCCGGCCCTCCTCGCTGATCAGCGACGACATCGAGCAGCCCTTCCTCGACCTGATCGAGACCCTGCGGGGCTTCGCGCCCTCGCAGCTCCTCGACGCCATCGCCGACGCGCTCGCGGACTTGCGCGCGCAGATCCACGTAGTCGAGCCGGAGGAGCTGCTCGGGCCGCTGATCGAGCTTCACGCCCAGCTGCGCGGGGCCGTCGAGCAGCTCGACCCGGAGGTCCTGCTGGCCCCGGTGGAAGAGGCCATCCAAGCGGCGATCCGCTCGCTGATGGAGTCGAGCGGCTTTGAGGACGCCTTCGAGGGGGTGCAGGGCTTCCTCCAGGAGGTCGACGACTGGGTCGACGTGCTCGAGGACTGCCAGGGGGTGCTGGTGCACATCGCCGATCGCCTCGATCGCCCCGCCGACGTCGAGGCCGAGGTCGACCAGCTGATCGCGGGCGTCGTGGCCAGCGTCGGTGCGGTCGACATCGCCGCCCTCGCCGAGCCCCTCGACCGGGGCAAGGAGGCGGCGGAGGCCCTCGACCACCGCCGGATCGGCGCGCAGCTGGCCCCGGCGCTGCTCGACGCCGCCAGCCGAGCCCCCGACGCGCTGACGAGTTCGGTCTGCCGCGAGCTGATCGCCACGATCCGCGCGCTCCCCCACGCCGCGATCGCGGCCATGGACACCCACGCCGCCCGGACCGCGCGTCGGCGGACCGAGGCCCTGGTGCGCGTGGCCGATCGCCTCGAGGCCGCCGTCGATCCCTGGCACGGCCTGGGCCCGCGCCTCGAGCGAGCCGGGCGGAGCCTCGAGGCCGACCTGCGCAACTACGCCCTGCTCATGGAGATCGAGGGCCGCAGCGTGCTCGCCGACTTCCTCGCCCCGCCCGCGGACATCGCCGGCTTGCAGGATCAGCTGCGCGACGCCCTGGCCGAGAGCGTGCGCTTGCCGGTGCTCTTCCTCCAGCGCCTGTTCGCCAAGCTCGGGCCCTACGCCGGCGGCTTCGCCCGGGGCCTGGGCGACTTGTTGGGCGCGCTGCACGGCAAGGTCGACGCGATCACCGGGGACGAGGGCCTGCTCGGCTCGGTCAACGCCCTCGACCAGGGCCTGGACCTGCTGCGCAACTTCGACCTCTCGCCGGTCGTCGACCCCCTGCGCTCGAACCTCTACGAGCCGGTGCTGGGGGTCGTCGACGCCGTCAACCCCGAGCCCCTCCGGGCCGTGCTCCAGGCGGTCAAGGACGCCCTCGAGGACCTCCTCGACCTCGCCAACTTGTTCGACCGGTCGACGGTCGAGACCCTCGACCAGACCTACGCCGCGGCCCTCGACAAGCTCACCGAGCTCTCGCCGCGCCGGGTCCTCGTCGACGCCGTGGACCCCGTGTACGAGGAGCTGCTCGCCGAGTTCCTGCCGGTCCTCGACCTGCCAGGGCGGATCCGCGAGGCCGTCGAGCGCAGCAGCGAGGAGCTGCCGCCCGAGATCGTCGCCTCGCTGAGCCGGGTGGAGGTGGCCTTCGACGCCCTGCTCCGCGCCCTGCCCCTGCAACCCAGCGGCGGCTCGGGCCCGAGCGTCAGCGTCAGCGCGAGCGCGAGCGCGAGCGTCAGCACCACCTGAGGAGAGCGACCATGAGCCTGGGCTACGCACTACTACACGCCGACCGCATCGAAGCGGCGATCACCGGGGTCAGCGAGGGTCAGGTCGCCGCCGACGAGGGCGTGGACATCGGCGTGGCGGCGCTGGCCCTCGAGCGCCCCGAGTCGCTGATCCAGGACTACGTGCGCGGCGTGATCACGCAGTTCGAGGCCTTCGTCGCGCGCATCCAGGGCGCCTTCGAGTCGGGGGCGGGGGTGCTCGGCGAGATCCGCCGGGCCCTCGACTCGCTGCTCGAGCTCGACCTCGACACCCTCCGGCTCACGCCCCTCGTCGACGGCCTCGTCGAGCTGGTCAGCGCCCTCGACCCGGCCGTGCTCGGCCCGCGGATCCGCGAATTTTGCGAGCGCCTGCTGGTCGTGTTCCCCGAGCTGTCCGGCGGCGAGCTGCTCGAGACCATCCTCGACATCGCCCTCGGCGGGCTCGAGGTCCTCGAGGGCCCGCGGCTCTCGGGGCGGGACGACATCGCCGCGCACCGTGCCTTCCGCGCGGCCCGGATCGCGCGGGCGTGGATCGCCAAGACCCTGGCCCCGGTGCGCGAGTTCCTGGCGGACCTCGACCTCCACGCGGTGATCTGCGGCGGCGTGCAGACGCTGATCGCCCAGCTCGAGTTCGACGGCGGCGCGCTCCGGCAGATCGCCGAGGGCGTCCGCGACTTCCTGCGCCCCGTCGCCGTCGCCGTCGACGCGCTGCTCGAGCTGCGCGTGTCGGTCTCGATCTCGGTCAACGCCTCGGCCTCCGCGGGGGCCCAGGGCATGCCCGGCGAGGACGGGGAGGTGCTGTGGCTCGACGACACCCGCGTCACCCCCCACGGCCCCGACCACGGGCTGTGGTGGACGGACCTGCTGACCAACGTCGCGAGCCTCGGCTGGGGCGTGTTCGACGTCGTCAACTACGGCCCCTACGCCTCGGGCCGGGCCTGGGACGGGATCCTGTGCACCCTCGGCCTGGTCTGGAAGGGCGTGCGCGGCCTCGTCCGCGCCTTGCGTCCGGACTTTTTGTGCGACGAGCAGTGGAACACCGGCGGCGCGTTTTGGTTCAGCGAGCTCGGTGACTTTTGCATCCACGCCTTCCTGGCCACGGTCGAGGCGCTGATCTACGAGGGCGGGCGCCTGGCCAACCTGGTGATGTCGATCGCCGTGCGCCTGGGTCGCTACTACACCTTCACCGTCGGCCCGCGCCTGCCCTACATCATCGCCCGGGCGATCTGGTACGCGCGCTCGTGGAAGGAAGACGGCTGGGTCATCGAGCACGAGGTCGCCGCGGGCGAGACCCTCGAGCAGATCGCCGCGGCCCACGGCGTCGAGGTCGACGAGCTGCGCCGCTGGAACCGGCTCGGCGCCGACGAGAGCCCCGAGGTCGGGCGCACGCTGCTGATCGTGCCCGACGATCGCGGCGAGGCCCCCGGGCGCGTGCGTCCGCCGATCTCCTTCACCCGCTACTCGTGGCTGGGCTGGGGCTTCATGTACCTGTTCGGGATGATCGGCGGGCTGATCCAGCCCTGGGATCGCTTCGAGGTCGAGAAGTTCGCGGACGCCGGCGAGGGCGGCGGGTGGTGGGCCTTCTCGCGGTGGTTGGTGTTCGGCCTGGGGCTGATCGCGGCCATCGTCGGGCCGTGGTTGATCTTCGGCGCCTGGCCGTGGGACCGCCACTACGAGGTCGACGGCCTGACCTTCGCCGTCTACGTGGGGACGATGCTGTTCGTCGCGCTCGTGGCGATGGGCTCGATGTACTCGACCAACGTGACCCGCGACAGCTGGTGGGTGATGTTGATCGTCATCGGCGTGGTCCTGGCCGTGCTGATCACCGTCGCCGTGCTGTGGGCCAACGAGGGCGACGACGAGCTGCTCGGGGCGACCCACGTGCTCTACTGGTTCTCGCTGATCATCGGCGCGGTGATCTTTGGCCTGCTGCCGATCATCTTGTGGATGTATTACCTGCAAGACGGCCGCGACAAGGAGGGGCTGTTCGCCGGCATGGCGACCAAGCGCGGGGTCACGCCCACGCAGCTGCGCGAGGCGGCGCCCTACAAGCTGCCCTATCCCCAGGGCGAGACCTGGAACTGCGGCCAGGGCGTCCACGGGATGTGGAGCCACGTCAACTCGAGCATCGGCAACCTCTACTCCTACGACTTCCTGGAGCTCCAGGACAAGCCCTCGCTGGCCGCTCGCGGCGGCATGGTGGTCGAGATCGTCCAGTCGAACCCCTACAACAACCCGACCCAAAACGACGTGATCATCCAGCACCTCGACTGGTCGCGCGGGCACGATCCGGGGACCGAGGACGAGCGCGTCCAGACCTTCAGCGACTACATCCACATCGGGCCCGACTGCGCGCACATCGACGTGGGCCAGCGCGTGGTCCAGGGCCAGCACATCATCAACATCGACTCGACGGGGATCAGCGCCCAGCACCACCTGCACTTCGGCGCGTCGGCGAGCGCCGACTACTCGCACACGATCCCGGTGGTGTTCGCGGACGCCTCGCTGCAGACGGCGCGGGGCTTCGCCCACGACCCCGGCCGCCCGCGCAGCGGCTGCCTGTACACCTCGGACAACCACAAGGTCGCCGCGCCGGCGCGGCCGATTCAGCTGAAGACCGTGGCCGCCAGCCCGCGCGGAGAAGCCAGCGCGCACCACCACACCCTCGACATCGACCTCGATCAGCTCGAGCTCGACGGTCGCCCGCGGGGCGGGACCTTGCGCTTGCAGACCAGCCAGGACCACGGGCACCGCCACGAGGTCGAGCTCGACGCGGCCACCCTCGCGCGCTTGCTCGACCACGAAGCGCCCGGCGAGCTGACGGCGGCGTCGGCGATGAGCGGGGAGCTCGCGCACACGCACCGCTTCGAGCCCGAGGCCCGGGCTGGGGGGGCGCCCGGCGGAAAGGTCCGCATGCCCGTCGCCTGGGTGTCGGTGACGCGGCCGCCCACGGCCCAGGCCATGGCCCGGAGCGCCGGCCCCTACGACCTGCGCGCCCACCAGATCGTCGCGCGCGTGGACGATCGCGCCAACGCCTTCCTGTTCTTCGCGGCGCAGCGGGCCAGCATCGTCGGCGCGCTGTGTTTGGGGCGTGGCCCGGCCCAGCCCAACGGGATTCGCTACGGCGAGGACGGGAACGTCACCAAGTGGTTGTTCACGGTCAACGGCCGTCACTCGGTCTGCGAGGCGGCCCACAAACTGAGCGAGCGGCTCGGCGAGGACCCCTGGGTGATCCGACCGATCCCCGCGCTGGTGATCGAGACGCGCGGACGGGGCAACGCCGCCCACCTCGAGGTCGACTGCGATCCGAGCAACGCTGCCTTCGGCGTCTCGGGCATCGTCGACGCCCGCGGTCAGGGCTTCGACCCCCACGCGGTCTCCCGGGCCGCGCTGATTGCCCGCTGCGAGGAGGCCCTCAACCAGGCCCCCGCGGCCGCGCCTCCGAGCGCAGTCACGGCCAGCTTGGCGGGCAGCGGGACCACCCTCGAGTTCGGGGGCGCGGCGGTCAGCGTGAGCGCGGGGCCCCGGGCGCAGACGATCTTCGCGGGGCTCTACGACGCGGGCACCAAGCGCTTGAAGGGGGACGGCACCCTGCCCTTTGGAGCCGGGCGGATTCAGCTCAGCGGCGGGGGGAAGACCCTGGAAGTGCCGATCGCGGGGGCGCCGGCCTGGGTCGAGCTCGACCAGGGCCCGGCTTGGTTGAGCCCCGCGCACATCAACGCGACGCCGCTGCACGTGAAGGTCACGACAGCGAGGTTCGGGTCAGCACGGACGCGAGCGATCCGAGCGTCGGCGGGCTGGCGGCGCGGATCATGGCCGAGGTCGAGGGCGTGCGGGCGTGGGACCAGGGCGGCAAGCTGCGGATCGAGACCGTCGACGTCGGCAAGCGCCTGAGCCTGGCCGTGACCAAGGCCAAGCCCGAGGGCCAGGCAGGCAGCGACTTCTCGACCTCGGCCACCGGCGAGTCGCCGCGCCTGGGCGCCTCGTCGGGCATCGATGACAGCGCGGTGCTGCGCCGCAGCGAGCTGATCGCGCTGCTCAACGACGCCGCGACCCGCGAGGGCCAGCGGCACGGGCGGCCCGCGGCGATCGCTGCCGGCACCCAGGTCGCCGTGGGCGTGCGCTTCGAGGCCGACAAGCTCGAGCTCTCGGTCCCGCGAGGGCACACCATCGAGCTGGATCACGCGAACTGCTGCCAGGCGCTGCTGCGCCGCGTCGGGCCCGAGCCGGCCGACGGCGCCGATCCAAACTTCGAGGCGGCGACCCTCGCCAACGGGCGCGAGGTGATCCGTTCGAAAGAGCTCGGGGCGACCCCCGATCTGGGCGGCGGCGGCTGGCTCGACGTGAAGGTCGACGGCGCGGTCCGTCGGGTGTGGCTCGACGGCGCCCCGGCGCGGATCGAGCTGGGCGCGGACGAGGCCTGGACGAGCTCGGGCGGCAGCTTGAAGCTGCGCCTGGGGGGCGCCGGCGCGTGGACCACGATCGAGCTCGCGGCCATGCCCTCGCTGACCCGGCTCGCCGGGGCGATCGTCGGCGGGAGCAACGATCTCTCGGTCCGCCTGGCCTACCACCTCGCCTTCGAGTCGGCCTTCCCCGGGGGCAAGGGCGTCGAGCTGGAGGCGCAGCGCGAGGCCTACGGAGTGTTCTCGCGGGCGCGGGCTCGGGACGGTCGCGGCGGGCCGGCGCTGGACTGCGCGCGGGCCGAGGGCCAGGGCGAAGCGGAGCTCTCGCCGGAGATCATGCGGGTCGTCGGTGAGCCCAAGCCGGGCTACGCGAGCGCGGTCACGGGGCCTGCCAACGCGCAGGTGCTGGAGCTGAGCGGCGCCGGCTTCAACCTGCGGGTGCACCCGGCGACCGTGGACCCCTTCGCGTTCACCATCGACGGCGCCAAGGCCAAGACCGCGGCCTTCCCCCCAAAGGGGCGCGCCATGGGCCGCCGGGTGCTCCGCTACCGCGTCGACATGCGGGCGACCGGCGGGGGGGCGGATCGTCAGACCTGGCTGCAGCTCGTGGCCTGCCCGGCCAGCGTCCGCGCGGCGGGTCCGGTGGTGCCCTGGCTGCTGGACGGCGAGGCCAAGCTCGACGTCGAGGTGTTCCGCGGCCCGTCGCGGACCCAGGTCGAGGTCCACCTCGGCTGGGTCGCCGACCTCGCGCGGACCCTCGCGGCCCGACCCAACGCGAAGGCCAGCGAGGTCGCGGAGGCCGTGCGCGAGCGGATCGCTGCGACGATCCAGCGCGAGGCCCCGCTGCTGCGGGCGTGGTTCGTGCCCAGCTCCGCGGGCGCGCGGACGCTCTTGCAGCTCGAGACAGTCGGCGCGGGGACGGGCTGGAGGCTTCGCTTGACCGGGGCGGCGGTGCTCCGAGCCCTCGGCTTCGACGACGCGGCGATCTCTGGCGCGGGCGTGCTCGAGGTCCTCGGCGTGGGCAACGTCGCCGACGAAAAGGGCGTGAGCGCGGACGAGCTGCGCGCGGCCTTTGACGCCGCCGCGGCCTTCACCTGCGAGAGCGGCCACGCCTCGCCCCCCGCCATCGAGGCGCACGTGCTTGGGGCCTTCACTCGGCGCTATGGGGCCCAGCGGGATGGCAAGCGCGCCCACCTCCGCCTGCGCTCGACCAGCACGGGCTGCGGTTCGTCCCTGGCCGTGCTCGACGGCGGGGCGCCCTTCGACTTCGAGCCCAGCTTGCTGCGCGCGCCCGCTTGCAACGCGGCCGTCGTCTTGCCGCCGCCAGCGGCCACGGTGACCTTCGCGGCGGCCCAGACCCTGAAGATCCGCTTCGACGCGGGCTCTGGCTCGCCAAAGACCGCGTCGCTCAACCTCGCGGCCGGGACCTACGATCGGACCCAGCTGATCACGGCCCTGCGCGGAGCGGTCTCGAGCGCCTGGGCGGGCCAGGTCGCGCGCTTCCCCGATGACAAGGTGGTGATCGAGACCCGCACGCAGGGGCTGCGCGGCGCCGTCGAGCTGCCCCACGCGGGGAGCTCTGCAGACATCGCCGCGGCCTTTGGGGTGAGCCTCGCCGCGCCCACGAAGGCGCGAGGCTGGCCTGGCCAGGACGCCTTCGTGGCCAATGAGGCCTTCCGCAAAGGCTTTGGCGCGTTCTTCCCGAAGGTCGGGCCGACGGATCAGCACGTCCCGGCTCGTGGCTACCGCAGCCGACCGATCGGCGGCGCGGTCAAGCCCAAGAAAGACGTCCGGTGGCGCTTCCACGGCCACGACGGCACGACCGCGCGCACGAGCCCGGAGCTGACGCTCGACGAGGGGTGGAGCGCGCAGACCCTGGCCACGCGCGTCGATCAGATCCTCGGGCAGGGCGCGCCGGGCAACGTCCGCATCGGGCACGCCCACGCCTGCCCCGACGGCAGCGTCCAGATCGAGGCGGCGTCGGGCGCTTTCCTCTACTTCGAGTTCGCCGACGTCGGCGGCACCCTCGGCCCGCCCGGGGTGAACACCCCAAATCCGCACACGGGAGAGCGCGTCGACATCAAGGCCGACCCGGGCCTCGACCTGCGCATGAGCGACGTGCTGCGGACCTACCGCTGCGTCCATGACCTGCGCGGGGAGGCGCGGGTGGGCGAGGCCGGGGACTTCATCGACATGGGCTGGCATCGCCCGCCGACCTCGACGACCTGGGGAATCACGCACACGCACACCAAGTCGGGGACCAACCTCGACAACTACCCGATCGAGCTCTCCGCTTGGCCGTGGGGTCGGGTGCTGCTCTCGGCCCGCGCCGAAGCGGCGAAGCCCGACGGGTACGCCGACGCGGGCGAGATGATCGTCTCATCGGGGACCCACGCCGGGGTGACCTTCGTCCACGCCGCGCGCTATTGGGTCGGGTTCACCGCCAAGACCCACAAGTGGGTCGGGCTCGAGCCGCTCCAGCTCGGCGTGCGCACCTTCGCCGGCGAGGTCCTGGTCGATTGGGTGCTCTGAGTCGTGGACGTGGGGCAGGGAGGGTGTGGCGTCGTCCACGACGGCTAAAGTAGACAGAGGGTCCGCCAAACTCGTTTTGGCCGACCCTCTGAGGGTGCCCTACTTCGCCCTCGCGGGGGTCGAAGTCGACGCGCTCGAGGCCACCTTGGACGCGGTCGGGCCGTGGTTCGCCGGGCACAGCCAGGGACGCTTCGCGCCGCGCTTCGAGCTCCTCGGGCGGCCACGGATCGCCAAGGTGGGTCGCTACCGCGGCGCGGGCGGCCTCGATCGCTGGCCGAACAACTCGCAGGCTCTGACGGCGGCGGTCGTCGAGGCCCTCGGCGCCGACGGGCGTCGAAGGCTCGGGGCCGAGCGCAGGCCGCCCGTGGTGATCGCCCCGCGGGGCTTTCGTCCGCACTGCTGGCACCTGCGCGGCGGCGGCCGACGCCTCGAGGGGGGCGGCGCCTGCCATCGCTACGCGCTGCTGCCAGCCGACGCGTCTCTCGGCGCCGTCGCCCACGAGCTCGGGCACTTGCTGCTCGACTGGCCGGATCTCGCGCGGGGCACAGGCCTCGAGCGCGAGTGCCTGATGGCTCGGGGGGCGGGCCTGGGGGAGGGCCGGCGTCCAGCGCCACCCTGCGCGCCGTTGCGGGCGCGCGCGGGCTGGGTCGAGGTCGAGGAGGCGCGCCGGGAGACCCGCGCGGGCGAGCTGCTCGGCGGGCGCGTGTTCGGGGTTGGCGATCGTTTGGTCGAGCTGCGCGAGGCTCCGCTGCGGCTGCTCGGCTTCGAGGACCGGGCGCGACCGCGGCTGTGCGCCCGGGTCTCGCTGCGTCCGCGGGACCTGGAGCGCCCGCTGCTGGCGATCATGCGGACGCAGGTCTCTGGTCTCAGTTCATGACACAGTGGCGGTATTGTTTGTTGTCACAGTACTTTCCGTTGCAACGCATCCCTTTGATGTAGCGCCCTGAGGGCGCGTTGAAGGGAGCCTGCTCCTCGGAGTACCAGCCAGACCAAGTGCACGAACCCGTGCTGGTGTTGGCGAGCTCCGTGCATCGGAGGCTTACGTTGTCGCAGTATTTTCCGCTGCAGCTAAAGCCCGTCATCCATTCGTTCGATGCGGTGCAGGACGCGACGTTCTGGGGGGACTCCTCGGAGATCGCGGGCAGCCAGCTCGTGTCGCCGTGCCACCGGCCGGTGTAGTGACAATCCATCTTCAGATCATCGCAGTACTTCCCCTTGCAGTCCACGCCACGCGCGACGTAGCGGTTGGGGCAAGCGGACGGAGGGTCTTCCTCGGACGTCCAGCCCGTCCAGAACCGGAAGGTATCTTCGTCCAGGCCTTCGGCGCCCGTATCCCCTGCATCGAGCACTTCAAAGTCCTCTTCGGCGCAAGCGGTGACTGTCAAAAAGGCCATAAGGGCGGAGAACAGTGCCTTCTTCATGAGGTGATTAATCGTTAAAAGAACAGCATGGATCAATGACTATTTTCAGGTCATGCGGTGCCCTCGGATGACCTAATGCGCATGAATTGTGATGGGTATGAAAAAGGTCCACGGTGGCTGAATGTTTTGTGGGTGGTGGTGAGTTTTGTTCGATACTTTGCAGTCCGGTCACCGTGCCGGCCGGCACGGCGAGTCAGGCGGCCTTGCTTGGATGCTCAGTCTTCCGGCAGCCGGGCGGTCGCCAACACCCCGAGGGCCGGGCCAATCGCCAGCACCGTGAACGCCCAGCGCCACCCGATGTGCCCGGCCAGGGCCGGCAGCAGCTGGATCGACACCGTGGTCAGCAGGTAGCCCAGGCCGTTTTGGATCGTCAGCGCCGTGCCGACGTAGTCCGGCGGGGCGTGGCGGGCCGCGAGGGCCGAGAACTGCGGGGAGTCGGCGACGACGAGCAGGCCCCAGGCGCCGAGGAAGGCGACGAGCAGGCCGGGCGGGAGGGCGAAGGCCCAGCCCGAGCTCGCGCAGGCCAGGCCGCTGCCGGTGAGGGCGAGCAGGGCCACGCGGCGCTCCCCGATGCGCCGGGACAGCAGGCCGCCGAGGACGCAGCCGAGGGAGCCGACGGCGACCAGGGCGAAGGCCAGGGTGGGGATCCACGGCTCGAGGCTCGCGCCGGACTCGGTCTGGGAGCGGGCGACGAGGAAGTAGCTGACCAGCGACCAGAACGCGTAGAGCTCCCACATGTGGCCGAAGTAGCCGAGGGCGGCCCGGCGAAAGGGCGCGTCCTGGAACACCCGGACGACCATGCGCAGGTCGAGCTTGGCCCCGGCCTTGGCCCCCTCGGTGCTCGGGCGCGGACGCTCGTGGCCCCACGCGAGCACGGCCAGGCCGCCGACGCAGCTGGCCACCGAGGCCGTCGTCGCCAGCGTCCGCCAGTCGAAGCTGCCGCCGAGCTCGAGGGCGAGCACGCCGTGGGGGAAGGCCGTGCCCAGGGTCAGGCAGCCGACCATCACCCCCAGGCGCCAGCCCAGGCCCTCGCGGTACCAGCCGGCGATCAGCTTCATGCCCACGGGGTAGACCCCGGCCAGGGTCACGCCGGTCGCAAAGCGAAACACCAAGGCCGCGCTCAGGCCCGAGCTGAGCCACGCGAAGCCGAGGTTGGCGAGGGCGCCGGCGAGGGCCGAGGCGAAGAACACCTCGCGGGCGTCGAAGCGGTCGGCGAGGTTGGTCAGGCTGTAGAGCAAGGTCCCGGCGATGAAGCCCCACTGCGTCGACGAGGTCAGGGCCGCGCTCTGGCCCGGGCTCAGGCTCCACTGCGCCGCCAGCTGACGGGCCGCGGCCGTGCCCGAGAACCACGTCGAGGTCGCAAACAGCACGCCGACGCAGACGACCGCGAACACCCGGCGGGCGCGGGCGCTGTCGACGGCCTCAGCCATCGCTCGCGACGGGGAGGGCCGCCTTGATGATCAGGTATTGCAAGGGCGCGTCGTCGCTGTGGTTGATCAGCTCGAGGGTCTCGCCCAGGGCGAGGTAGACCACGTCCCCCGGGCGCAGCGCGTGCTGCTGCTTGCCGACGACGGCCTCGCCCAGGCCCTCGATGCCGACGACGATCTCCGGGTAGTGCTCTTGCACGTGGCGACCGACCCGGCCCCCGGCCTCGAGCTCGCAGGCGAGCACCGCGGCGAAGGGCGGGGCCTGCCGGCGCAGCAGGTTCCACACGTCCACGCGGCCGTGGCCGCCGAACAGGTCCCGACGCGGATCGGGGGCGCCCTTGCCTTGGATCTTCATGGGCCGGAGCCTAACAGCCCCTCGACGGGGCGGCTGGCGGCGCGATGGTGTCTGTAATACACTGTGAGCGTGGCGGCGCCGGACGGCTTCGACGACCTGTGCGTGCGGCTCGAGGGTCTCGCCCTCGGTCTGCGGGGGAGCTCGGCGCAGCAGCTGGCATCACTCGAGGGGCTCGAGCAGCGTCGCCCGCGGTGTTCGAGCGCGCTCGAGCGCTGCGTCGCCGAGGGGCGATGGCTGCCGGCGTGGCGGATCATCGGGGCGTGCGCTCGCGCGTGGTGGATTCGTGGCCACGGCACCGAGTTTCGGGCCCTCGTGGACGCTGCGCTCGCCTGTGATCGGGCCGCGGGCGAGTCCCCCGTGCCAGCGCTTCGGGGCGCGCTTCAAGCTGGGGGAGAGCTCGATTATGCCCGCGCGGACTACCCGAGGGCCGCGGCGCGATTGGAGCGGGCCAAGCACCTGGCGAGCGTGGAGGGAGGAGCGCTCGGCGTCGCCGATGCCGAGAATTGGCTGGGCATGGTTGACCGCGAGCGCGGTCGACTGCACGCCGCAGGCCAGCACCACGAGCGCGCCCTGGCTCGCTACGCGGCGCTGGGCGACGCGTGGGGCCGGGCCCACGCGACCAGCAACCTGGGCGTCGTCGCGTACCGGCGCGGGAGCTTGGACGAGGCCCAGCGCCGCCACGAGCAGGCCCTGCTCGAGCGCCAGTCCATCGACGACCTCCACGGGATCGCCAGCAGCCTCGGCAACCTCGCGCTCCTCGCCCGGGTGCGCGGCGAGCTCGAGCGCGCGGGTTTGCTGTATCGAGAGAGCCTCGCCGCGCGGGAGCGCCTCGGCGACGCGTGGGGAGTCGCAGGGTCGCGGCTGTGCCTGGCTGCCGTGGCCGTCGAGCTCGGCCAGCTCGCTCGCGCGACCGAGGCGCTCCGGGCAGCGTTCGCGGGCTTCGTCGCCGTGGACGACGGCCTCGGGCTGGCCGAGTGCGCGGAGCTGGCCGCCGAGTTGGGCCTGGCAGCGGGCGAGCCGGAGTGGGCCGGGCGGGCGCTGGTGATCGCGACGGCGCTGCGGGTGAAGCTGGGCGCGGCCCCAGCCGAGGCTGGCCTGCGCGCCCGGGTTCGCGCTCGGGTGGGCGAGGGCTGGCCTGGCTGGGAGGAGGCGCCGGTGGGCAGCGTGGCCGCGGCGCGCGAGCACTTGCGGGAGCTGTTGGCGCGGTCTCCCGGGCACGCTCAGCGTCGTGGGCCTGCCGCAGGTCGCTAATCTTCGTCGGGGGAGCGGCCGTAGAGCACGACGCCGTCGGGCTGCTCGATGCAGTACCAGTGCACCCAGATGTAGGCGTGCTGGAACAGCGCGGCCGCGAGCGCAGCGGGGGAGCGGGTCAGCAGCGCGATGCCCCACAGGCCGAGGAGTACGAAGGTGTACATCGCGTTCGAGCTGTGCGCGAAGGCCCCCTCGCGGACCATGGGCATGGTCCGGTAGCGCTCGAAGAAGTGGTCGCCGCCGAGGGCCCGGGCGAAGCCGAAGTAGCGCTTGACCGAGTACATGGTCCACAACGCTGGGATCAGCAAGAGCACGCCAGCGAGGACGGCGACGGGCAGGGGGATCGGCAGCGCGCCCGGGTCGGCCAGGCCGAGGCCGAGCACTGCCAGGGGTCGGGCGAGGAGCAAGGGGAGGAAGAGCACGCCCCAGACCACGAAGCCCGCGTCGCCGAACAGCCGGGTCAGCAGCTGGTGACACAGCTGCGCCCGCCACAGCAGGGCCACGCCGAGCTGCTGGAGGATCGGGACGCCGAGGGCGAGGGCGAGCCAGGCGCGGTCCGAGAGCCCGAGGAGCTGCCCCTCGCCCAGGGAGGCCGCGGCGAGCAGGTAGGCCCCGGGCAAGAGCCCCGCGAGCATCAGGACGTGGCGCCCCTGCCCGTGCCACATGTGGCCCTCGGGGACGCGGATGGTCAGCGGGTCGGAGTTCGAGTTCATGTCCAGGGCGTCCATGATGCCAAACGCCGGCGCCCGCGGGGTGGCCCGCGTACGGGTCGCGCGGCCCGGCCGTGGGCCGGTGGGTGTACGGCTCGCGGCCCCAAGTCCCCAAGATCACGCGCTTTCGAGCTTGGCCCGAAACTCGCTCTGGACGAGGGCATGGCAAGCAACAAGCCGTCCAAACGAAGCACCAAATCCACCGCGAGCAAGACCCCGGCAGCGCCGGGCGAGTCGCCCCTGCGTCAGACCGTCCGCAAGACCGTCGCCAGCATCTGCGACCGCTTTGGCAAGGGCGCGATCATGGCGCTGGGTGGGGACACCGGCGAGGGTCCGCGCTACGACGCCGTCCCCACGGGCTCCCTGGCCCTCGACGAAGCCCTGGGCATCGGCGGGCTGCCCCTGGGTCGCATCGTGGAGATCTACGGGCCCGAGTCCTCGGGCAAGACCACGCTGACCTTGCACCTCATCGCCGAGGCCCAGCGCCGCGGGCTGGTGTGCGCCTTCCTCGACGCCGAGCACGCCCTCGACGTGCAGTACGCCCAGGCCCTCGGGGTCGACCCGGACGAGCTGCTCGTCAGCCAGCCCGACTGCGGGGAGCAGGCCCTGGAGATCGCCGACTCGCTGGCGCGCACCGGCGCCGTGGGGCTGATCGTGATCGACTCCGTGGCCG
Source organism: Plesiocystis pacifica SIR-1 (assembly GCF_000170895.1). GTDB lineage: Bacteria > Myxococcota_A > Polyangia > Nannocystales > Nannocystaceae > Plesiocystis > Plesiocystis pacifica. The sequence continues at coordinate 108,905 of NZ_ABCS01000005.1, read as the reverse complement.
CGCTGATCCCCAAGGCCGAGCTCGAGGGCGACATGGGCGACCACCACGTCGGCCTGCAGGCGCGGCTGATGAGCCAGGCCATGCGCAAGCTGTCGGGGGTCGCGGCCCAGACCAACACGCTGATGGTGTTCATCAACCAGCTGCGCCACAAGATCGGGGTCAGCTTCGGCAGCCCCGAGGTGACCACCGGGGGCAACGCGCTCAAGTACTACGCGAGCGTGCGCCTCGACATCCGGCGCATCGCCACGCTCAAGGACGGCGATCGGGCGGTCGGCTCGCGCACCCGGGTCAAGGTGGTCAAGAACAAGTGCGCCCCGCCCTTCGCCCGGGCCGAGTTCGAGATCGCCTTCGGCCGCGGCATCGACCGCGAGGCCGAGGTCCTCGACCGCGCCCTCGAGGCGGGCGTGGTCACCAAGGCCGGGAGCTGGTTCTCGTTCGGGGACCAGCGCCTGGGTCAAGGTCGGGCGCGGGTGCTCGAGAGCCTGCGCGCCGAGCCCGAGCGCTGCCGGGAGCTGGTCGAGGCCCTGAAGCCCAAAACCGTGGACAAGCTGGAGCTCGGTCCGGTTTCAGACTCCAAGGCCGCCTGATCCGTCGACCTCACACGGCGGGCAGGGGCGAGGCGACACACTCGCCACCTGCCTCGCCGCTGTTCCCGCGCTATAGTTCGCAGCGCTCATGAGCGAAGAGTCGAGCGAGAAGGAGTCGGGGAATCGCAAGCTCCTCGCCGCGGGCAAGCTGATCTTGCTGCTCGGGACGCCGGTCGCGGTGTTGGGGGGGATCTTCAGCGCCGGGGTGTTCGTCGGCGTGCAGAACTCGGGGTCGATCGTCAGCCTCGAGTCTCGCCTCGGCATCGACCCGCCCGAGGGCTACGTCGACCCGGCGGAGGCGGAGGGCGAGGAAGGCGAGGCGAAGCCAGAGGGCGAGGCGAAGCCGGACGCGAAGGCCGAGACCAAACCAGAGGCGAAGCCAGACGCGAAGGCGGAGACGAAGCCCGAGACGAAAGCAGAGCCCAAGCCCGAGGCGAAGCCAGAGCCGAACACCGAGCCGACGCCGGAGCTCGAGCCGGAAGCCGTCGAGGCCCAAGTCGACGACCAGCGCCCCCCGCTGCCCACCGTGACCACGGCGCCCTTCGACGCGAGCATGGGCAAGCCGCGGACCGTCCGCGTCAAGGTCCTCGTCGACCCGGCGATCCGCCTGACCCAGGAAGACTGGCTGGCCTACGTCACCTGGCTCATGGACGGGGCGAGCCGCAGCTACGAGTCCATCGCGGGCATGAAGCTCGAGCTCTACGGCGTGGGCCTGTGGAGCGAGGCCGAGGGCGGCGAGCTGTCGGCGCTCGCGGAGGACCTGCGCGCGCGCAACCGCGAGGGCGCCGAGCTGGTCATCGGGCTCGTGGCCCGCGACCGCCCCGAAGACCTCCAGCTCGAGGGCGCCGAGGGCCTGGTGTTCGCGGACCTGAGCGATCCGCACCGCTACTACACGGGCCTGCTCCGGGCCGTGGGCGTCGCCTTTGGGGCCGTGGTGCTGACCGACGCGAGCTCGTCCGCGTGGACGCGCGGGAGCTTCATGGCCCTGGGCGCGGACGCGCCAGACTCGGGGGCGCCGTGGCTCGACGCCGACAACCGCTCGACGATCGTGGCCAACAAGGCGCGCACCTTCGAGGCGCCCGCGTGCCCCGTGGGGTGCGCGGAGATCGGCAGCGAGGATGACGCGAAGCTCGACCCCGCCGCGCCACCGAGTGCGGGCGAGGGCGGGGGCGAAGGCAGCGAGCCCGAAGCGCACGGACAAGACGACGGAGGTGAGGGATGAGCCAGTTTGCGAGTGAGCGGTTGATCGAGAAGGCCGCCGAGCGAAACGCCCAGCGCGGCGTGAAGGGCGAGTCCAAGCGCATGCGCTGGTTGCTCGGCTGGGTGATCATCCCGGGCTCCCTGCTCGGGCTGCTGTTCGCCTGGGGCGTGCACGTCGGCGCGCGACATCCCGACATGTGGCTCGCCCGCGCGCTGAGCTGGATGTTCGGTTAGGGCGCATGCGGTCGCCCCCTGAAGGGGGCGCGCGAGTTTCGAGAGCAGAGGGCGCGAGAGAGTCTGCGAACACCTCTTCGCGGACTTGCCTCACGCCCTCCCAAGCGGGTGTAGCCCCACCTGGGGCGCGGTTTACCGCCCTCCGACGATCGCTTACTTTCCACCCGCCCAGGCGTGCTCGTGGTGAGCGCGCGGGCGAGGTGAACATGGCCCCAAAGTATCCGCTGACGCGGCTCGACGAGCATCCCACGCTGACCCCCGACCTCCTGCGCCTGGCCTACCGGGAGATGTGCATGGCCCGCTGCCACGTCGAGCGCGTGGTCCAGGAGTGCTCCAAGGGCAACATCAAGTTCGCGATCTGGGGTCCCGGCGAGGAGCTGCACGGCGCGGCCCAGGCCATCGCCTACAGCGAGGTCGTCAACCCCGAGGCCTTCGCCATGGCCGGCCACTACCGCTCGGCGGGCTTGTTCTCGATGTGGGTGCGGCTGCGCGGCTACTCGGACTTCCACCTCGATCACATGCGCCAGCAGATGTCCCGGGCCACGGACCCGTGGAGCGGCGGGCGGCAGATGACCGCCCACTTCAACTCCCCGGACATGAACATCCTGCCGGCCCAGAGCTCGCTCGGGATGCAGCTGGGCAAGGGCGTGGGCTACGCCCACGGCTTCCGCAAGAAGGGCCACGACGACGGCCTGACCGTGACCATCATCGGTGACGGGACGATGGCGGAGAGCGACCTGCACGAGGGCATGACCGGCGCGTCGATCCTCAGCACGCCCTCGCTGATCATCATCACCGACAACAACGTGGCGATCAGCGTGACCCCCGAGGACGGCCGGGGCATCCGCGACATCGAGGCCTACGCCAAGGCCTTCGGCTTCGAGTACTTCACCGCCGACGGCAACGACTTCATCGACATCTACGAGACGACCAAGCGCGCCGCGACCTACTGCCGCGACAACCAGCGCCCGGCGCTGTTTTGGATCCAAAACCTCTCGCGCCTCAACGGCCACTCCAACGCCGGCGTCTACAACTTCGACTTCGACGCCCACGACGTGCTCACCGACTTCGGCGAGGCCCTCGTCGAGCGCGGCATCCTCGAGCCCGAGGACATCATCCGGCGCAACGACGAGCCCCGCGGCGAGTACTTCAAGCGCCACACCCTCGGGCGCGTGGGCAAGGAGTGCGACGACTACATCGTCGAGACCATGCGCATCGTCGACGGGGAGCCCGAGCCGACCTACGAGTCGGTGTTCGAGCACATCCGCACGCCCTACCCGGTGTCCACCGAGCACGCGCCGATCGGCCGCCAGACCATCATCTCGCTCAACGGCGCGATCCGAGCGGCGATGCGCGACATCCTCGAGAGCAACCCGATGGCGTGGATCTACGGCCAGGACGTGGCCGAGCGCGGCGGCGTGATGCAGGCGACCAAGGGCCTGTGGGAGCGCTTCCCCAGCCAGGTCCGCGACGCGCCCATCAACGAGCCGCTGATCCTCGGCACGGCGGTGGGCTACGCCATGCACGAGGGCGCCACGGCCCTGCCCGAGATCCAGTTCTCGGACTACAGCCTCAACACCCTGCACTGGCTGGTGCACCTGGGCAACCTGCTGTGGACCAGCAACGGCACGGTCAAGGCCAACGTCATCGTGCGCCTGCCCGTCGAGCCCCTGCACGGCGGCTCGGTCTACCACTCGATGTGCATGGAGGGCTTCTACGCCGCCATCCCGGGCCTGACCATCCTCGCGCCGACGACCTCCCGGGACTTCTACGGCCTGCTGCGCTCGGCGGCCGAGTACGACGGCCCGGTGGTCATCCTCGAGTCCAAGGGCCTGTACCGCATGGCCCTCGGCGACGCCTTCCCGGACGAGCCCCAGGACCCGCAGGAGATCAAGCGGATGAAGCGGGCGATCGGCATGCAGGGGATGATCCCCGACCTGCCCAAGGACTTCCGCGTGCCCTTGGGCAAGGCGGCGGTGCGCCGCGAGGGCAGCGACCTGACCGTCGTGACCTGGGGGCGCTGCACCCTCTTCGTTCAAGAGGCGATCCAGACCCTCAGCGAGCGGGGCGTCGACGTCGAGATGATCGACATGCGGACCATCGTGCCGCCGGACATGGACACGGTCATGGCCTCGGTGCGCAAGACCGGGCGGCTGCTCGTGGTCCACGAGGACCGGGTGTTCTCGAGCCTCGGGCGGGAGATCCAGGGGCACGTGATCGAGGCCATGGAGGGGAGCTCCGTGGTGACCCGGGTGCTCGGCCAGGACAACGTCCCGGGCATTCCGCAGAACGTGAACCTCGAGCACCACATCGTGGTGTCGCCCAAGAAGGTGATCGCGGCCGCGGAGCGGGTCATGGCGGTGGAGATGCAGCGGCCGGCGGCGGCACCCAGCGATGGGCGGCGGGCGGTGTCGGTCACCGAGCCGACGCGGACTCGCGTGCTCTGGACGCCAAATCGGGCGTTCGTGAGCTAGTTTGAGTTTCTGCCCGGGTTCGGGCGGAGACGGTTGGCCCGCGCTGCTGTTGCAGTGCGGGTCGATTCGTTCTCGTGGGGGTTTCTCGGGGGTGTGCGGCGCTTGGTTGGTTCCGACGGTGCACCGCGGCCTATTCGGCGGGCGCCCTCCCCACTCCTGCGCTCGAGCCGAGCCACGACGAACTGCTCTTCCAAGGCTGTAGGCGGCTCGATGCTCGTCGCAGGGACCCCCCGCAAACCCCGCACAAAAGAAAGAGACCTTCGAGTCAAACTCGAAGGTCTCTGAGTGCGAGGAAAGGGACTTGAACCCCCACGTCCGAAGACACACGGACCTGAACCGTGCGCGTCTACCAATTCCGCCACCCTCGCGGCTGGGCGGAGGAAATTAGTTGGGAATCCCTCCGGGATCAAGAGCACCCCCGAAATTAGTTTGAGACTCGACTCACGGTTGTCGTCGAGGCCCACCCGGGAGCCGCTCAGGGTCTAGAGCACTTCGACCTTTTCAGCCACGAGGGCCGGCCCGGACATGTGGATCCCAAAGCCTCCGCGCTCGACGCGGCCCTGGACGCGGACGCGTTGGCCGGCCTTGGCTTGGTCTGCTGCGGGGCCGCTGAGGCGGTAGACCTCGCCGCCGTCGGTGTGCAGCTCGAGGAAGCCGCCTTCGAGGTCGTTGTGTCGAACGGTGCCGGTGAAGTCCTTGGCCATGGGGAGGAGTGTAGCGGGACCGGGGGCGGGTCTGCCGGGTTGGTGGGGGAGGAGCGTGGGACCTGCGCAGGTGGACAGAGCTGATAGGCTCGCCGAGTGACCGGGGCGAAGGCGGGAGCACGTGCGTGGCTGGGTGTGTCGCTGGGCGTGCTCCTGGCGGCGGCGCCTGGCTGCGGCGGGGGGCCGTCGCGCTCGGGCGGGGCGGATGCGCTGCCCAGGGCGGAGACGGCCGAGGGCCTGGGGGCCGCTCGGGAGCACGATCCGGCGCGCAGCTGGGGGACGCCGACGCCGAGCGGGCCGGCGCCCGAGCTCGCGTTGAAGGCGGAGCTGGAGCGCGGGAGCGTCGAGGGCGAGCTCGAGGCGGTCCTGGACGGCGAGGCGCGCGGGCTGGAGCGGGACCGGGCGCTGTGGTCCGTGGCGCGGATCGGCGGGGGTGAGGCCCTCGACCGGGCCCTCGCGGAGCTCGACGCCGCGGACGCGCAGGCCCTGGCGGCGGCGGCCTTGCTGGATGTGCCGGCGAGCGAGCCGGGCAGCCCGCCGGATCCCGGCGCGGAGGGTCTCGACCCGCGCTGGCGCCAGCTCGAGGACGGCCTGTGGACGCGCTACGCCGTCACCGACCCCCACGACCTGGCGAACCTCGGCGCGCTGGCCCTGGCGATCGCGCGGGTCGGCGGGGGGCGGTCGATCGAGCGCATGGGCGTGGAGCTGGCTGGGCTCGAGGCGGCCCGGGCGGGCGAGGACGGGGCGACGCTGCGCGGCCGGTGGGAGCTGGCGACGCGCGCGGTCGGGGTGATGTGCTCGCGCGGCTTCGTGATCGAGGCGGAGCTGGCCCGAACGCTGACCGACGCCCTCGAGTCCGACGCGCGCGAGGTCGCCGAGGGCTCGCTCTACGCCCTGAGCCGCTGCGCGCGGAGCTCGGGCGAGCTGCTGGCGGAGTCCCGGGAGAGCCTGGCGCTGGCCAAGCGCCTCGAGCCCTTCGTCCGCGACGCGGCGGCGGTCGAGGAGCCGACCCTGGCCCGGCTGGCGTGGCGCGTGTTCGCGGCGATCGGCGAGCTGCCCGATCCGATCCCCCAGGCGGTCCTGGCCGCGCGCCCGTCCCTGGCCTGGACCGTGGAGGTCGAGGCGGCGCGGGCCCTCGGGGCCAGCGAGGCGGGGCGCCAGCGGATCCGCGAGCGCCTGCGCGGGATCCCGCTCGAGAATTTCGCCGGGCCGCGGCAGCACGTGCTGCTGGCGGCGCTGCAGAGCATGCGCGGGGGCATCGCGGGGGACGCCCGGTCGACGGACGCGGAGCTCACGGGCATCGGTCAGCGCCTGGGCGAGGGGCGGCGCAGCGACGACCCGCGCCTGCGCAAGCTCGCGGCCCTCGGGAGCTGCGAGCTGCGCCTGCTCCAGGTGATCCGCACGGGCAAGCCCGAGGATCTGCGCGGCTGCGAGGCCCAGGCCGGGGCGCCGGCGATCGATCCCCTGCCCGCGAACTGGCTGGCGAACCTCGAGGTCGAGGCGCTGCTGCGGGCGACGCCGGCGACGGGCGCCGAGGGGCGCACCCGAGACAACCTGGGCACGGCGGCGGTCGAGGAGGGCGCGGCGCTGATCGGGGCGGGCGAGGGCGCGACGGAGGACCGCAGCGTCGAGGCGGCCCGGCGCGCGCACATGGCCAGCTTGCTGACGATGGCGCGGGACCAGGACGCGGCCCGGGCGACGCCGGCCCTGGCGGCCCTGGCCGAGGTCGACGACCCGGCGGTCCTGCCCGTGCTCCGGGCCGCGCTGACCCGCGACGATCCGGGGGTGCTGGCGGCCGCGACCACGGCCATCGCGGTGCGCTCGGTGGACGCGAGCAAGCGTGACCTCGAGGTCGTGCCGCTCCTCGAAGACCTGATCCGCGAGCGGCGGGGCGCGGGCAGCCTCGAGGCCCGGCTGGCGGCGGTCGAGGCCCTCGGGACCCTGGCGCGCAGCGCCGTGTCCGTGGTCACCCCCGAGGGCGTACCCGGGGCGGAGGTCGGCGAGAGCCCGTGGCTGGCCCGGACCGTGGTGCCCCTGGCCTCCGACCCCTCCGTCGCCGTGCGTCGCCGGGCCCGGGAGGCCCTGCTCGGCCACGACGATCTGGTCCGCGCCTTCGATGAGCTCGAAGCCCGAGGCCCCTCGGGGGCGCCGATCTTCGGCGAGCGCCTGGCCGCCGACCTCGAGGCGCTGCTCGCCGAGGACACCGGGGCCAAGGGGCTGCGGGTCACGACCAGCGCGGGCGCGTTCACCATCGACTTCTCCGGCGTCGCCTCGCCCATCAACCAGGCCAACCTCGCGGCCCTGGCCCAGGCGGGCTTTTACGAGGGCCTGGGCTTCCACCGCGTCGTCCCGGGCTTCGTCGTCCAGGGCGGGGACCCGCGGGGCGACGGCTACGGCGGGCCGGGCTACCTGGTGCCCTGCGAGTGGTCGAACCTGCGCTACGTGCGAGGGACCGTGGGCATGGCCCTGGCCGGCAAGGACACCGGGGGCTCGCAGTTCTTCGTGACCCACACCCCGCAGCCCCACCTCGACGGGCGCTACACGATCATCGGCCAGATCCGCGACCCGGCCGAGCTCGCCGTGGTTGACGCGCTGCTGCCTGGCGATCGCATCACGGGCGTCGAGGTGCTCCGCTGACGCAGCCATCGCTGGTGGTCATCGGCGGCTTGGATCCGACGGGCGGCGCCGGGCTGCTGCGCGACTCTTGGACCGCCCAGCGCGTGGCCCCGACGCGGCCGGTGGTGGCGGTGGCGACCGCGCTGACGGACCAGGGCCGCGGCCGGCCGGCGCGGGCCTGGGTCCCGCCGCTCGCGACTGTGCGCGCAGAGCTGGACCGGGTGGGCGCCCTGGCCGAGGGCGGCGCGATCGCGGCGGTGAAGATCGGGATGGTCCCGGAGGCCGCGGCCGGGGCGGTCCTCGACCTGTTGACTCGACTGCGCGCCCTGGGGAGCCCGACCCGGCCGCGAGTGGTCCTCGATCCCGTCGCCAGGGCCAGCGACGGCGGCTCGCTCGGGGCCTCACCGACCTCCGCGTTGGCGTTGATCCTCGCCAGCGATCTGTGCACCCCCAACCGCGATGAGCGGGGGCTGTTCGCCGGGCACGAGGCGAGCGTGCGCGCGGCCGGGGTCGCGTGGCTCGACAAGGCCGTCGAGGGGGCGGGCGCGGGTCGGGTCTGCGATCGCCTCGTGCTCCCCGACGGGCGCGCGCGCAGCTATCTCCGACCGCGCGTCGAGGGGCCCGATCCGCGGGGGACGGGCTGCGCCCTGGCGACGGCGCTGGCGTGCGGCCTGGCCGAGGGGTGGAGCCTGGAGCGGGCCACGAAAGCGGCGATCGCATGGTTGGACGAGGCGCGCCGGCACCTCCATCGCGGACCGGACGGGCGCCCACACCTGGCGGGTCCGCCGGGGTCTCGCTCACGCAGCGGAGCCAGCGCGAGCTGACCCGGGCGTCACGGCGGGGCTCTCGCTCGTCGACCCGCTGGCGCGAACCCGAGCGTTCGACTCGGGGTGGAGCTCGCGGGGTCGAACGCGTGGGATAAAACTCGCTCCAAACCCTCGATTCGATCCACCGCGGCGCTTATGCTCGCCGAGCGCGTGAACCTCCCCCTGGCCGGCTACACGACGCGCAGACTCCTGCGGCGTTCGGGCTCCGCCCGTGTATACGAGGCGCAGCGAGAGCGAGATGGTCGCCGGGTCCTCGCCAAGGTGTTCCCCGTGACCAGCCAGGGCGCGGCGGCCCGGGTCCACCACGAGGTCCGCCTGCTCCAGGCCCTCGACGTCGACAACGTCGTGCGGGCGCTGACCGTCGAGCGCGTCGGAGACCACCTGGTGCTCTTGCTCGACCACGTCGAGGGCACGGCCCTCGATCGCTTCGGCGAGGGCCAGCCTCTCGATGTCGAGGTGTTCCTGGGTCTGGCCGTGGGCATCGTCGAGACCCTGGTCGAGGTCCACGCCCGCGGCGTCGTCCACCGCGACATCAAGCCGAGCAACATCGTGGTCGAGGCCGCGACCGGCCGGGCCTGCCTGGTCGACTTTGGCATCTCCGTGCTGCTCGAGGATCGCCGCCACCGCTTCCACGAGCGCGAGATCTTCGAGGGCACCCTGCCCTATGTGTCCCCGGAGCAGACCGGGCGCACGGGCTGGGAGGTCGACGCGCGCAGCGACCTCTACTCCCTCGGCGCGAGCTTCTACGAGCTCCTCGGCGGCCGCCCGCCCTTCGAGGCCCAGGGCGCCCTCGAGCTGGTCCACGCCCACATCGCCCGGCGGCCCCGGCCCCTGGACGCGATCCGCCCCGGGGTGCCCGAGACCCTCTCGGCGGTGATCATGCGGCTGCTCGAGAAGTCGCCGGAGGATCGCTACCAGACCGCCTCGGGCCTGCTCGCCGATCTGCGCCGCCTGGCCGCGGGCGAGCGCAACTTTCGGCTCGGCCGGGAGGACCACACGACCCAGCTGCGCCTGCCCACGCGCCTGTACGGTCGGGACTTCCAGCTCGCGGCCCTCGACGCCGAGATCTCGGGGGTGCTGCTGCGCTGGCGCGGGCGCAAGTCGGACGCGCGCCTGGCCACGGGCGGGCGCGCGCTGGTCGTGCTCGAGGGCAGCTCGGGCTCGGGCAAGACGGCGCTGGTCGAGCGCCTCGACGGCATGGTCGCGTCGAAGGGGCGGCGGGCCGCGACGCTGCGCGTGGCCCACGGCGGCTACGAGGGCAGCGGCGACACGCCCTACGCGGGCTTCGTCCAGGCCCTCGACGGTCTGCTCGAGCAGCTGCTCTTGCAGGGCGAGGACGAGCTCGAGGACTGGCGGACGCGGCTGCGCGAGGGCCTGGGCTCCGTCGCCGGGGTCGTGTGCGCGCTGCTGCCTCGCCTGAGCCTGATCCTGGGCGAGACCCAGACGCCCGCGGCCCTGCCCCCGGGCGAGGCCCGCAACCGGGCGCTGCTCGCCTTTCGCCGGCTCATCGACGTGTTCGCGGCCAGCCACCCCATGCTGCTCGTGCTCGAGGACCTGCAGTGGGCGCGGGCCGACAGCATCGAGCTGCTCACGGCGCTGGTGCTCGACGAGGGCACGCCGTTCACGGTGATCGTCACCGTCGGCGACGACGGCCAGGACACCAGCCCGGGGGCGAGCATGGTCGAGCAGCTGTGGTCGTCCTCGGACGAGTCCGGGCGCGCGGGCGTGCTCGCCGTGTTCGACAGCCTCAACGAGCTCGGGGAGCTCCCGATCCGCCGCCTCGAGCTCGAGCCCCTCGAGCGCGGCGATCTGGTCGAGATGCTCATGGACACCCTCGGGCGCTCGAAGGAGGCGGTCGCGGGTCGGCGAGCGGGGCGGCCCGGGCCCGGCGAGGCCGCGGTCGACAACCTCGCGGACTTCGTCGCGCGCAAGACCGGCGGCAACCCCCAGCTCGTCGGGCAGTTCCTGCTCCACCTGGCCAGCCGCGGCCTGCTCGAGTCCCGCCCCGACGGCTGGCACTGGCGCCTCGACGCCCTGGCCGACGCGGGCGTCCCCGACGACCTCCTGTCCGTGGTCACGGACAAGCTCGACGCCCTCGACGAGTCGACCCAGCGGGTCCTCGGCGTCGCCGCGAGCATCGGCCACAGCTTCGACCTCGAGACCCTGGCGCGGGCGTGCGCCGAGGTGTTCGGCATCGACGACCAGGGCGTGTCGCGGGCCCTCGACGGCCTCGAGCGCGAGGGGGTCATCGACCTGCGCGGGGCCCAGCACCGCTTCGTCCACGGGCACATCGTCGAGCTCGGCAGCGGCATGGTCTCGGCCAAGGCCCGGGCCCAGGTCCACGCGCTCACGGGCCTGCTGTGGCTCGAGCGCCACGCCGGGGCGCAGCTCGAGGTGCACATCTACGAGATCGTCGATCAGCTCGAGGCCGGGCGCCCGGCGAGCCTCGAGGGCCTCGACCAGGGCGCCCACAGCCTCGCCGAGTACGCCGCGCTCGCGGGTCAGCGGGCCCTCGACAACGGGGCCTGGTCGACGGCCCAGCGCTACTTCACCCTGGCCTGCGAGCTGCTCGTCGAGCCCCTGCGCGCCGCCGCCGAGGGCGGGCGCTACGACGAGCTGGTGTTCACCGCGGCCTACGGCCGGGCCCAGGCCCTCGAGCTGACGGGGGCGCGCCACGAGGCCGAGGAGGCCTTCGGCGAGCTCCAGGGGTGGGCCCTCAACCTCGCCGAGTTCGGGGACGTGGTCGCGCGACGGGTCCGGATCCTGCTGCTCAACGACCGCGTCGAGCAGGCCATGAGCGCGGGCCTGGCCGGGCTCGAGCGCTGCGGCTTCGCCCTGTCCGCCAAGCCGGGTCGGGGGCGGGTCGCCTTTTGGGTCGCCCGGGGCTGGCGCGCGTGCGTGAACCGGAGCGCCGAGGGCTGGGCCGCGCTGCCCGAGCTCGACGACACCCGCATGCGCGCGGCCGTGAGCATCTCCCAGGCCCTCAAGAACGGGGCCCTCCTGTTCGACCTCAACCTCTACGGGGTGCTGTGCGGCTTCGAGGCCTGGCTGACGGCCAAGGGCGTGCACCCCTGCGCGCCCCAGAGCCTGCGCGACATCGCGATCGCCGGCGGGGCGGCCTTCGCCAAGCCCGAGCAGGCCTCGCGCCTGGCCGACCAGGCCATCGTGATGTGCGAGCGCCCGCTGATGGCCGCCGCCCGGGCGCGCATCCTCCCGGGCATCCACAACTTCGTGTGGCCGCGCAGCCGCGCCTGGGTCGGGGCGAGCCGGGCCCTGCCGCGGCTCATCGGCGAGCTCCTCGAGCTCGGCGAGTTCGAGACCGCGGGCTACTCCATGGCCCTGAGCTCGGGGCAGCTGCTCGAGATCTACGGCCACCTCGACGAGCTCGTGACCGTGGTCCGGGGCTGGGCCACGGAGCTCGAGCGCTGGGGGCGGCCGGACATGGTGCTCGGCGTCCAGGCCTCGCTGCGCTTCGCCGAGCGCCTGGTCCACACCGGCGGGCCCTCGACCCGACCCGAGCTGGTCAGCGCCGAGGCCACGGCGGCGATCGGCGACACCCCGATCCTCGCGATCCCGGCGGGCCTGTACCGCGGGCTGTGGGCGTGGCTGTGCGGCGACTGGAAGGCGGCGCTGCAGGCCATCGAGCCCTACCTCGAGGTGTTCGAGGACCAGCTGTTCGGCTCCTGGCACGCCCCGCGCTTCGCCATGGTCGCCGCGGTCATCGAGGGCGAGTACATCGAGCACCGGCGGGCCCGCGACCGCGGGGTCCTGGCCCGGATGCGCCGCTACGAGCGGGTCACGGCTCGCTGGGCCAAGGGCTGCCCGGAGAACTTCGGCTACATGCACGAGCTGGTCCTGGCCGAGCGCGCCCGGGCGCGGGGCAAGGGCGAGCGCGCGATGCTCCACTACGAGCGGGCCCGGGCCAAGGCGCGCGAGGCCGGGGCCCGCCTGGGCGAGGGCATGGCCTGCCTGCGCCTGGCCAGCGAGGCCTTCCGCCTGCGCCGTCAGGTCGCCGGCGAGGGGGCCATGGCCGCGGCCCAGCGGGTGTTTCGGCAGTGGGGCGCGGTCGCGGTCGTCGAGCGCCTCGCCGTGCTCTCCGACGAGGAGCTGACCACCTCGATCGTCGGCGGCTCCCGGGCGATGACCAGCTCCCTGGGCCTGGCCTCGGAGCACGAAGAGGTCGCGTCCATGGACATGCAGGCCGTGCTCTCCACCGTGCAGCTGATCAGCGAGGAGCTCGACCTCGAGGAGGTCATGGGCCGGGTGCTGACCAGCGCCCTGGCCAGCGCCGGGGCCGAGCGCGGGGCCCTGCTGCTCGAGGGCGAGGGCGGCCTGGGCGTGGTCGCCGAGGGCGACGAGGAGGGCGTGCGGGTCTACGGCGAGGGCCTGTCGATCGACGACGAGGCCGTGACCCGTCGCCTGCCCCTGGCCGCGGTCCACTACGTCCTGCGCACCGGGGTGCCCCTGGTCCTCGACGACGCCAGCACCGACAGCCGCTTCGCCGGCGACACCTTCATCGCCGGCGAGGGCGTGCGCTCGCTGCTGTGCATGCCGATCGTCAAGCAGAGCAGCCGGGTCGGCGCGCTCTTGCTCGAGAACCGCCTCCTGGCCCAGGTGTTCACCGCCGACCGCCTCGAGGTCCTGCGCGCGCTCACGGCCCAGGCGGCCAGCGCCCTCGACAACGCCCGGCTCTACGACGCGCTCCAGACCAGCCGCGAGCAGTGGCGCTCGCTGGTCTCCGGCGTGCCCGACGTGATCACCTTGCTCGACGACGAGGGCCGGCTGATCTTCCTCAACCACCTCGAGCCCTTCGGGCTCAGCGGCCAGGAGGAGCGCTTCGTCGGCCAGTCCATGGGCGCGCTGTTCGACGAGGACTCGCGCGAGGCGTGGGCAGCGGCCGTCGTCGAGGTCGCGGGCGGGGAGCGGGAGCAGGCCGAGCTCGAGGTCCACGTGCGCCCGCGGGAAGGCCTGGCCAACCATGAGGCGCAGCGCGCCATGATGGTCCGCGTGGTCGCGGTCGGGGAGCAGCGGGACCAGCTCCTCGCCATCGCCACGGACATCAGCGCGCGCAAGAAGCTCGAGGCCACGGTCCGCCAGCAGCAGCGCCTCGAGTCCATCGGCACCCTCGCCAGCGGCGTGGCCCACGAGATCAACAACCCCGTCCAGGGGATCATGAACTACGCCGAGCTGATCATCAGCCGGCATAGCCGCGACGAGCTCATCGACGAGTTCGCCGGCGAGATCCGGCTCGAGGCCGACCGGGTCACGGGCATCGTGCGCAACCTCTTGACCTTCTCGCGCCAGGAGGTCGACTCGAGGCGCGAGATCGTCGACCTGCGCGAGGTCATCGACGCGACCTTGTCTCTGGCCCGGGCGGTGCTGCGCAAGGAGACGATCCACCTCGAGGTCGAGATCGAGCCTGGTCTGCCGCCGGTGTCCTGTCGCCCCCAGCAGATCCGCCAGATCATCATGAACCTGGTGACCAACGCCCGCGACGCGGTCAACGCTCGCTACGCCGGGCAGCGCGACGTGGACCCGGACTGCAAGCGCATTTTGCTGCGCGCGCGCTCCTTCGAAGGCGCGCTGGACGAGGGCGGTGCCGAGGGGGCCGCCCAAACATCTGGTTCGGGGCCTGGCTCAGGGTCAGGGCGCTGGGTGCGAGTCAGCGTCGAGGATTGCGGCACCGGCATCCCCGACGCGATCAAGGCGCAGATCTTCGATCCCTTCTTCACCACCAAGGGTCGGGACCAGGGCACGGGCCTGGGCCTGGCGGTGTCCCACGGCATCGCGGTCGAGCACGGGGGGGCGCTGAGCGTCGACAGCGAGCTCGGGGTCGGCACGACTTTTCACCTGACCTTGCCGGCCATCGATCTCGACTCGGAGGCCCACGGTGATTGAGTCGTGGACGTGGGGCAGGGAGGGCGTGGCGTCGTCCACGACGGCTAAAATAGACAGAGGGGTGGCCAAACTCGTTTTGGCCGACCCTCTGAGTCGTGGACGTGGGGCAGGGAGGGCGTGGCGTCGTCCACGACGGCTAAAATAGACAGAGGGACGGACAGGGCTCGTTCTGGCCGACCCTCTGCGCGCGCGGGGCGTTTGGGGGGGTCGCGCCCGCGCACGGCGCCCTGGGGCGTGCGCGTCGTCGCGATAGCAGTTAGAACGCGTCAGTGAGCGAGGCCAGCGCAGACTCCGACGCTCCGCCGGCCGAAACGCCGCGCGGCGTGGTCGCGACCGTGGTCTTCGTGTTGCGCTTCGTGCTCCGCTACGCGACGCGCTATTGGGTCTCCTACCTGTTCGGCTTCCTCGCCCTCGCGGCGACCAACTGGGCGGTGGTCCGGATCCCCACCCTGGTCGGCGAGATCCTCAACGAGCTCGAGGCCGCGGGCAGCGAGGGCCTCGCGCGCTCGGAGGCCGCGGCCGATCTGGCCGTCGAGCTGATGGTCTGGGCGAGCGCCCTGGTGATCGTGCGGACCTTCTCGCGGGTGCTGTTCTTCAACCCCGGCCGGGACATCCAGTACCGCGTCGGCGTCGACCTGTTCAGCCACCTGCTCAGCCTCCAGCGCCCCTTTTATGTCCGCCGCAAGGTCGGCGAGCTGGTCTCGGTGGCGGCCAACGACACCCAGTCGGTGCGCTTGCTGGTCGGCTTCGCGGGCCTGCAGGTGTGCAACGTGCTCGTCGCCATCCCCCTGCACCTGTGGCAGCTGCTGCGCACGGACTGGGTGCTGACGCTGTGGTGCGTGACGCCGGTGCTGCTCGGCGGCATCTACATGCGCTGGACCGTGAGCCGCTTCTACGCCATGGTCCGCAGCTCCCTCGAGCGCCTCGCCCGGCTGTCCGATCGCATCCTCGAGAGCTTCGCCGGGGTGGCGACGATCCGCTCCCACGGCGCCGAGGAGGCGGCCGTGGCCCGCTTCGAGGTCAGCAACCGCGACTACCTCGACCTGCAGCTCGACGTCGCCCGGCTGCGCGCCTTCGCCATGCCGGTGCTGGGCTTCTCGGGCTTCGTCGGTACGGGCCTGGTGCTGTGGGTCGGCGGCCAGCGGGTCCTCGACGACGAGCTGCTGATCGGCGACCTGGCGACCTTCACGGCCCTGCTGATGAGCCTGGTCTCGCTGCTGACCTCGCTGGCCTGGGTGCTGACGGCGGTGTCCCGGGGCACCGTCGCCCTCGACCGCGTCCAGGAGCTCCTCGACCGGGACCCGGAGCTGCCCGAGGCGAGCGCGAGCCACACCCTCGACGCGTCCCCGCGCCTCGAGCTGCGCGAGCTGACCTTTCGCCACCCCGGCCGGGACGAGCCCTCGCTGCGCGGGATCTCGGCGGTGGTCGAGCCGGGCCAGACCCTGGGCATCTTCGGGCGCACGGGCTCGGGCAAGACCACGCTCATCGACATCCTCGCGCGGATCTACAGCCCGCCGAAGGGCTCGGTGTTCATCGACGGCCTGGACGCGCGCCACCTCGAGCTCGGGCCGCTGCGCGCGGGCATGGCCGTGGTCCCGCAGACGCCCTTTTTGTTCTCGACGACCCTGCGCGACAACATCCGGCTGCTCGGCGAGGACGCGGCCGTGATCGCGGCGGACGACGCCGCGCGGCCCGAGTCGGGCCTGCTCGCCGGGCTCACCCGCGGCCGCACGGACGCCGTCGACGGCGCGCGCGCGGGGCAGGCGAGGGTCGAGCGAGCCGCGGGTCTCGACCTGCGCGCCCCCGATCCGCACCTCGACGCGGTCATCGAGGCCGCGTGCATGGGCCCGGATCTGGCGGCCCTGCCCGAGGGCCTCGACACCGTCGTCGGCGAGCGCGGGGTGATGCTCTCGGGCGGCCAGCGCCAGCGCACGGCCCTGGCCCGGGCGCTGTACCGCCGGCCCCGGCTGCTGCTCCTCGACGACGTGCTCTCGGCCGTCGACCAGGCCACGGAGGTCAAGCTCGTCGCCGCGATCCGGGGTCTGAGCGGCCAGGACGGGCCAGACGGTCAGGGCCAGGCGCCGACCACCGTGATCGTCTCGCACCGCACCAGCGTGCTCGAGCACGCCGACGAGATCCTCGTGCTCGACGAGGGCGGCCTGGTCGAGCGCGGCACCCACGCGCAGCTCGTCGGCCAGGGGGGCGTCTACGCGGCCGCCCACGAGCACCAAAACGAAGACCAGGGAGGGGAGGCCGGCCGTGGCTGAGGACGCCAAGACCCACCCCGACGTCGGCTCGGCCCTCGGGCTGCTGCGCCGCTTTTGGGTGTTCATCCGCCCCCACAGCGCCTGGCTGTTCTCCGGGCTGGCGGTCATCCCGATCGTCGCTGGCATGGCCACGCTCCGGCCCCTGCTGCTCAAGCGCGTCGTCGACGAGGCCATCCCCGCTGGCGACCCCGAGGGCCTGCGCACCCTCGCGCTGCTCTTCCTCGGCGCCGTCGCCCTCGAGTTCTCGGCCATGGCCGTCCAGGTCTACTGCCTCCAGCGCTCGGGCCACGCCGCCATCTACGACCTGCGCACGGCGATCTTCCGCCACGTGCTCCGGCTGCCCGCGCGCTTTTTCGACAAGAACCCCCTGGGCTCCCTGCTCTCGCGCAGCACCAGCGACGTCGAGGCCCTCGGCGAGACCCTGTCCTTTGGCGTGTTCACGATCCTCACCGACGTGTTCATGGTCGGCGGGATCTTGACCTCGATGTTCATCCTCAGCTGGCAGCTGACCCTGCTCTCGCTGTCCGTCGCGCCGCTGCTCTTTTTGCTGGTGCGGTGGTTCTCCAAGAACCTGCGCGCGCTCCAGCTCGAGGTCCGCCGGGCTCAGGGCGTGCAGACCGGCTACCTGACCGAGCAGCTCTCGGGCGTGTCCGTGGTCCAGCTCAACGGCCAAGAGGGCCTGGCCCGGGACCGCTTCGCGGGGCTGGGCGAGCGCTACCTGCGGGCGACCAAGCTGGCCAACATCTTCGACTCGCTGCTGTACTCGGTGATGGACGGCATCTCGGCCTTTTGCGTGGCCCTGCTGCTGTTCTTTGCGACCCCGGCGCTGCTCGACGACGCCAGCTGGCTGGGCGAGGCGACGGCGGGCACGCTGACCCTGGGCCTGCTGTTCGCCTTCGTCAGCTACCTCCAGCGCGTGTTCGTGCCGATCCGCGAGTTCTCCAACAAGCTCGCCACGATCCAGCGCGCGGCGGCTTCTCTCGAGCGCATCTACGGCCTGCTCGACACTCTGGCCGAGCCCCGCGACGCCGGCGGCGAGGACCCCCTGGCGACCTGGACCGGCCAGGTCCGCATGCGCGACCTGTCCTTCTCCTACGCCTGGGGCGGGGCCGAGGACGAAGCAGAAGCGGCGGACGGCCCGGTGATCCTGAGCGAGGTCGACCTCGACATCGAGGCCGGCGAGGTCGTGGCCGTGGTCGGGCGCACGGGCTCGGGCAAGACCAGCCTCGGCCGCATCCTGACCCAGACCTACACCGGCTACCGCGGGAGCATCGAGTTCGTGCTCGCCGACGGCAGCGCCGTCGAGCTGCGCGAGCTGTCCCCCGATCGGGTCCGCCGGCGCCTGCTCATGGTCCAGCAGGACGTGTTCTTGTTCGACGAGAGCGCGGGCTTCAACGTGACCCTCGGCGAGGCCGAGCTCGACGACGAGGACGCGATCCTGACCGCCCTCGAGACCGTGCAGGCGGCGGACTTCATCCGCGAGCGCGGCGGCCCCGACTGCGCCGTGGGTGAGCGGGGGGCCAACTTCTCGGTGGGCGAGACCCAGCTGCTCGCCTTCGCCCGAGTCGCCGCCCGCTCCCCGACCATGCTGATCCTCGACGAGGCCACCGCCAGCGTCGACAGCCTCACCGAGCAGCGGGTCCAAAAGGCGATCGAGCGCCTGCTCGAGGGGCGCAGCG
This sequence comes from Plesiocystis pacifica SIR-1, assembly GCF_000170895.1. Classification (GTDB taxonomy): domain Bacteria; phylum Myxococcota_A; class Polyangia; order Nannocystales; family Nannocystaceae; genus Plesiocystis; species Plesiocystis pacifica. Next base: position 90,419 of record NZ_ABCS01000005.1, on the reverse strand, counting down.
TGCTGGTCATCGCTCACCGCCTGAGCACGGTCCGCCACGCCGACAAGATCGTCGTGCTGGCCAGGGGCAAGGTCGCCGAGGTCGGCGACCACGAGGCCCTCATGGCCCGCGATGGCATCTACGCGGAGCTCTACCGCAGCGGCTTCGACGAGGCCTCCGAGACCGCCGCGGCTAGCGAGTGACTCGCTCAGATCGTCGGCGCCCGCGGGCTCGACGCCCGCCGACGCCGGCGACGTCGCGTCTGACGGACCTCGAGGCGCTCGTGGCAGCCGCGCTTGGCCGTGGCGAGGGCCCGGGACAGCGCCTCCCAGATCGTCGGCGCGCAGCGGGTGACCTGGACCGTGCCGAGGCGGCCCAGCTGGATCCGCACGGTGCAGCGCTTGTCCTCGCCGCCCTTGGGGCCGTTGACGTCCGCGAGGCGAACCCGCACGTGGGTGATGTCTGGGGTGACGCGATCGAGGCTCGCGTCGAGGCGAGCGAGCACGGTCTGGATGTCCTGACGCGACAGATCCAGGGCGCGGGTCCGAAGGTCCACGTGGAAGCCGGCGCGGCCGCAGGGCACCCAGCCGCTGTAGCCGTGCGGTGCCGCCCTCTCGGTGGCTTGGAGCGCGGTCACGGTCGCACCTGCCCCAGTCGAGCGAGTCGAGCGGGTCGAGCGGGGCGAGCGGTCCGAGGGGCGCGAGCCAGGCGCGCGCGCAGCCTCCTCACGGGGCGGTCTTGCGACGGGAGGGTTGCGATGCGTGCCGCGAAAAAACATGCCAGCGCGATGACGACGCCAGCTCCGAGGGTCAACTGATCGGCCATGGTCACCCCTTCACCATGGCGGTCGCGCGGGGCCGATCAAGACGACCCCGCGCCCTCTTTATGACTTCTTGATCCCTCGCGCCCAAATCCTCACCGCGTCCCGAGGCCGCCGCGCGCAGGCGGGCTAGCTTGATGCCATGGCAATGACGACGATCATCGTGATGGCGTGCTTGGGGGTGGTGGCCGGGCTCGCGCTGTGGGGTCGCCTGGAGGAGGGTTCGTGACGACCATGGCGAGCGTGTTCATCGGGACCCTCACCCTGCTGACCCTCGCAGGTGCGGTCGCTTTTTTGGTCCACGACGAGCGACTCGGCGAGCTGTTCAGCGGCCGCTACGGCCACGCCAAGCGCGTCGAGGCGGGGGCGCTCTTGGTTGTCCTCGTTTTCCTGCTAATTCTCGTGACGTGGAACCTGGGGTTCTCGCAATCGGTACTGTAGAGGTGGCTAGGCCGCCAAGCTCACGTGTTCGGGTGCTCGAGTATGGGTTCGCTCTGTGCGTGGTCGCGCTGACCTGCGCCCTCGTCGGGGTGCTGGGGGGGCTGCTCGAGCTGACCCCGACCGACCGGGTGATGATCCACCTGCTCGGCGTGGTGGTCGTCGCGTACTGGGCGCGGCTGGGGCCTTCGCTGCTCGCCGCCCTCGCCAGCGTCGCCGCCTTCGACTTTTTCTTCGTCGAGCCCATCCACACCTTCAGCGTCGACGAGGCCCACTACCGCGTCACCTTCGTGGTCATGGCCGGCGTCGGCATGTCCTTTAGCTGGCTGAGCGCCCGGCTGCGCGAGCAGGTCCAGCTGGCGCAGACGCGAGAGCAGCAAGCCGCCGCGCTCGCCCAGGCCCAGCGCGAGGCCGAGCTCGAGGCCGAGCGCGAGCGCCTGCGGGCCTCCTTGCTCGCGTCGGTCAGCCACGATCTGCGCACGCCGCTGGGGGCGATCCTCGGGGCCGTGACGACCCTCGAAGAGGGCGGCGAGCGCATCGACCCCGAGACCCAGTCTCAGCTGCTCGCGGCGATCCACGACCAGGCCGAGCTCCTGGCCAGGCAGCTTCGCAACCTGCTCGAGATGACCCGCTTCGAGGGCGGCGGGCTCGAGCTCCAGCGCGAGCTCGCCGCCGTGGAAGAGCCCATAGGCGTGGTCCTGGGCGCGCTCCAGCACCGCCTGGGCGATCGCCAGGTCGACGTGCAAAACCCCGTCGAGCCGCTCTACGCCCGCTTCGACCCCGTGGCCGTCGAGCTCGTGCTCAGCAACTTGCTGGAGAACGCCCTGCGCCACGGCGAGGGCACCATCGAGATCCGGGTCGAGGCCGGCGGCGATCGGGAGGTCGAGATCCGCGTGCTCGACCGGGGCCCCGGCCTGCCCCCGGGGGGCCCCGAGCGGTTGTTTGAAAAGTTCGTCCGGGGGTCCAAGGCGAGCACGGGCGGGGGCGTCGGCCTGGGCCTGGCGATCGTTGCGCTGCTCGTCCGCGAGAGCGGCGGTCGGGTGTGGGCGCGGACGCGCAGCGACGGCCCCGGCGCCGAGTTTGGGTTCAGCCTGCCGCGCTCGTTCGCGCCAGAGATTCCGGAGGCCGAAGCGTGAGTGTCCAGCCCGCCGCAGAGATCCTCGTCGCCGAGGACGAGCCGCAGATGCGCCGCTTTTTCCGGGCGCTGATCCGCAGCCACGACTACCGCTTGCTCGAGGCGGGCACCGGGCGCGAGGCCCTGGCCCTGGCCAGCAGCCACCGCCCCGACCTGCTGATCCTCGACCTGGGCCTCCCGGACCGCGACGGCCTCGAGCTGCTCGTCGAGCTGCGCGCGTGGACCAGCATGCCGATCATCGTGGTCTCGGCCCGGGGCAGCGAGCTCGACAAGGTCCGGGCCCTCGACCTGGGCGCCGACGACTACCTGACCAAGCCCTTCGGCTCCCACGAGCTGCTCGCCCGGGTGCGCGTGGCCCTGCGCCAGGCCGCGCGAGTCGGCGCCGGCTCGGAGCAGCCGCTGTTCGAGGTCGGCGAGCTGAGCGTCGACTTGGCCCGGCGCAAGGTCGAGCTCGGCGGACAGGCCGTGCGCCTGACCCCGACGGAGTACAAGCTGCTCAGCACGATGATCGCCCACGCGGGCAAGGTGCTCACGCACCGCCAGCTGCTCAGCGAGGTCTGGGGTCCCGCGCAGGCCAGCAACACCCAGTATCTGCGGGTCTACATGGCCCAGCTGCGCCGCAAGCTCGAGGCCGACCCGGCGCGGCCGAGCTTGCTCAAGACGGAGATTGGCGTGGGCTATCGCCTGGAGGCGCCGGTGGGTTGAGCTGACTCGAGCTCAGATCAGCCATCACCGAAGTCGAGGCTTCGGCCTACCAAGGATGAAACAGCCCCCCGCGGACTACCGAGCGGTCAGTTTCGTATCAGATCAGAGACTGTGAACGAATCCACGCCCCCGCGAGCGGGGGCGGCCCAATGCTCTGTCCAAGGCACGAACTCCATTGCCCCGCGACCAGAGCGGAGGAGCGGACAGCGACGAAGCGTCCCCGGTTCGAATGCCCCTGTGGGGGCAAAACAGGGCTCAGCGGTCCGCGTGGACCTCGACGGTCATCGAGTCGATCCGCCGCGGGATCGACAGCACCCCGCGCGAGACCAGCTGCTCGCCGTCGCGGATCTCGAGCTCGTGCTTGCCCGGCTTGATCGCCATGCCGGCCTTGGGCAGGTAGCGGCCGTCGACGAAGGCGCTGCCGCGGCCGTCGAGGATGACCACGGCCAGCTCGACGTCCTTTTGCTTCTTTTGCTTCTTGGCTTCCTTGCGCCGGTTCTTCTTGCTCAGCTTGGCGTCGACCTTGTAGCTGCCGGACTTCTCGTCGCTGCTGCTGTAGAGGCAGACCTGCTCGCCGCAGTCCGGGCCGGCGCTCGAGGCCGGCGGCGGGGGGACGAGGAAGCCGAGGGTGGAGAGGGCGAAGATGAAGGATGCGCGGATGACGAGCATGATCAGAAGCTCCCCGAGAGTTGCAGGCCGCCGCCTTGGGCGGAGAAGTAGCCGCCGACCTGGACCGAGGCCGAGGCGTCGGGTCCGGCTTGCTTGCGCTTTTTGACGCCCAGGGCGACGAGGGTGGCCCCGGCGATGAGGCCGACGCCGCCGACGATGCCGCCGACGAGGGCGAGGTTGTTGGCCCGGCTGCCCGCGGCGTCGAGCTCACTGAGGCGATCGATCTCGGCCGGGAGGTCGAGGCTCTCGGCCTCGGCCTGGGCCGCGTTGCCCTGGGCCAGACCGACCCCGACGATCGCAACGCCGCCGACGCCCAGGGCCAGGGCCGCCGAGCCGCCGATGATCATCCCTGTGCCGGGCTTCATCGGCCCGCGCTTTTTCTTTTCGTCCTCGCCCGCGGCCGCGAGCGCGGCCTGACGCGCGGCCTCTTCCTCGGCGGCCTTGCGGCGCTCCTCTTCGATGGCGGCGATCAAGGCCTCGATGCTCTGGATCGACTCCTTGCTCTCGGCGACCAGACCCACGGCTCGGTCGCGCTCGACCGGTCGCCAGTCGCTGTTCTTGTAGTTGCGCTCGTCGGCGAGGTAGGCCGCGATGTCGTTGGCCGTCTGGGCCAGGGGCAGGGCCCGGATCGCCAGGTCCAGGTCGCGGGTCGTGTCGGCCTCGAGGCGCAGGGCCTCGGCCGCGCGCAGGAACAGCTCGGGGTCGCCGAGCTCCTCCGCCGCCTCCTCCATGGCGTCGGGGTCCGTGGTGTCCACGGCGGACCGAGCCTCGGCGGCCTGCTCGGGGGTGAGGCGCTTGGCCGAGGCCACGCCGGGCGCGAGCAAGCAGGTGAGCGCCAGGCTCAGGCCCAGCGCGGAGGCCAGACCGGTTGCGAGGGGTGAGGAAGTTCGCACGCCCCCAGCATAGGCGTTTCCCGGTGACTTACGTTTGATGTCATGGCCGTGGGAACGACCACGGCTTTCACATCAACGCGGACAGCGCGGGGGTCTCAACCGTACATCGGGTGAGCGCCGCGGCTGATCGTTCATTCAATGCATCCAGTGCCCAGCTCTGGGGGCACGTTTACGGTCACCGTGCGATCCCAGGTCAGCAGGTCGCCGTCGGCGGTCTCGAGCTCGGCGTGGAGCTCGGCGGGGAGCTCGTCGATGTCGCAGGGGTTGGCGAGCTCGTCGGGGATGAAGATGGTGACGTAGATGAACTCGTAGGTTCCGTCGTCGAGGATCTCGAAGGGGATGGGGTAGTTGGCGATGCGCGAGAAGTGCCCGCCGAAGCCGATGTTGAAGCCCTCGATGTCGACGTGCATGTCGAGGATGGGCACGTCCGGGTGGGTGTAGTCTTTGGGGTCCGGGGGCAGGGTGAAGCCGCCGGCGCGCATCGGCATGGGGAACATCAGCAGGCCCTGCCCGCCGAGCACCATCTCGAGGCGGTCGCCGTCGTTGACCTCGCTCCACCCGAACTCGCCCTGGCCGAGGCTGAAGTAGGCGTCGCCCGAGCCCCCGCTGCCGCTCCCGCTGCCCTCGCCGCTGCCCCCTTCGTAGGTGCCGAAGCGGGGCTCGGAGGGGTCGCAGGCCGCGAGCGTGGAGCAGGCCACGCAGGCGACGGCGAGGGTGAAGAGGGCGCGGGCGCGACCGGTCCCAGGGAGCCAAGCCATGCCTGAATTTGGCCAAGGGCGCCCGGCTGCGCAAGTCGGCAACACACACGCCGGAAAATTGATCGAAACGTGGGGCTGAGGTGACACCCCCCGTGGAGCGCTCACCAAGACGGATCGCCCGAGGGCGGCAGCGCCCGCGGCCCGTCGTCGTCGAGCGCGGCCTCGAGGGCGGCGTAGGGGTCGTCTTCGGGGTCCTCGAGTCCAGGCCCGAGCACCCGGTCGCTGGCGGGGCCGAGGGGCGAGGCCTGCTCGGCCTCGATGAGCGCCGAGGCGGCGCTGCTGCGGGCGTCCTTGATGGGCGGCGACGGTCGCCGTCATCGACGCGATGCCCAGGGCGCCGAGGCCCACCGTGCCCGCGAGCAAGGTCCAGCCGATCAGCCCGGGGAGCACGAGGCCCGCGGCGGCGAACAGCGCCATGGTCGAGCCGAAGCCCATGACCATGAGCGCCCGGCGGTTGCGCATGGGCGTGGGGTCGATGTCCACGCGGACCAGCGAGCCCTCGCCGCCGTCGGTGTCGGCCTGCAGCCGATAGACGAGGCCGGCGTCCTCGTCGTAGATGTCCGCCTCGCGCCCGCCCTGCATGTGTCCGCGAAAGCCCAGGCGCTGTTCGAGCTTGTCCTTGACCACGCGGATGGCCTGCTCGGGGGCGTAGGGCAGGCTCGTCTCGGCGTGGTCGACGGTCCGGCCCCGGGGCGAGGGCGGGAGCAGGCCGGTCTCGGCGGCGTCTTCGTAGGGGACCAGCGCGCCCGAGTTGGGGTCTTGCCCGCGCTGTTGCATGGCCTCGCGCAGCTCCATCGGAGAGATGCCCGCTTCGCGGGCGGCCTGCTCGATCTCGCGGTCCGAGAGCTCGGTCATGGGCGACCAACCTAGCACGGCGACCCCCTCGACTGACGGGGTCCGGCGGGCCTGGTCGACGCTCTGGGTACCTCGCTGCTCGGACGCGAGCCGCCCGAAGCCCTATGCGCGCCGTGTTATGCGTGAGCCGTGAGCGCTCCCCAAGCCGCCTCCTCGCTCGACGCCCTCGAAGGCCGCCTGACCAAGCTGCGCGAGGGCGGGGTCACCGTCGTCGATCCGCGCCAGACCTACCTCGGCCCCGAGGTCGAGCTCGGGCGCATCCACCCCGGCGTCGTGCTGCACCCGGGCACGCGGCTGACGGGGGCCCGGACCTACCTCGGGCCCAAGGCGGAGATCGGCCGGGAGGGGCCGGCGGTGCTCGTCGACGCCGTGATCGGGCCCGGGGCCAAGGTCGCCAGCGGCTACGTCGAGGGCGCGGTGCTCCTCGACGGGGCCAAGCTCGGCGCCAACGTGCACGCCCGCCCGGGGACCTTGCTCGAGGAGGAGGCGTCCACGGCCCACGCCGTCGGCCTCAAGCAGACGATCCTGCTGAGCTTCGTGACCCTCGGCAGCGTGATCAATTTTTGCGACTGCCTCATGGCCGGGGGGACCTCGCGCAAGGACCACTCCGAGGTCGGCTCGGGCTTCATCCACTTCAACTTCACCCCCTGGGGCGAGCGCGGCGATAAGGCCACGCCCTCGCTCATCGGCGACGTGCCCCGGGGCGTGTTCCTGCGCGAGCCGAGGATCTTTCTGGGCGGGCTCGCGGGCATCGTCGGGCCGACCAAGATCGGCTTCGGGGCCATCGCCGCCGCCGGCCAGATCGTCCGCCGCTCCCTCGACGACCGCGCCTTCGTGCTCCGGGCCATCAAGCCCTTCGAGCGGACCGTGCGGCCCAACTTCCGCGACCGCCTGCAGCCGCGCCTGGGCATGAACGTCGACTACATCACCCAGCTCGTGGCCCTGCGCGAGTGGTATCGGGGCGCCCGCTTGCCCCGGCTGAGCGCCGAGGATCCGCGCCGGGTCCCCGTCGAGGCGGGGCTGGAGCTCCTCGACGGCGCCATCGCGGAGCGCCAAAAGCAGCTCGGGCGCTTCGTCGACGAGCGCGGCGGGCAGCGGCCAGGCTTCGAGCTGGACCCGGCGCGCCTGCCTCCGTGCCCCTTCAGCCTCGGCGCCGACGATGGCGAGGGCCACGTCGAGTGGGTCCAGGCCCTCTCCGAGGCCGAGGTCGAGGCCGGCCAGGCGTGGCTCCGAGCCGTCGTCGAGGCCGCCGCGCGGGCGGCCGCGAGCTGAGCGTTCAGCTCGGGCAGGGCGCGTCGCCGCACACCAGGCTCAGCCCGTCCGGGCACAGCGTCGGCTCCCCGGCGGCGCAGCTGTCGAAGCGGCAGCCCTGGCCGCCCGCGTCGCCGGTCGGGCAGGTCAGCACGCAGCTCGAGCCCTCCCCACAGTTGACGCCGCAGTTGTGGTCCGAGCAGGTGAACGCGCACGCGGAGTTGGGTCCGCAGGTGCAGCTGCCGTTGGCGCAGGTCCCGTCGCAGCTCGGGTTGTCGCCGACGCAGTCGACGTGGCAGGGCCCCGCGTCGCAGCCAAAGGCGCAGCTGCTGCCGAGCTCGCAGGTGCAGTTGCCGTTGGCGCAGTCGCCCACGCAGTCCGAGCCGGGCTCGCACTCGACGTGGCAGGGCGGGGCGTCGCACTCGAACTCGCAGTTGCTCCCGGGCCCGCAGGTGCAGTCCCCGTTGGCGCACGAGCCCTCGCACTCGGGGTTGTCGCCCTCGCACTCGACGTGGCAGGGCGGGGCGTCGCACTCGAACTCGCAGCTCGCCCCCGGGGGGCACACGCACGCGCCGTTGCTGCAGTCCGCGGTGACGCAGCCGACGACGATCCCGACCGCGAATGCGAGCAGGCCGAGGGCGAGGGCTTGCAACCAGCGGGGTGTTTGAGCGGGGAGTGAGCGTCCCATGGGCGCGAGTTTGCCAGACCTCGTGCGTGACGTGCATCGGGCTGCTAGACCGGCGCCATGGAAGCGATCGTGATCGAGATTCGCGCCGCCGAAGGTGGCGCGGACGCCAAGCTCCTCGTCCGCGCTCCAGGGGCACTCCCCTTCGCTTGAACCACCAGTATCGTCCCTGTCGCGGGTGCGCGCGGCTGCTATGCTGCGTTCATGAGCTCCGTGACCGTCATTGGTGGACGGGAGCGCGGATCGGGATCCGCGACCGTGTTCTCGAGCGGGCTGTCGACCAGCCCCACCGTCGTCGAGGGAGGCTCGAGCGACGGGCGCTTTGACCGAGAGGTCAACGAGGACGCCGACGCCGACGCTCGCGAGGGCTTCGTCGTGCAAGAGCAGAGCTTCGAGGGCCCACGCTTTAGCCGCTGCGTTCGGACCTGGCTCCCCGGCGAGGGTGGCGACGAGGACTGCGACGAGGACGAGAAGAAGCGCCGCCGCCGTCGCCGTCGCCGCCGTGGTCGGGGCCGCAACCGCGGCCGCGGTCGCGGTCACTGAGCGGGAGCGCGCCGAAAGCCGGCGACGGCCAGGGCGCCAAAGGCCGCGGCGTAGACGAGGCCGACGACGGTGAACAGCACGGTCGCGTCGCCCTCGTAGAGGCCCGTGCCAAAGCGAGAGTCCGAGGTGCTGAGGTCGCGCAGGGCGAGCAGGATGCTGGTCACGCAAAACACCGATGCGACCTGCGCCTGGGCTCGGCGCTCGCGCGTGACGAGGCCGAACAGCACCATCAGCGCGCCGATGTAGATCATCAGCTGGTAGAAGAACGAGAAGAAGTCGACGAGCACGGGCTCGGACGCGAGCTCGTGGGATACGCCAAAGCCCTCGAGGAAGGCCGGGCCTTGGATCAGCGCCGAGCTCGCCATCAGCACGTAGACCAGGCCGAGGACGATGAAGGTGGGTTTGAAGGCTCGCAGCCCGGTCTCAGGTTCGGTCATCGTTCATCGCTCCCGCGAGGGACTTTGCCACGGCGACTTCAGGGGCACTCGAACGGAGCGGCTGCGGCCGCGATCCTGAGGTGGATGGAGCGCCTGGATCTTGGGCCCGCGCCCGCGGGAGCGTCCTCGCCAAAGGTTCGAGCACGCGCTGATGGTGGCGGGTGACGAGGGGGTCCCAGCGCGACCTAGTTCGGTGGCGCCTGGACCTCTTCGACGAACATCACCTGATTGCCGTCGGGATCCGGCAAGGTGATGATCTTGACGACCCCGTAGTCCTGAATGTCACCGACCTCGAAGCCAGCGTCGCGACAAGCTTTTTGCTGGGCGCTGACGTCGGGAACCGTCACCACGACGCTCGTGTGGCCGGCGGCCTCCGGGTTGAGCCCGACCTGCAGCCAGGCCGCCCCCGCGAGCTTCCACTCGGCGACTCCCTCTGCGGGCACGACGTCAGGGCCACGCCCGAGCCACTTGGTGTACCAACTGACGGAGGCCGCGTGGTCCGTCACGGGGAGCACCGCGACGACCCCCATGAACCGTGGATCTGCCGCGACAGCCATGGCCGTGGCCGTCGCACTCGAGGCGCTCGACTCGTTGCTCGACGCGCTGAGGCTGCCATCAGATTCGGGGTGCTCTGAGCTGGACACCGCTGTGCCGCCGCAAGCAAACAGCCCCGCGGCGCTCAGGAGAACGAGACATCGGATGGTGGACATGCCCCGTAAATACCCAAAATCACTGCTGAATCAAACGGTCTTCGGGGTCACGAAGATCGAGACTTTGAGGCCCGCAAAGCACCGGCCACGCCGACCTGCACGCCCACCCGGGGCAGCATCCTGACCGGCAAACCACGGCTTGTGCACGGGCCTCGACGGGATCGGCAAGCCGTCGCCCAGACGAACGCGCGCACGACCAACGTTGGCAAGTGGCACCAGACGCTTGCGACAACCCCTACAGGTTCGGCCGCATGCGGATGCCGAGGTTGAAGCTGAAGATCGTGTCCAGCTTCGCCTGGCTCGAGCCCGTGACCTGCTGGGCAAAGCCAGCGCCCACGTCCACGCCCACGCCGCCCAGGGGCGCAGGCTTGATGAAGCCGAGACCCGCGCTGACGTAGCCGCGGTCGTCACCCCCGCCCGGGCCGCGCCCGTCCCACCAGCCGCCGACGCGGATCGGGACCGGGCCGGCCACGAACTCGCCGCCTGCGTTGACCGTGACGCGGGTGTGCTTGTCGTCCGACTCCCAGTAGCTAGTGAAGTCGTAGGTCGCGTCGACGTTGAGGCTGAAGTTGGGCGAGCGCAGCGGGAACACGGCGACGCCGTGGCCGACGCTCAGGGGGTAGTCCGAGAGGCGGCGGATGCCCTCGGGGTTGAAGGTGGGCACGACGTCGGTGTCGACGCCCTCGAGCTCGATGGCGCCGTCTTCGGTCCACGCGGGCGGGCGGGCGCCGACGAGGTTGTAGCCGACCACGGCCACGCGCACGTAGTCGAGGAAGTTGATGGCGATCGAGGTGTCGAGGCCGAAGGCGTTGTGCTTGGGGTTGAAGTCCTGGGCGGTGCCGTCCGCGTCGAGGTAGCGGAGGCTGATGTACTGCCACTTGGGCTTGATCCCGATGTACAGCCAGTTGGGCACGGCGGTGACGCTGAGCACCCCGGAGACTTCGTGGCCGAAGTGGACCAGGCTCAGCTGCTGACGCTCGCCGAGGTCGTTGTAGATGAGGTTGGGGTCGCCGCGCAGGAACACGTAGCCGAGGGCGAGGGCGAAGCGCGGGGTGTTGAGCGAGTCCGCGATGAACACGCCCATGCCGTGGGTGCGGCGCTGGACGTCGTACTGATAGATCGGCTCGATCGCGAACTGCTGCCAGTAGCTGATGCCGGCGGGGTTGATGATCGCGGCGTTGGTGCCCCCCGACGAGCCGCGGGTGGCGTTGCCCATGGACAGGTTGCGCGTGCCGTCGATGGCCGGGCTGGCGTGGGCGGTCGCGGCCACTGGTCCGAGGCCGCCGAGGCCCAGGGCTCCGGCAAAGGCCAGGAGGCTCAGGGCGCCCGTCCCCAGGGTCTGCACGGGGAAGCGGCTGGACGTAGTCTCAGGCATGGTCGGCCGCCAGCATACGGACGCGCTCGATCGGCGCAAAAAAACCCCGGGCCGAGCTGTGGGTGGCGGGGCACGCGGGGGCGCTTGGCCGGGGCTGGCGCCATGCTGATAGACTCGCGAGGTGGCGAGTGATGACGGCAAGCGCGATCTATTGAGTCCTCTGGGCGGCCTGAGTGAGTCCGCCAAGGCCAAGCGCAAAGCCGAGGCCGACGCCTTCTCGGCCGGGATGGCGTCCATTGATCTCGAGGCGCTGAGCCTCGCGGATGACCCGGGCCCCACGAACGCGGAGCCGCCCGTCGCATCGAGTGCCGCGCCCAAGCCCAAGCCCAAGCCCAAGCCGGAGCCAGAGCCGGAGCCGGAGCCGGAGCCCAAGGCCGCGCCGCAGTACGAGGTCGAGGACGACCACACGATCCCCGAGAGCATCGACATCACGCCGCCGCTGCTGGCCGGAGCGCCGCCAGCCTCGGGGCTGTCCCTCGAGATCGCCAAAGAGGCCGTCGAGCTCGCGCGGCCCGCCGAGCCAGCCTCGGCAAACCTGGAGCCGGTGCCCGACGACGCCCACCCGCCGGGCAACCGCCGCGTCCCGACCTCGCCGCACCTGGCCCTCGATTCGAGCGCGGGCCCGGGCGTGGCTGCGATGGCGGCCGCGGTCGCGCGCAGCCCCAGCCCCGCGCCCTCCGGTCGCCGCGTGCTCTTTGTCTCGGATCCCCTGACCAACCTGCTCGTCGGCGCCGCGCTGGGTCTGGCCGTGATGATGATCCCGGCCAAGCAGATCGCCGAGCGCTACGAAAAGCAGCACGTCGCCCCGCTGATCACCGACCTCGAGGGCGCCCTCGACCACCCCCTGGGCGTCGAGGCGGGCCTGGTCGAGAAGCCGCGCTCGATCGCCGGGCGCGTCGAGGAGGGCCGCAAGAAGACCCGCAAGCGCTTCTTCGCGGTGTGGATCCTGGTCGGCGCGCCGCTGGGCCTCGGCGCGAGCCAGATCCCCCGCGTGCCCTCCGACTGAGTCGTGGACGTGGGGAGGGCGTGGCGTCGTCCGCGACGGCTAAAATAGACAGGGACTGTGAAAAGTTCACAGTCCCTGAGTCGCGGACGTGGGGCAGGGAGGGCGTGGCGTCGTCCGCGACGGCTAAAATAGACAGGGACTGTGAAAAGTTCACAGTCCCTGGGAGGCTGCCAAGCCTCCATCGAGATCAGGGCAGGATGCAAGCGCCGACGTCGTCGTCGCCCACGGGCGCGTTGCCCTGGAACAGGGCCACGCACTCGGCCTGGGGGTCGCCGCACAGCGGGCAGTCGAGGTCGCAGAACTCGGCGCAGCAGGCCGAGTCGCTGCAGCCGGGGACGACGGAGCCGTCGAGGCACACGAGGCCGGCCTCGCAGTCGTTGATGAAGGAGCAGGGCTCGCCCGCGGGGATGTCCGAGGTCGTCGGCGCGCACGAGAAGGCCACGCCGTCGTAGTAGCAACCGTTGCCCTCGGGGCACATGTCCTGGGTGATCGGGTTGCAGCCCTCGAGGCAGAAGGTGACCGAGCCCTGGTTCGAGATCGAGCAGATCGTGCCCTCGGGGCAGATCGGATTTTGCGGCGTGCCCTCGCAAAAAGCGGTGCAGGTGCCGATGTTGTCGATCATGCCCCAGCACGCGCTCTCGCCGTCGCAGTCGTCGGTGGCGGCCATGATGCCGTCCCAGATGCACTCGTCGCCGACGGCCTTGTCCCCGAGCACGGGGACGCACTTGTTGGCGTTCCACGTCCCGCCGCCCGAGGCATAGGGCACGCACTTCTCGCCGGGGACGCAGTCCTGGACCCAGGGATCGCAGGCCTCGACCACCGGGATGTCCTCCTCGGGGATGAAGGTGCCGCCGTGGGGGTAGTCGGGCTCGTCATCGAGGGGCGGCTCGAGGGCTCCCATCTCGTCGTCGCCGTCGGGGACGCAGGCTCCGTCGTCGGTCTCCTCGGTCGACTCGCTGCTCTCTTCGGCCGACTCGGTGGTCTCCTCGGTGCCAGCGTCGGTGGTCGACTCGCTGCCCATGGACTCGCTCGACTCCTCCTCGCCGGTGGTCGTGTCACCGGTGGACCCCGTCGAGCTGTCGGACTCCTCGTCCTGGCCCGCCTCCTCGCCGACGTCGTCGTCGACGTCCTTGTCCGGGCAGGCCGTGGTCAGCGCGAGCAGCGAAGCCAGCGCGAAGAGGGTGGTTGGAGTACGCAGCGAAGCCATGACGAAAGTCTCGCACATCACGCAGGTCCTCCACTACGGAGACAACTACGAAAGCGATCGTTCACCATAAAAATCACACCTACAGGTTGGGGCTCGGCGGAACGCATGAAGCTGGGAGGAAGGCAAATCCTCCACAGCTGGCCAGGGGGCGTGTCCAGACGTCGAAAAATCGGCCTCGGGCATCGCTGGGCCTAGCCTCTCAACCATGGTGGCCTCGTCCTCGCTCCTCCGTCGCCTCGTCCTCTCGATCGCGCTAGCGGGCGCCTGCACAGGCGCGGCGACCTCCATGGTGGGTTGTGCGGCGAGTGACGGGATGATCGACAAGCTCTACGACTCGACGCGCATCTACAACAGCTCCCTGCGCTGGGGAGACTGGGACCGCGCCGCCGAGTACCTGCCCCAGGCCTGCACGGACGCCTTCCTGGACACCCACATGGCCGTGGACGAGAAGGTGGTGGTCCTCGACTACGAGATGACGCGCATGGAGATCGACAAGGTCAACGGCGTGGCGGTCTCTCAGGTGCAGATCCAGTGGCACACGGACCGCAACCTGGTGGTCCGCTCGACGACCGTCGACCACGTCTGGCAGTGGTACGAGGGTCGCTGGATCCTCGTCGACGAGCGGCGCAGCGGCGGCCGCCCCCTGGCGATCTTCGCGGAGATGGAGGAGGGCGCGCAGCACCCCTATTTGCCCGGGTTGGCGGCCTTCCGTGACGAGTTCGCCATCGGCCTCGACCCCAGTGAAAAGCGCGCGCGAGAAAAAGAACAGCGCGCGGCGGAGAAAGCTCGCGCGGAGCAGGGTCCGACCATCGAGGACCTCGACAGCCTCCCCACCCGCCAAAAACCCGCCAGTTTCAACTGATGGCCCATCTTCGGTGATGGCGCATCCTCCGAAGGGCGTCGCGCGATCGCGCGAAGCCGTGTTCGAGTGTCCCAATTTGCCCCTGTTGTCGGCCCTGTTTCCGAAGTTCCTTCTCGCGTGTCCTCGCCCCGGAAATCTGCGCAGGTGTGCCCCATGCAAGTCGGTCCACGAACCGTTAGGATTCGCATCGACCCGATGAACGACCTCGGCACGCGCGTAGACGAGGCGTCGGAGGGGAGTTGACCCAGTCGTGAACGACTCGCGCAGGCCCATCACGGGGCGGCAAAACCCACTCACGGGACGCCACACGGCGCCCCGCGATCTGATCGGGGACATCCACGCCCAGCAACGGCGCAAGCTGTTCCGTCGGGTGGCCCTGATCGTCGTGTTGATCCTCGCCCTGCTCGCGGTCGGCTTGGCCCTCAAGGTGTTCGCCGATCGTCGCAGCCGCGACGCGTGCCTCGACGACGCGCGCGATGGCTTCGCCCGCGGCACCTCGGCCGAGCTCGACACCGTCGCCGAGCGCCTCGACACCTGCATCGAAGACCACGGCGACGACCCGCAGCTGCTCGGCGCCCGAGCGCTCACGCGGGCGCAGCTGCTGGCGGAGTTTGGCGTCGGCGACGAGGCGGCCCACGCCGCGGTCGCGGCCCTCGACGCGACCACCACGACCCACGACGGAGAGCTCGCCCGGGTGATGATCGCCCTCGACGACGGGGAGCTCGGTCAGGCCCGCGCGGACCTCGAGGCCGCCGCGGCCATGCGCGACCGCCTGAGCATCGGGCCGAACCACGAGGAGTGGATCGCCGGCATGCTCGCCATCGCCGACCCCGAGGCCAACCTCGACGAGGCCATCGACGCGGTGTCCAAGACCGTCGAGGAGGACCCCTCGATCTCCCTGCGCCGGCTGCTGGCGACCTTGCACATGCACGCCGGTGACGGCGACGCGGCCCTCGAAGAGCTCGGCCGCGCCCGCGAGCAGGACCGCACGCACCTCGGCCTGGCCGCCGACGAGGCGCTCTACAACGCGCTGCTGCGCCAGAAGCTCCCGGGCGTCGCCGACGTCGCCGACCAGCTGCTCGGGGACGAGTTCGCGACCAAGCTCGCGCCCCGCGACCGCGCCCACACCCTGCTGGCCCGGGGCGTCGTGCAGATCCAAGACGGCGAGGTCGAGGCCGGCATGCAGGCCGTGTCTCAGGCCTGGGACGAGCTGCCGGGCTGGGACAAGCTCTCGCGCACGCTGGCCCTCGAGATGGCCATGGAGGCCGGCGACGGCGAGCGCGCCCGGCAGTGGATCTCCGAGGCGGGCCTGCGCGCGCCGGAGTCGGAGATCTACGAGGCCTGGGTCAAGCTCGTCGAGGGTGACGTGATGGCGGCGCTGGCCGAGCTGGCCAAGCTGCCCCAGGAGCACCCGCGGGTGGCCCTGCTCCAGGGCCTGGCGCTGGTCGAGCAAGGCCGCTGGGTCGAGGCCAAGCCGTGGCTCGAGCGCGCCGAGAAATTCCTGCCCAAGCGGATTGACGTCGAAGTGGCTCGCGCCCGAGTCGACGCGCAGATCGGCGACGCCGAGGCGGCCCGCCGCAAGCTCGAGGCCCTCGCCGAGGAGGAGCCCTTCGCGCCCCGGGCGTGGACCGGCCTGGGCGAGGCGCACCTGGCCGTCGCCTACTACGAGGTCGAGGGCGAGGGCGTCCGCAAGCCCCGGCCCGAGCCCGACCCCGACGCCCTCAAGGAGGCCCGCCGGGCGTTCAAGTGGGCCGTGCAGCGCGAGCGCCAGCCCGCCGAGGCCTACCTGCAGCTCGCCGAGATCACCGACCGCAAGCGCGGCGACGATCCCAAGCTCGTCGACGAGGTCGTCGAGCTGCTGACCCAGGCCGTCGAGGCCAACGACAACCTGCCCCGCTACGCCGAGCGCCAGGCCCTGTACCTCGCCGAGGTCGGGCGCCACGCCGAGGCCAAGCGCATGCTGGCCAAGGTCAACGAGCGCCCGGGGGTCAGCTTCCGCGTGCCGCTGATGCTCGCCGGCCTCGCCCTCGACGAGGTCGAGTTCGACAAGGTCCTGAGCCTCGACGAGGGCTTCGAGGGCTGGGTCGAGGACGCCGAGAGCCGCCGCGCGCCGGGCCGCGACCTCGACATCATCCGCGCCCGCGCCTTGCTCCTGACCCCCGAC
Organism: Plesiocystis pacifica SIR-1; assembly: GCF_000170895.1. Lineage (GTDB taxonomy): Bacteria > Myxococcota_A > Polyangia > Nannocystales > Nannocystaceae > Plesiocystis > Plesiocystis pacifica. The sequence continues at coordinate 73,927 of NZ_ABCS01000005.1, read as the reverse complement.
GAGCCCGCCAAGGTCAAGGCCGACAAGAGCGCGGAGGCCCGGGACAAGCTGGCCAAGATCGTCGCCGCCGCGCCGACGGACCTCGAGGCCTGGACCTACCTCACCCGCGCGCACATGGAGCTCAAGGACCGCGACGCGGCCCTCGGGGCCGTGCGCCAGGGCATCGAGGCCGTGGGCAAGGAGGACGCCGGGCGGCTGTTCCTCGAGCAGGCCAAGATCTTGTTCCGCGGCGGCAAGAAGCGGGTCGCCGCGACCCAGGCCGGCAAGGGCTGGAACTTCCTGCGCGACCGCCCCGAGGGCGTGTCGACCCTGGTCCTCGCCTGGGCCGCCGAGGAGACCGTCAAGCTGTTCCAGCGCGACGGCCGGGCCAAGCCCGCGCTCACCGTCGCCAAGCAGCTGACCCGGGTCGCGCCCACGCACAGCGACGCCTGGGTGCTCCGGGCCAGCGTCGAGCTGCGCAACAACCGGGGCTCCGACGCCAAGGCGAGCGCCGAGAAGGCCGTCGAGCTCGACCCCAACAACCCGAAGGCGCACGAGCTCCTTGGGCAGCTCTACCTCCGCTTTGGTCGCAAGACCTCGGCGCGGGAGGCCTTCGAGAAGGCCGTCGAGCTGGGCAAGGACACGCCGCAGGCCGAGGACTACAAAAAGAGCCTCGCCAGCCTGGGCGACGAGCCCGAGTAGCTCCCTTTCGAGACAGCCAGCGGCACAGGCCGCCGAGGAGACGAGTCATGGATACGCAGCTCGCAGGATTGACCGTGCTGATCACCGGGGCCTCTGGCGGCATCGGGGAGGCCCTCGCCCACGCCTTCGCCGACGAGGGGGCGTCGCTGGTGTTGCACGCGAACAGCCAGATCGAGCGCCTCGACAACCTGGTGGGCATCGAGGGCTGGGGCACGCGGGCGCTCACGGGGGCGGCGGACCTGCGCGAGGCGGGGGCCCTCGACCCGCTGCTCGAGCAGGCCCGGGAGCGCTTTGGCCGGGTCGACGTGGTCATCGCCAACGCGGGCATCTGGCCGCCGGAGTCCAAGGCCCTCCACGAGCTCGAGGCGGAGCGCATCCGCGAGGTGGTGGAGGTCAACCTGCTGGGGGCGATCTACACCTGCCAGAGCTTCGTGTCGCAGCTGGCTCAGCACGGGCCGCGGGTCGACGGGATCGGGGCCAGCATCTGCTTGATCGGGTCGACGGCGGGGCGCTTTGGGGAGGCGGGGCATCTGCCTTACGCGGTCAGCAAGGCGGGGATGGTCGGGTTGATGCGCAGCCTCAAGAACGAGGTCGTGGAGGTCGATCCTTGGGCGCGGGTGAACCTGGTCGAGCCGGGGTGGACGGTGACGCCGATGGCGGAGGCGGCTCTGGATGCGCCGGGGACGATCGAGCAGGTGTGCGCGACGATGCCGCTGCGGCAGCTGGCGCGGGCGAAGGATATTGCTCGGGCGGTGGTGTTCATGAGTTCGCCGGCGTTGGCTCGGCATGTGAGTGGGGAGGTTTTGACGGTGGCGGGTGGGATGGAGGGGCGGAAGCTCTGGGAGGCGGAGCAGATCGATCCGGAGCTGGTTCGGCAGCGGTTGGAGTAGGTCTCGCGGGTTCGGGGGTTGGTGTTCTGGGCTTGGGTGTTCGGTGGTTGTTGGTGTCCTGGACTTGGATGGTCTCGGGTGCTTGGATGGTCTCGGGTGCTTGGGGGGTGTTGGTGTTCTGGGCTTGGATGGTCTCGGGTGCTCGCCGGTACAGGCGCGAGACGGGGAGACCCCCTCACCGCTCAGACAGGTCCTCGCCGGTGGGGGTTGGGGTGCTTGGAGGTAGGTTGTTGACCGGCTGCGGAACTCGCGGCTGAGGGGGTCTCCCCGTCTGGTTCGCGCCAGCCTTGGCGGGGGTGTTCTCCGTCTCGGACGTGGGGAGGAGGCCGGGTTTGGTGTTCTGGACTTAGACGGTGTCGGGTGCTCGCCGGTACAGGCGCGAGACGGGGAGACCCCCCTCACCGCTCAGACAGGTCCTCGCCGGTGGGGGTTGGGGTGCTTGGAGGTAGGTTGTTGGCCGGCTGCGGAACTCGCGGCTGAGGGGGTCTCCCCGTCTGGTTCGCGCCAGCCTTGGCGGGGGCCTTCTCCGTCTCGGACGTGGGGAGGTCTGTTGTGTCTGTGGCTGGAGGCGTTGTCCGTCGCTATCGGGATGACGGAGGCTGGTGTTCAGCGAGTTGGTGTTGGGGTGCGACGGTAGAGGCGGAGGAAGGGGAGGGCGAGGAGGGCCCAGACGATGAGGAAGCTCGAGAGCTGGGCGGCGAACATGAGGTCGTAGGCCCAGGGGTGGGCGACGGTCAGGACGACGCGGGCGGTCCAGGTGAGGACCAGGAGGGCGAGGAGCTCGCGGGCGACTTGGTCGTGCTCGAGTCGATCTCGGTGGCGGATTACCAGGAGGGAGAGGCCGGCGAGGAGGAGGGAGAAGAAGAAGTTGATCCAGTCGACGGAGACGGTGATGGGCCGGGGGACGTGGGTGAGGTGGTCGTGCCAGCGGTACTGGTAGGGGATGGCGAAGTGCCACAGCCCGGCGAGGGTCGAGAGGGCGAGGCCGAGGAGCAGACAGATGCGATCGACGCGGGCCATGAGCGGATCGCGATCTTGCCTCGGCCTCACGTCGGTGGGGACGGCGAGGGTCGGCAATGGCTGCGGGCTCAGGGACTGTGAAATTCACAGCCCCCTGTCCATTTTAGCTGTCGTGGATGACGCCACGTCTTCCCTGTCCCACGCCCACGACTGTCAACGAATCCACGCCCCCGCTTGCGGGGGCGGCCACGAGCCTTGTCCACGGCACGAACGCCATTGCCCACCAAGCCAAAGCGGAGGAGCGGAGCGACGAAGCGCCGCCGGTCCGAGGCGGCTGTGGGGGCAAAACAGCTCTCAGGCGTTTTCGCGGACGACGGCGAGCAGGCCCTCGCCGTATTTTTCGGACTTGCTGGGGCCGATGCCGTGGGCTTGCTGGAGCTCGATGAGGGTCCGCGGCTTGAGCAGGGCGATCTCGCGGAGGGTGCGGTCGCTGGCGACGACGTAGGGGGGGACGGCGAGGTCGCGGGCGATCTCGAGTCGGTGGCTGCGCAGGGCTTCGAACAGGTCCTGGGCGGCGGCGTCGAGCTCGAGGACGGTCCGTTCGCCGCTGGTCTTGCGCCCAGAGCTAGAGCGCGAGCGCTTTTCTTTCAGCTCCGTCGAGGGCAGGACGATGCGCGCGGGCTGCTTGGCGTGCATGACGGCCTTGCCGTTGTCGGAGAGCAAGACGACGGGGCGATCGCCGGGGGTGTACTCGACCCAGCCGGCGGCGACGCAGCGCTGGAGGACCTTCTTGAGCCAGCGGGCGTCGTGCTCGGCGAGGACGCCGAAGGTCTTGACCTTGTCGAGGCCCGAGCGCTGCAAGCGGGGATCGTCGACGCCGGCGACGAGGTTGACGGCGGCGGACAGGCCGTAGCGTCGGTGGATCCGCGCGACGCCGGACAGGGCCTTGCGGATGATCAGCGTGGTCTCGTCTTCGTCGAACTCGCTCTCGCCGCCGCCCTCGGCCAGGGACTCGCACACGTCGCAGTGCCCGCAGCCCTGGAGCAGCTCGTCCTCGTCGCCGAAGTAGCGGAGGATCGCGTCGTGGCGGCAGCTCCCGCCCTCGGCCCAGCGGATCAGCTCGAGGAACATGGACCACTTGTGCTCGACGACCTGGGGGTCGGGCTGGCGGCCGTCGATGTCGAGCTCGAGCAGGCGGCGGCGCAGGGGCAGGTCCTGGCCGGAGTGGAGCATGAGGCCCCAGGCGGGCTCGCCGTCCCGGCCGGCGCGGCCGACCTCCTGGTAGTAGGCCTCGATGGAGCCGGGCGGGCCCCAGTGGACGACGGCGCGGACGTCTCCGCGGTCGATGCCCATGCCGAAGGCGTTGGTCGCGGCGACGACCTGGAGGGCGCCGGTGGAGAAGGCCCGCAGCACGGTGCGGCGCTGCTCGGGGGACAGGCCGGCGTGGTAGGCCGCGCAGGCCCAGCCGGCCTCGCTGAGGCGCTCGGCCTCTTGCTCGGTCAGCTTGCGCGTGGGGCAGTAGAGGATGGCGGAGCCGCCGTCGGGCTCGGGGCGCTTGGTCGGGGCGCCGAGGGCCTGGCTGAGCATGGCGTCGACGCGGCGCTGACGGTCCCGGGTGCCCCCGGCCTCGGCGGCGGACAGGCGCAGGTTGGGGCGGGCGAAGCCGCGGACGATCTGCTTGGTCTTGGGGCCCAGCGCGAGCTTGGCCATGATCTCGTCGCGGACGACGGGGGTGGCGGTGGCCGTGCACGCGAGCACGCGGGTGTCGGGGGCGTGGCGCAGCTGGGCCCCGAGGAACTCGCCGATCTGCATGTACTCCGGGCGAAAGTCGTGGCCCCACTCGGAGATGCAGTGGGCCTCGTCGATGGCGACCAGGGGGATGCGCATGCGCTGGAGCAGGCCGCGAAAGCCCCCGAAGGTCAGGCGCTCGGGGGCGACGTAGACGAGCTTGTAGGCGCCCTGGCCCATGCCGCGCATGCGCGAGCGGAGCTCGTCGCCGTCGAGGGTGGAGGCGAGGAAGGTGGCCGGGATGCCGCAGCGGTGCAGGCTCTGGACCTGGTCGTGCATCAACGCGATGAGCGGCGAGATGACCAAGGTGGTGCCGGGCAGCAAGATCGCGGGGAGCTGGTAGGTCAGGCTCTTGCCGCCGCCTGTGGGGGCGACGAGCAGCAGGCTGTTGGCCGAGAGCAGGGTCTCGACGGCCTCGCGCTGGCCGGGGCGGAAGGACTCGTGGCCGAAGGTGGCCAGGGCGGCGTCGAGGTCGAGGCTGCCGTCGGCTTTGGGCGCGATCAGGGGGCCCGCGCAGACGCTCGCGGGGGCGCGGGGCAGGGGCTCGTCGCCGAGGAAGGGCGACGCCTCGCCGCCGAGCCGAGCGAGTCCGTCGGACTCGTCGGGCCAGGGGGGGGCCGCGTCGGGGTCGGGCTCGGCCATCGCTCTGGTATCGGCCACCGAGGGGAACCATTGCAAGGCGGTTGCGAGGCGGCGCTTGGCCACCGAGGGGGGCGGGCCGTGGAGTACAGTTCGCCCATGCCCCACGCTTCGTCCTCCGTGCGACTCCGAGGCCCGGCCTGGCTGGGGAGGCTGTCCCAGCCGATCTTTCTCGCAGGCGCGCTCACGGTGGCGCTCACGGCCGCTGGGGGTGGCTGCAAGCCCGACGCCGAGGCGCCTTCGGCCGAAACGCCGGCCGAGTTGGAGGCCAAGGCGGCGGCCGAGCCCGGGCCGACCCCCTCAGCGGGGGAGGCGGAAGAGGCGGAGGAGGCGGATCCCGCGGAGGGCGCAGGCGCGGCGGTCCACGAGCTGGGCAGCGAGGCGGAACCCACCAAGCAGGCCGCGGCCAAGCCCGATGCCGAGGCCGCGAAGGAGGTCCGCCGGCGCCTGGCCGTCGAGCTGGAGGCGGGCCGGGCGAAGGCGCGGGCCAAGGACTACGCCGGGGCCATGGCGCACCTCGAGGCGGCCCTCGAGATCGATCCTGGCCACGTGGCGACCCTCGGCGAGCTCGGCTGGGCGGCCTTTCGGGCCGGCGAGCTCGCCCTCGCCCGGCGCACGACCCTGGCGGGCCTGGCCCACGCGCCCACGGACGACCAGCGCGGCATGCTGCTCTACAACCTCGGGCGCATCGACGAGGCCGAGGGCTTCCCCGAGACGGCGAAGGCCCGCTACCGCCGCTCGCTCCAGTTTCGCGACAACGCCATCGTCCGTGAGCGCCTGGCGGGGCTCGAGGCGGGCCCGGCAGCGGAGGGCTCCGAGACCACTGGGACTGCTGAGACTGCCGGCGCGCCGTCTGGTGGCGTCGCGGTCGAGGTCGCGGCCCTGGCCGACGCCGAGCTCGAGCGGGCGCTGCACGGGGGCCTCGCCGTCCTCGCCCGCGACCTCCCCGACCTCGACGCCGTGTGCGCCACCCTCGCGGGCTCGAGCAACTGCTCGACGACCGCGGGCGTCGACGCCGACGTCGACGAGGGGGCGGCCTGCACCTGCGCCCCGACCCTGCACGCCACGCCCGGCCCCGAGGACTCGAGCTGGGGGCTGATCCACTTCGAGGCCCGGGATCTGTTCCACGAGGCCTTCGAGCACCCCGTCGTCCAGACGGCCGGGGGCTGGACCGTGTTCGCGGCCGTGGCCTACGCCTACAACCCCGGCGCCTTCGGGATCTACGAGGACGTCGAGGTCCGCCCGACGCGGACGGTGCCCGCGGGTCCAAAGCTGGGCTGGGTGCTGGTCCTCGACCTGGCCAAGTCGCGCCACGACCACGACATCGGCCTCAACGAGACACAGAGCCACGCGGACGAGCGCCTGGTGCTGTGCGCCCGGGAGCGCGAGGGGGCCCGGCGGGCGGCGTGCACCCGGCCGATCCTGCGCAGCGTCGAGGCGAGCCGGGAGATCCTCCACGAGGAGATCGAGGCCGAGCTCGACGAGCCCTTCGACCACTCGGGCGTGCCCTGGTCCCGCCGCTACTCGGCGCGGATCAGCGTGGTCGGGGCGCAGCTGCGCGTCGCGGACGTGCAGCGCTCGGACATGGACGTGAAGCTCCCGCGCGAGACCTTCACGGGTCAGCTGATGCTCGGCGCGGGCGAGCGGCCGCTGATGGAGCTACTGGGGCTCGCCGACGTCGCCGGGCAGTAGCCCCGCGCCGCGCAGCAGCCGGCACACGGCGAGCAGGGGCAGGCCCATGATGCTCGTGAAGTCGCCGCCCTCGATGCGCTCGAACAAGCGGATGCCGGCGTCCTCGATGTGGTAGGCGCCGCAGCTGTCGACGGGCCGGTAGCGCTCGGCGTAGGCCTGGGCCTCCGCGTGGCCGAAGGCCCGCATGGTCAGGCGCTGCTCGTCGATGGCGTGGCGCTGGGCTTGGCTCTGGGGCCCGCGCAGGTGGTGGAGGACCACGGCGGTGATCAGCCGGTGCTCGCGGCCGGCGAGGCGCATGAGCTGATCCGCGGCCGCCTCGACGGTCCCCGGCTTGTGCAGGACCACGTCGCGCCCGCGCTCGCGCAGCACGGCGAGCTGATCGGCCGCGAGCACCCAGGCCTCGCCCTCGACGACCGCGGCGCTGGCCACGGCCTTGCCCCGGGCCAGGCGCAGGGCGAAGGCCTCGGGTCCGTCGGCCTCGAAGTGGTGGTCCTCGGCGCGCTCGTCGTAGGGCGGGGCGCACTGACCGAAGGGCAGATCCAGGCGGGCGAGGAGCTCGGCCCGCCAGCGCGAGGTGCTGGCGAGGATCAGCGGGAGCGGCTCGTTCACCGCTTCTTTTTCTTCTTGGTGGTCGTGTACTTCGCCGTCTCTTCGGCGAACGCGACGCGGTAGGCCGCGCGCACGATCTCGAGCTTGGTCCCGAGGTCCTGACAGGTGGCCGCGTCCGCGTTCTCGCTGTCTTCGGTGCTCGGGGGCTCGAGCTTGGCGTTGAAGATGTGCTCGACGAAGTACATGTCCTTGGCCTTGCCGACGGCGTCGAGGGTGTCCGCGAAGGCGACGCAGGGCTGGGGCGCGTCCTTGGCCTGGTAGAGGTCGCGGGCGAGGTTCAGGCGACGATCGACGCGCTTGAAGCTGTCCTCGCTGGACTCGAGCTCGTTGAGCACGCGGTGGCGGTCGACCCAGCCGAGCACCTTCTTGGGGTTGTCGACGTTGACCAGCTCGAGCAGGAAGGTGTGGCCGCTCTCGCCGAGCTTTTGCACGGCCAGGTCGATGGCCTGCTCCTGGAGCTTGGAGTTGCGCAGCAGGTCGTAGAGCTCGCCGTAGAAGTTGGGGTCCTCGATGAGCTTGGGGTCGCCCTCGAGGGCGGCGGCGTAGCGCTCGAGGGCGGTGACCTTGCTGCTCGTCGAGCGCTTCATCGCCCGGGCCTTGCCCTCGCGCCACAGCAGCTGGGTGTTCTCGGGGTTCTCGTCGAGGGCCGGGCGGATGAGCTCGAGGGCGGCCTCGGAGTCGCCGCCCGTGAGCGCCTGGTCGATGGCGATGAGGGTGTCCTCGTCGACCTGGTGCTTGGCCTCCCCGGTGCCCGCCTTGGGCTCGTCGGTCTTGGTGGCCACGGCCGCGCCGGTGTCCGCCTCGCTGAGCTCGTCGTCGTCGCCGCCGAGGGAGCCGATGAGCACGATCAGCAAGATGAAGCCGAGCGCCCCGCCGCCGAGGATCGGGCCCCACTTGCGCGGGTTCTCCTTGACCATCTCGATGAACTCGAGCACTCGGGGCTCGGCGATGGCGTAGAGCTCCTTGGCCTGGGCGACGACCTTGTCGACGAAGCTGGCCTCGGGAGCGGGGCCCGGGCTCGCGGCGGTCATCACCGGGACCGTCGCCGCGCCGGGGGAGGTGCCCGCCCGGGGGTGGGAGTCGCTGGGCACGCCGCCGGGTCCGTAGATGTCGCGCGGGTCGACGATGCCGGTGTCCTCGGGGTTGAAGGCCACGGGCACGCCGGCCTCGGCGGCGAGCTGGGAGTGGACGGCCTGGAGGGCCTTGCGGGCAGCGCGGGCGTTCGGGTAGCGCTGGTCCCGGCCCTTGGCCATCATGGTCGACACGACCTGCGCTAGGGTCTCGGGCACGCTCGCGGGCAGGGGCGGCGGGTCGAGGCTGACCTGCATGCGGATCAGCGAGACCGGGTCCTCGTGGTCGAAGGGGACCTCGCCGGCGAGCATCTGGTAGAGCATCACGCCCGCGGAGTAGACGTCGGTGCGCTGGTCGATCTCCGAGCCGGTGGCCTGCTCGGGGCTCATGTAGTGGGGCGTGCCGAACACCAGGCCCATGCGGGTCAGCGGCTGGACGGTCTCGTCGTCCACGTCCTCGTCGACGATCTTGGCGATGCCAAAGTCGACGAGCTTGAGGGTCTCGGCGCCCTCGTGGTCCTGGGTCACGAACACGTTCTCGGGCTTGAGGTCCCGGTGGATCACGCCGTTGGCGTGGGCGTGCTCGAGGCCCCGGAGGATCTGCACCTCGAGCTCGATGGCCCGCAGGGGGTCGAGGGGGCCGGTCAGCAGGTCGCCGAGCTCCTGGCCCGAGAGCAGCTGCATGACCATGTACTTCATCCCGTCGTCGGTCGAGCCGAACTCGGTCACCGGGATGATGTTGGGGTGGTCGAGGCGGGCGGCGCTCTGGGCCTCGCGATCGAAGCGCTTGGACATGTCCTCGTTGGACAGCAGCTCCGGGTGGAGCACCTTGACCGCCACGTCACGCTTGAGCAGGAGGTGGTGGGCCTGGAAGACCGCGCCCATGCCCCCGACGCCCAACAGGCTGTCGACCCGATAGCTCCCCGCCAGCGTCGTGCCGATCAGGGACTCGAGCTCTCCAGCTTGTTGTGCAGCCTCGCTCACGAGCCTTACATACTATCCGACGCTAGAGATTGCATGTGCCGCCACCCGCTCGCGGCGTAACGCTCGTGCAAACGCCCGTGAGCGCGGGCTGGCACCCGCTGTGGTCCAGTTGCAGGGTTGGGTCGAGCGCGCTCGACGGGGCCTCCACGCGCGAGCACACATGTGCGAGCCACCCGAAAGGGCGGCCCAGAAATATTCACTCAGCCGATCGGCCGGGTGCGGACCGTGTCTTCGTCGGGCGCGCTGTCCACCACACCCAGAGAGCTGGCCTCGATGAAGGTGGGGTTGATGTCCCGCTCGATGCGCGCGAGCGCGTCCTGGGCCCAGTGGACGAAGGAGATCTCGTTGGTCGAGTGGAAGTCGGCGAGCATCTCTTCGAGCTCGCGCCGCGCCCTCGGGGTGTGCCCGGTCATGTGCGCGACCTCGGCGTCGAGCAGGCGCAGCTGCTGGAGCGTGACCTGATCGCCGCTCGCCGCCTGCATGGCCTTGCGCGAGGCGGCGATGAGCTCGGCGCCCTCTTCCACGCGGCCGAGGCGGGCGAGGGTGTAGCCGAGGAAGCCGCGGTTGAGCAGCACGGCCTGGTCGAGGCCGAACAGCGAGGCGATGCTCATGGCCTCGCGGAAGGTCTCGGCGGCCTGCTCGAGCTGGCCGTTGCGCAGGTAGAGGTCGCCGAGGTTGTGCAGCGGCGTGTGCAGCAGGCGGGACACCCTGGCCGCGCGCAGGCCCTCGATGGCGCGCTCGGTCTCGGGGATGGCCCGCTCGGGGTCGCCGCCGAGCACGGCCAGGAAGGCGATGCCCGACAGGTAGCTCTGGCTCTGGACCACGGGCACGCGCGCGGCGATGGGCTTGCCCATCTCGTGCAGGCGCCGGGCCTCGCCGAGCTGGCCCGAGAGCGACAGGCAGCGCAGGCGCACGCCGATGATGTGGCAGACGTCGACGTCGTTGGCGTCGGGGAGATCGAGGATCTCCATGGCCTTGCGCGAGTGCGAGCCGGCGTCCTCGATCTCGCCGGCCTGGAGCAGGACCTCGGCGCGGCGGTTGGCGATGCGCAGTTCGAGCACGCGGTCGCGGGCCTTTTGGGCGGCCTGGGCGGCGCGCTCGAGGCGGTAGAGGGTCAGCTCCTGGTCGTCGACGTACTCGGCGGTGTTGCGGTCGGCGAGGCCGAGCCAAAACAGCGACTGGGCCCGGAAGTCGCGCATCAGCTCGGCGAGCAGGATGCCGGCCTCGTAGTGCGCCGACTCCTTGCGCGGGTCCGAGAGCGCGCCGGCGCCCTGGTTGAGCAGCAGCAGCTTGGCCTCGAGCAGGCGCGGGATCGCGGCCGTGCCCCCGTGCAGGCGCAGCCGGGTGATCAGCCGCTCGAGCACCTCGGCGCCGAGCTGGGCCTGGCCCACGGCGAACAGGCCGGCGGCGGCCTCCTCGAGGGCGTCGACGGCCTCGAGGCCCTCGGCCGCGTCGTCGAGCAGGCGCACCTTCAGGAACACGAAGTTGCTGTCGATGACGTCGAGCTCGTCGATGCGCGCCGCGAGGTCGAGGCGGGTCTCGTCGAGGGAGTCGGCGTAGCGGCCGCGCACGGCCTCGCGCACGGACTCGTGGGCGAGGGTGACCTGGCTCGACATGCCCGTCGCCGAGCGGATGATCAGGCCCTCACCCTCGAGGCGATCGAGGGCCTTGCGGAAGCGGCTGCGTCGCAGGTCGCTGAGCTGGGCGAGCTGCTCCTCGTCGATGGGCGCCTCGACGAGGAAGAGGATGCTGGCGACCTCCCACGCGCTGACCCCCTGGGAGTCGAGGCGGGACTCGCTGCGCTGGGCGAGGGTCTGGTGGAGGTTCTGCGCGGCCGGAGAATTCGAGCGGTAGGCCCAGTTGTCCGCGTCGCGGACCAGGATGCCCTCCTCGATGAGCACGCGCAGGGTCTCGCGGAAGCTCAGCGGGTGGCCGCCGGTGAGGTTGTCGAGGGCCTTGACCAGCTCGGAGATGGCCGGGGTGTCCCCGAGCACGCCGCGCAAGATCGTGAACATCTCGCGGCGCGTGAACGGGCGCAGGTTCCAGGTCTCGGCCAGCTGGTCGCGCTTGAGGCTGGTCAGCAGGGGGGCGAGCTTGGTGTGCGGCGTGGTCGTGGCGCACAGCAACAGCGGCGCCTCGTTGATGTCGATGGCCCGGGCGAGCTGCTCGAAGCGCCCGAACTCCGGCTGGCCCTTGGCGAGCTCCGACAGGTGCAGGGCGAAGGGGCGCTCGCGGCAGGCCTGGATCAGGAACTCCATCAGCTGCCCGACGACCGCGCCCTCGGTCGAGCGCTCGCGGGCGACCTTGACCAGCGCGCTGAAGTTGGCGACGACCTCCGAGCGCTCGCCGAGGGCCGTGGCCAGCTGGAGCACGACGGGCCCGAAGGCGCCCAGGGCCGTGCGCTCCGTGGTCCAGCAGCTGCTCTCGACGAACAGGCCGCCGCCCAGCTGGATCTCGCGGCGCAGCTCCGTGAGCAGCCGGCCCTTGCCCATGCCCTCGGGGGCCTCGATGACCAGGGTGCGGATCAGCCGGGCGCGCCCGCTGCTGCGGCTGGTCTCGGCCGAGTCCACGGGCAAGAGCACGTCCGTCGCCCGGGTCAGCAGCAGGTCGAGGTAGTTTTGCCGGTCGGCGAAGGGCAGGTGCTCGACGAGCACGCGCGCGAACTCGGCCCGGTCTTCCTTGCTGTCCTGGCGCTCGCGGATGTGCGAGGGCTCGCGACGCAGGAGCTCGAGCACGATGCTGCGCGCGCTCTGGGGCCGGCGCTCCGGATCGGCGTGCAGCATGCGGCCGATGAGCTCGGCGACGACCGGCCCAGACTGCTTGAGCAGGGCGCCGGCGAGCTCCGGGCGCCAGTCTTGCTGGGCGCGCAGGGCCTCTTCGAAGTCGCGGGAGGGGAAGGGCTTGGACCCGCGGATCGCCGCGTACATCGTCGCGGCGAGGGAGTAGATGTCCGAGCGGCTGTCGGTCTGCTTGCCGCGGACCTTCTCCGGCGCCGAGAAGCCCGGCGTGCCGAGGATGACCTCCGTCTCCTCTTCGTTCTCGCCCTCGCCACCGCGCAGCACCCGGGCCAGACCAAAGTCGATCAGCTTGGCCTGCGCGGCGCCCTTGCGCTGGGTAACGAGGACGTTGGTCGGCTTGATGTCCTCGTGGACCAGCCCGAGGGCGTGGATGTAATCGAGCGCCCGGGCGAGCTGCACGAACACGTCGACGATGACCTCGCGCGGCTTGTCCTCGAGGAAGTCGCTCAGGTAGACGCCCTCGACCAGCTCCTGCGTGAAGTAGACGCCCTCGAACTCGTCGCAGCGGCCGAACTCGTAGACCGCGGCGAGGTTGGGGTGGTGCAGCTGCGTGAGCAGCCGGAACTCGTCCTTGAACGCCTCCGTGACGTCGTCGTTCTTGGTCGACGGGGCGTTGCTGAAGTTGCGACTCGTCCGCGCGAGGCGTCGGCTGCCCTTGCCAAAGCGCGAGCGCGAAGACGACCCCACGGAGTGCGAGCGGGTTCCCCGCGGGTCCAGAGAGGCGTCGGAGCGGATGACCTTGAGCGCGACCTCGCGATCTTCCAACTCGTCTTCGGCGCGGTAGACCGCGCCGAAGCCCCCTTTCCCGAGGAGCTCCTTAATTTGGTAGCGCCCCGCGATTTTTTTCGGGATTTCGGTCATCGACGCGTTGATGCGCTGGTCGCGGCCGGACTGTAGCCACCGTGCATCGTCGGCACAACTCTGACGCCTCACGGAGACTTTTGGCAACGAACATTTTGAGTGCCTCGAATAACGGTTATTACATCATTCAAAACTCTAGGCTAGCCGTGCACACGTACAGTAGGAACGCGGATCGCTCGCGCTGTCCCTAAGTACGCTGACTGATCCAAAGAGCGTGCTCGTGTGCTGTTTCGAGCGCATGAACACGGTAGTCACGCATGCGCGCAATTACCGAAAAAGAGGCGTGATTGAGGGCTGAGCAGTGCGCTGATTGGCGCATGGCTCTTGGTGTCCTCCACCTGCGCCGGGAGCGGGGGATCCATGAGGAACGTCAGGTCGTGACCAAAAGACCGGCGAGCCGGAAGCGCTCGATCGCGCCGTGAAAAACGCGCTTGGTTTCGACCCTTCAGCGCAGCCGGTGGCGACCCCACGCAGGCGTCTCGCCCTTGCGGATCTCGGCGAAGCTGGACCGCCCGATCGCCGCTTCCCCGCTGTCCACGCAGCGCTCGTAAGCGGCTTCTTCGAGGGCGATCCGCTCGGCCTCGGGGCGGCCGATGCCGCTCAAGAGCGCGGACTTGAAGGCCGCGACGGCGAGGGGGGAGCGGCGGCGCAGCTGCTCGGCGAAGGCTTCGACGCGCGTCAGCCCGAGCTCGATGGTCGCGACCTGCTCTTGGACCAGGCCGATGCGCAGCGCTTCGGCGGCGTCGATCGACTCGCCGGTGCAGCCCAGCCGCAGGGCCTGGGCGGGCCCCACCAGGTTCGCGAGCTCGGCGGTCCCTCGCGCACCGGGGAGGATCCCCAGCCCGGTCTCCGGGAGGGCGAAGCTCGCCGTGTCCGTGGCGATGGAGTAGTCGGCGGTGAGCATGTACTCCGTGCCCCAGCCCAGGGTCACCCCGGTGCTGAGGGCGACGTTGAACAGCGGGAGTCGACGCAGGCGCTGCATCAGCTTGCGCTGGCGGATCACGTGGGCCTTGACCGTGATGTCGTCCCAGCCGACGCGCTCGGTCACGTTCGCGCCGGCGATGAAGATCGGCTTGCCGCGCTTGCTGACGCGCCGGCTGGTCGTGCACAGGCAGGTGATGGCTTGCTCGCGGGCGTGGTCTTCGTCTTCGATGAGCGCGCACAGGGCCTCGAAGGCTGCGAGTTGCTCCGTGCCCATCTCGTTGGCTTTGCCGTGGTCGAGCTCGAGGATGAGCAGCTGACGATCGGCGTCGAGGCGCGGGTGGAGGGCGGCGATGGACGACAGGTCGAGGGCCATGGGCGGGGTTGTACCCCAAGCTTGGTTCACAGGTCGGGGTCGGCTTGGGGAGGGTTTTGGGTGTTGGCCTGCGGTGCTTGGTTGGCTCCGACGGTGCACCGCGGCCTATTCGGCGGGCGCCCTCCCCACTCCTGCGCTCGAGCCGAGCCACGACGAACTGCTCTTCCAAGGCTGTAGGCGGCTCGATGCTCGTCGCAGGGACCCCTCCCGCCGAGCGGCCTGCTCAGGGTTCGCAAGTTGAATGCCGGGGTCTCGAACGAGTTGCGCCGAAATCTAGACGCATGCAGCAGGGTCGAGCCACCACCAAGGACTCAACCAACAATCAACACCCGAGGAAAGCTCAGGGCAGATCCCAGCCACAGCAGCTGTTGATCGCGCTCGGATCCCCCCCAGGATCAACACTACAAACCTGCCCCCGGTTGAAGCAGCTCGCCACCTCCATCCCGTTCACCAGGCAAGTACAGTCACCCCCATCCACGCACTCGACCTCGTAGAGCGGCCCGAAGGTGCACTGCGTCGAGAACTCGCACTCGTTCGATCCCAAGGCCCCGCCGAAGCTGGTCTCGCAGCCGGGGTCCTCGCACTCGCCGAGGGCGGCGTACTCCTCGAAGCAGGGCTCGTCGCCGCCGAAGTCTTCGCAGCTGAGGGCGCCGATGCAGGTGAAGTAGTCCTCGTTGACGGACAGGCAGCTGGGGAATTGCTCGGCGATGTCGGTGAAGGCCTGGACGCAATCGTCGAGGCAGGCCGGATCGTCCTCGCTCAGGCAGGTGTCGAGGACCTGGCACCAGGACTCGCACATGGTGTTCCAGTCGTCCTCTTGGCCCTCGCTCGCCTGCTCGTCGTCGGTGCCGGTGCTTTCGCCGTCGGTGGCGTCCGTCGTGTCGCTCGAGCTGGTGTCGTCGGAGCCCGTCGTCTCCGTGCCGCCGGTGTCGTCGTCGCCGGCTTCATCGGTGCCCACCGGCTTCGTCCCGACGTCGCAGCCGAGCAGAGCGAGGGAGGCGAGGGAGGCGAGGGCGAAGCCGGCGACGGAGCTGAGTCGCGTTTTGGTGGTCATGCCAGTATCGATGCCCGGCCGCCGCGAACTTTGTGATCGAGGTGCCAACTTTGTGGGCCCCGAGTCGGCTCGGTGGTCTCGCTCGTCTCGTCGTCGGTCGTGTCCCCGCGTCTTCACGCGTCCCGTCCTCGCCGCCCGTGGTCGTGGTCTGGCCCGTGTCCACGGAGCCCTCGTCGGCCGTCTGGTGTTCGCCGGCCTCGTCCGTACCCACGGGCTTCGTGCCGACGTCGCAGCCCACCGCGGAGGCGGTCACGAGGCGTGCTGTAGTCGGGGCTCTAGCAGTCGCCCACCCCGGCCGCGCCGGGACCCATGATCCACGAAAGCATCGTCCACGGACTCAGCTGGCGCTGAACCCGTGGGCGGCTGCCTTTCTCGGTAGGACATCGGAGAAGTCCTCACGACACCTCGCTTGGTCTTTTCGCCGAGCTCTTTGTCGCCAAAACTTGCGGTGGGATCCACCACAGCGGCGTTTTGGCTCCGCGATCTCGACGAAAATCCACGGCGCGAGGAGCCGCGATGACTTCTCCGATATCCTGCTAGTTTTGAGCGGGCGCTTTGGGCAGTCCGGGGCAGACGGCACGGACCCGCGGGAGCAGGGGCGACTGGGGCCGGCGCTCGAGCAGCGCGCGGGCCCGAGCTCGGCCCGCGTCGAGCTCTCCGAGCTCGCACGAGGTGATGGCCCACAGCGCGTCGCGCTCGTCGGCGAGGGCTCCAGCGGGGAAGCGCTGGGCGTGGGCGTCGAGCTTGGCGAGGCGTCGGGGGCCGGCGGGGGTGCGTCGAGCCGCGTCGAGCATGGCCACCTCGGCGGCGAGGCTGTCGGGTGTCAGGAGCGGAGTCTGCGTGTCCGTTGGCGGGGCTCGCTCGAGGCGGGGGCGCGCTCGCTTGGCCGGGGCGCGCTCGGAGCCGTGGCTGGGCTCCGCTCGTTCGGCGCTCGCGGGAGTGGGCGCAGACGCGGCGGGCTCGGGGCTGCGCTCGGGCGCCTGGCTCCGAGCGGAGGCTTCGGTCGACGCGCGCGGCTCGGAGGGCGGGCCGGAGCTGGGCAAGACGCGGGCGCCGAGGGCGAGGACCAAGAGCCCGCCAGCGGTCATGGCCGCCGTCGCGCCGATGATCTTGACGACGTGCAGCGCGGCGGCCTTGCCCGAGGCGGCGCCGCCGAGGCCCTCGCTGGGGGCAGGCTCGGGCGCGTCGGGCAGCTCGTCCCAGCCTTCGCCGTCGCTGCCTTCGCCGTCGCCCCCCCCGTCGCCGAGGCTGGCGAGCAGGCCCGCGTAGACCCGGCCCTGGATCTCCGGGGTCGGCTCGCGCTCGGCTCGGAGCTGGGCGAGGGCGCGGTCGAGCTCGTCGGGTCCGCTCATGTCGTGCTCTCCTCGTCGGCGGACGCCAGGCAAGCCCGGGCCGCCGCTCGGGCCTTGCGGACCCGGGAGTAGATGGTGTTGGGGTTGGTCCCGGTCGCCTCGCTGATCTCCCGGAAGCTCATGCCCTCGAGCTCGGCCATGAGGAAGGCCTCGCGGGTGTCGGGGTCGAGGCGCTCGAGGGCGCGGTGGAGGCGGGCGAGGTCGCGGCGGCTGGCGACGCGCTGGTCCGGCGGCGGCGCGTCCTCGGGGCGCGGGAGGGCGGCGAGCTTGCGTCGGTGGCGGTGGTGGCTGCGGCGCTGCCCCGAGGCCACCCGCCGGCAGATGCCGTAGAGCCAGCTGCGCAGGGAGACCTCGGGGTCCCAGCTCCCGAGGCGACGGTGGACGACGATGAACACCTCCTGGGCCGCGTCTTCGGCGACGCCCCGGGGCACGCCGAGGTGCAAGAGGGTCCGCCACACGAACGGGAAGTGCTCGGTGTAGATGGCCTCGAAGGCCTCGCCCAGCCTGGGCGCTCGGCGGGTCGCCCCCACGGATGAACTCATGGCCGGTTCGCCGCGGGTTCTTGACGGGCCCTGCGACTTTTTTTGGCGCCGAGGCGCAGCTCGAAGCCGAGCAGGGCCGAGAGGCCCACGGGGGCGATGTCTCGGACGATGCGGTCGTCGAGGGAGTAGCGCCCGCGCACGAGGCTCGCGGGCAGCTCGAGCTCGACGCCGACGACCACCCGGGCCCCGACGCGGGCGCGCAGCCCCACGCCCGGGACCAGGGCCATCCACGGCAGCCACGCGCGGCGAGCCCCGGGGGTGGGGCCGATGCCCTCGGCCCGCAGACCGCCGCCGGCGAAGCCGAGGCACAGGGGGAACTCCAGGGCCCCGCCGCGGACCGTGGGGACCCCGCAGCCGCGGACGCTGGCGAACAGCGCGTCGTAGCGGGCGACCGCGCCGTCTGTTCCAGAGACGGCCTCGGTCCGCGGCGCGAAGTAGGTCCCGCGCAGGTCGGCCCGCCAGCTCCGGCCCGTCGCGCCGAGGTCGAAGCCCATGGCGAATTGCGAGAGCCCCATGGGCCCGAGGCCGCCGCCGACCTGCACGCCCAGGATGCCGAGCACCGGTCCGCTGGGTCCGGCGTCTTCGAGGTCTCGAAGGGACAGAGTTCGGGGGCTCGGGCCCGTCGGGGCGGGGAGCCCGGGGGGCGTGCGGACGGGGAACTCGGGCTCGCGGGGGCCTTCGACGGGGGAAGGGTCAGGCGCGGGCTCGGGTGGCGTGGGTGTGGGCGGAGGCTCGGCCGTCTCGGGCGCGGTCGTCGAGCGGGGTCGCAGGATGACGCGCGGCGCGGCGTCGTCCCGAGCCACGGGCGCCACGCCTGCGCGGGTCGCCACGGGGTCGAGGCTCACGGCGATCATCAGGGCCGCCGCCTCGGCGAGGGCGTCGCAGCTCGAGGCCGTGAACGCGCGGGCGTCGATCCCCGCGTCGCTCTCGATGCGCAGCGCGATGGTCCAGTCCGACCCGGACTGAGCGATCTCGGCGTGCACGGCCATGCTCGCGCCGTCCTCGGCCGCGCCCACCGGACCGAGCTCGGGGAGCAGCTCGCCCACGGCTGCGACCATGGCTGGGCGCTGGGGACAGGTCTCGGGGGCCTGCCACTCGAGGCTGAGCGTGGGCGGCTCGGCGCGGGCCCTCGGCGTCCACGCGAACAGCCCGAGGCCGAAGGCAAGCAACGCCCACGTGCGGGGCTGCTTACACGCTCTCCCTGGCTCTCGTGTGCGGCGCATGATCGCGTTCCCGCAGCCGACTCGCGCGCCTGCAGGGGTTGATTCTCATGGCTCAGATCGCCGCGCCGAGCAAGGGAGAGCGGCGATCACTCGAGGTGGACCCGGGCGCTCACGCGCAGGTGCGCGGGGTCCGGGCGCGAGAGCTCGAGGGCATCGAGGGCCAGGCCGAGCTCCTCGCTGAGCAGCGCCCCGAGGGCGACGCTGGGCAGGGCCGCGGACCCGGGCTGGAGCTGGGCGTCGACGCGCTCGCGGACCTGGGCGGCGTCGAGGAGCTCGCTGAAGCAGCCGTCGATGCGCGCGTCCTTTCCAGACGCCCCGCTCTCGTTCTGGCCCTCGCGCACGCAGGTCAGGCTCAGGTGCTGGAGGCTCGCGCGCAGGTTCAGCTCGGCCGCGTCGGCGTCCCAGGCCAGGCCCACGCGGCCCCCGACGGCGACGGACAGGGCGCCCCAGCGGGCCTCGATGTCCGCGGGGTCCATGCCCTCGAGGGCGAGCTCCAGGCCGCCGATGCCAAACTCGAAGTCGGCCTCGTTTGGCGCCGCGTTGGGATCGATGCGGGGGCTCAGCGCGGGCGGCCGCGTGGGTCGGAGCCCGGCCAGGCGCAGGGGGGTCCACTCGGACAGCTCGGCGTTGGCGCGCTCGAGGGCCGCGGGCTCGTGGAGCTGCTCGGCGAGGAGCCCCGTGGCCGTCCACTCGTAGAGCAGGGCGTTGATCAGGTCCACGCTCAGGTCGAGCTGGAGGTCGGCGTCGTCGCCCGCAGGCGTTGGCGCGGCCGCGCTGGCGACCACGAAGGGGCCGGAGACGCCGAGGTCGTGGACGCGGGTCGGGCCCTCGGGGCGGTCGGGCTCGATCCACAGCCCCGCGACGACCCCCGTGTGGCGCACCCGAGTCTGCTCGCAAAAGCCCAGCCGCACCCGCGAGCGGGGCTGCCCAGGGATCAGCTCGACGGCCCCGGGCAACAGCTCCACGCCGCTGATCTGCTCGAGGCCGTCCTCGACCTCGGCGCGCACGAGCTCCCGGGCCTTGTCGGTCACGAAGTCGTCGGCGAGCCACCAGCCCACGGCCGCGCCGACGGGGGCCAGGGGCGGCGCGACGATGCCGGCGACCAGCGCTCCCCCGCCCGCGCCCGCCCCCCGGGCTTGGTTGCGCAGCTTGCCGCGAAAGTCGACCTCGCTCAGGGTCACGAGCTTGGCCTGGAGCCGGCTCTGGTCGTCGATGAACAGGGCGACGACGCCGGACACGGCGAGGGTGTTGACGCCGGCGATCTCCAGCTCGAAGCGCAGGGCGTCGTCGCGCAGCTCGAGGGTTGCTTCGCGCAGCTCGGTCTCCGGGCCGAGCTGGTCGACGGCGCGCAGCTGGGGCAGGAGCTCGCGCTCGAGCATGGGCTGGACCAGCGAGCGCAGCAGCGCCTCGGAGGCGCTCAGCTTCAGGTCGCAGCGGGCCTCGGGGGAGGGCGTCGGCCTGGCGAAGTCGCCGACGAGCACCGGCGCGACGGCGCCCTCGTGGCGACCGCCCCGGCGCTCGAGGTCGAGCTCGACGAAGTGCCAGCCAGGCTCGAGGGACTCCAGCCCGAGCCCGAGGGTCCCCGCGTCGAGGTCTCGCCGGGCCTTGCGCCCGTCGAACTCGCCGGGCTCGAGGGTCCGCCCGTCGACGCGCACGGCCACGCGCTCGAGCTCGGACGCGGGCGTGATCCGGGCGGTCCAGCTGGGGCCGCCGCCCGCCGGCGGCGCGGAGCGATCGAGGACCGCCGCGGCCTCGCCGACGTGCACCGCGAAGGGCTCCGCCTCTTCGGCCTGGCGCTCGAGCTCCCGGCTGCCGCCCCAGGTCAGCGCGAGGGCCAGGCCCAGGCCGACGGTGTGGGGCAAGAGCGCGCGGGCGCGGGCGAGGGCGGAGGCCATCGGAGCCCCCAAGCGGCGGCCTCTCCGGTCCATTCCCGGCCCCATGGAGGGAGGCTACCAGAGGTCCGGGAGCGCCGTTCAGGGGCCACGCGGCCCGTGTTGAGCCAGGCCGTGGGGGCGCGCGCAGCCAGATCAATGGCTAGAACAGTTTCCGAACCTGGCCACGCCGCCCACGCTCACGCGAGCCCAGGGCGCCTCGCGCTCGGCGCGAGGACCCGGGTCTGCGTCGCTCGCCGAGCGAAGGCGGGAGGCTGCGCGGAGGATTGGGCCGCTTGGCAACGCGAGCACACCTTGGCCGCGATTGCCGAAGGGTAGCGATTGGCAGTGGCCATTGTGGTTGCCGTTTGGTCTGCGTTGCGGGGCCTCACGCGTGAGCCCTTGAACGCCGCTTTTGGGGGCGTTAGGAAGCGCGCCCGAACAGCAGCCGCGCCACGCGGGACGAGCCAATGGACGCACTCACGACCTACCACTTCGCGATGATCGCCGTGTTCCTCGGAGGCTACGGCGCGATCATCTTCGAGCACCGCCTGCACATCAACAAGGGCGGCGCGGCCTTGCTGCTCGCCGGCACGCTGTGGCTGCTCTACTTCGCCGGCATCGCCGACGACCCCCACGCGGCCGCCCACCAGATCAGCGAGCACCTGTCCGAGGTCAGCCAGATCGTGTTCTTCCTGCTCGGGGCCATGACCCTCGTCGAGGTCATCGACTCCCACGGGGCCTTCCGCCTGGTCACCGACCAGATCCGCACGCGCTCGAAGTGGCGGGTGATGTGGATCCTCGCCGTGCTCGCCTTCTTCATGTCGGCGATGCTCGACAACCTGACCACGACGATCGTCATGGTCTCGCTGCTGCGCCGGATCCTGCCCAACCGCGACAACCGCCTGCTGCTCGGCTCCATGGTCGTGATCGCGGCCAACGCGGGCGGGGCGTGGACGCCCATGGGCGACGTGACCACGACCATGCTGTGGATCGGCGGGCAGGTCACGACCACCGGCGTGATGACGGCGCTGTTCGTGCCCAGCCTGGTCGCGATGATCGTCGCCGTCGTGCTCCTGGGCGTGCGCGAGAAGGGGGGCCACTTCGGCGGCGAGGCCCAGGTCGAGCAGCCGCCCGTGCACGTCGGCGCGCGCCGGGTGCTGAGCCTGGGCCTGGGCGCCTTCGTGGCCGTGCCCGTGCTCAAGACCGTGGTCCACCTCCCGCCCTTCGTGGGCATCCTGCTCGGCCTGGGCGTCATGTGGCTGGTCACCGATCGCCTGCACCGCGCCGACGAGGGCCGGGCCCACGTCAAGGTCGCCCACGCCTTTACCAAGATCGACGTCTCGGGCGTGCTCTTTTTCCTCGGGATCTTGCTGGGCATCGGCGCCCTCGAGAGCGCCGGCTTGCTGACCCTGCTCGCCCAGGGCCTCGACGCGACCACCGACAGCCCGGCGGTCCTCGCCGGCATCATCGGCGTGCTCTCGGCGATCATCGACAACGTCCCCCTCGTCGCCGCGACCATGGGCATGTACCCCGTCGAGGTCTACCCGGTGGACGGGCGCTTTTGGGACCTCATCGCCCTGTGCGCGGGGACGGGCGGGAGCATCCTGATCATCGGCAGCGCGGCCGGGGTCGCGCTCATGGGCATGGAGAAGGTCGACTTCATGTGGTACCTGCGCCGGATCAGCTGGATCGCGCTGGTCTCCTACCTGGCTGGGATGGCGACCTACATCGGCCTGGCGGCCCTGGGCTAGTCGCGGTCACAGGGTAGGATTGTCGTCGGTTCACGGCTCGGTGATCGATCCGCGAGCTCGTGGCACTTGTCCAGCGTGCTCCCCCTTCGCGCCCCCCACCTGACGCTCTCGTTGGCCCTTTTGTGTGTCTTCGCCCCTGCCTGCGGCGGGGACGAGATCGAAGTTCCGCCGCGGGAGGGAGACGCCGCGTGGGTCGTCGTCGGGGTCCGGGACGTCGCGACCGACGCGCGCGAGCTGTGGGCCTTCGACATCAGCGAGCCCGACATGGTGCGCCTCGAGCTGCGCATGAGCGACGAGCCGTCCAGCCTGCGGGGTCGGACCCCCTGGGGCTCGCTGATCGTCAACACGGGCGAGGGTGTGGGCCACAGCCAGCAGCTGCGCCTCGACGCTGACGGGGACCCGGAGTGGGCCCCGCTGCTGCCCGCGGGCGCAAACCCGCGCATCTCTAGCAGGGTCTTCGACGCCGCGGGCGAGCGCATGTTCGCCGCGTCCTACGACAGCTCCGAGGACAGCCAGCAGATCTGGATGGCCGAGTTCGAGGGCGGGGAGCTCGTCGGCGGCGAGCAGCTCGCGTCGACGGCGATCCCGCTGAGCTTCCGGCTCACGCCGAGCGAAGACGCGCTGCTGTGGTTCAGCACCGGCGACGAGCTCTACACGCCGAGCCCGCTGATGATGGCGCCCCTCGAGCCGAGCCTCGGGCCCGCGGAGCCGCTGACAGAGGATTCCATCGATGGCTTCCGGGTCTTCGGGGACAAGCTCTTCGTGCTCATCTTCGACTTCACGGCCGAGAGCGAGCAGGCGACGCAGCTGATCCCGCTCTCGGATCTGCGCGCAGCTGCGACGCCCGGGCCGACCCTCGGCTCCTTCGCGGGCTTCAACGGCGTCGATCTGAGCGAGGACGGCCGCTGGATGTGCGACATCGACGACGACGAGGTCCGGGTGATCGCCTTCGAGGGCGTCGATTTCGGCGAGCGGATCGTGGTCTCTCCCGCGGACCGGCCCCTCGAGGGCAAGTGCGACCTCAGGCGCGCCGACACGCTGCTCTACCCCAGCGGCGCCGACAAGCTCGTGAACGCCATGGTCGCCGTCGACCTCTCGGGCGACGCGCCCGGCGAGGCGGCGGTCGTCGCCGAGGCCCCGGGCGGCCTGCTCGAGCCGACCTTGTCCGGGGACCGCGAGCGCCTGGTCTACCTCGCCGTCGACGGCGACACCCACCGCCTCGAGGTCGCGGAGTTCGACGCTCCGGGGGCGCCCGTCGTCATCGCCGAGCTGACCGCGGACGAGGACAACGAATTCGAGGTCGTCGACGACCGCACGATCCTGCTCGTGGGCGCCGGCGAGGCCACCGACGGCCGCCAGCTCATGCACATCGACCTGGGCGAGGGCCTCGACGCCGCGGCGGCGACGGTGACCCCGCTGGCCGGGGATCTGCCCACGGCGCTGCGCTCGAGCCAGCCCTTTGGGCTGACCCCCGCGGGCGATCAGGTCGTGCTGTTCGCCGAGCCGAGCGGCGGCGAGGGCTTCGAGCTGTGGCGCACCGACGCCCTCGGCGGGCCCTCTTCGCCGATCCGCGACGGGCAGGGGTGGAGCTTCGGCCAGCTGGACTTCCTGGCCGAGTGAGCGCCCGCTGGAGGTCTACCAGCGCCCCTGGACGTTCTTCATGAAGCCGTAGGGGTAGCCGAGCTCGAAGGCGCTGGCCTCGTCGAGGCGCGCCATGTCGGCGTCGCTCAGCGCGAGCTCCGTGGTCGCCAGGTTGTCGTCGAGCTGGGCCTCCGTGCGCGCGCCGAAGATCACCGAGGTGACCGCGTCCTTGCGCAGCAGCCAGGCCAGGGCCACGCGCGCGCAGGTCGAGTCGTGCTCGGCCGCGACCGCGCGCAGGGCCTCGAGGATGGCCCAGTTGCGCGGCTTGTCGAAGCCCTCGTAGCGCTGCTTCCACTTGTCCAGGCGGCTGCCCGCCGGGGCGCCCTGGCCCTGGCTGTACTTGCCCGTCAAGAAGCCGCCCGCCAGGGGCGACCACGGGATGATGCCCAGCTCGTGGCGGCGACAGGTGGGCACGAGCTCGCGCTCGATGTCCCGGCACACCAGGGAGTACTGGGCTTGCAGCGAGACGTAGCGCTCGAGGCGATCGAACTCGCTGCGCATCACCGACTCGGTCAGGCGGTAGGCCGCGTAGTTGCTCGCGCCGATGTAGAGCACCTTGCCCGCGCGGACCAGGTCGTCGAGGGCGCGCAGGGTCTCCTCCTCGGGGGTGTCGATGTCCTGCATGTGGACCTGGTACAGATCGATGCGATCGGTCTGCAGCCGGCGCAGGCTGTCCTCGACGCAGCGGACGATGCGGCGGCGCGAGGCCCCGGTGCCCAGGGGTCCCGGGCCCATGCGGAAGCGGAACTTGGTCGCGAGCACGACCTCGTCGCGGCGCTTGTGCTCGGTGAACCACTTGCCGATCACCCGCTCGGTCAGGCCGTCCTCGCCGTAGACGTCGGCGGTGTCGAAGAAGTTGATGCCCGCGTCGAGGGCCTTGTCCATGATCCGGAACGAGGTCGGCTCGTTCGCGCCCACGCCGTGCATGAACGAGTTCTCGTTGGCCTCGCCAAAGGTCATCGTGCCCAGGCACAAGGTCGAGACCTCGAGCCCACTCCGTCCGAGGTTGCGGTACTCCATGGTGGGCATGGTGCCCTCCCTCCCGGTGGGGCGCACTCCCCACCTGGGCGAGCCGACCCGCTCAGAAGGGGCAGTCAGTCGAGCAATTGGTCTGGGTGCAGGTTGCGAGGGCGTCACAGGCGGGGACGGGCCCCGGGAAGCCGCACTCGATCAGGCACAGCTCGAGGTCGCCGCCCCAAAAGTCCGCGTAGACGCAAAAGGCGTAGCAGCAGCTGTTGCCCTCGACGGCATCGCAGCTCGTCGCGGCGTCGCTGCAGCTGGCGTTGATGCATCCGCCGCAGCCTTCGGGGAAGTAGTCCAGGCAGGCGTTGGTGGGCTCGCCGGTGTCGGTCTCGGATTCGGTGGTGGACTCGGTCGAGTCGGACTCGGAGCTCGAGTCGGACTCGGACGTCGATTCGGCGGCGGACTCGGACTCGGTCGCGCCCGCGTCGGCGTTCTCGTCGGAGGCTCCCGCCGTCGAGCCGGAGCCTTCGCTCGTGCCCGTGCTCGACTCCTCGCCCGTGTCGGCGATGGGCGTGGAGCCGAGGTCGTAGCGGCTGTTTTCGCACCCCGCCATCAGCACGGCGACGGCGACGGCGAGCGATCGGAGCGCGTGGCTCACTCGCCCTCCGCCTTGCAGGCCTCGTCGACCCGTCCCGCGAAGGGCGAGTTTGGATGGCGCGCGCGCCACTGGGTCCGGGCCTGCTCGCGCTCGCTGGCCGTCGCCTTCTCAGACACGCACGCCAGGACCACGCGCATCGCCTTGGCTTCGTCGACGAACACCCCCGAGGGGTAGCGCGCGCGGTGACGCTGGAGCGCCTTGCGGGCCTTGCCGAGCTCGCCCGCGTCGATCGCTGCCTTGGCGGTGACGAGGAGCTCGAGCTCGTCGTCGAAGCTGGTCTCGGGCGCGCTGGCCTTGGTCTTGGCCTTGGCTTTCGTCTTGGGCGGGCGAGCGTCGGTCGGCGTTTCGTCGGTCTCGGTCGGCTGCTCGGGCGCGGCGAGGGGAGGTTGAGGTTGAGGTTGAGGCGCCGCGGTGGCGACGGCGAGCTCGGCCGGTTTGGGCTCGGGCGTCGCGTCGATCTCGCCAACCTCCGCCATCGCGTCGGCCATCGCGTCCGGGATGGGCAGGGGAGCGGAAGCGGGGCGCAGCAAGGCCCAGGGCGCGCCGACGCTCAGCAACAGCACGGGCAGCAGCCACAGCTTCCACGAGGGCCTGGCGCGGCCGGGCGTCGGCGCGTGGGCGGGGCTCGGTCGAGCCAGCGCCGCGGCGATCGCCTCTCGGTTGCGCGCGCGCGCGCTCGGTGGCGGGGTCATGCCGCGGCGCTCGGCCGCGATCAGCTCGTCGATCGATGGCATCAGGTCCCCTCCTCCGTCGCGTGTTTCGTCTGCTGAGCCAGGCGCGCGAGCTCCAGGCGAGCGGTCCGTAGGCGCGCGTAGACGGCCGGCAGCTTGAGCCCGAGGATCTCCGCGACCTCCGGCCCGGTCATGCCTTCGAGCTCGCACAGCAAGAAGACCTCGCGCTTGGGCTCGTCGAGCTGCTCGAGCAGGCGGTGGAGCAGCCGGGCCGCGTCCGAGCGGGCGTAGCCGTCGGGTCCGCGCTCGGGGTGCTCGGCGGCCAGGGCCTCGCGCCGCCGGTAGGCCCGGGCGCGTCCGCGGCGGATGTCCTTGACCACGCGCCGGGCGATGGCGAACAGCCAGGTGCGCACGCTCGAGCGATGCTCGAAGCTGTCGAGCTTGCGCGCGGCGACGACGAAGACCTCCTGGACGGCGTCGTCGATGGCGTCGTCGGGGACGCCGAGGCGCTGGACGCAGCGCCACACGAAGTCGTGCTCGGCCTCGTAGATCGCGTCGAAGTCGATGGCCCGCGCGGCCTCTGGGGCTGGACGCGGCTCCGCGATCGCGCGGACCCGGCGGGCTTGCAGGAGCTCGATCACCGTCATTCGTGGCCGCCCGCCCCGAGTTCCATGTTCGCCTCGGGAGATTTTTTGATCTTGGCGCCCAGCTCGATGGTGAGGCCCAGGAAGGCGCGTGCGCCGGCGGCGCGAGGCTGGAAGACGAGCGTCTGCCCGTCGACGGTGAACTCCGGCCGGCGCAGGGCGATGGGCACCTCGACGCCCAGGTCCAGGTGGACCGCGGGGTGCAGGGTGACCACGAAGGTCGGCGCGACGAGGGCGGCGGCCCACAGCGCGCGGACGGGGGCCGCCTCGCGCAGCTGCGGGGCTTCGGCGAGGATCTGCCCGAGCTCGGCGCCGGCTTCGAGGCGCAAGCCGAGTCGGCGCCACCGCCAGCCGTAGCCGCCGCGAGCCGCGATGGACCAGCGTTGAAAGCGAGCGTCGGCGGTGTCGGCCTCGGGGTCGACGGCGAGGGTGCGGGGCAGGCCGTAGCTCCCGCCGAGGGTCACGCGGGCCGAGCCAATCGCCAGCCCCGCGGCGAGGTCCAGGTCTGCGCCCGCGCCCGGGAGCACGCCCGTCGCAAGGCCGACTCGGGGGCTCAGGACGCCGCGGAGCGATGCTCTCGAGGGCGCGGGCTCTGGCGGCGGGCTCGGCTCTGGCTCGGGTTCGGGTTCGGGTTCGGGTTCGGGCTCTGGCTCGACCTCCTCGACCTCGGCGGGGGGCTCGGCCGCCCGGCCCTCGGTGATCGCCAGGGCCATGACCAGCGCGATGCCCCGGGACAGCTGCGCGCAGTCGTCGTGGCTCAAGCTGCGCTCGCTGTCCCCGTTCGGCGAGCGCAGCTGGAGCCGCGCGTGGAAGGTGGAGCCGCGCGCTTCGATGTCGAGGCGAAAGCGGTACTGCGTCGTGTCGGGGCTCAGAGGGATCTCGAGCAGCGAGTCGACCTCGTCGAGCAGGGCCTGGCGATCGGGGCACTGCGTGGGCCCGCTCCACTCCATTAGCGGCGCGTCGGTCTCGGGCGCTTCGCTGGGGGCGCTCCACAGCAGCGCCCCCACGGCCAACGCCTTCGCCGAGAGCATCCCTCAAGGTGCCAGCTGGCGGCGGTGTTCGGCAAGGTTGGCGACGATCGTGAGAACCCTCCGCAATGAGGCTCGATTGGCCGGCATGGCTCTCGCGAGTCGTGGCCACGAAGTCGTGCTCCCATGACGAATCACTGGATGGACGCGCGCTCGCCCCTGGGTCGAGCCTTGGTGCTGTTGGCGGTCGCTGTTGGCGGATGTGCCAACGACGATGACAACCCCTGGTCGGGCTACACCACGGCCGCGGAGGCCGGGGGCTCCGACGAGATCGGAGACGGCGGAGACGACGAGGGCGGCGACGAGGCCCAGGACGAGGGCTCGAGCGAGGGGGGCGTCAAGCTCGACACCCTCGAAGACGAGACCGAGACCAGCGGCGGCCCGGTGGGCGATCCCTGCCACCTCATCGACGAGCTCGACGGCTACGGGAGCAAGGAGACGGCTCCAGCCGACAGCTTCGAGCCCGCGCTGCAGTGGGCCTGGGAGGGGGAGGACGGCTTCGTCGACGTGCAGGTCAACCCCGTGGTCGCCAACCTCACCGACGACGACCAGGACGGGGACATCGACCTGTGCGACACGCCGGACGTGGTCGTGGTCGCCTACGACGGCTCGGCCAACGCCCGCCTCTACGTGTTCGACGGCGAGACCGGCTCGATCCACTTCATGGTCGAGAGCAGCCCGCAGACCCCCTTTGCCAAGTCTTCGGACCTCGCCCTGGGCGACATCGACGGCGACGGAATCGTCGAGATCATCGTCGGCAGCAGCCTCGCCCTCGAGCACGACGGGACGCCCAAGTGGACCCGCGAGGGGGGCTCGGGCAGGCCCGCCCTCGCCGACATCGACAACGACGGCGACGTCGAGATCATCGACGGGACCCAGGTCATCGATCACCTCGGCAACACGGTGTGGGCCGACCCCTCGGCCATCTCGCTGTACACCGTCGCCGCCGACCTCGACGGCGACGAGGACCAGGAGCTGATCTTCTTCGGCGAGGCGCGGCACCACGACGGCAGCCCCTACTTCGCCTCGTCCGAGCCCGAGTTCACCGACAGCTACTACGGCTTCCCGCAGGTCGCGGACGTCGACGACGACGGCCTGCCCGAGGTCGTCTACACCTCGGACTACGGCCTGACCATCCTCGAGCACGACGGCCAGACCAAGGTCTCGGCCCTGCGACCCACCGGCGAGGAGGTCAGCGTCTACAACTGGAACCGGCCCGCGACCATCCACGACTACGACGGGGACTTCAGCGCGGAGATCGGGCTCAAGACGGGGCTGTCCTACACCGTCGTCGAGCCCACCGGCGCCGTGATCTACGCGACGCCGGTCAACGAGTGGCACAACACCGGCTCCGGCGGGACGGCCTTCGACTTCCTCGGCGACGGCACGGCCGAGGGCATCTACGCCGACAACTACCGGCTGTGGGGCTTTGACGAGGGCGGCTCGGTGGTCTTCGAGGCCACGCGCCAGAGCTTCACCGCGCAGGAGTATCCGATCGTCGTCGACCTCGACAACGACGGCTCGAGCGAGATCGTCGTCACCTCGACCCCCGGCAACTACGACTTCAGCCCGGACTCCTCACCCACGGTGCAGGTGTTCCGCGACGCCGAGGACCGCTGGGTGCCCTCGCGGCGGATCTGGAATCAGCACACCTACCACGTCACCAACGTGCGCGAGGACGGGACCATCCCGCAGGTCGAGATCCCGCACTGGACGACCAACAACACCTTTCGAACCCAAAACCAGATCACGGTCGGGACCACCCCGAAGCCCGTGCCCTGAAACCCGATTGAGAGAAGAACGCATGACCATTGACACACTGAAATACTCGATTGTCTCCCTCGCGCTGATCCTGGGCGCTTGCATCGATGAAGGCTCGGACGGCGAGGACGAGGGCGGCACCGCGGCCGAGACCGGCATGAACGCCGAGACGGAGGGCGACGAGGGGGAAGAGGGCGAGAGCTCGGGCTCCAGCGGGGAGTCGGCGGGCGAGGAGTCTGCGGGCGAGGAAGAGTCTGCTGGCGAGGAGTCGGCGGGCGAGGAAGAGTCTGCTGGTGAGGAAGAGTCTGCTGGTGAGGAGTCGGCTGGTGAGGAGTCGGCGGGCGAGGAGTCGGCCGGGGAAGAGGAGTCGGCGGGCGAGGAGTCTGCTGGTGAGGAGTCGGCGGGCGAGGAGTCAACCGGCGGCGATCCGCTCGCGTGCGACGACTACTTCGCGGGCCTGTGCGGGCTGTGCGTGAACGACTCCTGCGGCGCCGAGGTCGACGCGGTCGAGGCCGTCCCGGGCAACGCGTGCTGCTACTCCAAGTGCATCTACGAGGACTTCTGGGGCTCGGACACGCCCGCGCTGTGTTGGATCGAGTGCGGCTTCGACGGCCCGGTCGCGGAGGGCGACACGCTCGCGGCCTGCATCGACAACAGCTGCGCCAACGACTGTCCGTTCTGACCGGGGGGCCAGGACGAACACGAAGCAGAGGGAGGGCTCGGGTGCATGGCCCGGGCCCTCCCCCTCGCGTCGTTTGGTTCAGCCCATGTCGAACACGAGCACGTCCGCGAGCGGGCTCGCGCCGGTGATCGTCAGCTCGACATCACCGGCCTGGGGGTTCAGCGCGACGCCGTCCCCCTCGCCGAGGGAGACCCCGCTCAGCGCCACGCGCCCGCGCACGACCTGCACCCAGACCCGACGGCCGGCCGCGAGGCGGTGCGTGGCCGCGTCCCCCCGGTGGGCGACGAAGCCCCACAGGTCCACGTCCTGGCGGAGGGTGAGGGCGCCGCCGCGGCCGTCCCTGGACGCGAGCAGGGTCAGCGCCCCGGCGCGGGCCTCGACGCCGAAGTCTTTTTGCTCGTAGCCGGGCCGCTGCCCCCGGGACTCGGGGAGGACCCAGATCTGCAGGAAGCGGGTCGTGTCCGTGCTCGAGTGGTTGTACTCGCTGTGGCGCACGCCCGTGCCCGCCGACATGCGCTGGAGCTCGCCAGGGCGGATCACCGAGCCGTTGCCCATGCTGTCGCGGTGCTCGAGGCCGCCCTCGACGACGTAGGAGAGGATCTCCATGTCCCGGTGGGCGTGGGGCGGGAAGCCGCTGCCGCCGACGATGCGATCGTCGTTGATGACCCGCAGGGGCCCGAAGCCCATGAACTTTGGGTCGTAGTAGTTGGCGAAGGAGAAGCTGTGCTGCGACTTCAGCCAGCCGTGGTTCGCCTGACCGCGCTCGTTCGCGCGGCGAAGGATGAACGGGAGCGTGGTGGCGGCGCCTTGGCTGGTCGTCATCATGCTTCGAACATGAGAATGGACGCCCTTGCGCACAAGATGCCACACGTGGAAACATTGTGCGTGTGAAAGAACAATGGATCGAGCACGTCGGCGACCTCGCGGTGTTCGGCGCGGTGGTCGACGCGGGGGGCTTCACGGCCGCTGCGGCCCAGCTGGGGCTGAGCAAGTCGGCGGTGAGCTCCCGGGTGCGGCGGCTCGAGGCGCGGCTGGGGGTCAAGCTGCTCAACCGAACCACCCGCCGCATGGCCTTGACCGAGGCGGGCGGGCGCCTGGCCCGGCGCGTCGAGCTGGTCGGCGGCGAGCTCGAGCAGGCCAGCGAGGAGGCGAGCGCCCTGGGCAGCGAGCGCGTGGGCCGGATCCGCGTCAACGCGCCGGTGTCCCTGGGCCAGCGCCACCTCGCCGAGCCGACCGCGCGCTTTTTGTGTGCCAATCCGCGGGTGTCGATCGAGCTCGACCTGAGCGAGCGGCGGGTCGACATGATCGCCGAGCAGTACGACCTGGCGATCCGCGTGGGCCCCCTCGGCGACTCGAGCCTGCGCGCGCGCAAGCTCGCGACCTCGCGCCAGCTCGTGGTCGCGTCGCCGGACTACCTCGCTCGCCGGGGGCGGCCGCAGACCCCGGCGGACCTGCGCGAGCACGACTGCCTGCTCTACCGCCACCAGCTCACCGGCGCGGCCTGGGAGTTTGGCGAGGGCCGCGGGCGCAGCCGTGTCCGCGTGCGCGGGCCGATGCTCAGCGACAACGGGGATTGTCTCGCCTCGGCCGCGCGCGCGGGGCTGGGCCTGGCCTCGCTGCCGGACTTCATCGTCGCCGAGGCCATCGCGCGCGGAGAGCTCGCGGTCGTCCTCGACGATCACTGCCGCAGCCTCAGCCCGATCCACGCGCTCTTCGTCGAGGGTCGGCTGATGTCGAACGCCCTGCGTGCCTACCTCGACCTACTCGGCGACCACTTTAGGAGGTTGGCCGGCGTCGCGTTTGGGGTCGCGCTCGGAAAAGAGCACGCCGATGCGCCGGAGCCCCGCGGCGTTTCTTGATAGGGTCACGCCGTGGCTGACCGAGCACCCGTGTTCGTCGCTGGCGCGACGGGCTACACCGGCCGAGAGGTCGTGCGGGAGTGCGTCGAGCGCGGGCTCGACACGGTCGCCCACGTGCGCCCGGACAGCGCGCGCCTCGACCACTGGCGCGCGCACTTCGAGGACCTCGGCGCGCGGGTCGACACGACCGAGTGGAAGCTCGCCGCGTTCAAGGCCAGCTTCGAGGCGCTCCAGCCCAAAACGGTGTACGCGTTGCTCGGGACCACCAAGGCCCGGGGCAAGCGAGGCGAGCGCTCGGCCGTGCCCGACACCTACGAGGCCGTCGACTACGGCCTGACCACCCTGCTGCTCGAGGCGGCCGTGGCCTGCGGCAGCCGACCGCGCTTTGTCTACCTCTCGGCGATCGGCGCCGAGGGTCGGCCGCTCAACGCCTACATGGACGTGCGCAAGCGGGTCGAGGCCGCGATCGTCGGCAGCGAGCTGCCCCACGTGCTCGCGCGGCCGGCCTTCGTGAGCGGGGGAGATCGCGAGGAGGCTCGACCGACGGAGCGCGCCGCGGCCGTGGTCGGGGACGCTCTGCTCGGGATCGTGGGCAAGCTCGGGGGCAAGGGCTTGGCGACGAAGTACCGCTCGATGACCGGGGCCGAGGTCGCCAAGGCGCTGGTTCACATCGCCGGACGCGACGCCGAGACCATCGTCGCCGAGACTGAAGAGCTGCTTCGCGCGCTCGAGGCTTAGGTCTCGGGCTGCGCTTCGCGCTTGCTCGACGCGCCCTCGCGGATCCGCCGGTACAGGCGAATCCCGAACATCAAGCTCAGCCCAAGGGCGAGCAGCCCGCCCACGCCCCAGGCGATGCTCATCGCCGACTTGTAGACCGCCAGGAACACTATCGCGACCATGAACATGGTCCCGCCTTCGTTGAACACGCGCAGGCCCTTGCCGGTCCAGGTGCTCTCGCCCGCGGCCTGCTTGCGGCGGATCTGCCCGCACCACAGGTGGTAGGCGAGCAGCCCCGTGAGCAGGCCGAACTTGATGTGCAGCCAGCTCGGGAGCGAGCCGATGCGCACGAGGTGAACCACCATGCTAAATCCACCGAAGAAGGTGACCACCGCGGCCGGGACCGTGATGATCTGCCACAGCCGTCGGGCCATGAGCTCGAACTGGGGCTGGAGGACGGCGCGCTCGGCCTCGGGCCGCTCGCCGGCCTCGGCGTGGTAGACGAACAGCCGGACGATGTAGAACAGGCCCGCGAACCAGCTGATGAAGCCGACGATGTGCAGGGCCTTGGCGAGGGTGTAGTCGATCATCGCGCGCCCGCAGCCTAGCAGCCTGAGCTGGGGCTGGAAGGGCATGGCGGCTCAGGCTGCCGAGACGAGCAGGGTCTGGATCCCGTGCGGGAGGGCGGAGGCGCTTCGCGCTACGTCACGCTACACTGTAGGGCGTGAGCGACGAAGCCAGGCGAATCTTCGAGGCGGCGATGCAGCTCCCCGACGCGGAGCGTGCGGCGCTTGCCTCCGCGCTCAAGGATAGCGTTGGCGATGGTGCCTCCCTCGAGGAGATCGAGGCCGCTTGGATCGCGGAGGCCCAGCGACGACGCGAAGACTTGCGAGCCGGACGGACGTCTACCGTTCCGTGGGAAGATGTCCGCCGCGAGATCTTCGACATGGTCGAGCGAGCCCGCGAACCGCGGGCCGCCGGCTGAGCAGTCCATGCAGCTCGAGTTGACGCTCCGGGCGAGGGCAGAGGCCATGGAGGCCACTGCCTGGTACCTCGAAGAAGGGGAGCTCGAGCTCGGGCTCCGCTTTGCCAAAGAGCTCAAGCGAACCTTCGAGAGGATCGTCGCAAATCCGTTCGCGTGGACCGAGCTCGGGTCGGGGGTTCGGCGTGCCTTGGTCCGCGGCTTTCCCTACGCGGTGCTCTATGCCGTCGAGGCTGAGCGGATCGAGGTGTTCGCGATCATGCATCAGCGCCGCCACCCCGACCAGTGGAAGCGTTGATGGGGCTCAGCCCAGCGCGGCTGCGATCTCGGCGACGATGGCGTCCGCGGCCGCGGCCGGATCGTCCGCGTTGCGGATCGGTCGACCCACGACCAGGTGCGTCGCGCCAGCGGCGATCGCTTTACCCGGAGTCATGACCCGCTTTTGATCCCCAACGGCCGAACCCGCCGGACGAATGCCCGGGACCACGCGGAACAGCGAGGGCGTCGCGGGTGCGATCGCCTCGAGCTCCTGGCCCGAGCACACCAGCCCGGCGCAGCCAGCCTCGACGGCGCACTGGGCCCGCATGGCGACGAGCTCGGCGGGGCTGCGGGTGTGGCCGGCCTCGCGGCAAGCTTGCTCGTCTTGGCTGGTCAGCACGGTGACCGCGAGCACGCCGAGCTCGCCGTGGCCCGCGGCCGCGCTGGCCTCTCGAGCTTGCTCGGCGCACGCGCGCAGGTGCGCCACGCCCGAGCCGGCGTGCACGGTGATGAAGCGCGCGCCCAGCTTGGCGGCCGAGCGGATCGCCCCCTGCATGGTGTTGGGGATGTCGTGGAGCTTGAGGTCGAGGAAGATGTCGAGCTCGGGGTGGCGCTCTTTGACCTTGCGGACCACGGCCGGGCCCTCGGCGACGAAGAGCTCGAGGCCGATCTTGAGCATGCCGACGTGACCGGCGAGGCGACCGGCGAGGTCGAGGGCTTTGGCTTCGTCGGGGACGTCCAGGGCGACGATCAGGCGCTCGCGGGGGGTCATCGCGCGGACGCTAACAAGTGGGCGCAAGGATGCAAGGTGGGGGCATCACGACGGCCCAACCCCCCAGCTGAGCCGTCGTGATGCCGCCTGTGCGGAGCGCCGGGGCAAGTGGATGGCAGGAACCCCCGGCACGAGAGCAGTGCGTCAGCGCCGGAGATTGATCCCCTCGATTGTCGAAAAGCCGAGAAAAAGTGTCGGAGGCGCGATCGCGCCGGTACGGTGTCGTCCGTGTCTGCCGCCGCCGAGCTCGACGCCCTCCTGCGCACGGCCGTCGCCGAGGGGGTGACGCCGGGCTGCGCCGCGGCGGTGTGGCGCGAAGGTGAGCTGCGCCTCCGGAGCTTCGTGGGCTGCCTCGACGGCGCGCCCGAGTCCGCGCCGGTCACGGCCGACACGGCCTACGACCTCGCCTCGCTGACCAAGATCTTGTCGACGACGACGCTGACCGCCCAGGCGATCGACGCGGGCGCGCTGCGCCTCGACGATCGTCTGCCCGAGGCCCTCGCGGTGGTCGGCGGCTTTCGGCCGCAGCTGCGCGACCTGCTCGAGCACGCCGCTGGCCTCGAGGCGCACCGGGAGTTTTTTGCGCCGCCGTGGTCCCTTGGCCCGGGGCAGCGCGAGGCCTTCCTCGACGCGGTCCGGGGCGTGGCGCCGGCTTGCCCGCCGCGGGCCCGGGCGATCTACACGGACCTGGGCTTCGCCTTGCTCGGCGCCTGGCTCGAGCGCGCGCTGGGGGCTCGACTGGACGCGCTGTTCGCCGAGCGCATCGCCGAGCCCCTGGGGCTCGCGGGGCAGATCGGCTTTCGCCCCCTCGATCGTAGCTACGACGACGCGCTGACCTTCCCCGTCACCGAGGCCTATGATCGCGGGGAGCCCCAGACCTGGTGGCCGATCCGCGCGCGCGTGGGCCAGGCCGCGGCGCGGGGGGTCGTGCACGACGACAACTGCGTGGTCATGCACGGCGTGGCCGGGCACGCGGGTCTGTTCGGGACCCTCGATGCCGTCCTCGCCGTCGCCCGGGCCTGGCTCGAGGCCCGCCTGCCCGGGGTCGACCCGCAGCGCTGCCCGGCCCTGGTCGAGCGCTTCTTCACGCCCTCGACGGTGCCCGGCTCCACCCGGCGGTTGGGCTTCGACGGGGTCTCGACCGATCCGTCTGGCACTCCGAGCGGCGGTTCGACGGGCGGCGTGCTGTCCCCCGCGTCCGTGGGTCACCTGGGTTTCACGGGGACGAGCGTGTGGATCGACCCGCCCGCGCGGTCGATCTACGTGCTGCTGGCCAACCGCGTGCACCCGAGTCGGGCGGACACGCGCATCCGAGCGCTGCGCCCGGCCTTTCACCGCCTCGCCGCAAAACTGTAGGGCATTGCCGTGGACCTGCGCGTCCGTCGGCGGTAGCGTGCGCGGGATGCGACGCCTGCCTGCTCTGGCCCTGGGCTCCCTGCTCTTCCTCCCTGCTGTGCTCTCCACCAGCGGCTGCGCCGGCTCGCGCATGCCCCTGGCGGCGGTCAGCGACGACGGCCTCTCGCTCAGCTCGGTGGTCCTCTACCGCAACGGCGTCGGCTACTTCGAGCGCAGCGGCAAGGTCGACGGCGACATGCTCCGCCTGCGCGTGCGCAAGGACCAGGTCAACGACCTGCTCAAGAGCCTCACCGTCGTCGACGAGGACGGCAAGGCGGTCAGCGTGTCCATGCCCCTCGACCCCCAGACCTGGGCGAGCGCGGCGATGGCCACCCTCGCGCCCGGGCGCGGCTCCCTGGCCCAGGTCCTCGACTCCCTGCGCGGCACGGACATCACGGTCAAGGCCGGGGCCCGGGTGATCCGCGGGCGCATCGTGATGATCGAGCGCAGCGTCAACGAGCCCGACCCCGAGCTGGCCGCGCCGTCTCGCGGCGGCGCGCCGGTGCAGCTCGAGGACACCCGGGACTGGAAGTTGACCCTGCTCGCCCGCGGGCAGATGCAGGTCGTGCGCCTGTCCAAGGTCAAGGCCATCACCCTCCACGACGGCGACCTGGCCATGCAGCTGCACCGCAGCCTCGACGCCTCGGCGGGCGAGGGCATGTTCGAGCAGGTCGACCTCGAGATCCGCCTGGCCGACGCGCGCAGCCACCGGCTGACCGTCAGCTACGTCGTCGGCGCGCCGATGTGGAAGCCGACCTACCGCATCGTGCTGCCCGAGGAGGGCAAGGGCCAGGGCCTGCTCCAGGGCTGGGCCGTGGTCGACAACACCTCCGGCGAGGACTGGCGCGACATCCAGCTGGCCGTGACCTCCGGGGCGCCCATCGCCTTCCGCTACGACCTGCACACCCCGCGCGAGGTCTACCGCACGGACATGACCCAGAGCGCCGCGGACAAGCGCGCGAGCGTGGCCCTGGGCGAGACCTCCTGGGGCGAGGAGGAGCGCATCTACGAGCCCGAGCCCGAGCTCGAGCCCATGGAGGAGGTCGCCGACGAGGCCTACTACGGCTTCGAGGACGACGTGGCGGACGGGGACTACGCGCGGGCGCCCGAGGCTGCGCCCGCGCCCACGAGCAAGTCCAAGCGCAAGAAGGACTCCAACCGCAGCAGCGGGATGATGGGAGGGGGCGGCGCGCCCGTCCGCCCTGGCAGCATCGCGAGCGGGGCGGAGTACGGCGAGCGCCAGCAAGTCGACGTCGACACCCTCCGGCGCAGCACGCAAGCCTCGGCTCGCTCCCAGCGGATCTCGGGCCTGACCCGCGTCGACCTCGACACGCCCGTGACCGTCCCCGACGGCAGCTCGACCATGGTCGCGCTGATCAACGAGTCCGTGGAGGCCGAGCAGACCTTCCTCTACCGCCCCGGCGGGGCCGGCTACGGCTACGAGGCCAACCCCTACCGGGTCGTGCGCTTCCAAAACGCCACGGACTACGTGCTCGAGCCCGGGCCCATCGCGATCTACTCGGGCGGCAGCTTCGTCGGCGAGGGCCTGTCCGAGGCCGTCGGCGCCGGCACCTCGGTGACCATCCCCTTCGCCGTCGCGCCGGAGATCATGGTCACCTCGTCCAAGCAGTACGCCGGCCAGGAGATGACCATGACCCGCATCGTCCGCGGCGTGCTCGAGGTCGAGAGCTTCTACCAGACCACGACCACCTGGGACGTGCGCGGGCCGCTACAGGACAAAGCCTGGACGGTGCTCGTGCGCCAGCCCCAAAGCGGGGGCAACTACCAGCTCGCCGAGCGCCCCGAGGGCACCGAGGATCTCGAGGGCGCGTGGCTGATCCCGATCACCGTCAAGGCCAAGGCCAACTCGGCCTCCATCAAGGTCGTGGAGCAGACGCCCTCGAAGATCACCCTGGCGATCTGGGACCAGCAGGCCCTGCCCCTGCTCGAGAAATTCCTGACCATGCCCAACATCAGCGCCGAGGCCCGCAAGGCCCTCCAGCCCGTGGTCGAGCTGCGCCGGGAGATCGGGCGCATCGACACCGAGGTCGACGGCCTGCGCCGGCAGCAGGCCGAGCTCGAGCGCCGCGCCGACCAGACCCGGCGCAACCTCGAGGCGATCAAGAAGGACCCCAAGGCCGGGACCTTGCGGGCCAAGCTCAACAAGCGCCTCGAGGAGTTCTCGAGCGACGCCGACGAGAAGGGCCGCAAGATCGTCGAGCTCGAGAACAAGCGCCTGTCCAAGAAGATCGAGCTCGAGGACATGCTCGAGAGCATCGACCTGCGCGCGCCCTCGGTGGGCGAGGGCAAGGACGACGCGAAGGGCCAAAAGTAAGGGCGGAGCGACGAAGCGCCCCGCTCGCGGCGTTCGTCGTCTTCACCCCCGGCAGAGAAGCCCCCCTTTGGGGGCGACCCAATGCCCACTCGGAGGTACGAACCCCATTGCCCACCGGCCCCAGCGGAGGAGCGGGAAGCGACGGAGCGTCCCCGGTCCCGAGGCGACTGTGGGGGCAAACTAGAGCTCGACGGCTTCGGGGAGCTCGGCGCGCAAGTGGGCGGCGAGGGCCTCGACGGCCGGGAGCAGCCCGCGGCGCGAAGGCATGAGCATGCTGAGCTGGGCGTCGGCGGCGAGCCAGCCCGGCAAGACGCGGGTCAGGTGGCCGGCGCGTAGCGCCTCGCGGCACACGTAGCCGGGCAGGGCGACGACGCCGAGGCCCTCGATGGCGGCGCGCTCGAGGGTGCCCATGTCGTCGGAGCACAGGCGCGGGCGAAAGGGGATCGTCGCGCGGGCGCCCCCCGGTCCTCGGAGCGACCACTGGCCGAGCTCGGGCTTCCAGCCGACCTTCATTCCCGCGTGATGCTGGAGATCGTCGGGGCTGTCCGGCACGCCCGCGTCCTCGAGGTAGCCGGGGCTAGCGAAGAGGTACCAGGGAGTCCGGGCGACTCGGCGCTGGACGAAGCTCGAGTCGGGCAGGGGGCCGGCGTGACCGCGGAGCGCGATGTCGATCCGCGCCTCGACGAGGTCCAGGGGTTGGTTGGTGACGTTTTGGATCACGTCGACCTTTGGGTTGTCGGCGAGGAAGCGCGCGAGGATCTCGCCGAGGGCGAACTGGGCCATGCCCACCGAACACGACAGCCGGACCTGGCCCGACAAGGAGTTGGTCTGGCGCTTGATCTCGGCTTCGGCCGCGTCGACCTCGTCGAGGACCGCGCGAGCGTGACGCAAAAAGACCTGGCCGACTTCGGTCACGACGAACTGGCGAGAGGTCCGCTGCAGCAGGCGCACGCCCAGGCGCGCTTCGAGCTGCTGCACGTGGCGGCTGAGTCGAGACTTCGGCACGCCGAGGGCTCGGCCAGCCGCCGTGAACCCGCCCTGCTCGACGACGTGGACGAAGTAGAAGTAGTCGTTCAGGTCCTGCTCGGCCATGCGTCCATCGTTCTATCAATGGAATGATGGGTTCTGGAATTGGCCATTTTCAAATCATTCGTCCTGACTATGGTTACTTCGAGGCGCGAGGGCAGACCCAGCGCGCTCGGGAGACAGCCATGAACATCCGCGAAAATCGAGACCAAGGGTCCCTCCGCGTCGTCGTGACGGGGCCGATCGAGGGCCACCCACTCCGGATCGGCGCCGGCTTTGCGGCCTCGAGCTTCAGGCACGAGCAGTTCGCAGGACGCATGGATCCGCTCGTCATGGTCGACCACTACACCATGACCGAGCCGACCTTCGGCCCCCACGCCCACGCGGGCATGTCGGCGGTGTCGATCCTGTTCGAGGACAGCGAGGGCCAGTTCCACAACCGGGACTCCCTGGGCAACGACATCGATCTCGAGCCGGGGGACCTCTACTGGCTCGCGGCGGGGCGTGGCGCCGTCCACGACGAGCGACCGCGAGCTGGGGCCCGGACCCACGGCTTGCAGGTCTTCGTCAACCTCCCGGCTCGGCTCGAGCACGCCGAGCCGGACTCGCTCCACGTCCGCGCAGCGCAGATGCCCGTGGTCGAGGGGGAGGGCGCCCGCGTCCGCGTAGTGCTCGGCGAGACCAACGGCACCGCGGGGGCTCGCTCGCCCGCGCTCCCGATGACGATCCTCGACGCCCACCTCGAGGGCTCGGGCCGCTACACCCACGCGCTCCCGAGCGGCGTGCAGGTCTGGGTCTACGCCGTGGACGGCGAGGCCGAGCTCGCGGCCTCGGGGAGCACGCTGCGTCTCGAGCAGGGCAAGGCCCGGGCGCTGCGCGTGAACGCTGCGGGCGCTTCGCTCGAGCTGCGCAGCGAAAGCGGCGCGCACGTGGTGCTGATGCAGGGCGAGCCCCTCGGGGAGCCCATCGTCCAGCGCGGGCCCTTCGTCATGAGCACGGTCGAAGCGCTCGAGGAGGTCACCGCGGCCTACGCTGGCGTCGACTTCGGATCGCTCCTTTGAACCACCGCAGCGCCCATGTCCACGCCGTCAGACACTCCTCGCCCGCCACGACACGAGCTGGCGGTGTTGACCTTCCTGGGCCTGCTCGCGCCGGTCTACTTCATCCCGCCGGCGCTGGCGGCCGTGTTTCCTCGCCACCCCTTCGTCGTGCTCGTGCTCGCGGTGGCGAGCATCGTCGCGCTCATGACCTACCTGATCATGCCCGCGCTGACGCGACTGTTCGCGGCCTGGCTCGCCAGGTGAGCTCGAGTCCGCCGCCGCAGGGCTCAGGGGGCCGCGTTCGTGTCCGCCATGCGCAGGTAGGCCTGCACGATGCGGTTGTCGGGTTCCAGCGATTGGGCGCGCTGCCAGGGGATCTTCGCCTCCTCGCGCCGACCCTGCCGCCACAAGGTCACGCCCAGGTGGACGTAGGCCGGGACGTAGTTGGGCCGGG
The DNA here is from genome assembly GCF_000170895.1 of Plesiocystis pacifica SIR-1. Taxonomy (GTDB): domain Bacteria; phylum Myxococcota_A; class Polyangia; order Nannocystales; family Nannocystaceae; genus Plesiocystis; species Plesiocystis pacifica. The sequence goes on along the minus strand of NZ_ABCS01000005.1, from coordinate 32,976 downwards.
TCCCGAGCACGGTGCGGAGCTCTTCGAGGGCCTTGTCGAAGCGGCCCAGGTCGCGCAGGTAGACGGCCAGCTTGGTGCGCACGTCGGCGAAGGTGGGGCTGAGCTCGAGGGCCGCGCGCATCTGCTTGACGGCGGGCTCGAGCAGGCCGGCGCTGGCGTAGGCCTGGCCGAGCTCGAAGTGCAGGTTGGCCAGCTTGCCGCGCACGAAGGCGTCGAGCTCCCCTTTTTGCTTGGGCTGCTTGGGCTGGCGCGAGGCGGCCTCGCTGTAGATCGAGCGCGCCTCGTCGTAGCGCCCGAGCTCGCTGTAGCAGACCGAGAGGTTGAGCGCGGCCTCGGTGTAGGCGGGGTTGAGCTCGACGGCGCGGCGGAAGTGGGCGGCGGCCTCCTCGGCGCGGCCGGTCTGCTGCAGGCACACGCCGAGCATGTTGTGGACGTCGGCGAAGCCGTCGTGGGACTCGCAGACCTCGGCCAGGTGGGGGCGCGCGGCGGACCAGTCCCCGGCCTGGTAGTGGCCGCGGCCGACGGTGAAGTGATGGCGGATCTTGGGCTCCATGGCGATGGCTCGGTCAGCGGGTCTGACGGTCAGGGTAGATCAGCTCCGTCGCTGGGGCCGGCTCGAGGCCGTAGCGATCGTGGTGCTTGGGGAACGAGCTCGGCTTGGCGGCCTCGATCGAGCTCCCAGCTGGGGGCAGGACGCCGGCGGTGCTCGGCGAGTGGTCGCCGGCGGGGTTGCCGGCGAGGTCGAGGGTGGGGGACCCGTCACTGGCGAGGGGAGCCGAGCGTTCGGCTTCGCCCTCGAGGGGGAGGGGCACGACCTCGGGCCCGAGGCACTGCTGGGCGGCGTGGCCCTGGAGCTCGACGGTCGAGCCGAGCAAGAGCTCGCAGCCGTGCTCGATCCACGCCTTAGGCTCGACGGTCCAGGTGCTCACCCGGCCCTCGTCGGTGATCGCCAGGATGTGCTCGCCGGTCGGGGAGTAGCGCAGGTACTCGACGGGCTCGAGGCCGTCGAAGATGGCGAAAGAGCGGCTCAAGACCGGGTCCCACAGCTCGATCACGCCGTCGCGGCTGGCGGTCGCGACGAGCTTGCCGTCGGGAGCGCAGGCGAGGGCGGTGATCTGCCGGCGGTGCTTGCTGATGCCGGCCAGGCGCTCGCCGGTGTTCGCGTCCCACAAGACCACGTCGCTCTCGCTCGCGGCCACGAGGCGCCGGCCTTCGTCGGCGTAGCACAGCTCGATCGGGCGGCTGAGGCCGGTCTCGATGTCGCGGATCGGCTGGCCCATGCCGAGGCTCCAGATGTGCACGTGGCCGTCGGTGCTGAACGCGGCCATCTGGGGCCGATGGGGGTCCTTGACGATCGACACGACGCTGGCCTTCGAGTGGCCGCCCAGGGCCATGAGCGCCCGGCCGTCGCCCTCCCACAGGTGCAGCGCGCCCGAGTTTCCGCCGCCGACGATGCGCGGGGAGCTGCCGTCGGTGGTGAACAGCAAGCTCCACAGCTCGTCGGGGCGGGCGTCGTCCTCGTCCGCGCGCTGGAGGAAGGTCAGCAGCGATGGTTCGGGGTCGAGGGGCGGCTTGGGCACGGAGGGCTCGCCGCTCTCGACGTCCCAGACCTCGACGTTGCCGTCGCCGCAGCCGGCCGCGAGGGCCGAGCCGTCCTCGGAGAAGGCCGCGCTGAACAGCTCGTCGCAGCGGCCCTCGAGGGTGTGCAGGCGCGCGCCCGTGTCCGCGTCCCACAGCCCGATCATGCGGCCCTCGAGGGCGGCGATGCGCGGGCCGGCCGGGGACTGGGCGGCGTTGAGGACCCCGTAGACCACCCCGGCGCTGTCCTCGAGCTCGCGCTCGAACTCGCCGCCTTCGACGGTCCAGACCCGCAGGGCGTCGGCCTCTCCGGTGACCATGCGCTGGCCGTCGGGGAGGAAGACCGCGACCTCGACCTCGGCGTCGATGAGCTGGGCCCGGGGCAGGCCCGGCTGCATGCCCCACTGGCGCACGCGGCCGTCGGTCGCCGTCGAGACCAGGGTCTCCCCGTCGGGGGTGAACTCGAGCTGGCTGATGACCCCGCGGTGCCCGGCCAAGGTCGCGACGGGCTCGGTGTCGGCTCCGCTCGCGTGCCACAGGCGGATCACCGAGTCCTCGCCGCCGGCGGCGATGAGCTGGCCCTCGGGGTCCCAGGCGAGGGCCTCGAGGAAGCCGGCGCGGCTCTCGAACTCGGCCAGGGCGCGGCCGGTGTTGGGGTCCCACAGCCACAGCGTGCCCACGCCGTCCGTGGTCGCGAGGATCTGCCCGTCGGGGGAGAAGCGCGCGGCCATGATCAGCGCCTGGTGGCCGATGAGCTCGAATTCTGGCTTGCGGCCCGGGTCGCGGGGGTCCCACAGCTGCACGCGATCGTCGACGATCACGGCCAGGCGCGAGCCGTCCGGGGACGCGCTGAGGTTGGGGTCGTGGTGGCTGACCCGGCCGAGCTCGCGGTTGCGGTCGGGGCCCTGCTCGCCCACGGTCCACAGCTGCAGGCGCGTGGCCTCGTCGACCACGGCCAGCCAGTCGTTGGCCGGCGACCACAGCAGGTGCCGCGCCGAGCCTGCGCCGCGGCTGACCACGCGCCCGAGGGGCTCGCCGTCTTGGGTCTGGGCGACGAGCCCGGTGTTGGTGGCCAGGCGATCGCCCACGGGGCTGAACTCGACGCCGCGCGGATACTTTTCGTTGGCCGCGGCGTCGTCGGGGTCGACCTCGGTCAGGAAGGCCCCGGTCTCCGCCGACCACAGCTCGACGACCCCGCGGCTGACCGTGGCGATCAGGGCGCCGTTGGGGGAGAAGCGCAGGTCCGTGAACCCGCCCGAGGGGCTCGCGTTGCCCGTGCCCGCGAGCTCGGTCCCGTAGCCCTCGAGCCGGCTGAGCTGATACAGGGACTCGCCGCTGTCCATGGCGTAGACCGTCGGGAAGCCGCCGGTGTAGCTGGCCGTGGCCAGCAGCGCGCCGTCGGGGGACAGGGCGATGAGCGGGGCCTCGCCGCGGCGGCCCTGGATCTCGCGCAGGGTCCGGCTGTGGACGAGGGCGTCGACGAGGCCCTGGGCGACGGCGGTGCTCGGCCGGGCGAGGGCCTCGCGCTCGGCCTCGGTGAGGGTTTGGTAGTAGGGGGCGAGGACCGTCGCGGGCCAGGGCAGGTCTTCGACGGGCCCGAGGCTCACGGCGTCCGGGAGGGGCTCGCTGGCCTCGAGGGCGACGATCAGGGCGTTGAGCTCCGAGCCGCCGACGCCCGCGAGCAGCGAGGCCCGGTAGCCGCGCTCGTTGCGAGCGGCCCGCTCGGCGTCTCGGGCCGACTGCTTGGCCCGGCGGTTCGAGGCCATCGCCTCTTTGTTCAGGGCCTCGGCCCGTGTCCGGGCGCGGTCGGCCGCGATGAACTGGACCACGGCGAAGACCAGCAGCCCGGCCAGGCTCAGGGCGAAGCCCACGGTGATCACCAGGACGCCGCGGCGCCGCTGGGCCTCGTAGGCCTCGGACTCGAACACGAAGTCGCGCTCGTTGTCGGTGATGTCCGTGCGCCCCTCCATCCACTCGAGGGCCCGGGCCAGCCGGGCGCCGCGGAGCAGGTCGTTGGGGTTGCGGCCGCCGTCGAGCCACAGGTGCAGGTCGCCGCTGAGCAGGCGCTCGTCGACCACGCTGCGCGCCCAGGCCTGGTTGAAGACCTGGGCGACGATGCGGCTGCGCACGGTCAGCAGGCCGTCCTCGGTCTCGCCGATCAGCCCGGCCACGCGCAGGCGCGCGAGCAGGGCGACGCCGCCGGGCCCGAGCAGGCGCCCGGTCGCGGCGACCTTGGCCCCGCCCAGCAGGCGCCCGTAGAGCTCGATGTCCCGGGCGAGGTTGCGATCGCGGCGCGAGCGGTTGAAGCGGCGGGCGGTGTCGTTGAGCACGGGGTCGAGCTCGCGCCCGCGCTCGAGGAAGAGCGACTGCACGCAGGCGTCGACGGCCTCGCGCTCGCGCCCGGCCACGCCCTCGCCTTCGTCGAGCTCCCCGCGGCTGTGGTCGCCGTGCCGGTCGACGAGGGTCCAGCACAGGCGCTGGCTCAGGGCCGGGTGCCCGGCGGTCCAGTGGTGCACGGCGTCGAGCAGGGCGTCGACGTCGACGCCGTCGCGCTCGAGGGGCTCGAAGCCCGGGCGGAAGCCCTCGAGCTCCTCCCGGGACAGGTCGCGGAGCAGGACCTCGGTGCACTCGATGTTGAAGGGCGTGCGCTCGAGGTCCTCGACCAGGTCCGCCCGGGTCATCACGCCGATCAGGCAAAAGCTCAGCCGGGTCCAGCGCTCGTCCTCGGCGCGCTCGTTGAACATCGCCCGGATCGCGGCGAAGAAGTCGTCGCGCGAAAAGGGCAGCGAGAGGGTCACGTCGGCCTCGTCGATGAACACGACGACGGGGGCGTCGATGCGCTCGAGCACGACCTCGGACATGAACCGGCGCAGGGACGAGGCCGGGGTCTCGTGCTCGCCGAGGCCGTCCCAAAACGAGGACACCTCGGCGGCCAGGCCCAGGGACACGGCGATCTCCCGGGTCACGCTGAAGTACCAGTCGAGGACCTGGGCCTCGGCCCCGACGGCGCTCAGGTCGACGTAGGCCGTCTCGCTGCCCAGCTCGCGCAGGCGCTGGGCCGCGCGCACGCGCAGGCTCGACTTGCCGACCTGGCGCGGGGCGAACACCAGGCAGTAGTCGCCCTGGGCCAGGGCCGTGACCAGCTCGTCGTCGGCCTCGCGCTCGATGTACATCGCGCCCGCGTCCGCGAGGGCGCCGCCTCGCTGAAAGCGCGGGTGGACGCTCGGGCGGACTATCGGCACAGGCGCTCGAACAGGCGGGAGTAGATGGGGAAGCGGGCGAGGTAGCGGCGCTGGCCCTTGTCCCAGCGGATCAGGCCGGCGGCCTCGAGGCGCTGGCGGTGGCGCAGGTCGACGCGCTCGCCGGCGATCAGCCGGCACGCCGACTCGCACAGCTGGGGGTCGCGGCCGAGCAGGTTCTCGAGCCGGCGCAGGTGGAAGTCGATCTCGTCGTCGGCGAGCACGTCGTCGAGGGGCCGGCCGCTGCGGGCGACCTCGTAGAGCGCGTGGCGGACCATGAAGGGGTGGCCGCCGACGCTGCCGCGCAGGGCATCGAGCTCCGCCGGGCCCCAGCTCAGGTCGTGGCGCCGGGCGAGGTCCTCGATCTGCTGGGGCGTGAACTCGTCGAGGCGGACCTCGGGCACGTTCCACGGCGACTGGGCCACGGAGTCGATGTACAGCGAGGGCGCCATGGAGAAGGCCAGCAGGATGCGCAGCCACTTCCAGCGCGTGGGGTTGCCCTGGCCCGAGAGCACGCGCATGACCCGGAAGAAGCCGTCGCGCTCGGCGAACTCCCACATGCTGTCGGGCAGGTCGAGGGTCAGCACCAGGCCCTCCTTGGTGGCCGGCGCGACGTGGGTCTCGAGGGCCTCGATGAGCCGGCCCTGGGGGCTGCCGCGCTCGGGCCAGGGCATGTCGTCGATGCCCACGGCGCGCCCGACCTGGCGCGCGACCCCGGCGAGCAGGCGCTCGAGGGAGCTGGAGTCGGCGAGGTTGAGGTCGACGTAGGCGACCTCGAGGGCCGGGCTGCGCCGCCCGATGGTCTCGAGCACGCGCTCGAGGAACCAGGTCTTGCCGAAGTGCAGGGGCGCGCACACGGCCACGGGCACGCCGTCGAGCAGGCTGTCGACGGCCCAGCTCTCTTCTTCGTCGTGGACCACGTGCCAGCGCGGGTCGTAGCGCTGCCCGGGCTTTTGGAACAGCGAGCCGCTCGCGCTCGCCGACGCGCCGATGCGGCTGCTGCTACTGCTGCTACTGCTCGCGGAGCTCGCGTCGAGGGTCCCGCGGCGCAGGGTCGCCGAGGCGCTCGGCGGCGGGGCCAAGCTGGCGAGCTCGAGCAGCTCCGAGCGCGTGCCGCCGTCCTCGTCGAGCACGACCTTGCGATCGACCCCGAGGCGCCACGGCCCGGCTTGGGTCTGCACGGCGCTGCGCGGCCACAGGCGCACGCGCGCGAGGGTGTCCTCGAACTCGATGCGCCCGGCGGTGTAGCCGTGGGCGCGCTCGAGGGTCTCGCCGACCTGCTCGAGGCCAAACATCGAGGGCCCTTGCCAGCGCCGACGGGTCGCCGCGCCGCCCTCGGACTGGGCGTACTGCGCCTGCTCGTGCATGTGCCCGTAGAGGTGGGCGAAGAAGCGGGGCGGCACGTCGATCTCCCCGCGCAGCTGACCCAGGCCGTCCTGCCCCAGCCAGTCGGGGCCGTGGTGGGTCAGCAGGAAGGCCAGGTCGTGGGCCTTGGCCCAGCGCGGTCCGTCGCCCTCGCAGGCCCCGTGGAACTGGCGCACGTCGAGGTGCAGCTTGCCGTGGAAGTCGCCCTCGGCCAGCTGGACGTAGGCGGAGTTGAGGCCCAAGAAGCCGAGCTTGCGCCCGTGGTGGGGGATGGTCACGGACCAGTCGCCCGGGAGCACGCCCGCGCGCACGGACCAGTCCTCGGGCAGCGCGGCCATGCGCTTGGTCCACCACGCACAGAAGGGCTCGAAGATGGCCTCGAGGGCCTCGCGGTACTCGGACTCCTCGTCGTCCCACAGCTCGGTGTGCACGTCGGGCTGGGCCTCCCAGTTGGCGATCAGCCGGTGGACCGCGCGCATGCGCTTGGGCCGGACGAGATCGTGGTTGCCGGGCACGGCGAGCAGCGCCGGCGTCGAGCCGAGTCTGGCCAGGTGCTCGGACAGCTCGCCGAGGGTCTCGTCGAGGCGCTCGAACTCCTCCGCCGAGCCGCGCTGGGTCAGGTCGCCGGTGAACGCCACCACCTGCCAGGGGCCGCAGCGATCGTGCAGGCGCTCGAGATCATCCAGGAAGGCCTCGCGCACGTTGGGCCACAGCCACCCCTGACTCCACATGCCCTGGTGGAGATCGGTGAGGTGCAGCCAGGCGAAGGCGGGGACGACCATTCCCGTCAAGGATACCGGCCCGCGCGCGGCGAGGGTGCGCCGATGCTCACGCGATCCTGAACTGCTTGGCCTTTGGGACAGCTCCCGAGCTCGGCCCAGAACTTGGCCTCGGGCTTGGGAAGCCGCGGTGGTTCAGAGCTGGGCCTTCAGCTCGACGCACATCTTCTCGTACACGGCCTTGGGCGCCTTGGCGGGCGAGCCCGCGTCGAAGGGCGGGGCCGGATCGTACTCGAGGGCCAGCTGCACGCACTGGGCGCGCTCGTCATCGACGAGCTTCGCAACCAGAGCCAGGGCCATGTCGATCCCCGAGGACACCCCCGCCGCGAGCATGAGCCGCTCGTCGGGGTGGGTCACGATGCGCTCGGCGACGGGGGTGGCCCCCATCTGCCGCAGCACGCCCACGCCCGCCCAGTGGGTGGTGGCCTCGCGCCCGACGAGCAGGCCCGCCGCGCCCAGCAAGAGCGCGCCCGTGCACACCGAGGTGGTCCAGCGCGTGCTCGGGTGGACCGCGCGGAGCCACGCGGGGATCGGCCCCTGGCAGGCCGGGCCCACGGCCTCGGGCGGTCCGCCGGGGACGACGACGACGTCGGGCTTGGTGATCTCGTCGAAGGTCGCCGTGGCCTCGACGGCGAAGCTCGAGTACTCGTCGCGGTACAGGGCCTTCTCGGCGCCCACGAGCACGACCGACGCGCCCGGGACCCGCGCGAGCACGTCGTAGGGGCCGGCGACGTCGAGGGGGGTGACGCCGTTGAACAGGGGGATGGCGATCTGCATGGAGCCAGTGTGGCCCCAAGCGTCGCCTCGGGGTAGGCGGGCTCGACGTTTAGCGCTTACCGGCGTGGGAGGCCGTTCAGGCGGCTTCGGGATCGCTCGCCTCGGGCTGCGCTTCGACTTCCGATTCGGGCTGAGCTTCGGCTTCGGGCTGCTCGATTTCGGCCTCGGGCTGCGCTTCGGTTTCGGGCTCGGGCTGCGCCTCGACTTCGGACTCGGGCTGCTCGGGCTCGGCCTCGGGCTGCTCGGTCTCAGTCTCAGTCTCAGTCTCAGTCTCAGTCTCGGGCTGCTTGGGCTTGGCCTTCGGCGTCCCGACGGCGTCCGTGGGCGCGAGGGACTCGCGCTCCGCCTCGATCTTGGCGTCCCGCTTCTCGTCGCGCTGGGCCTTGCGCCAGCGCCAGTCCTTGAACTCGCCCTCCTTGGACTGGGCGGGGACCTCGGGCATGGGCGGGGTGCGATCGGGCCGCGGCCGGTTGGGGTCCGGCGGGCCGTAGCGATCGTCCATGTACTTGAGATAGAGCTTGGCCTGCTCGCCGTGGTGGTGGGCAGGGTGCTGCATCTGGAGCTCGGTGAAGGTCTGCCGACCCAGCTCGACCTCGCCGACGCGCAGGTAGGTGATGCCGAGCAGGAACAGCACCTCGGCGTCGAGGCCGATGCCGGCGTAGCGATCGTGGGCCGAGGACAGGCGCATGATCGCGGCCTCGGGCCGGTCGCGGTCGAGGTGGAAGCGGGCGACGTAGAGCTCGTGCTCGAGCAGGCGGCGGTTGACCTCGGCCTCGAGCTTCCGGGCCAGGGGCTCCATGCGCGTGCCGCTGTAGCGGTCGAAGAACACCTCGAGCTCCATCAGGGTCTGGCGCAGGAGCTCCTGGTCGCGCTGGAAGTGGGGCGGCAGGAAGGGCACGGAGCTCGGCGAGGCCATGTAGGCCGAGACCGCGACCATGTAGGGCACCCAGCCGTTGACCACGTGCTCGTGGGTGGGGTGCTCGGCCATGAACATGCGGAAGGCGTCCTGGGCCGAGGGGTACTCCTTGAGCTCGTAGAGCACCCGGGCCTCGAGCAGCTTGGCCTCGCGGACGTAGCGCGAGTAGGGGAAGCGCTCGCGGACGAAGCGGGCGTAGGCGGCCGCGTCCTCCCAGTCTTGGTTGTCGAAGCTCGCCTGGGCCAGCTCGTAGTTCTCGCGGGCGGTCTGGCTGTAGTCCGAGGACAGGTTGGGGCCCGTCGCGCAGGCGCTCGCGCCACCGGCCACGGCCAAGCTCAGGGCCATCAGGAATGTGCGGGCGCGGCCGAGCGTGCTCGCGCAGCGATGGGAGTTCGAGGGCGACACCGCAGGACCTACGTCGGGGCAGCCGCGAGCTTGCAAGGCCGGCACGGGCCGGACGCTAGCCCGTTTTGTGACCGCCTGCCAACGCGCCCGTCACGGCCCGAGCCGCTGGCGTCGCGCGCCGCCAGCGTGATTTCCCCCGCGCGCGGATCGAGCTGGCCTGGGTGGAATTGCCCCGGCGCCCGCGGCACGGCCGCTGCGGGCCCAGAAAGGCTGCCACAAAGGCGACAGCTCGACCGAGCTGGGCTAAGGTCCGCGGAATCGTGACGGCTCCCCAGGCACAGGGCGACGGCGCTGCTGGTTCTAGCTCCGGAGGCTCGGGCACCCACTTCCGGACCCTCGGCGGCCTCCCGGCCCTGGCCCTCGTCGCCGGCTCCATGCTGGGCATCGGGATCTTCATCTCGCCCCCGGAGGTCGCGGCCTACGTCACCGGCTCCGGGCCGTTCATGCTGGTGTGGATCCTCGGCGGCCTCGCGGCGCTGTTCGGCGCCCTGAGCCTGGCCGAGCTCGGCGCGATGATGCCGCGGGACGGGGGCGACTACGCCTACCTGCGCCAGAGCTGGGGCCCGGGCATCGCCTTCGCCGCGGGCTGGCTGCAGCTACTGGCCATCTTTCCAGGCTCCCTCGCCTCGGTCGCCGTGGCCACGGCCAAGTACCAGCTGCCGACCCTGTTCGGCGCGTCCGTGGCCGAGCCCGTCGCGATCCTCGGCTGGTCGGTCCCCGCCTCGCACCTGTGGGCCGCCGGGATCATCGTCGCCCTGACGATCATCAACCATGTCGGCGTGAAGATCTCTGGGGTGGTCCAGGTGCTGGTCACCTCCGTGCCCCTGGCGGTCCTGCTGATCACCACCTTGGTGGTGCTGTGGAGCCAGGACCCGGCCACGCCCCCGGAGGTGCTGACCGGGAGCAACGAGAGCGCCTCCGAGGCCAGCGTGTTCGACCTGGCCCACGCCTACTTGCCGGTCTACTTCGCCTACTCGGGCTGGAACGCGGCGATCTACGTCGGCGGCGAGATCAAGAACCCGGCGCGCAACCTGCCCCGGGCCCTGGTCGGCGGCACGGCGATCGTCACCGCCCTCTACCTCATCTTGTGCGCGGGCTTCCTCGAGGTCTTCTCCCTCGAGGGCCTGGCCGACGTCGGCGAGGCCGGGACCGCCGCGGCCCAGGCCATCTTCGGCCCCCTCGGGGTCCTGGTCGTCACCGGGCTCATCGTCCTGGCGATGATCGGCTCGCTCAACGGCTCCGTGCTCACGGGCTCGCGCATCGCCTTCGCCATGGGCAAGCAGGGCGACTGCGCCAAGGCGGCGGGCGACCTGCACCCGCGCTTTGCGACCCCCGCCGTCGCCCTGTGGATGCAGTGCGGCATCGCCCTGGCCCTGCTCTTCCTCGACCTGGCCCTGTTCGGCGACGGCCTCGACACGCTCATCGCCTACACCTCGAGCGCCATGCTGATCACCGGCACGCTCACGGTGCTCAGCGTGGTCATCCTGCGCCGACGGCTGCCCAAGCTGGAGCGGCCCTACCGGACCTTCCTGTACCCCCTGCCGCCGGTGCTCTACGCCATCTCGAGCGTGCTCGTGCTCGCGGTCCTCGCCCGCCAGGGCGACCCCTCGGTGTGGATCGCGGCGGGCTGGTTCGCCGGGGCGCTGCTGTTTTATCGCTTGTTCCATCGGCGGCGCGCGGCTGGGCCCGAGGCGCCGGACCCCGCCGCGCACGTGGTACAACCCAAGCGGTGAAGGGGCGGCTGTTCGCGGGTCTGCTGGTGGCTGGGGTCGGCCTGACTGGCCTGGCTAGCCTGACCGGCTGCGGCAGCGAAGAGGGGCTGGTCGAGGTCTACTGGCAGTTCCAAGACGGCGCCCTCGAGCCCATCTACCCCCAGGGCGCGCGGGACGACACCTGCGAGTTCCTCGACAGCACGGGGCTGCGCTTCAACCTGCGCGTGCAGCTGACCGTGGCCGAGAACGACGCCGCGTGCTCGACGGACGAGGGCTACGAGGCCGCGGGCTGCACCGTGGTCGTGCAGGAGGCCTTCGAGTGCAACCGCGGCCGCGGCGTCGCCGAGCCCGTGCCGATCTCCGGGCCCAACGGGACCCCCGGCGAGGACGACCCGGGCTACCTGATGTTCGTCGAGGCGCTCATCGAGATCGGCGACGAGTCCTTCGTGCCCAGCTCGAGCTGCCTGCTGGCCCCGGGCCCGCGGGTGCGCCAGGTCTTCCCCGGGCGCATCACCGACCTCGAGGTCGCGCAGTTCGTGTTCCTGCCCTACTCGGTCGGCTCTGGCGACGCGGCGATCGACACCGAGCTGTGCCGGCCCGGCGCGAGTCAAGAGATGGACACGGAGACCGAGACGGACACCGGGCCCTGACTCGTCAGCCCAGCGCTTCGGCCCACTCGGCCTCGCGGAAGCCGATCAGCGCCACGTCATCGCCGACGACCATGGGCCGCTTGATCAGCTTGCCGTCGCTGGCCAGCGCGACGTAGGCGTCGGCCTCGCTGGTGCTGGGCAGCTTGTCCTTCCAGCCGCCGTTTCGGTAGCTCTGGCCCGAGGTGTTGAACAATTTTTTGAGCTCGACCCCGGCGACGCGCCGGACCTGCTCGAGCACGGCGACGCTGGGCGGCTCGGACACGATGTCGACGCTGCGGTAGGCGACGCCCTGGGCGTCGAGCCACTTGATGGCCTTTCGGCAGGTCGAGCACTTGGGGTACTGGTAGACCACGACGGTGGTGCTGGCGGCGGCCATGGGCGGGGGTTTTGCCCCGTCGCGGGGCGGGCGTCAACGTGCGATGATCCTCGCATGCGCTTTTCGACCCTTCGGTGGCTCACGGCCTGTCGCGCCGCGGTCTTGGCGGCTCTCTTGGGCGTCGGTCTGAGCGCCTGCGGGGCGGATCCCGCCCCGGCCTCGGCCTACGCTGGGGAGGCGCTGCGGGTGGTGGACGAGGGGTGTGAGCCGGGGAATTTGCGGGATGGGGAGGATCGGGCGTGCGTGTTCGTGGAGGTGATGGCCGAGGGGGAGGGGGCCGAGGTGGCGAAGGGAGAGTGGGTGCGGGTGCACTACGTGGTGGAGGCGGTGAAGCCGGGGAAGTCGTCTGGGAAGGTGTTGGACAGTTCGCACGATGGGAAGGCGCTGTACTTCAAGGCGGGGGAGAGCAACGACGTGATCGATGGCATGCATCGGGGGGTGATGGGGATGAAGGTCGGGGAGCGGCGGCGGTTTTTGGTGCCGCCGAAGTTGGGGTATCGGGGGCGGAAGATGCCGGGGATGGATGGGGAGGATAATTTGCTGTTCATGGTCGAGCGGGTGCCGTAGAGCGTCTGGGCCTTGGAATTGGACTGCGGTGCTGGGTTGGCTCCGGCGGTGCGTGGGACTGCGGTGCTGGGTTGGCTCCGGCGGTGCAATTTGGACTGCGGTGCTGGGTTGGCTCCGGCGGTGCAATTTGGACTGCGGTGCTTGGTTGGCTCCGGCGGTGCAATTTGGACTGCGGTGCTGGGTTGGCTCCGGCGGTGCAATTTGGACTGCGGTGCTGGGTTGGCTCCGACGGTGCAATTTGGACTGCGGTGCTGGGTTGGCTCCGACGGTGCTCCGCGGCCTATTCGGCGGGCTCCTCCCCACTCCTGCGCTCGAGCCGAGCTACACCTCATTGCTCTTCCAAGTCTGTACTCGGCTCGGTGCTCGTCGCAGGGACCCCTCCCGCCGAGCGGCCTGCTGTGTATGCGCCAGAAAAATGCCGGGCTAACCAACACGAGGTCCGCGGCCGCCGGTTGCATCCCCACCAACCTCCACAACCAGCAAAGTCCCAGCAACCATGGTCTTCACCCCCGCCAAAACATTTCCCCTCGCCGCCCCATGACCGGAGCCGCAGCGAGCGAAGCGAGCGTGAGGTGGATGAATCGCGCGCAGCGAAGCGAGCACGATTCATCGTCGGGGCGGACGCTGTCGAGGGCCTCCCGATAGCACCTCATGGGGAAAAATAGCCTGCTCTCCAACCCGGGCTGCATGCAGCAGTGGTCGTACAACCCCACCGCACGCAGCAGTAGTCGTACAACCCGGGCTGCACACAGCAGTAGTCGTACAACCCCACCGCCGACAGCAGCGGTCGTACAATCCCACCGCCGACAGCAGCGGTCGTACAACCCCCACCCGCCAACAGCAGCAGCCGTACAACCTACCGCCAACAGCAGCAGCCGCCCTCCCCCACGCCTGAGACGGAGAACGCCCTTGCGAAGGCTGGCGCGAACCAGACGGGGAGACCCCCTCAGCCGCGAGTTCCGCAGCCGGCCAACAGCCAACCTTCAAGCACCCCAACGCCCACCGGCGAGGACCTGTCTGAGCGGTGAGGGGGTCTCCCCGTCTCGCGCCTGCACCGGCGAGCACCCGAGACGACCTAAGTCCAGGACAGCAGCCGCCCTCCCCCACGCCTGAGACGGAGAAGGCCCTTGCGAAGGCTGGCGCGAACCAGACGGGGAGACCCCCTCAGCCGCGAGTTCCGCAGCCGGCCAACAACCTACCTTCAAGCACCCCAACGCCCACCGGCGAGGACCTGTCTGAGCGGTGAGGGGGTCTCCCCGTCTCGCGCCTGCACCGGCGAGCACCCGAGACCACCTAAGTCCAGGACACAATTAACGGCCCCCCCCCCACGCTCGAGACGGAGAAGGCCCTTGCGAAGGCTGGCGCGAACCAGACGGGGCGACCCCCTCAGCCGCGAGTTCCGCAGCCGGCCAACAGCCAACCTTCAAGCACCCCAACGCCCACCGGCGAGGACCTGTCTGAGCGGTGAGGGGGTCTCCCCGTCTCGCGCCTGCACCGGCGAGCACCCGAGACCACCTAAGTCCAGGACACAATTAACGGGCCCCCCCACGTTCGCGTCCGCACCGGCGAGCACCCAACCCCCCTGAGTCCAGGAGGACACCAAACCCTCAGCGCGTCGTCGACAGCCCGCGACGCTGCTCGTACGCCGCCAGCCCCAAGTCGACCAACTTCGAGATCAGCTCCGTATACGAGACCCCCGCAACCCCCATCAGCTTCGGGTACATGCTGATGCTCGTGAACCCAGGCAGCGTATTGACCTCGTTGAGCCACGGCTCCAACGAGTCACGCTCGACCAGAAAGTCGACCCGAGCCAACCCAGAACACCGCGTCGCCCGAAACGCCCGCAGCGCCAGCTCCTGGAGCCGAGCGGTCGTCGCCGCAGGCAACTCCACGGGGATCGCGTAGCTCGCGACGTCATCCACGTACTTGGTCTCGTAGGTGTACCACTCGCCCTTGGGCAAGATGATCTCCCCCGGCGGACTGACCACCGTGTCCGGTCCGCCATCTCCAAACACCGCCAGCTCGATCTCCCGAGCGTCCAGCCCCTTTTCGATCACCACCTGCGCGTCGTAACGCAGCGCGAGATCCAGCGCGGCGTCCAAGGACGCGAGGTCATCGGCTCGGCTGACACCCACCGACGAGCCCTGGTTCGCCGGCTTCACGAAGAGCGGAAAGCCGTGGGCCTCGGCCGCCGCGTGGGCGCGCTCGAAGACCCGCTCGCGGCCCTCGAGGACCAGGTCGACGCTGATGCCCGGGGTGACGGGGATGTCGTTGGGCGCGGCGGCGACGTAGCGCTTGAACGCGACCTTGTCCATGCACAGGGAGGAGGCGAGGACGCCGGAGCCGACGTAGGGCACGTCGAAGACCTCGAACAGGCCCTGGATGGTGCCGTCCTCGCCGTAGGGGCCGTGGAGCAAGGGGAAGGTGCAGGCGCAGCTGCGCAGGAAGGCGCCGAGGTCGGCGATGGGCTCGCCGGACTCGAGCACGGCGCGCAGCGGGGCCTCGGTGGGGCCGGGGAGGCTCGCGTCGATGGGGCCGGTCTTGAACGCGCCCTCGCGGGTCACGGCGACGGCGACGGGCTCGAAGCGGGAGCGGTCGACGGCGGCGAGGACCTCCGTGGCGCTGCGGATCGAGACGTCGTGCTCCGAGGAGCGGCCACCGTAGACGAGAGCGAGGCGCTGGGGGCTCATGATCGCTGGAAGGTATCAGGAAAGGGCCGGAGGTCGAAAAGCCCGGCACATCGGGTCACGAAGGGGCTGAGACGTGGTTGAGGTGCAGGTCGACGCCTCATCCGGGTGGTGCATTCCGCGGGCTGAGGTATGGTCTGGGACCGTGGCCGACGAGTTCGCCCAGCCCGACTGCGTGTTCTGTGGGTACCGCGAGGCGCCCGTGCACCTGAAGCGCCCGCGCTTCGCGGTTCGCCACTGCCCGCACTGCAAGGTGCTGTGGTGCGACCCGACGCGCTTCGGCAGCGAGTTCAACGCGGACGACGAGGCGGCCTACCTCGAGGTCGAGGCGACGGTGCACCAGGAGAACGCGGCGCGCCTGGGGGCGCTCGAGCGCCACGCGAACGCGCGCACCCACCCGCGCGTGCTCGAGGTCGGCTGCATGCACGGCGACTTCATCTACCAGGCACGCTCGGCGGGCTACGCCGCGGAGGGGGCGGACCTGTCGGAGTCGGCGGTGGCCGAGGCGAACCGGCGCATGCCCGGCTCGGTGCGCCTGGCGAGCCTCGACGAGCACTACGAGGACGGCTCCCTCGACGCGGTCGCGGCCTTCAACGTCATCGAGCACATGGACCAGCCGGCGGCCTTCCTCGACGCGGTCCGTCGGGTCCTGCGCCCGGGTGGGCTGCTGGTCGCCGAGACCCCGGCGCAGGAATCGGTCTACCACCACGTGCTGTTCCTGCGCGGTCGCCTGCAGCCGCAGGGGGCCTTCGAGGTCGGCGTCCACCCGGGCACGCACATCTTCAAGTTTGGGCGCGCGGCGTGGCGGCAGATCCTCCAGGACCGGGGCTTCGAGCTCCTGGAGCAGACGCCCCGATCGACGCCCCTGCCGGAGCTGCTGGCGAAGAACAAGTCGGACCCGGTGCTGCGCGCGGGCATCGTGGGCTTTGGCCTGCTCGGGCGCGCGACCGGCTGGGAGAACCGGCTGCTGGTCGTGGCGCGCTACCTCGGTGCCAGCTAAACGCCCGGCCAGTTGATGGCGGGGGCTGGGCGCGAGCGAAGCTGCGGCTGTCCATGACCGCGCGCTTCGGATCCTTCGCGTGAATTTGCGGGAGCCGTCGACGCGCGCTGCGGCCGATCCAACTCGGGGTCGGGGACCCACCAAATTGCCCGGAGTCGCCGGACAGGGGGGTTCTTCGGGTGTACATTCGAGCCATGCGGTCTGCTTTTCGGCGTGGGGGCGCCACTTACGCCTTGGGCGCTTCGACTACCTGCTCGAGCGCGGCTTCGGCGATGCTGTGGGGGGCCCTACTTTGCGGGGCTTTGACGGTCACCGGGTGCGGGCGCACGGACGCGACGGTCGACGTCCCGCCGGACCAGCAGGAGACGAGCTTTTCCTTCGAGGACACCTCCGACCTCGACACGGACACGGACACGACCGAGGGCGACCCAGAGTGCGGCGACGGCATCGTCGAGGGCGACGAGGAGTGCGACGACGGCAACGACTCGAACGCGGACATCTGCCTCAACAGCTGCGAGATCAACGAGTGCGGTGACGGCTTTTTGTTCGAGGGCGTGGAGGAGTGCGACCCGGGCGAGGACAACATCGGGCCCTCGGAGGCCTGCGTGCCCGGCTGCTTCCTCAACGTGTGCGGCGACGGCTTCGACGGCCCCGGCGAGCAGTGCGACGACGGCAACGGCATCGACGGCGACGGCTGCAACAACGACTGCACCACGGGCTTTTGCGGCGACGGGGTCCTCGACCCGGGCGAGGAGTGCGACGACGGCAACTTCGACGACACCGACGCGTGCCTGGCGACCTGCGTGGCCGCGAGCTGCGGCGACGGGGTGACCTGGGCGGGCGTGGAGGAGTGCGACCAGGGCGGGCTCAACTCCGACGCGGGCGAGTGCACGCTCTCGTGCCTGCTCAACGTGTGCGGCGACGGCAACCTGTTCGAGGGCGTGGAGGAGTGCGACCCCGGGGCGGACAACATCGGCCCCGGCCAGGAGTGCCTGACCGGCTGCGTGGTCAACGGCTGCGGCGACGGGGACCCGGGCGGTCCGGGCGAGGAGTGCGACGACGCCAACGCCGACAACACCGACGACTGCACCACCGAGTGCTTGCTCCCGACCTGCGGCGACGGCTTCGTGTGGGCGGGCAACGAGGAGTGCGACGACCAGAACGCCAACGACGACGACGCGTGCCACAACGACTGCTCGCGCACGGAGATCGTCCACGTGGCCATGGGCGGCAACCACACCTGCGCCCAGTACGACCACGGCAAGCTCAGCTGCTGGGGCAACGGCGACGACGGGCGCACGGGCTACGCGACCGAGGACAACATCGGCGACGACGAGCTCGCCCACAGCCTCGGCTTCGTGGACGTCGGCGGGACCATCGACTCGGTCATGACCGGCATCTCGCACACCTGCGTGCTGATGGCCGGGCAGATCCGCTGCTGGGGCCGGCCCACGGACGGCCAGGTCGGCGCGGGCAACATCGTCACGATCGGCGACGACGAGCCGCCCAGCGCCGCGCCCTTCGTGGACGTGGGCGGCCCGGTGACCCTCGCCAAGACCGAGGGCGGGGCCTTCCACACCTGCGCCGTGCTCGAGAACGGGGACCTGGTGTGCTGGGGCCGGGAGAACGAGGGCCGCCTCGGCTACGCCCTCGGGGCCTTCGCCGAGGACGTGGGCGACGACGAGACCCCGGCCGAGTGGGTCGACCTGTTCGGCCCGGTCAACGTCGGCGGCACGGTCACCGGCCTGGCCCTGGGCTTCGCGCACACCTGCGCCCTGCTCGAGGACGGCACCGTGCGCTGCTGGGGCGAGGCCAACAACGGCCAGCTCGGCTACGGCGTCAACGAGGACGTGGGCGACGACGAGACCCCGGCCTCGGCCGGCGCCGTGCCCCTGGGCAACACCGCAAAGTCCATCGCCGGCGGGTGGTTCCACAACTGCGCCATCCTCGAGGACGACACGATCAAGTGTTGGGGCAAGGGCAACGAGGGCCGCCTCGGCTACGGCAACGTCGCCTGGGTCGGCCTGGTCAACACCCCCGACGCCGTGGGCACCGTCGACGTCGGCGGCACCCCGGTCGAGGTCGACTGCGGCAACGCCCACAGCTGCGCCCTGCTCGACGACGGCACCCTGCGCTGCTGGGGCTGGGGCGCCCGCGGTCAGCTCGGCTACGGCAACGCGACCAACGTCGGCGACAACGAGAGCCCCGCGTCGGCGGGCGCCGTCGACATCGGCGGCGTGGCCACGGACGTGTTCGTCGACGGCAACCACACCTGCGCGGTGCGGGCCGACGGCCGGGTGCTGTGCTGGGGCGACGGCGGCGAGGGGCGGCTGGGGTATGGGAACTTGAACTTCGTCGGCGACGACGAGGTGCCCGCCTCCGTCGGGGCGCTCCAGCTGTTTTGATGATGCCCCCATTATGCCCCCACAGGGGGCGGAGGACCGGGGGCGCTTTGTCGCTCCGCTCCTCCGCTTTGGCTTGGTGGGCAATGGGGTTCGTGCCCGCTAGGGTGCATGTGGTCGCCCCCGCTCGCGGGGGCGTTTGTTCGTTCGGAGGTCTGGGTCGTGGCGGTGGGGTGGGGTCGGGCGTGATGGGTTTGGGGTCGGCCTAGGGGTCGAAGCGGACGCCGTCGAGGACGGCTTCGACCTTGGCCTCTTGGCCGACGTTGTGGGTGGCGAGTGCGGTCACGTGGCGGCCTTGCCAGGGGACGCACAGGGCTCGCTTCCAGACTTCGGGGCCCCAGTCTTCGTACTCGAAGGCAGGGGGGGTCGTGCACGCCCGAGCGGACGCGTGAGGGGCGGTGTGTTCGCGATGTTGTCCGCGCTTTGGGGTGCGTGAGCGGCTTACGCGGGCGAGCGCTCGAGCCACTCGCGGCCGCGGCGGAGCACGTCCTCGGCCCACTCGACGAAGGCGCCCACGAAGCGCTCGCCGGCGGCGTCGGTCTCGATGTGCTCGCGGATCGTCTCGAGCCCCGGCGTCAGGCGCTGGACGTTGCGCTCGAGGAAGGTGCGCAGGGCGAGGCGCTCGCGGGGGTCGTCGCCGCGTTCGGCCTGGGCCTCGATCATGCGCAGCAGCAGCTCGGTGACGTGGATGAAGGAGTACTCGCCGTGGAGTACGGCGGTCATCGGGCGCGGGCGATCGAGGACGATGGGGCTGGGGTAGAGGCGCTCGGGGT
Source organism: Plesiocystis pacifica SIR-1 (assembly GCF_000170895.1). GTDB lineage: Bacteria > Myxococcota_A > Polyangia > Nannocystales > Nannocystaceae > Plesiocystis > Plesiocystis pacifica. The sequence goes on along the minus strand of NZ_ABCS01000005.1, from coordinate 13,750 downwards.
CGTTGACCACGATGCGATCGGCGCGCTCTACCAATACGCCGAGGCCGAACAATTTTTGATGCGCGGCCTCGTGCACGAAGGCCTGGGCCAGGCCGCGGGGGTCGTAGTAGGTCGCAAATACGAGGCCAAAGCGGCGTTTGTCGAAGTGGCTCGAGGAGCCGCGGGCCTCGGCCCAGCGCTCGCGGGGGACCTCGGCGTCGAGGATGGGGTTGAAGGTGTCGATGAGCTCGCGGACGAGGGCGTAGCCGGCGGGCCAGCGCGCGACCTCGGCCTCGGCGATGGCGAGGTTGGGGTGGTCGAGCTCGCCGTTGGTGTAGCGCGGGAGCAGGCAGCGGGGTCGAGCGTGGCGCAGGGCCACGGCGCCGTCGAAGAGCGTGGGCTCGCCGGGCCGGGGCGGGCCCAGAGCGCTCTCTCCTGCCCAGCGGCCCTCCCGGGTCCTGGCGAGGCGTCGGGCTATGCGGGCGCCCTCGCCGGCGGCGTCGGGCAAGGCGAGCGCGGCCCAGTCCAGGTCTGACTCTGGCGCTGGCACTGGCGCTGGCACTGGCACTGGCTCGCTCATGGCGACTCCCCGCTCGCCTCGGCGTGGGCGAGGCCGCGGCGCCAGCCGACGCTGTGCAGCAGCTTGTGGTGGTTTGGGTCGCGGTAGGGGAAGCGCTGACCCACGGCGGCGTGCTCGGGCATGACGCGGCCCGGCCGGCGGCGGACCACCGCGCTCGCGCAGGGATCCGTGTCCCAGCTGAGCTTGACCACCGGCGTGCGCAGCTCGACGACGCCGTGGAGGGCGTTCCACTCCATGGGCCAGTCGAGGACCTGCTCGAGGTGCTCGGCGAGCTCCGCAGGCGCGCGATCGAGGCGCCCCCGGGCCCGGTCGACGCTGGCCTCGCAGCGCGGGCCGCAAGGATCGTGGGCGCAGGCGTGGACGCCGATGGGCGCGAGCATGCGGTTGAGCAGCGCGGGCCCTTCGACCTCGCCCTGCAGCTCGCCGTGGGTCCCCCACGCGCCGTCGCGCCAGCGCGCCTCGACGTGGGTCCGCCGCCAGGCGGCGGCGCAGCAGGGCGGGAGCCCCAGGGCCGCGAGCACGGCGTCCAGATCGCCGCGGTGCCAGCTGCCGGGGACGTCGGCGTCGGCGCGGGTGAGCAGCGTGGGGTTTTGGACGTGCGGGGCCAAGTCTTCGCGTCGAGGCATGCGCAGGGCGACCAGGCCGTGGGCCCGCGCGCGCTCGCGCAAGGCCGAGACCTCCGCCGGCGTCGGGTCGACCAGCCGCGCGGCGCCGGCTTTGGAAGCGACCGCCTCGAGGGCCAGGGTCTCGAGCCCAGCGGCCAAGCTGGCGAGGCGCGGCTCCCAGTGGGCCCGAGCCTCGGCGCTGACCCACAGCCAGCGACGAAAGCGGGGCAGGTGAAAGTCGAGGCGGGCGATCACGGCGAGCTCTCCTCGCGGGCGAGGCGACGGCGCAGCTGGGCGAGGCTGGGGTTCTCGCCGCGGGCCCAGGCCCGGGTCAGGCGCGCCTCGATGGCCGGCCGAAGGGGGCTGCGCGACAGCGGCTCCTCGCCCTTGGCGATCAGCTCGGCCTCGAGGCGCTCGAACAGCGCGAAGTAAACCTCGCAGTGCTCGCTGCGGTTGCGCCAGTCGCCGTCGATGCCCGTGCCCGGGCAGTGGCCGCGGCAGGCCGTGAAGAAGCGGCAGCCCTGGCAGCCGCCGTGGGCCTGGGGGGTCTGGTAGAGCAGCAGCGAGCGCAGGTAGGCCGGGGCGTCGGCCTTGCCAAAGTCCACGCCCTCTTTGTTGGTCCGCCCGCAGTTGCTCAGCTCGCCGCGGCCCTCGACGCTGCGCACGGCGGCGGTGGTGTAGGGGTCGCACGAGCGCCACACGCAAGACGCCCGCTCGTCCTCGCCGAGCAGCATGGTGCGCATGTCCCCGAACACGTCGAGGCCCATGCGCAGCTCGTTCTCGAGGGCGGCGAAGGCCTCGAGGGCGGCGAGGTTCTCGGCGGTGTCGAGGGCGTAGCGCGCCCCGACGGCCGCGTCGTCGACCTCGAGCAGGTGCAGGCGGGCGCCGAGCAGGCCCATGGCGTCGAGCTCTCGGACCCAGGTGAGCAGCCTCGGCAGGCGCTCGGGCGAGGCGTTTTGCCGGTGCAGGGTCAGGATCAAGCTGGTCGGGACCTCGGCCTCGCACAGCTGGCGTAGGGCCGTCAGCGAGGCCTCGGTGCGCGCCCGGGTGCGCTCGAGGGTCCCGGCCCAGCGCGCGTCGTTGAGCTCGCCGGGGCCGTCGATGGACAGGCCCACGCGGACCCGGTAGCGCAGGAAGGCCTCGACGTGCGCGGCCTCGATCAGCGCGCCGTTGCTCTGGATCCGGTTTTGGCCGAAGCGCTCGAGGCCGTAGGCCCAGATCCGCTCGAGGTCGGGGAGGGGCACCAGGAGCGGCTCGCCGCCGAACAGGGCGAAGGGCTGACCCTCGGCCTCGAGGGTAGCGAGCATGGCGTCCATGTCGTAGGGCGGCGGCCTCGAGGCGAGGTCGCGCTGCGGGTTTTGGTAGCAGTACTGGCAGGCGAGGTTGCACTCCACGCCGAGGGGGCGGAGCTCGACGCTCATCCCTGGTGCTCGGCGGGGATCTGCTCGACCGGCGGGGCCGCGGGCTGGTCTCCGCGGGCGGCCTCCCGGGCGGCGCGGCGCTCGGCCTTGCGGGCGGCTCGCTTCTCGGCGCGCTTGGCCTCGCGCTCGGCCTTGCGGGCGGCCCTCTTCTCGGCGCGCTTGACCAGGCGCTTGCGCAGGGCCCCGCGACCGTTGAGCGGCATGGTCAGCCACACGGTCTTCGCGTCCTCTTGGACCACCTCGACGCGCATGGCCTCGGATAGCTCGAGCTTGCTCAGGTGGGCGCGGGCGAGGCCGGCCGGGTCCTCGCACAGCGCCGCGCAGAAGGCCTCGTCGGTGGCGGCGCGGTGGGCCGTGGCGACGGACAGGCCGCGCAGGCCGGGGATGGCCTGCTTGCCCTCGGGCGGCTCGATCGCGCCCAGGAAGGCGTGCCCGGCGAAGGGCAGGACCTGGTGGATCTTGTCGTCGAGGTCGAAGGCGACGCGCACCTCGACGCCCGGAGGCAGGGACTCACCGAGGGCCTGCTCGAGGGTCCCCTTGGGGTCGTTGGCGAGCTTGCGCAGCTCGCCCGCGTTGGCGGCGGCTTGCTCGAGGATGGCTTGTTCGATGGACCAGCGATTGCGTGCGTTTGCCATGGTTCGCTCCCAGTTCCCAGTTCCCAGTTCCCAGTTCCCAGTTCCCAGTTCTCAGTAGCCGCCGAGGTCGACGTAGTCGATGTGGGGGATGATGTCGACGAAGGGGATCCAGCTGCCGCCGAACACGTCGGCCATGAAGTCGCCGACCTCGCTGGCCGCGTAGCCGGCCCCGCTGAGGGCAGAGCTGACCGCGTCGTCGGCGAAGCCGCCCGCGTCCTTGAGCCACCGACCGGTCTGGTCGACGCTCCAGTTGAAGCTGTTCTTGAGGATCGAGGCGGCCTCCTGCGCGCCGACGGACAGCATCCCGACGGCGTCGCCAGCCGCCACGCCGAAGCTCGAGACCAGGCCCTCGGCGATGTCGGCCGCGGCCGCGCCCGCGTTCTCGAAGAACTTCGCGGCGTCCTCGGCCACGGCGGTGACGTTGGTCTTGACCCAGTCGAAGGCGATCTGCGCGGCCTCGGCGATGGAGCCGAGCAGGCCGCTGACGATCAGGTCCTTGGCGAAGTCGTAGAAGGCCTCGGCGAGCTCGCCGACGTCCTTGAAGGGGACGGTGATCGTGAACGGCCCGGGAGAGTAGCTCACGCCCATGGCCGAGAAGGAGAAGGAGATCGACTGGCTGAAGCTGTGCGCGTCGACCTCGGTGACGATGGTCGTGCCCACGGACAGGCCGATGTCGTAGCCCGCGATCGACACGCTCACGCCGATGGTCGGGCCGTAGCTGAGCCGGAACAGGCCGTCCTCGAGGGTCACCGAGGTGTCCTGGTAGATGCCCATGCCCCCGGAGCTCAGGTGCGCCGTGAAGCCCTTGTTGCTCAGCTCGGCGTAGGTGCTGCTCTTGTACAGGCCGCCGAGCAGGCGGAACTCGCCGTCGATCTTGCCGCCGACCTTCGAGCGCGAGAACTCCACGTCCACGGACGCGCCGTCGTTGCCGTTGGTGCTGGTCAGGCGCAGGAACTCGACGCCGCCGGCCTGGAGCACGATGGGGTCGATGTTGCCCTTGAAGGAGCCGCCCTCGTCGAAGTCGAGCTCACCCTCGACCTCGGCGTTGAGGCCCCACAGGTTCAGCTTGCCGCCGAGCTTGAAGCCCGGGTCGTAGCTCTTGCCCGCGATGGTCCCGCCCTTGGGCGCGATGTAGAGCTGCAGGTCGGTGATCGCCACGTCGAGGATGCCGCTGACGTCGAGCCAGCTGCCGGTCAGCGCGTCGATCAGCTTGGGCAGGTCGATGCCCTCCTCGCTGTAGATGTCGAGGATGCACTTCGAGGCGTCGCTGCTGTCGATCAGGATGCCGACGCGGGCGCCGAGCAGGCCGCTGCCGATGTGCACCTCGCCGCGGACGCCGAGCACGATCCACGGGAAGGTCGGGGTCGCGCCGACCTGCACGCCGAGGCCGGCGATGGTCAGGCCGCGGATGCCGAAGGGGTCCTTCCAGGCTCCGTCGGCGGCGTCGAGGGCACCCCAGACCGTGACCGAGTTGCCCGCGCCCGCCGTGGCTTCGATGCCGCCGCGGAGCTTCAGGATCTCTCCGGCGAGGTCGAGGCGGAAGGCGATCTCGGCGCCCACGGTGGTGTCCGTGAGCTGCTTGCTGACGTTGAGCGAGATCGACTCGAACACGATCAGCGAGGTGCCGAGCTCGACCTCGAGCATGAGCGCCGCGCCGACGAAGAAGTTCTTTTCTGCGCCGCTCTCGGCGCCCACGGCGAGCACGACCTCGCGGGTGTCGAGGCCCAGCTGCGGGAAGGTCGAGTGGAGGAAGTTGAAGGGCGGGACCTCGGAGGCCATCAGCGTGGTGAACACGTTGAAGCCGGCCAGGTACGAGCCCAGCTCGCTGTCTTCACCCTCGGCGTTGGCCAGGATGATGATGCTGTCGTCGTAGATCGCGAGGTAGGGGGAGACGAGGGTCTCGACGAAGGGCCGGATCGCGCTGGGGATCTGCGCGATCACGTGGTCCTGGATGACCGTCGAGATGCTCCGCGACTGCGGCAGCCCGAACTTGACCATCCACTCGAATTCCTCGCCCTTGGCCAGGGCGATCTCGAGGGGGTCGACGCTGACGTCGAAGGGCGCGGTCAGGGTGGCCGTGCCCGCGTAGCTGATGGCCTTGGCGAAGGGCTCGACCGTGACCGCGCCCGCGAACTCGATGGGCAGGTTGAAGGGCACGAACATCACCTCGACCTCGATGGACTCGAGGTTCTTCAGGGCGTCCGGGAGCTCGGCGGGCTGCACCGTCGTCGGCGCGCCCTCGCTCGCGCCCAGGCTGCTCTGCCCGCTGACCACGCCCACCTGGGGCGCGCCGGCGCTGGCTTGCGAGGTCGCGGGGATCAGGGTCGGGCCGACGTGCCAGCGCGGGGCGTTGTAGATCGTGCCGTGGTTTTGGCCCTCGCTGAGGTCCCAGGCCCGATCGCCGCTGCCCTTGGACAGGGGCCAGTAGCCGGCCAGGCCGGACTCGGTGCCGCGCATGCGCCGGTCGAGGTTGGCGGCGATCTGCTCGTCGGTGCGCGCCGTGGACCACACGCGGACCTCGGCCAGGTCCCCCTCGAAGCGCTCGACGTAGCCGGCGGCGAGGGTCAGGTTGTTGCCGCCGGCGGTCGCGGCCGGGTAGGGCATGGTCCGCTCGTTGACGCGCCTGCCGTCGATGACCCAGCGCAGCGAGTTGTTGGTGAAGTCGCGGACGATCGCCACGTGGGTCCAGCGCTGTGCCGCGACCGTGCCCTCCGGCGTGTGATGACCGATGTAGGGCGAGCCGTTGGCCCCGGAGGTCCCGGTGTAGTAGCCGATGCTGCCGTTGGGCTCGAGGGTGATGGTGCCCTCGCCGCCGTAGGCCTTGGCGAGGGGGTTTTGGCGCTTGCCGAGGACCTGCGGGCGCAGCCACATCTCGATGGTCTGGTCGCCCGTGATCTGCACCGCGCTCGGGTTGCCGATCTGCACGTAGTCGTCGACGCCGTCGAAGCGCAGGGCGGCCGAGCAGGGGATGGCCGCGGGCAGGCGGTGGTCGCTCAGCCCGATCCTGGCGTCGGCTCGGAGCTGGCCATGGTTGGCGTAGCGCGAGCGATCCTCCGTGCCCTCGCCGGTGCCGCCAGCGAGGGGCCAGTAGCCAGCCAGGCCCTCCTCCACGCCGACGAGGCGGCGATCCTTGTCGGCGCGGATCTCCGCCTCCGTGCGCGCGATGGACCACAGGCGCACCTCGGTCAGCTCGCCGTCGAAGTTGTGCACGTAGCCGGAGCCGATGGTCAGCGGGGCGCCGCTGGCCGTGATGCTCGAGTAGGCGAGGTCGGTCTCGCTGGTCTCGACGCCGTCGATGTACCAGGTCAGGGTCTGCGTCCCCAGGTCGCGGACGATGGCCACGTGGGTCCACTGCCCCGCGGCGATGTTGGCCGCCGCGGTGAAGCCGATGTAGGGCGAGGTGTTGGCGCCCGACTGGCCGCAGTAGTAGCTGATCGAGCCGTTGACCTCGAGGGTGATGGTGCCCTCGCCGCCGTAGGCTTTGGCGATGGGGTTTTGGCGCTTGCCGAGGATCCGCGGGCGCAGCCACAGCTCGATGGTTTGATCGCCGGTGACGGAGACCTGGGCCGAGTGGGGGATCTCGACGGAGTCGCTGGAGCCGTCGAGCTGCAGCGCCATGGGCCGGTTGAGGCCGGGGCCGTTGCTGGTCCAGCGCGGGTTCGAGATCACGCCGTCGTTGGCGTTGGGGCTCAGATCCCAGGCGCGGGCGCCCGGGCCGTCGTCGAGGGGCCAGTAGCCCGCGAGGCCGGCCTCGCTCCCGCGCAGCCGCCGTTGGTAGTTGGCCGCGAGCTCGTCGGCGCTGCGGGCCACGGACCACAGGCGCACGTCGCTGAGGTCGCCGTCGAAGTCCTCGACGTAGCCCTTGCCGATGCGCAGCGGCAAGCTGCCGGCGGTGATCGAGTCGAGGGTCAGCGCGCCGCTGCGGACGAGCTCGCCGTCGTGGTACCAGCTGAGGGTCTTGGCCGCCATGTCGCGGACGATGGCCACGTGGGTCCACCGGCCGGCCTGGACACCCACGTCGCTGTTGAAGCCGATGTAGGGCGAGCCGTTGCCGCCGGACTGGCCGCAGTAGTAGCTGAGCGAGCCCGTGGTCTCGAGGGTGATGGTGCCCTCGCCGCCGTAGGCCTTGGCGATGGGGTTTTGGCGCTTGCCGAGGACCCGCGGGCGCATCCACAGCTCGATGGTCTGGTCGCCGGTGATCTTGACGGCGGCGGGGCTGCCGATGTCGACGTAGTCGTTGGAGCCGTCGCAGCTCAGGGCCTCGACCCGCGGGTGGAAGGCGGGGCCGTAGCCGCGCCAGTGCCCCGAGTTGATCGTCCCGTTGTTGTTGCGACCCGAGCGGTCGTAGGCGACGGCGCCGCCGGACTCGTCGAGGGGCCAGTAGCCCGCGAGGCCGAGCTCGCTGCCGAGCAGGCGCATGCGCAGGTTGGCCTGGAGCTGGGCCTGGGTCCGCGCCACGGACCACAGCCGGACCTCGCTGATCTCGCCGTGGAAGCGCCCGGCGTAGCCGGTCCCGATGGTCAGCGGGTTGCTGCCGGCCTTGGCTTGGGGATGGGGGGCGGCCATCTCCTGGACCAGCCGGCCGTCGTGGTACCAGCGCAGCGTGCCGTTTTGCAGGTCGCGGACGATCGCGATGTGGGCCCACTCGCCCACGCGGATGATGGGCTCGCCGGTGCCGAAGCCGACGTAGGGCGAGTCGTTGCCGCCGCTGGTCCCGTAGTAGTAGTTGATCGAGCCGTCGGACTCGAGGGTGATGGTGCCCTCGCCGCCGTAGGCCTTGGCGATGGGGTTTTGGCGCTTGCCCAGGGCCGCGGGGCGGATCCACATCTCGATGGTCTGGTCCCCGGTGATCTGCGCTGCAGCCGGGTTGCCCAGGGCGATGTGGGTACCACTACCGTTGAAATACAAGGACGTGCTTTTCATCGCGCTCTCCAATCACCTCGGCGAAATGTCGCCCTACGATTCCAAAGGGCGATGCAAACTCTCACAGGCGAGCCGACGCGGTCAAGACACAAATTCATGTAAATATGGCCCCCTACCTGGGACTAGGGGCTGTTCTCCGGAATGGGTGGGGTCAGCCCAATGGCCATCTCGCTGATCTCTTGGGCAATGTGCACGTATTTCAAAATCACCGCATTTCCATGTGAGGTGCACATTAGCGTGTGCACACTATCGAGTGCCTCGGCGACGATTCCCTCGTCGAAGACCGCCGCCTCGAAGCGCGCCCAGGCCCCAGGCTCGACCTGGCCGCGGCGCAGCTCTCCGGAGCGCCGGCGCCGGCAGGCCTCCCAGGTCGCGCGCAGCTCCTCGCCGCAGGACCACCACAGCGCGCTGCGTTGCCCGGACAGGATGTCCTCGCGGGCGTCCTGAAGGTCATCGACGAGGCGCCAGGCCACGCTGAAGTCCTCGACCACCGCGGCGAGGCGCGGCCCACCAACCAGGCGCGGCGCGAGGGTCCAGATCGCGACCTCGTCCCGGAAGCGCTCGAGGTAGGCGCTGAGGTCTCCCACGGCTGCGCGGCCGGTGAGCGCCGCGAAGTAGCGAGCGATGGCCTCGCCGACTACCCCTGGGGTCTGGCCCCGGTGTTGGGCGAGGGCGAGGGCGTCCGCTTCGAAGCGGCGCCAGGCCGCGGCGCCGAGCTGCAGCCGCGCGGGCGTCGGGGCGAGCTGACCGTCGCACAGGTGGTCGTCCCACAGGTGCAGGAACAGGCCGTGGGCCTGCACGCTCTCGGCGAGGGCCCGGGCTTCATCGTCGAGCGCTGGCGCTTGCAGGAAGGTCCAGGTGGGCGGGTGAAACAGCTCGGTGAAGCTGCGCTGGCCCGCGCCGTAGCGGCGTAGATCGGCCTGTGCGTCGGCTTGCAGCGGGGCCGGGAGCGAGGCGCAGGTCTCGAGCAGCTTCGCGTCGAGGCGGGCGCACAGCTGGGTGCGCTCGGGCGAGGCTCGAGGCGCGCCAAAGCGGAGCTTGGCCAGCGCGCCCTCGCGGCGACGCCGGACCAGCGGACTCACGAAGGGCGTGTCATCCATCGCGGCGGATCCATCCGAGCCGGCGAGCGGCTCCCTTCGACGGTAGCACGCGCGTCGGGTTGGACCGTCGCCCCATCCCCTGGTCGGCGAGCCCCGGCTTCAGCTCTGCGCGGCCCACAGCACCGCGAAGATCGTCAGGTCCGCGAACACGTGGGCGATCCAGGGCGCGAGCAAGCCCTCGCAGCGCCAGCGGACGAAGCCCAGGGCGACGCCCCAGCTGCCGGCGAGCAGGACCCCCCACCAACCACTGGGAAAGCCGAACCAGTGCGCGACGCCAAAGGCGACGCCCTGGAGCACGATGGCGATCGCCGGGGTGCCGAGCTCGTCGAGGGCGCCTTGCATGAACGCGCGGAAGCACAGCTCTTCGAGGGCGGCGTTGACCGTGGCGAACACGAGGGCGCCGACGAGGAGCAGCGCGGCGGGGAGATCGGGGAAGGGGTAGCGGCCCGGGTCGGCGCTCGGGTCGAGGGCGAACCACAGCGGCAGGGCGACGGCGGCGGCGAGGGCCGGGACGAGCACGGGCAGCCACTCGACGCGGCCGCGGGTCAGCGGTGGTTGGCGAGCCTCGCGGAGCCACAGCAGCGCCGCCGGAAGGACCATGACGATCTGGGCCAGGGGCCACAGCGCAGGCAGCCAGCCCGTGCCGACCACGAGGGCTCCGCAGGCGAGGGCTGCGAGCATGCGTCGCGGCTTGGGGCCGGGGGTCATCGCGAGGGCGCCCGCGCCGAGGGCCAGGACCAGGCCGGGCCAGCCCAAGCGCTCCTCTGGACCGGCGCAGGCAACGCACCAGATCACGCAAAAGCTGGCTAGGCCCAGCCAGGCTGGGGCTTTGCGGCGCTCTGAGAAGTTGAGCATTAGCTCAACTCTAGTCGAAGTTGAGTCAATGCTCAACTTTTGCCACGCTGCCCGCTCGTGCGTCAGCCCAAGCAACGCCGCGCCACCCAGCGCCGCGAGTCGATCCTCGACGCCGCCGCCGAGCTCCTCGCCACCGTGGGCTACGAGGGCGTGACCACCAACGCCCTCGCGCGCCAGGCCGGGGCGTCGATCGGTACGGTCTACCAGTACTTCCCCAACAAGGAGGCCGTGCTCGAGGCCTTGCTCGAGCGCTACCGCGTGCGCTTGGCGGAGGCCCTGTTGCCGCCCTTGTCCCAGCCCGCCGAGGTCGAGGCCCAGATCGTGCTCGCCGGGGTCATCCGGGCCTTCGCTAACTTCTATCTCGAAGAACCAGGCTACGCCCAGCTGTGGCTCGGCACTCAGCTCGTCGGTCCGCTGCGGGAAGCCGGGGCGGCGTGGGGCTCGAGCTTCGCCGAGCTGTTCGGCGCGGCGCTCCAGGCCCGTGGCGCCGTGGAGCCAGCGCGGGCCGAGCTCGTCGCCGCCGTGCTCGTGCACGCCGTCAGCGCGGTCGTGTCCGCGGCGGTCTCGGAGCCGAGCCGGCGCGACGAGCTCGTGGACGAGGCCGTGCGCCTGGCCCAGGCCTACCTGCGCGCGGGCTGAGCTCGCCCATGCGGTGTACCCTCCGAGGGTGAGCGGGCAGCAGCAGCGCGGGCCGGTCTCGTCCAAGCGGGCCCGACTCGGCCGCCTCGACAGCTTCGAGTGGATCATGCTCGCGACCATGGGCCTGTGCGCGGTGGTGTTCATCGAGCCCGCGCCCTTCGACCTCCTCGCCGTCGGCCTGCTCCCCCTCGCCCTGCTCCTGCGCCGCCTCGCGATCCCCCGGGGCAGCGCCTTCGCGCTGGTCTGCGTCGCGCTGTTCATCGTCGCCAACGTGCTCTCGCTGCCGGCGGCCAAGCTGCTGTTCGTGGGCGCGCGCTTCTTTGCGATCACGGCCTACCTCATCCTCGCGTGGGCGCTGGTCCTGGGCTTCGTGGGCAAGAGCGGCGAGCGGGCGCTGCAGGTGCTGTTCGCGGGCTGGGCGATCGGGGCGACGGTGACCTCGGTGCTGGCGATCGGCAGCTACTTTGGCGTGCTGCCCTTCGCCGCGCGCATGGCCCCCCAGGGCCGGGTCCACGCGCTGTTCAAGGACGCGAACGTCTACGGGGCCTACCTGGTCGCGCCGGCGGTGTGGGCCGTGGCCCAGCTCGTCAGCCTCGAGCGCGGGCGCCGGCTGCCGTGGACGATCGTGCTGGTGGTCTGCGCCATGGGCGTGCTGCTGACCTACTCGCGCGGGGCGTGGATCAGCCTGGCCCTGGGCCTGGCGGTGTTCTTTGGCCTGCGCATGGTCGCCTTCGGCTCGCCGCGCTCGCGGGCCATGCTCTTGCTGATGGTCCCGGTCGCGGCGGTGCTGTTGGCGCTCGCCCTCGATCGCCTGGCCTCCGTCGACGTGGTCCAGACCATGCTCGACCAGCGCCTGGGCCTGCAGCGCTACGACACCGACCGCTTCGCGACCCAGCGCGAGGCCCTCGAGGTCGCCACGCGCACGCCCCTGGGCATCGGGCCCGGGCAGTCCGAGAGCACCTTCACCCGCGCGGCCCACAACGCCTACGTGCGCGCCTTCGTCGAGAACGGCTACCTGGGCGGGCTGAGCCTGGCGGCGCTGTTGTTCGGCTCCTTCTTTCGCTCGGCCTGGCTGGCGATCGACGCCGAGGACGTGCGCGTGCAGACGGCCATGGCCGTGGTCGCGGGCTCGCTCGCGGCGATCTGCGTCGAGTCCATGGTCATCGACAGCGTGCACTGGCGGCACACCTGGATCCTCGCGGGCATGGCCTGGCTGCCTGGGCTGACCCGCGGCGGTCAGCGGGGTCAGCGGGCGCGGGGGCCCACGGCCGCGTTGGCGCCGAGGTAGAGCGCGAAGCGGAAGGCGGCGACGGCCATCAGGGTCTCGACGGCGCCGGTGAGCCCGCCCGTCGGGATCCGCCACAGGGCGATCGCCAGGGCGAAGCCGAGGGCCACGGCGTTGAGCACCAGCTGCATGCGAAAGCGGCCCAGGGCCGTGAGGGTCTGGGACAGCATGTTGGCCAGACCCAGGACCACGGCGGCCCCGGACGCGAGCACCAGCTGGGGCAGGTAGGCGACGTAGTCCGCGGTGTAGGCGACGCGCAGGTAGAGGTCGCCGATGAGCGCGACGGCGAGCACGCCCAGGCCGTTGAGGACCAGGACCAGGCCCAGGAGCTTGGCGAGCAGGCGCCAGAACTGGCGGGCGTCGCCCTCGTCGGCGTCGACGTTGGCGAGCTTGGCCAGGCGAGGGATCGCGGCGTTGCCCAGGGCCATGTTGAACACGCCGCTGGCCTGGATGATCGACAGCACGGCGGCGAAGAAGCCGACCTGCTCGAGGCCGTGGCTGGCCTCGAGCACGTAGGCCGGCACGTTGCCCGCGATACCCAGGAGGCCGCCGGCGACCCCCATGGGCAGGGCCTCCCAGGCGAGCGCGCGCAAGGCTCGGCGCCGCGCCTCGCCGGGAGGGCTGGGGGCGAGGTCGTCGGGGCCCGTGGCGGCCTGGGCCCTGGGCAGGTCGTAGGCCAGGGTGAACAGCAGCAAGGCGGCGGCGGCGAGGCCCAGGGCCAGGAGCTCGCCGCCCAGCGCGAGGCCCAGGGCGAGCATGCCGATCCACAGCACGCCGCGCACGGCCCGGGAGATCCCGATGGGGTCCATGGCCTCGGCGCGCTGGGCCCGGGCGTAGAGGATGTCCGTGGCGCTGCCCGAGGCGCGGATCAGCGCGACGAGCAGCACCACCCCGATCGTCAGCGCGGGCCAGCCCCGGACCAGGCACACCCCGGCCGTGGCGGCGAGGGCCCCGGGGATCAACAGCATGCGCAGGCGCAGGTAGTCGCCGAAGCGCCAACGGCTGCGCACGTCGACGACGTAGATCGGGCGCAGGTGGAGGTTGGCGAGGACGATGATCGGCGTGGCGACGGCGAGGCCGAGGGCGTAGCGGCCCAGGGCCTCGGGGGAGCCGAGCTTGGCGACGACCATGAGCGAGAACCACTGGCAGGCCGCGAACACGCCCTCGCCGAGGAGGGTCCACGACAGGCTGCGACGGATCGACCCCGGCGCTGTCGGTGCTGTCGGTGCCGCGTCGTCTTCGCTCATCGCTGCCGGCTCGGGGTCTGACCGCGCACGCGATCGGCGAGGTCCTGGCGGCGCTTGCGGGTCGTCGGGTCGGCCCGGCGCGCCAGCAGATCTTCGAGGATTCGACCGGCGCGGTCCATGGCCGCCTCGTCGCCCACGCGCAGCAGGGCCAGGACCAGGGTCTCCTCGACGAGCCCGGGGTCGTCGAGGCCGGCCTCGAGGGCCGCCTCGAGCTCGTCCACGGCGCGGGCGAGCTGCGCCTTGGCCCGCTCGCCCTCGGCGCGCTCGACCAGGGCGAAGCGAGCCCGGGCGCGCAGGTGGTGGGCGCGGGCGAGCTCGGGGTCGGCGGCCAGGAGCAGGCGGGTGTGGTGCAGGGCCAGGGCCGGGTTGTCGCCGTCGAGGGCCAGCTCGGCGGTGAGCATGTGCGCGTCGGCGTCGTCGGGGTGGGCGCGCAGCCGGGCCTGGGTCAGCGCCCGGGCGTGGGCGGGGGAGCGGGCGCGCA